>DASVAJ010000024.1:0-71624 GCA_036376415.1 Terriglobales bacterium
AGGGTTGTAGGTTCGAGTCCTACCTGAGGAGCCATTTATTGGAATCGTCTTTTCCCCTCATGTGCGCGCCTGCTCGACGGGTTGCCTCCTCAAGTGTGCGATCTTGGGTTCACCTCGGCCTCCCGGCCTACGCTGCCGTTGCGTGTGCAGGAGACGCGAAGGAGGGCGCATATCCACGCAAAATTCCACGATATTGGAGCGCCTGACCGCGTCGTTATCGCCGTTAATCGACTTGCGATCTCTGCTCGTTTCGATACGGAAGGAACACAGAACGCTGCAAGAATGCTGGAGTTCTTATCTGACTATGGTTGCCCTGAGTGCGTGAGGATCATGAGCGGAATGGCCGCTATTGCCGCCGCAGTGATAAGTACGAGAAAAACAGCGCCGAGGATTGTATCGAACCGGCTGTTCACGTGGCGTCCCATTACGTTCCTGTCAGCAGCAACGCGAAGAATCGGATAGTAAGTGAGCGGCATGATCGCCATACCGAAGACGATGGAATAATCCACAAGTTGCAGCGGGGGGATTCCGGTCAAGGCAATCGTGAGGGCTACCAGAAACATCAGCAGCCAACTGGCTGTGTACACTGGAACCGACTTGGCCGGCTGATTTTTACCCCAGTTCAGATTGAAGAACTGACACACGTTGTAGGCTCCCGACAATGCGGTTTCCACCGCAGCGCCGGAGATGCAGGCCAACGTGCCCAGGAGAGCCAATACCAGGGCTTTCCTGGCAAAGGGAAACGCTCCCGCCATTGTGGTCGTGCTCAGCACTTCAGGAAATATCCCGCGAGGCAGGAAGACCAAAGCCCCTAAAGCAAGTAGGGCGACGGTCAGCAATGAACCCAAAACTGAGCCCAGGGATGCAACCACGAAGTTCTCGCCGAGATCCTCAATGGTCCAGTCTTCCTCCAGCGCGCCTGAAGAATAGAAATGGACCTCATATTCCATCAGCATGGCGCTGAAGATGCCCACTGCGAAGTACCAGTAGAGCACTGCATGATTCGCGCCGGATTGGGATGCGGATGGGAGCAATCCGCGCGCTAACTGGTGCCAATCGGGATGCAGCACAGTCGCGGAAACGGCAAACACGATCATCATCAGCCCCGAAAGGCCGAGCGTCCTCTCTATCCACTGAAAACGACAAAGAAGGACCATGGCGGCGAAGGCGAGGGTCGCTCCGACCAGGACGATCTTCTCCGGCCAACCCGTGAGTAAGTGCAGCACCATGGCGATGCCTCCCAGTTCGGCGGCGCATGTAATCACGTTGAGCAGGTTGGAGGCGATCAGGGTTGCCAGCCCCAATGGCATCCCCAGACGCGTGCGCACCACCGCGAAAACAGGTTCCTTCGCAACTACGGCAATTCTGCCGCACATTTCCATGTAGACAATGATTGCGCCCGTCCCAACTGCGATGGCCCACATGAGTTGATAGCTGAATAGAGCGCCCGCTTGCGTGGTAAAAACAATTTGGCCGAGGTCAACGAAGCCGCCCAGGGCCGTCATAATTCCCAGCGTGAGTCCCAGCACTTTTTTCATTGTGAAGAACCCGCGTGTTGGAGGGCGTTGCGTATGCCGGCAACGCGGGCCTGGTGGCCAGCCAGTTCATCCGGATGGCCAATGCGCCGGCCGATGGTGCTAAGCTCCCTACCGAGAGCGTCCACTTGCCTACGCGCTTCGTTGAACTCTGGCGCGACATCAGCAGGGGCTAGAGCGTTATTGAGATCCTTCGCCACTCGGGCAATTTCAGCGGACAGATACTCTACATGACCTCTTGCGTACTGCTGGGTTGCGCGGCCCTGTCGAACGAAGTCAATAAGCATGACCGTCTCAGAGGCGATGGATTCCGCCGACCGCACTTTGGACTGCAGTTCATCACGGGAAAGAGGCTTTTGACGGGAGCAGGACGTCAGTGCGGCGAGTGCGAGGCACACCAATAAGGTGCTCTTGTGCACACAGCAAAGATGCACCAGGGTATTAAGGCGTTTGCTCTGAAAGACTTTGTAATTTGCTCATTCCAGCCAGAATGAACGACTGTCGCTGTGGCCGTATTCGTCATTGCACCTGGCTAGATCGAGCACAACTGCTGGTCAATATCCAAATTATTGCGTTCTACCGAGAAAACTTCATTGTGAAACCTCGATCGGTCACGTACAGTAGGGCAGCAAACAATGAGAAGTGCCCAACTCAAGCTCTCTTCTTGTGGTTCACCCATCCGCACTCGGGATCATCGGGCAGCCAAAGTCCCCATTTTCAGCGAGATCCTATTTGCCCTCGATCTGGTTCTGCTGCATGCCGCGCCTCTATATTACGGCGTAGGAGTACCGCGCGGAGATGGCTCCGCCGTGGTTCTCATACCCGCTTTTCTCTGCCCGGATGTTTACCTGACGCCATTACATCAATGGCTGTCGCGGATTGGATATACGCCTGTATTTTCGGGCATTGGATTTAATACAGAGTGTCCAAACCTGCTGATTACACATCAGCTGAATCGAACCATAGATCAGGCGATTGCCAAATCAGGACGCAAAGTCCATCTCATCGGACACAGTCTGGGAGGGGTTATCGCACGCTCCATCGCGTCGCAGCGACCAAACGATATCGCATCGGTCATCACGCTGGGCGCGCCGTTTCGCGGTACGGTCGCTCATGCCGGCATCCTGCATGCGGCAGCAATGGTTCGGAAGCGCATTCTGGCGAAACACGGTCCGGCGGTGCTGCCTTCCTGCTACACGGCCCGTTGCACCTGCGACTTCTTAGAGTCTCTGAATTGCGTGATGCCGGCCCCGGTTTTACAGACGGCAATTTTTACCGAGAGCGATGGCGTCGTGGATTGGCGCTATTGCAAAACGGATTGCCCTGCCGCGGACTTCCCCGTCTCCGGGACGCACGTCGGCCTGGCTTTCAATCCCTCGGCTTACTCGGTGATTGCGAAGCGTCTGGAGGAGGCCCGGCCAAAGAGCGAAGAGTACCGGGGCACAAAAACTTCCTCGAAAAATAGAAAAGCGGCCCGAAGGCCGCTTTGCCCGGCGAAATCTTAGACGGGGCGAACGTTTTCCGCCTGCCAGCCCTTGGGTCCCTTGGTCACGTCAAACTGCACGGTTTGACCTTCCTGCAGGCTGCGGAAGCCGCCCGCCTGGATGGCTGAGAAATGCACGAATACGTCATCGCCCGACTGACGGCTGATAAAGCCATAGCCCTTGGCGTCATTGAACCACTTTACTGTTCCTGTTTCCATTGTGTTTGTACTTGATGTTCCTTTGTGAAGTTACGCTGGAGAGAGTCGGAAGAAATATGTTGCAGGTTACTTGCTGTTGAGGCGAGATGCTGCTCACGACCGATTCGATCTAACGTTCTCTTGGAGAGTACCGCAGCCGCGGCGAAATAGCAAACATGCGCTGGGGTCGGACGCGTAAGTCCATTGTTTGCCACATCGGGGGGAATGGATTAGGGCTTTTCCGCGAATCAGCGGTACTATGGAAGGAGCAGAAATGGAGTCTCATGCGGCGAACCAGCAAGAATCAACCCAAGGACCTGACACAACCACGCATTGATCAGCTCGACTCTCCCACAATTCAGCACCTGATCGAGCAACTCGAGCGGGATCTCAAGGAAAGCGAGCGCAACGCAACCAAGGCGCAGTAGAGCAAGAGGCTCTCCACGCCTACACCTTCAACTCTTGACCCCGAAGACAAACGCGTCCGCCTTCGCGATTAAGAAATCAGCCAGAGCGTCCAGCGACCCGTGCCGGGCGTGGTCTCTCTTTTATTCTCGAACGGTGCATTGCGCAACCAGATCCTCAAGGAGCAACTAATGTCGGCGATCAATGGCGACAAAGCAAGGTTTCACCGCAAAAGGAAAGCCGGAATTGCGCGCCGCGCCCGAAACCGGCAGAGATTAGAGTCTGCCCAGGGCAAGGTCGCCTCTGTCGCGGGTTCAGAAAAGAAAGGGCAAAACGCGTGAGCCTTTCCTCAAGCATGTTTCCGGCAAATGATCCTGCTGTGGCACCGCCCAAAAAGAAACGGGTGCTGCTGGTTGACACCTCGCGCGCGAAACGCGACTTGCGTTCCGAGACCATGAGAAAGCTCGGCATTGAGGTCGACTGCGCCGCAGATATAAGCGAAGCGCGGTGTTGGTGGCGGGCTGATCTGTATGATCTGGTCCTGATCCACATGGAAGATTCGCCCGCTCCCCTGGAAAAGTTCTGCAAGGATTTACGCACCGCTACGCCGCCGCAGCAGGTCATGTTCCTGGTTGGAGGACCGCCGTATCTTTCCTCCGCTCCCGGATGCGAGCACGGGTCCCAGGATGAGGAGCACGGTTCCCCTGCCGCGACAGGCGATGAATCGGCGGCTGCGGGGAGCAAGCCGGATCGCAAGTCGCAGCGCTGGGGCATCCTGGAAGCCTGCCAGCGCATTTCGGCCATACGCTCGGTTTGCGACGCCCGAGCGCGAGCCATTCGCGACAGACCTGAACCTCCGCGGGATTCTGAAACAACGCGTCCCAGCCGCATGCCTGAGGTTTCAAGCAGTGAATCTAGCCGGGAGGAATTGGAATGAAGAACCTTTACGTTGGAAATCTGCCGCACAGCACAACAGAAACCGAGCTGCGCACACTCTTCGAGGCGCATGGCGCGGTCGAAAAGATCACCCTGGTGACCGATCGCGATACCGGGCGGTCCCGTGGTTTCGGGTTCGTCGAAATGACCAACGCCAGTGAAGCCGACAAAGCCATCGCGGCCCTGAATGGAAGCGATCTGGGTGGACGGACACTGACCATCAATGAGGCCAGGCCTAAGTCGGAGCGTCCACGGGGTGGCGGCCACCGCTTTGGTGGTGGAGGCGGCCGTGGACGAGATGACTATCGCGGCCATCCTCGGCAGCCGCGCGAACCGCGTTGGTAGATATTTGTACGCAATTTGCTCGCCCGGCATGGACCATGCGCTGTCGGGCAGAGAATAAGGGGACACTATGCCAAGAGGACGATCAACGTTTACGAAGCGCCAAAAAGAACATACGCGACAGCAGAGACAGCGCGACAAAGCAGAACGCAAAAACCAGCGCAAGCAGGAAAGATCCGCACAAGGCAGCCTGGACGAGATGGCCGAACTGCGCGAACATGCCGCAGAGCAGGCCGCGTTATTCAACATTGGCCGCGAGGAAACGGACACACAGGACTCAAATCCGAATACCCGAGATCGGCAGTGAGTTGTATTTCCAACACGGCGCTTGACTGCTCCGCAACCAAATCAGGACAAGTCAGGCCCATGAAAAATGCGTTTATTTCGTAACCTACTCTAGGGAGTGTGAATGTGGCAGAAATTCGATTGCAAGAGGGCGAATCTTTAGAGAATGCGCTCCGTCGATTCAAACGGAAGGTTCAGACGGAAGACATCATCAAGGAAGTGAAGCGTCACTCCTATTACCTGAAGCCAGGCGAAAAACGCCGAGTGAAACAGGCCCTGGCGCGGAAACGCGCGCGAAAAAAGTTCCGGAAAGAGGGTTCATTTGCGAAGGATTCGCGCCGCGACTAGTGAATAGTTCGCCCGTGCCGCCAAGTTGGCCTCGATCCACGGTTCCAGGGCTGGTTGAGCCTCTTTGGAGTTAGCGCTGGCGCATTTGGGGAGCAACATGGGGGTGCTTTTCGATCCTTGAGGCCTGAACAGCCCCACGGGGTCGTCCGACCCGGGTGCCTGAGATTCAAGCGAGCACGGCCCCCCGGCAGCCCCCCGAATTGGCCTCTCGTAATCTTCTTCGTTGTCTTCTTGGCCTGTATTCTCGTCAGACGAGTCTGACGATGTTTTACCTCCTCCACTCTGTCCTGCAGTTCATCCGCCTGCGTGCGTGGGTTCTCGCGATTCTTTCTTCTGCCATTTGTATCGCCGCCACGTGCGTTCGCATATTCGAATCAAAGGCAACGCGAGAACAGCGCCTTCGACAGAGAAAGACCAGGGAACTCCGCGCACTTGCCAACCAGATCGCAACTTATGGCCGGCACATACGGCAGCGATTTCCCGAGGGAGCCGTTATCGTGAGCGAAGGGGATCTGGCACAACAACTTCGAAAGTCGCCCGAACCGGTTGCCAACGCCTTGAACGTGCTGCTCAAGGAGCAGAAAGTGCAGCGCACAAAGCTGAGCGGCTACTGGCGGCTTAACGCTTGATCGACGCGGACTCCGGGTTGGGCCCATCTATTTCACTTTTTCTTTCCCACGTATCTTGCGAATCTGGCGAAAATTCTATTTTTGTCTTTTGTCGAGCAGCTTCATCAGCCCGGTGGCAGGAAGGTCGGGGACCAGAAATGTTTTCCCGGCGATTTGTTGGGCGGCGAGGTAGCCGCTGCGGACGGCGCCTTCCATGGTCGCGGGCCAGCCGGTAGCGGTCCAGTCGCCGGCGAGGATGATGCTCGGCCACGGAGTTTGCTGCGCTGGGCGGTAACGATCTATGCCCGGGGTTGGGGAAAACGTAGCCTTGAGCTCCTTGATGACTGTGGCCTTGACCAGGCTGGCGTCCCGGGCCCGCGGAAAAAATTCATGTAGTTCTCGAAGGGCGAGGTCGATGATCTCCTGGCGGGATTTCTCGATCAGGGATTTGGAGGAGCTGATGACTAGCTCGACGTAGCTGCCCCTCGCATCCTTCGTCAGGAGCAGCGATTTGTGGAACATCCACTGGATGGTGCGATCTAAGAGAACTGCGTGGGGGAGATCGGTGATCTGGCGGTCGAACCAGAAGTGGACGCCGGTGATGGGCGAGCTTTCGAAATGCTGAATTTTTTCCCGCAGCGGCTGAAAATCCGGCGAATCGGGAAGGATTTTCGCGGCTTGCTCGAAGGGGAGCGCGAGAACTGCGTAGTCGAATTGCTGTTCCGCGTCCTGGAGGCGAAGGCGCACGGTTGAGCCGCTCCCGGCTGCGCGGACAGAAGTGTCCGCGCCACACGACTGTATGCTGGCGCGCATGCGGACGGTGCCGCCGTGACTGAGGATGTAGTCTTTGGCGGCGTCGTAGAGATGGCTTAATGGGACTGCTGGAATTCCCATGGCGCGGGCGTTGCGGGATTTCATCGATTCGCGAACTACCTGGGCCGCATAGGGGACGGAGATGCGGTTAATATCTTCGCTGAGGGCGCTGACGAGGATTGGCTTCCAAAAGCGGTCGATCGCGGCGGGCGTTTGGTGATGGCGAATGAGCCAGTCCTGGAATGAGGTGCCATCATCTTCGTAGGTGCGCATCATCAGTGCCGCGAGTGCGCGGGATAGCATGGCCTTGTCGCGCGCGCGCAAAAATCTAAAGCGCAGGAATGAGGGGGTGACATGCAGCGGCGCAGGCAGGAAACCGGGTTCCAGGATCGACTGGCGGCCGCCGGGCTCGATGAAAGTCATGCGATCGAACCAGCGAATCTTGTTTTCGATGCCGATGGTCTCGTAAAAGTCCAGCAGGTTGGTGCAGCAGCCGAAGAGCACGTGCTGGCAGTTGTCGACAATTTCGCCGGTCGCGGGATGCTCGTAGGAAGAAGCGCGTCCGCCGAGATAAGGGCGGCGTTCGAAGAGCGTCACCTGATAGCCCGATTGCGCGAGCGCGCAAGCGGCTGCCAGGCCGGCGAGGCCGCCGCCTACGACGGCGACGCTTGAGGATTGTACATTGCAGTTCGTGCTGTCCTCCGGAATTTCCTATCAAACCCCCACCCTAATTCTCGCAAAAGCCGCGAAATTCGGGACGGGCACCCTATCGGAATCCCAGCCAACCAACCCCGCGTTGGGTGGGCCACCCCTTCAGTGTTTCTTGTTCCCAAGGAGAAGGCATCAGATGATTCGCTGGACGAATCCTTCAGCTAGAATTTTCAGCTTTTCCCAGGTGCTGAGCGCGACTCTGCGGGTGAACACGTCGTAGTTGAGGCGGACGATTTTTTCGAGCAGGCTGCGATAGATGGTCACCAGCACCCACAGCGCGGGCTGGCTGTCCTCGGCGATCATGGGCAGCAGTTCGTCGGCGGCACGATAGTTCTCAAATGCGCGCCGGGCTTGGAGTTCGAGCAGCGGGCGAATGCGCGCGGGATCAGGATTACCCGCGAGTTCGCCGGTCGTGAGGCCGAACTCCTCGAGATCCTGCTGCGGCAGGTAAACACGGCCGAGGGTGGCGTCTTCCTTGACATCGCGAACGATGTTGGTGAGTTGGAATGCGAGCCCACAACGCTCCGCGAGAGGCTCGGCAGAAGGATCGGTGTATCCGAAGATGCGAATGCAGACCAAGCCCACGACCGAGGCCACGTTGTAGCAGTAGCGCTCGAGATCCTGGAAGCTGGCGTATTGAATGGGACGCTGCGGAACGTGTTCCTGGGATTCGTCGACATCCATGGCGGTGCCGAAGGCGAGTTGGTCGAGCAGCCCGAGCGGGATGTGAAAGCGGCGCTGAGCATCGACGAGGGCGAGCAGCACGGGATCATCGGTGGGCTGGCCGGATTGCGAGGCGTGAAAAGCGTCCATCCAGGTGTCGAGCTTGGCGCGGCGTTCGCGCAAGGAGAGCGACGGATCGTCGGCGATGTCGTCGCAGCGCCGCATGAAAGCGTAGACGGCGCAGAGCGCCTGGCGCTTGCGCTTGGGAAGAACGAGAAATCCGTAATAAAAATTCTTGGCCTGGGCGCGCGTAATGCCGCGGCAGACCGAGTAAGCCATGTGCAGTTGCGACTCGGTCGGAACAAATTGAGGAGAGCTCTGGGCCAAGGTGCTCATATCAGCTTGCGCAGGGCGGCGCGCGCGACCAGCGCCAGCTTGCGCGATTTCGAAATTGCCGGGCGATTGCCGAGCACAGCAAAATCCTGCCGTTCGATGGCGTGCAGAATTTCCTGGCCGCCGCGAGTGAAGAGCTCGATATCGATGGCGAGTTCTTTGCTGACCATTTTCACCAGGGGGAGACCTCGGTTGAACAACTCCCGCGCGCGCTGCACTTCGCTGCGCATCATCTCACGAAACTGCTGGGTGTTGTGTTTAGCAACGATATCCGCTTCCGACACTGCAAATTTCCGCAAGCTTTCGAGAGGAAGATAGATGCGGCCTTTATCGTAGTCAGGAGTTACGTCCTGCCAGAAATTGGCGAGCTGCAGCCCCGTGCACGTGAAGTCGGAAAGCTGCTGGCGCTCGGCATCGCGGTAGCCGCAGAGATAGAGTACGAGGTGGCCGACGGGATTGGCGGAATTTTTGCAGTAGCCGAGCAGATCATCAAAAGTTTCGTACCGGGTGACCGTCTGGTCCTGGCGGAAGGCGGTGAGCAGATCGACGAACTCGTGCTTAGGAATCTCGAACTCGCGGACGGTTCCGGATAACGCCACAAACACGGGATGGCGCGGCGCGCCCTGGTAGCAGGCGTTCAGTTCGGATTCCCATTCGTCGAGCAATTGCAGCGATGCCGCGGGATTCCCGGTTTCGTCGCCCAGATCGTCGGATATGCGGCAGTAAGCGTAAACATTATAAAAATGCTGGCGCAAGCGCTTGGGCAGAAACCAGGTCGCGACCGAAAAATTTTCGTAGTGGCTGCGCGCCAGCCGCTCGCAATAGGAGTAGGCCTCAGGCAGAGTGGGCGCATGCGCGGGGATGGCGTACTCCGCGGGCAAGTGGCTCCAGATTGGGTTAGCGGCACTCAAGGGAATTTGGTAATTGAGAAATTTGGTAATTGGGTAATGCAAAACCGGGCAGGCGCACGATCCTCGTTAAATCACAAATTACCCAATTACCCCATTACCCAATTCATCCTACTGTCCAGGAATGATTGCGGTCTTGATGTCCCCATTTCTGTTCATCATGTGTTGCAGGACCTGCTGCAGGCGCGAGAGCGGAGCTTCGCCGGTGATGTAGTCGGTGGGGCGAATTTTCTTTTCGGCGATCAGGGCGAAGGCCTTACGGACGCTATCCGGGGTGTGGTGGAAGGTGGCCTTCAGCGTGATTTCCGAATAGTGCAGGCGGTTGGTGTCGAGCTCGACCTTGGTGCCCTTGGCGCATCCGCCAAAGAAGTTGACAGTGCCGCCTTTGCGAACCATCTCCGTCGCCCAGACCCAGGCTTCGGGACGGCCGACGGCTTCGATCACCACGTCGGCGCCACGGCCGGCGGGCGAGAGCGCGCGTACGGCGGCAACCGGATCCTGTTCTGAAAGCGTGTGCACGACTTCATGGGCGCCCATGCGGCGGGCGTCGGCAGCCTGCGATTCGCGCTTCACGACCGCAATCACGTTGCAGCCAACGGCTTGTGCGACGTGCACGAACATCAGGCCAATGGGCCCGCCTCCGATCACGGCCACGGTGTCTCCGATTTCGACGCCGGTCTCGTGCAGTCCGCGGAGAACGCAGGCAAGCGGTTCGACCATGGCGGCTTCTTCGAAGCTGATGTGCGGAGGAATGGTGAGCGTGTTCAGGTCAACGATGCGGCGCGGAATACGAATGTACTCGGCGTAGGCGCCATTGTTGAACAGCAGGTCCTCGCAGAGATTCTCCTGATGGCGCGAGCAGTGAAAGCAGGTCTGGCAAGGCGCGGAATTCAGCGCCACAACGCGCATGCCTTTTTTGAAGCCGCGCACGCCCGGGCCGACTTGTTCGATGGTGCCGGCAAGTTCGTGTCCGAAGAGCGCCGGCGGGACGATCATGCGGGCGTGGTAGCCGCGCTGATAAACCTTCAGATCGGTGCCGCAGGTGAGGGCGACCTGAACTTTGACCAGCAGTTCTCCATCGCCCACGCGCGGGATGGGAACCTTTTCGATCTTCACGTCCTCTTTTCCGTAGAGGACGGCGGCTGTCATCTTACCGGTCACTGCTTTCCTTCCTGTGACGGCTGAATCACAATCTTCATGGAGTCCGGCTGCGGGTGGGCGGCGAGGTTCAGAGCATCAACGGCCTGATGAAGCGGGAAGCGGTGGCTGATCAATTTCTCCAAGTCTATCTCCTGCCCCATCACCAACCGTACCGAATCCTCCTGCAAATCTATAGATGCGCTGTAGGAGCCAAGCAGCGTCTTCTCATCCATGCAAACCGCCGCCGGATCAAACACAGCTTCGCCATGTTGCGTTTGCGCGAACAACAGAACTCGTCCACCCGGGCGAACTGCGTCCATAGCGGTGCGAATCAGGCTGTTGCTGCCGACGGCAAGAATGGCAGCATCGGCCCCCCGCCCCTCGGTCTGCCGGCGCGTCTCTTTTACCGGATCAACCTGTGCTGCGTGAATTGTGTTCTCGAGCCCGAACGCTTTAGATATTGTAAGCCTCTGTTCATACAAATCGGAAGTGATTACGCTAGCCCCTGCCCGTTTGGCCAATAGGCTCAACATGATGCCAATAGGACCTTGTCCAATGGTTAAGACCGTTTCGCCAGGCTGAAGAGCCATGCGCTCAATGCCTTTCAAGCAGGTGTTGATGGGTTCGACGAAGCAGGCCTGCTCGAAGCTGACCTGGTCGGGAATGCGGATTGTACCCTGGCGAACAATCCAGTTCATCGCGCGAACGTACTCGGCAAACCCTCCGCCAGACGGTTCGAAGCCGGCGGTGCAGCCCACTTTCTTGTAGGTCTCGCATTGGGCGAAGGTCTTAGTATGGCAATAGTAGCAATGGCCGCACGGGATGTGATGGAAGACCATGACGCGATCGCCCCGGGAAAACTGCGTGACTTTTGAGCCCACGGCGGCAACGCTGCCCGCGGTCTCATGACCGAAGATGCGCGGCGCGGAATGCGAGCCGGTGGCGATCTTCTTCAGGTCGGTGCCGCAAATGCCGCAGGTGTGCACCTTGATCAGAATTTCGTCTTCGGCGATTTCGGGAACAGGAACAGTTTCCAGGCGCACATCGTTGATGCCGCGATAGACGGCCGCAAGCATCGTGGATGGGATTCGACCGGGAGTGGATTGTGAGGTCAGTTGTTGTGCCAGGGCCATGGATAGAGCGATGGAATTATTTAGTCATTGAATCATCGGATCATTTCGGACGTTTAAGTGAACCCCCTTCTGGCGAGCTTTCAATGATTCAATGAGTCAATGACTAAACGATTCAGTGATTCAATTGTTTAATTTAACTATTGTATTTGTAAGTGCGCTTTCGCGCAGCCAGGCGCAGAGGTTCTCGGAGGCGATGCGGGTGTTGCGGGCGAGGCGGAGTACACGCAGCCAGAGCCATGGGCGCATGGCGATATGCAGGGCGAAGCGGGCAGTTTGGAATTCGCAGCCGCGGATGAAGGCTTGCATGTCGGGGAGGTCGAAGTCGTACTCGTCGGAAATCGACTTGATGGCGAGGAAAGCCAGGTTATGGATTTCCGCGGCGCGGGCGACGGCGGCGGCTTCCATATCGACCGCGTGCGCCCCGTAGGATTTGGCTAGTTGCTGCTTCTGCGCGGCTCCGGCAATTTGTGGGGAAGTGGCGAGAATAGTGCGGGCGAGCGCGGTGTTTGAGACAGGAGAGATTTTGATGGCGGTTTCGTGACGGCTTCCGCCCTGCGTATCGATAACCGCGGCGGGGAAGATGGTTTCACCGGCTTTCAGTTCGGGAACGAGGGCGCCGGCGATGCCGGCGGAAATGACTACCTCAGGCGAGTATTTCGCGATGGCGGCTTGGGCGGCGCGGTGGGCGGCTTCGGCGCCAAGGCCGACGCAGACCACGACCGCGTGTTTGCCTTCGTGAAACGTCAACCGGCGGCCTTCGTACTGGATCGTGGCGGTTGGCCAGTCTTTCACCAGCGGGCGTAGTTCGCGTTCGAGCGCGGCGACGATGGCGATCTTCGGCACTGGTTGGATTTTATTACGGCCGCTGCAAAATCTTTTCCCCGCAACATCGCGAAGCTTTCATAAAGGCCGCAAAGCCAACTTGGTTGCGTGCATTTCGGCGGTGCGAAGTCAGGCTATAATGCCCATCACCCATGAACCAGATCACACGACGTAAGTTCATTGCCGAGGCGTCGGCCCTTGCTGCCGCCGGGGTTTTCGCCGGAAGCAGCCGCCTCGCCTATGCCGAGCCCAAGCCGCACATTGATTTCCCGAGCGCGCCCCGTGACCGCCTGTCCGTGGCGTCGTACCCGTTTCGCGCGTACATCAACGCGCCCGGAAATCGCGATCGCGATCCCCAGTTGCCCGGCATGGACCTGAAAGATTTCGCCGCCGAGGTGGTTAAGAAATTCAACGTCCACAACATCGAGCCGCTGAGCCGCCATTTCAGCTCGCTCCAGAACGACTACCTTGCGCAATTCCGCGAAGCCTTGCACTCTGCCAACGCCAAAGCCGTGGACATTGCCGTTGACGGCGACCACAGCTTCTACGACCGAGATCTTACCGCGCGCAAGCAGGCGATTACCCATGCGAAGAAATTCGTCGACGTTGCGGTGCAGATCGGTTCTCCCAGCATCCGCGTACACATCAGCCGCGCGAAAGACTCGCCGCCGGACGTGCAACGCGCAGCAGAAAGCCTTCGTGACGTGGCCGGTTACGCCAGCAGCAAGAACGTCGTCGTGAATCTCGAGAACGACGACCTGGTCAGCGAAGATGCGTTCTTCATCGTGAAAGTCATTGAAGCGGTGGACCACCCGTTTCTTCACGCGCTTCCTGACTTCGCGAATTCCATGATGACGGGCAACGCCGACTTCAACTACCGGGCGGTCGACGCCATGTTCCGTCACGCCTATTGCATCTGCCACGTGAAAGATGGAGAAGTCGACGACAAAGGCAAGCGCTTCAGCATCGACATGCAGAAGAGCTTCGGCATCCTGAAGGCGAGTGGATACCGCGGCTACTGCTCAATGGAGTTCGACGAGCCGGGAAACCCCTACCCGCCTACCGCGGCGCTGATCGAGCAGACGCTGCGGTATCTGGCGTGATGAGGGAGCGCTACGCTGTTGGCGCCCGGTCGGAGAACGTCTCCGTGGCCGTATCCCAATACTGCTTGCGTCCCGACCAATAAGCCTCGGTCGCCATCATGCACGCCACTGAATGCGCAAAACCTTCGCGCACGGTGCAATGCGGCTGCTGGCGCGAGCGCATGCAATCGAACCAGTTCGCCATGTGGCCGAGCGTGAGGTCGTCAATGCCCATCGGGGGGAGCCCGGTTTCGCCGGGCAGCAACACGTATTTCGAAGCACGCTGCTTGTCAATGTCTGGATTGTTTTCGTGCGTGCCCTTTTCTTCCACCAGTTGATAGCGTGGGCTGCCCTCGCCGCCATAGTTGAAGAGCGTTGCCTTTTTGCCCATGTAGCGCGTGAATCCCGGCGCATCATTGCCAAAGCTGGTCGAATAGCTCACCAGGAATCCTTTTGGATACTCGAGCAAGGTGTGAAACGTGTCGGCATTCTCGCGCCCGTCATGCCAGGCAAAGACGCCGCCGTGAGAGACTGCCGATTTGGGGAAATTATCATTCATGAACCAGTGCACCAGATCGATGCCGTGGCTCATCCACTGATCGGGAATGCCGCTGGAAAATTCTTTATAAAGTCGAAACTCGCAGTAGACCTGGGGATCGAATGGCCGATAGGGTTTATTGAGCAAGAACTTGCGCCAGTCAGTGTCCTCTTCGCGGATTAGCTTCGTCTCGGGACGGCCGCGCCATCTCGGGCCGTGATAGTTCCACACCATTTCAACCTTGCTCACATCGCCGAGTACGCCGGTCTGCACCAGGTCGTGCGCCGCAATCTGGTAAGGTTCGCTGCGGTGCTGCGTTCCCACTTGCACGATCAGCTTGTTTTGCAGCACAGTGTCCCGCGCCGCCTTGGCTTCTTCGAGAACGTTCCCCATGGGCTTTTCGACATAGGCGTCTTTGCCGGCGTCGGCCGCCAGTTTCAGCAGCGGAGAATGGGAGTGGTCGGGGGTGGAGAGGATCACGGCGTCAATCTGCTTGTCGGCGAGCGCCTCTTCGATGTGCTGAAAGGCGCGCGGCGCGCGGTTGTAATACTTGGTATTGGTGGCGACCGCCCGTTCCCGGTTGCGACGCCACAGGTCGCATACCGCATTCATTTCCATGTTGTGATTCGAGGCGAGTTTGGAAACGATCAGGTCCAGGTCGCCTCCACGGCTGCCGTTTCCCACATGGCAGAGCGCGATTCGATCATTGGCGCCCAGAATTTTTGCGTAGGACAAGGCGGTGCTGGACAACGCGGCCCCCGCAACGGTTGCGGCTGAGCGTGATAGGAAGGTTCGACGATCGGATTTTGCTTGCGACTCACACATGCTTGCCTCCAGGGAAATGGGCATTGGCCGTAAAGCCGGCGCATCGCTTACGTGCAGTTCCGCGCGTGTAGTTTAATCCACTTGGCGTCACATCGCTGGCACGGAAGCAATGGATGAAGGACTATGCTTCAGCCGAAGAATGCTTCCCGACGGCTAGCCAAGGCCTGCCGCCATAGGAATCTGTTACTACCCAGGCGCCAGCGGTCAGCGCCGCAGAGACGATGGTTTCGCTCCATTGGAAGGTGGTCGTCGATCCTGCCACCACGACAGGCACCCAAACCAGCAGCGTAAAGAGTCCCATCTCCAACGTCGAGAGCGCGGCCGCCAAGCGTGGGCAAACGCCCATGACGACGGCCACACCCGCCGCGATGAATGCGCCGCCGGTGAAGTATGCCCAGCCCACATGCCAGGGCAGCCAGCCGGGCACCAGCACGACAGTCGCCTTGAGAAAGACAAAATGGGCGATTCCGAAGGGGATCAGCGCCAAGCCGTAGAGCACCCTCGCGATGGTCAGACCGCGGTCGCCGAGCGCGAAAGCGATCCGGCGCTTGTCCCACTCGCCAGCGAACCAGACATACAGCACCCAGGCCGCCGCGGCCATTGCTGCGGTCTGCGAGGCCGCCCACCAATATTCCACGTTGCGGGCGAGAAACATGCCGGGCACTCGCACCAGCAGCAACCAAAGCAGAAGATACGCGAGCAATACGCGCGCAGCGTTGGCGGCAGTGCGTCGCCAGAGCAGGCCGATGCCACACACCAGGGAGATAATGGCGCAAACAAAGGTCAAAGCGGGCAGAGCTTGAGGTATCGGCGGCCATATTGCCCCGTAATCGCTTTTGATCAGGCCCAGGATTCCAATCGCGATCAGGGTCGCCGCAAAGACCGCATGACCCGCGCTGGCGACGCGCATCGTTCTATTCTCCTGGTGAGCTGGTTTATTTCTTCAACCTCTCTCATCGCGTGAACAATGTAAGCCGAAACCGTACAAGTGTTCCAGCATTATTCATTGCGGCTGCCCGGAACTCATGGCTTGGCGGAGGTTGCGTTCGTCTTCGGCGCTCCAGTATTTGCAGTCGAGGTGGATGAAAACGGAAGTGTAGGGGATTGCCAGGCGGGTTTTGAGGATGAGCACGTGGTACTGTGCGCTGTCTTTTGCGATTTCATCGATAAGTGCCTGGTGGAGGCGCGACTGGACTCCGTAGGCATGAAGGAGTGACCCGACCTGCGTGCGGTAAGCGGAGACGCCGGAAGCTTTCTGCTCGGAGACGAACGGCAGTTCGGCATCCATGAAGATAACCGGACGAACATGGATGGAGTTCTGCAAAGCGCCGAGAACGCTGCGAACGACATCAAGCGGCTCTGCGTTGGTCTCGATGGTTTCGATGCCGGAGCCGACCTGTTCGGGATAGGCCGAGTCGACGATGAGAATCCAGTTGCGGTGGCCCATGAGGGGGAGTTCGTTGGCCAGGCGGGATTGCCAGGACTGCGCATGGACGGGGGCTGCGTGCACAAGTGATGCGATGCAGAGCACCGCTAATACCAAGTGGGCTTTAGTCATTGAATTCTCCTAAGTTCTTTCTGTGGTCGGTTCTTCCTCCGCAGAGGCGAGGGTCCCTTTCTGCGGTGGTGCCCAAGGAGCGAAACGGTCATTGCAGCTTGGCGTATTCCTCCTTGGCTTGCTTCAGGAGGATGCCGGAGTCGGCATCCTTCCATAACGAAAAAAACTTCTCGTATTCCGATTTCGTTCTTGCATTAGCGCCCGACAAGGCATATGCCCGGGCAACATACAGGTGCGCGAGGGCTCCAATCGGATCGCCCGCCACCAGCCCGCGATGATCAAGAATTTTTTGAAATTCCGCAGCCGCTTTGTCTCCCCTACGCATTAACAGAAACGCCTGACCACGAAAATACGCCGAATACAAGCCGCCGAAGAAGAAATTGAAATCAACTGCCGGCACGCCATCTTCGTAGGGAACCGCCGGTTGCAGAGCCTCAATCGCTTTCTCCGGCTGATCGCGTGTCAAGGCCAATGCTGCGCGGAGGTTCGGAGTGTATTGAAATCGGACGGAAGTATCTTCGGGAAAGCGCTGTTCCAGATCGTTGGCCAGCTTGCTTGCCTCGGGGATGTAGCCGGAAAGTGCCAGCGCAAGTGCTGCACTGTATTCCACGTCCCGCCCATGCGAGAGCTTGAGGGCTGCGTTTGTGCGTGGCTTTGTCTCGGCGAAGTTGCCGAGCAGCGCACTATAGACCGCAACCGCCGCTTCGTAACTTGCCGCTCTTTCCCGCTGACCGCCTTGGGAAGCCAAATCAATGGCACGTTGCGACATTGACTTAGCTTGTTTCAGACGTCCGGAGCGCGCCAAAACCAAGGCCTGCGAGTGGGTCATCCAATCTTCGGCTTCGGGGTTCCCTTTGGCCAGCATGGCGGCGGCCTGCATCGAGCGCTCGTCATCGTTGAATAAAGCGATGTAGTACCGCGCGAGCAAAAGCTCGGGAACCTCGATCTTGCGTTGCGCCGCTCGGTGCAGGGCATTTGCAGCTTCATCAAAGTGGTCGAGGTAAAAATTGCTGACAGCCACGTTGATATATCCGGGTGCGAAATCAGGGTCCAATTCTAGAGCCTTGCTCGCCTGCTCGATGGATTGCTCGTATTTACCCGTTCCTTGCGAACAGAATCCGGACAACAGCCCATGCGCGTTCACGTCGCGAGGATAAGTTTGTATCCAGGCTCCCAGCGTCTGGCGCGCCTTTTCGAGGTTTCCCGTCACGTGGCGGTCATACATCGTTTCGATGAAAAATCTCTCGGGATCGCTTGCCCGATCACGCAGTTTGTATGCCTTGGCCGTGCTCTCAATGGCGAGGGTTGACTCTCCCACGGAGCTGTACCAGAGGCCCAGATGCGCGTGGGCGAGGGCAAAACTGGGGTCAATCTCGACTGCACGTTTCAGCAACGGTATGCCTTCAGAAAACCCGCTGGCGAACGAAACCTTAACGGCTGAGCTGTACGCCTGGAGCGCTTCGAGCGAAGGGGTCGTAGCCTGCTCCAGAGGCGTATTGTGTTGCTGAAGTGTCGAAAGTGACTCACCCGCCAAGGCGCGGAATCTACTGGCTATCTGGTTGACCGCCTTCAGCACGTCCTCTTTCCTGGCAGCTTGCACTTGTTCCTGATGAACCACCCCTCCGCTGTGGCAGTTTCTTGCCGTGAAGCCAAGGACGTATGCGGTTCCCAAGGCCGCGATCGAACCTTCGAGAACCTCTGTGCTTCCGGTGCGCTCGCACACCTCTCGTGCCGTAGCCGGCGTGAGCTTGGTCCCAGGCGATTTGCCCATCAACGACAGTGTCTGCTGAACTCGCTCATCAGAGATAAGGACGAGGTAAGGAGACTGTCCGAGCTGCACCGCCATTCCCTGCTTCAGGGTGTCATCGAAGACGGGCTCGCCCGTGGTGTTGGTGAAATCTGCCAGGACGATCGTATCTTTCTCGGTGAGCCTCGCTGCGCGATGAAAGTAGAGGTATGCCGCGGTTGCCGATGCGAGCAGAATTGCAATCCAGCTTGCCATCCAAAGCGCTGAATGCCAGGTGTATGTCGTGCGGCGGACCGCTCGAGCGTCCGTAGGTCGCTCGGATTTGATGTCCTCCCGTAGTTGCTGCAAGTCCTCGCGCATCTCGGAAGCGTGCTGATACCGGCGCTCGCGATCCTTCTCCAGAGCTTTGCCAACAATTGCATCCAGTCCGGCGGGCAAAGCGCGATTCACACCACTCGGCGCAGGTGGGCGGGCATTGAGAATCGCATCAATCGTCAGAATCCGGTTTTTTCGGGCAAAAGCCCGCTGTCCGGTGGCCAATTCGAAAAGCACGACGCCGAGCGAGAACAGATCGCTGCGAGAGTCGACCTCTTCTCCGCGGGCCTGCTCGGGAGACATGTACGGCGTCGTTCCAGGAACCGCGCCATCCACAGTCAGCGATTCTTCTTGCGATTCCTCTGCGCCGGCTGGTAAGACCTTGGCCAATCCGAAATCGAGAATCTTCGCCCGGCTTCCTCCCACGACGAATATGTTTCCGGGCTTGAGATCGCGATGAATAATTCCTCTGACATGGGCAGCGGAGAGCGCGTCGCTTAGCTGCACTCCGAAATCCAGCAGTTCTTCAGTAGAAATTGGGCCATCGCGCATTCGTTCCTTTAGAGTCTTGCCTTCGAGCAACTCCATTACGATGACTGGCTGATGTTGATATTCTTCAACCTCGTAAACGGTGCAGATGCCGGGATGGTTCAGGGAAGAAGTGGCGCGTGCCTCGCGCTCAAACCGTTGCAGGGCCGTACTGTCACTTACCAGACCTTCGGGAAGAAATTTCAGGGCGACGCGGCGGCGCAGCCGAATGTCTTCGGCTTCGTACACCACCCCCATGCCTCCGCTGCCGAGTTCTTTTAAAACCCGATAATGCGAGACCGTCTGGCCTACCAGTTGGGACGGGGCCGCCATGGAGGAGAATGGTAGCACTGCGGCCCGGCAGGAATGGTCGAATTAGGTCTTACTGGACGAGTTGTCGTGTGACATTACTGCGTGCGATCGAGGAACTCCGTATTCCATGCGGCGCGGATAGCTTCCAATTTTGACGTTTCGAAGATCTTGGGGTCGCCGCCAAATTCGGGAAGATGGATTACATAGCCGTGCAGGTCCTTCAAGTCCGCTGCGAGCGGATACAGTTGCGGATGCTTTCTAGAAAGCAGGATTCCGATCTTCTCCGCATCATCCCAAGTCAATGTTCCAGGCAAACAGCGCTCCTTAGAATCGGGAAGCCGCCATTATAACCCTGAGTTGCCGCGGACGGCTGTCCCATTCCAGGTTGGAGTCAGGCCTATGGTCAAGCGCGATCACGCCGCCGTCACGCGTAATCGTGCTGGCGAAACCACTCAACTGCGCGGCGAAGAGCATTGTCGACGTTGGTGATTTTCCAGCCCAGTTCACGCTCGGCCTTGGTGGACGAGACGAACATCTTCTTGCGGCCCATGCGCACCGCATCGATGGTGGCGCGGGGTTCGCGGTCTCGGATGCGTCCGGTAACGATTTCATCGACTACGCCCGTCGCCAGCGCCAGGACATAAGGAACGCGGACTCTGGGCGAGGGGAGTCCGGTAATGGCGGCCAGTCTGTCGAGGATCTGCTTAAGCGTGAGATTCTCGCCGCCCAAGATGTAACGCTCGCCGGTGCGTCCCTTTTCCAGGGCGGCGATGTGGCCGAGAGCGCACTGATGCACGTCAACCAGGTTCAGGCCGGTATCGACGTAGGCGGGAAATTTCTTCTTCAGGAAGTCGACGATGATGCGGCCTGTAGGTGTGGGCTTGATGTCGCGCTCACCCACTGGGGTGGTGGGATTCACGATAACAACGTCAACGCCTGAGCGCGACGCTTCCATCGCCACCTGCTCGGCCATGAATTTCGACCGTTTGTAGTGGCCGATCATGTTGTCGAGCGCGACGGGGAAATCTTCATTTGCAGGTGTGCCATCTTCCGTAAAGCCCATGGTGGCTACGCTCGAGGTATATACCACGCGCCGCACGCCGTTCTTCCCGGCCGCTTCGAGAATGGCGCGCGTGCCCTCGACATTGGCTCGGTACATCGGCTCGGGGTCGCGGACCCAGAGGCGGTAGTCGGCGGCTACGTGGAAGACCACATCGCATCCGGCCATGGCATTTTGCAGGGAGGACGGATCGCGCAGATCGCCACTTACGACGTCGGCTTTGAGATCAGCAATGTTCTCGGGATTGCTGTTGGAGCGGACGAGTAGGCGCAGGTCGGCCCCTTGCTCGGCGAGCGCGCGAGCGACGTGGCTGCCCACGAACCCCGTCGCACCTGTGAGAAAAGCCAACATTCAAAAATTAGAGTACACCGGCGGCGAGTTGCGAGTCTGGCCGTGATCTCTGCTGCCAGGAAGTGCCAGCAACTAGCGCGCGGGTGGCTCGGCCGCGGATTGCATGTCGCAATTCGGTTGCGAGGGGGATGATTCTGGTATGCCTGGAACCTGTACTTGGCGCAGCTCGAAAGGTTGCAGCTGCGATCCGTCGGGCGTTGAAAAATAACCCGTCATCGTCTGAAAATTAGCGTTAAAAGAGCCTTTCAAAATGCCGATCTCTTGGCCCTTCGGCTCGTTCTCTTGGAGGACGAAACGGCCAAGCAAATCCACCCCACCTGTCAACTGCACGATTCTGCCATCGACATACTCGCCCATCCCTGAAAGACCTGTACGTTCCCGTTGGATTTGCATGCTAACCACGGATCTTGCTCCGATGCTGCCGCCAAAGGTCTTGTCGAAGTCCAGACAGGCTGACGGTGTTGGCGGGGTCGCGTTGTCTACCACGAGATCCTTGCCGTTCAGAACCACTGTGAAATAGCTGACGCGTTCCGCCGGCGTATGGACCTGGAAAAGGAATTCTTTCTGGTCGGGAGTGACCGGGAAGAAGTCCCAATATTCAGTCGTGACATTCCCCTTGGTGAAGTGGATGTCATAGTCTTGCGCCACAAGGCCGGAGGAGGTTAAATCCCATGGCCACTCGGTGTTTCCGTCGGCATCCTTGACGCGTACCAGTCCACTCCGCGTCATCATGCTCAGCAGTGGTGTGTCGATGCGCGCCCGAAAATGCAGCGCGATCACGTGCGAGTAGCGCGTAGCCAGTTGAGCCTGTTCGTTCGGTAGAAGTTCACGAGCTTTGGAGATCATTTCGGGAGCACTCGACGGGCCCCAGACGACGCCGATGAGGGAGATCTCGGCGCTGTGATTGTCCGGCCTCAACCGCCACTCGAGAGGAGAAGGGAACGGGAACCTTTTTTCCACAACTGCAGCCAGGCTAGCTTGTGCGCTCGCGGAGATGGTCGAGGCGAGCAGGGAAGTTACGAATAAGAGCAAGCGGATTGGTTTCATGGGCCGCTCCTATAAGGGAATTATGGCTTTAACGGGAGCATGCGGCGTTCCAATGTTGTTCCAGCGAGGAGAGACACTTGTGCCAGCCGCAAACGTGGGTTCCGCGACACAGTGTGCGGGATCGCCGACATTCGAACTGCGCTCGATCTGCCGGGCGAGGCCTCCCGTCCCACACGTACCCTTACTGGCTTGGAGCTGCGGGCTTTTCGAAAAGCTTCGGATCGACGGGCGGATTGATCTGGAAGCTGGTGAACTGCATCGTGCTGGAGTCTTTTCCTTCCTGCTTGTTGTCGCGGTGGAAGGGCAGGGTGAGGCCGCCTTCCACCGGACGCCAATCGGAGTAATCGGTTTCAGCATCCACCATGCCGGTCTGGCTCATGGTCTTGTAGGTGGCGCGAACCAGCCTCCCATTTTGCGGGTCGACAAACCATTCCATGCTTACGCCGGGTCCAGAGATGTCGATTACCTCAACCTTTTTTTCACCCGATTTGTCGGTGCCGGTTGCGGTGAAGCTGTAGGCGGGATCATCGACGTGCTGGGCCAGCAATACCAGGTCGCGGCGAAGCTGAGCAAGCGTTTCGTCGCGGCGGGATGAAGGCATGTCCTGGCTGCCGCGGCCTTCGGCAGACATGAACGCGCTCTCGGGAGTCGCGACCATGGAGAAGCTACCCTGGGGAGTGTGCAGATCGAGATGCATGTGATCCGGATAGACGACGATGCTCTCGACCTGGACCGCGCCCTGCATCGGGCCGGAGAGTTGGGTCAAGGTGAAATCGGACTTCATGGCCTTGACCGTTCTCAGCTTGTCCAAGCCGCCGAGCGCCTGCGCCACCTTTTCCGCGAGGGCTTTGCCTTCGGGATTGGAAGCCTTCTTTTCCGCGGGTTCCTGCCCTTCCGCCGGTTCGGATTTTTCGCCGGGCGGAGGTGGAATGGTGATGTCAATGTTCGTGACCGGACCGAGCGAGGAGAGCGGCTTGTCGAAATCCTCGGGCTTGCCGACAACCAGGACCGCGAACTGCCCTTTGCGGTCGTACATATATTTCAGCGCGGCACGGTTGACCTCGGCGGGGGTGACCTTTTCAATTCCGGCGCGGTATTTTTCCAGAAAATCCGGCGGGTAACCGTAGAACTCGTAGGCCATGCGCTCCCGCAGGACCTTGTCCGGCGTATCGAAATTGAAGACGAAGGCGTTGAGGATGGAATCTTTTGCCTGTGCGATTTCCTGATCGGTAATGGGCTTGGTTTTCAGAAGATCAATCTGTTCGTCGAGGGCTTCGATCGAATGGATTGTGTTGCCGCTCTTGGTCGACATCGCCAATTGCAGGATGCCGGGATGGTCGAAGCGGGTGCCGACGCCTCCGCCCACGGCATAGGCCAAGCCTTGCGCGGTGCGAATGCTCTGGATAAGACGCGAGGCAAAGCCGCCGCCCAGCGCTTCATTGAAAACCTCGATCGCGTAGTAGTCGGGATTCTTGCGCGTGGTGCCGAGCCCGACCATCTCAATGCTGCTTTGGTTCACGTCTTCTTTTTTGATGAAGTAGTAGCCAGGCTTTGCGGGGGTGAACTGAATGTCTGGCTCGACCGCGGCCTGTCCTTTGGACCAATCGCCGAAGGCCTTGCGCAGCTTGGCTTCCATGCGCGCGGAATCGAAGTCGCCCTCGATGCCGAAGATGATGTTGTTGGGATGAACGTACTTATCATGCCAGTCGATCAGATCCTGGCGGGTAATGGCATCGATGGTCGAATACTCTTCCTGGCGGGCATAAGGATTTTGCGCACCGTAGGCAAGTTTGACGGATTCGCGGCGCGCGATCTGGGAAACTTCGTCATTGCGTCGGGAGATGGCGTCGAAGGCCTCGCGCTTGGCGAGGTCGAGTTTGTCGGCGCGGAACTCGGGATTGCGCAGCAGATCGGTGAACACCGCGAAGACGTCGTCGAAGTCGTCTTTCAGGCAGGACAGGGAAATGTCGGTGGAATCGGCGCCGCCGCCGGTTTCCACTTTGGCAGCGCGGATTTCGAGATAGTCGTCGAGCTGGTCTCCAGTTTTTGTCTTGGTGCCGCCGGTGCGCCAGACCTCGCCGTAAAGGGAGACAAGGCCAGCCTTGGCGGCAGGTTCGACGCGGAAGCCTCCGCGAATGCGGGCGGTCGCATCGATCAGCGGGAGTTCGTGGTCTTCCTGAAGGAAGATCACCAAGCCGTTGGGGAACACGATGCGCTTCGGTTCTTGCGGATGGAAGGGCGGGAGTTTCGGGATGTTCTTCTGGAGTTGTTGCCATTCCTGTGCGGGCGCTGCCACGGAGAAGATGGCGGCAAAAAACATTAGCCACAAACGCCGCAGGGGTACACGGAGGAAAACGCGGTTCACTGTGCACCTCCACTGGTGGACGAGGCATTTTCGATCACCCCCACGGTTCGGTTTGTGGGGATAAAGACCTGGTTGGCTACCCGGCGGATGTCGGCCTTGCTGACCGCATTAATTCGATCGACAGAGCGGAACAGTTCGCGCCAGTCGCCGTACAGAGTCTGGAAAATCGCAAGGTTTTCGGCCAGACCTTCGTTGCTGTCGAGACTGCGGATGAGGTTGGCTTTGGCTCGGGTCTTCACCATTTTGAGTTCGTCATCGCTGATGTCTTCCTTTTTCAGGCGGTCGATTTCGGCGTGAATGGCGGTGGCCACTTCCTCAGGAGTATGGCCGGGCATGGGCAGAGCGAAGAAATAAAACAGGTGCGGGTATTTCACTCCGGGGAACCCGGTGCCGCCGGCGGCTTCGGAGGCGATTTTCTTGTCGCGAACCAGGGAGCGGTAGAGGCGCGACGTACGCCCCTCCGAAAGCAGATCAGCAAGAGCGTCATAGACGGCGTCATCGGGACTGCGATACGAGGGCCGGTGATAGCCTTCGAGGTAAATCGGCTGCGACTGCTCCTGGAGAACGACGCGGCGTTCGGAATCCTGTTTCGGTTCGGTGGTGGTGCGCTCGTCCGGCTTCTCGTGAGAAGGGATCTTGCTGAAGTACTTTTCCACGATGGCCATGGTTTTGGCTGGGTCGAGGTCTCCCACCACGGCTACCACCATATTCGAGGGGATGTAATAACGCTCAAAGAAAGCCTGCGCGTCGGTCGCCGAGATGGTCTCCAGGTCCGACTGGTAGCCGACCGTCGGCCGGTGATAGGGGTGCGCGGTGTAGGCCTCGAAGATGAATTGCTCGAGCAGGCGGCCGATAGGATTGCTGTCGGTGCGCATGCGGCGTTCTTCCATGACCACGTTGCGCTCTTTGTAAAACTCGCGAAAGACGGGGTGGGTGTAACGATCCGCTTCGAGATACGCCCAGAGTTCCAGCCGGTTCAGCGGGAAAGAATAGTGATATTCGGTGAAATCGTCGGCGGTGGAGGCGTTGAGGCCCTCGCCGCCATTGTCCTCGATGATTTGCGAGAACTGGTTGGCGATGACGTACTGCTGGGCGTCTTTGATCGCATCCTGCCAAGCCTGCTCAAGCTGCTTGAGCTTCTGCTCGTCGCGGCCCACAGGCTTGTCGCGTTCATCGAGGTAGGCGGCGTAGGCGTCTTCCACTCTCTGCAGTGCGATTTTCTCCGCGGCGTAGTCTTTGGTGCCGATGTCGGGCGTGCCTTTGAATGCCATGTGCTCGAACATGTGAGCGAGGCCGGTTTTGCCCATGGGGTCCTGGACCGAGCCCGCGTCGACATTGGTATAGAAGGAAAACACCGGCGCTGTATCCGGACGCTGGCATGCGATGGCTGTCAGGCCGTTGGGCAACACTTTGACCGTGACTCGCTTTTCAAACGAGGCCAGGTCTTGGGCGGAGCAGATAACCGCCAGGGACAGAAGCAAGGCGTACAGCTTCAAGGCGCGGGACATCGAACCTCCACAAAGAACTCTTGCGTGTGACGCGAAAGACGATTTGAAGTGAGCAGCGGGAGTTTTGTCAAACTGTCGCTAGCCGTCAGCCCTCAGCCAGGTCATGCCGCTTCACCGAAGAATCTTAACTACAGAGGGCACAGGCAGGACAGAGGTAAGCGACAGACATCAAGGAGACACGCTATTCTGGATAGCCCATGAAAGTTCTGGATAGGCCGCTTACCGACGCCATGATTCTCGAGCCGCGGGTTTTTGAAGATGAGCGCGGCTTTTTCCTGGAGAGCTACAGTGAACGGACGTTTGCTGGACTGGGGATTGGAGCGAGATTCGTGCAGGACAATCACTCGTATTCCACGCGCGGAGTGCTGCGCGGGTTGCACTACCAGGTGGAGAAGCCGCAGGCCAAGCTGGTGCGGGTGGTGAGCGGGGAAGTGCTGGACGTGTTTGTCGATTTGCGGCGGAACTCGCCAACTTTCGGGCGCTGGCATGGCGTGAAGCTTTCTGGCGAAAACCGGTGGCTGGCATGGATTCCCGCGGGGATGGCGCATGGCTTCTATGTGCTTTCCGATGGCGCGCACGTCCTCTACAAGGCTACGGAGTTCTACTATCCGGAACTGGAGCGCACGATTGTGTGGAGCGATGAAGATTTAAAAATCGGGTGGGGGATCGCGGGTGAGCCGCTGGTTTCGCAGAAGGACAGGGGCGGCGTGAGATTGCGGGATGCCGAAGTATTTGACTTGGGCTAGAGGCCGGCGCGAGCGTAGAGGCTGCTCTTATCGATGGCCACCGTCTGCTCTTTGACCCAGTGTCCTAATTTCTTACGTGCGCTCATGGCCATGTCAAGGAAGCGAACGCCGGCGCACCCTTCGTTGTTCTGCCACATCAGTTCTGCGGTGACGTGAATTCGTTCCGCCTCTCCGGGAATGGCAAAATCCATATGTAGACTGCCGGCGGAAGGTAAATCGCCGCCTCCGCACTGAAGGGCCGCGCCGGATTCACTAAGGTCGGCGATAAAGAGCTGCCCGCCGCTGGAGCGGCCGTAACGAATGCGCACCGGAATCATGGTTGTGACCCGCTTGGCGCCGCGGCGGCGATCTCGGCCCATAAGGTTCCGCACCGCGCGCAGGCCATGGCGAACCCGCTCGGCGGAGATGGGTTTGTAGAACACCACCTGCGCGGATGCTTTAAAGATGGCCTGGCTAGGACTGCCCGGGTCGGCAAGCACGATGCGAACTGCCTTGCTGCAGCCCGGGAAGGTGACCACTTTTTCAAGAATCGCCGCGGCATCCTCGATCGAGTCGTCCACCACAATGGCATCAAAGCGACGCTTGGGATCGTTCGCAAACACCACACCCGCATCCGCAGTGTGTTCCAGCGTGACCTCCAGGTCTTTAAACACACGCGCGATCGTGCGGGCGGTGTTGGCATCGGGACTGATGAGGACGCTGCGGAGCATACCTGTTCGATCCTAGACAGTTAGGCCGATTACGTTCAAGTTACTGAAGTTTGGGGACTTACACCGGAGTAAGAAAATCGTTCTACCACGGTTTCCTGTTCGCAGGCAGGATCTCAACCGAGGGGGTTGAGGTACAGAGCTTTCGGAGTAGAATCTGAAGTCTGTGAGACCCAACCGCAGCGGACCGCAACGCCAGCCCCGCGATGCCGGTGATGAGCCCCTGCCCAACTCCGCGGTAGAGGAATTTTTTTCGAAGATGAATGCCGACCTGCGGCGGCCCAAGCCCAGCGAGGAGGCGGTCGCGGTGGCGCTGCAGGCAATTCAAACGCTTGCTGCCGATGCCGCCCTGCAGGAGACTGGTGCGCGGACGGAGGCGGCCGGTACCGGAACCGTCGAGTCCGCCGCCAGCCCACTGACCGGGCCCGAGTGTCCCAAGTGTGGCGGAGTGAACTCGGGGACGAACCGGTTTTGCGGATTCTGTGGGACCTTGCTGGATAAGACTGGGGCAGCGCCCATAAAAACGGCGACGATTACGGCGCCTGCAGAGCAGCACGTTTACCATCATCATCATCACTACCATCATTTTCCCGAGGGTACGTCGGAGTCGACGGAGAGCTTGCCCGTGTCCGCCCCAGCCTCGGCTCCGCCTGCCGGCCTGGAACCCGCGGACGTGGCCAGCGCCGAAGCGGCTCTTCGCAAACTGATGCAGCGGTGGACGATGGCTTACAATGCAAAACGCCTGGATGAAGTCTCGTCGCTCTATTCGAACGAGGCAATCGTGCTGCGGCCCAGCATGCTGCCGGTGCGCGGGCGAGCGGGAGTGCGGGAGCATTTGTCAGGGGCGATCCAGTCGGGGATGGGTGATATGCAGCTGGACTGCACCGACATCGGGGTGCTGGGCGAGATCGCCTGCCTCAGCGGCCGCAACCGCATGCTGATGCCGGTGGCAGCCGCGAACCGGCAGGAACGGACGGGGAAGTTCTTCGTTGTCGCGCGGCGCGAGGGCGTGGACTGGAAGATCATCGCCGATGTCTGGTGCATGGACATGCCGCCTGCTCCCCCGCCACGCCCCCCTCGCAAGATTTCAGGGCTCGACACCTAAGGCCTGTAGATCGCGGCGGAGCTGCTGCGGATCCTTCATCAGCACCGCTTTCATTCCTACCTTGTTTGCGCCGTCAAGGTTGGCTGGCCGGTCATCAATAAAACAGCATTCCTCGGGAGTATGTTGCGTGAGGTCGAGCGCGAGCCGGTAGATGCGCTCGTCGGGCTTGCGCAGGCCTACGAAGCAGGAGCTCACAAAGAGACCGAAGCAATTCGTCAAGGCAAAGTTTTCGATGCGGTACTGATTGAGCTCGCGCGACTCGTTGTTGATGGTGCCCATGACGTACTTGGCCCCGAGCGCGCGCGCCAACTCGAGCGCCTGCGGCTTAGGACGCGATAGAGAGAACATAAACTGCTTGAATTCTTCCTTGGAAAATGAGCGGGGCTGGTAGAAAACAGCGCGTTCCAGGTAGTCGTCGAGCGTGAGCTTGCCTTCTTCAAAAATCGGGACGAGTTCTTTGTGGCGGTCTTCGAACTCCGGCTTGCTGAGCAGGAAACGCTCGACCGCCTGATCACGCTCTTCGTGGTCCCATGCGTTGGTGAGAAGAACTCCGCCGACATCCCAGAACAAAGCGCGAATCTTGCCCATGGCACCTCCGTGCGGGTGGCCATTGCCATGATAGCGGGATTGACGCGGTCGCGAGTGAGAGCTTCAGCAAAAGCCACAAGGATAGTGGCAGGTTGCTGCAAGAATCGTAAACCGGAGTAGCAGCTAGTTGTTCCGGGCAGTCAACTGCTTCCGTGTGTAATAGCCTCGACGTGCGTAGACTCGCAGCTTGTGCCCCGACCTACTCGCGGAAATTTCGATGCGCCGGTAGGAACCGTCGGGAGTGAAGTCGGCAGGTTTATAGGAGATCAAATAGCGGCTGCGAATCAGTTCTTGAATCGATCCCAGAGTGCTGTCCAGCCCTCGGAACGTGTGTGGCGTCAGCGAGGCCCCGCCGGTTGCTTCCGCCAACAATTTCATGGCGCGAGGACCAAGCAGATTCGGATGGGCCTCCACCAATGGATCGCGCTGGTCGCCAACTTCGGCAGTGCAGAGCGTATAAACGAATACATCGCCTGCATCGGCGCTCTCGATGGCCTCTTTAAGAGTGCTCGTGCTCGAATTATCCTTCCCGTCGCTCATGACCACCAGCAGTTTGGCGACGGGCCCAGTTTCTTCCCGACTAGCGAGTTTCTTCGCTGCGTACGAGACTGCGTCCCATACGGCGGTACCTCCGCCGGGAGCGAGCTGGTTGACGGCATGGGCAAGCTGCTGCTGGTCACTGCTGAAATCCTGAACGACCAGGACCGAGTTAGCCACTCCGACTACAAATGCGAGGTCATTGCTGCTGGTCAGAACGTGTTCCAGGAAATGGATCGCTGCGCGCTGCTTCAAGAAATCGATTTGTCAAAAGAATGAGAAATCCGAATGAAGCTGAGAACCCGATCCGGGCGCTGGAAGGGGTAAGGGCGATGCAGGATTCGAGTTACGCTCTGGCCGCTCTGGCGTTGGCCTTTGCCGCGGCTGGGCGCCGGGTGCTGGGGATGTAGACGCAGGAGCGGAAGTCGTAGTGCTGGCCGAGACAGTTGCCGCAGATGTGCAGGCCGTGCACACGGCAATGAATTACCGGCGATTCGGTTCCGCAGAGATCACAGCCTCCGCGAACCGGCTTGGGTTCGGCGTTCAGCGCGGCAGCGGGATTGGCTGCGTTCAGCACCTGGGCCTTGAGATAAAACCCGAGGGCGGATAGCAGCGCTCCGAAAGCAAAAGCGCAGATGCCGGCCCCTAGAATGGCTTCGTCCTTGTTCTGGCCGAGCGCCGCGGGGACGAAGCAGAGTCCGAGCAGCATTAATAGCCATCCAAGAATTAACGCCAAGCTGCTCAGTTTTTTCCCCATCGTGATAGCTTCCTGAACACGGGACGGCTTCCGCTTTGCGAGCCGAGGTTCCACCGTGAAAGATATCGGCACTTCGGGGGGAAAGGAAAGTGACGGAAGTAATGAGAGCCAGCCGCCACCCCTCAGCCCCAGGCTTTCGGTTTCACACCCTGCCCGTCCACGCTCCTGCTTGGGCGGGTCTCTGTGTCCGCATCTCTCGAAATCAAGTCTCGAAGTAATCTCGGCAATCCCAATCCCTGCCTGTATTCGGCAGAAACCGCGAAATTGAGAATGGGGCAGGTAGATTCAGGATCGTGCAACTTTTGACCGTCCGAACCGACGCCGGCCGGGCCAAGTGCCAAATGCTAAACTCCGCTTGGTTACGCGCGCGCGGCGGATTCGGCGGCGACCGCCTGGCGGAAGTAGTCGAGTGACATGCGCAGGCCGGTGTCGAGATTGATCTTCGGCTCCCAGCCGAGCAGGGTTTTGGCTTTGGTGATATCGGGCTTGCGCTGCTTGGGATCGTCCTGAGGAAGAGCCTCGTACCGAATCTGGCTTTTTGATTCCGTAATTGCTATCACCCGGCGGGCGCATTCGAGAATCGTGAATTCGTCAGGGTTTCCGATGTTCACCGGAAAGTGCTCGTTGGATCGCGCCAGCCGCAGAAAACCCTCGACCTCATCGCTCACGTAGCAGAAACTGCGAGTCTGGCTGCCGTCGCCGTAGACCGTGAGGTCCTCGCCGCGCAACGCCTGCTTCATAAAATTGGGAACGACGCGGCCATCGTTCAGTTGCATGCGCGGGCCGTAGGTGTTGAAAATGCGTACGATGCGCGTGTCCACGGCGTGATAACGATGAAAAGCCATGGTAAGGGCTTCGCTGAAACGTTTGCCCTCGTCGTACACCGAACGCGGACCAATGGAGTTCACGTTGCCCCAGTAGGTTTCTTTCTGCGGATGCTCGAGCGGGTCGCCGTAGCATTCCGAAGTTGAGGAAATCAGATATTTCGCACGGTATTTTTGCGCCACTTCGAGGGCATGCAGCGTGCCCAGCGAGCCCACTTTCAAAGTCTCGATGCCGTGCACCATGTAATCGACCGGGCTGGCGGGCGAGGCAAAGTGAAAGACGTAGTCGACTTCTCCGCAGTCGAAGGGACGGTTGATGTCGAGTTGGCGGAATTCGAAATTTCCCTCCCGGCGCAGGTGTTCGATATTCGACAGGCGCCCGGTGAGGAGGTTATCTACGGCCACGACGGCGTAGCCCTCGGACAAAAGCGCGTCGCACAGGTGAGAACCCAGAAAGCCGGCGCCTCCGGTGACCAGCGCGCGAGGCTTCATGAACGAGATATCTTCCTGGCCGTCGAGGGGGCAGTCGCCGGAACAACCGGCTCGGGACTCGCAGACGGCCGCCCAACGCTGTAATAGGTGAACCCGTGGGCTGCCATGACCTGAGGATCATACAGGTTTCGGCCGTCGATTACGATGGGGTATTTCAGTTCGGCCCGCAGACGTTTCAGGTCGAGCGCCGCGAATTCTTCCCATTCGGTGAGAATCAGCAGGGCGTCGGCATCGTGCGCGGCGTCGTAGGCGTTTTCCGCAAACTGCACGGACGAGTTCAGCACTTCCTGGGCCCGCTCGTGGGCGGCGGGATCGTAAGCGCAGATATTGCAGCCTTCCTGCATGAGCGATTTGATCAGAAGAATTGCGGGAGATTCGCGAATGTCGTCGGTGCCGCCTTTGAAGGCCAGGCCGAGCACGCCGAGCCTCTTCCCGCGCAGAGTCCAAAGCGCGCTGCGTACTTTGCGGATGAAGCGCTGGCGCTGCTCTTCGTTGATACGAATCACTTCATCGAGCAGGCGGAAGTCGTAGCCGCATTCGCGGGCGACGGAACGGAAGGCCATCAGGTCCTTGGGGAAGCAGGAGCCGCCGTAACCGATTCCGGGATTCAGGAATCGTGGGCCGATGCGGGTGTCGGCGCCGATGCCCTGGCAGACCTGCTGCACGTTGGCGCCTACGCTTTCGCAGATGGACGCGACTGCATTGATGAAGGAAATCTTCATCGCCAGAAACGCATTTGAGGCGTGCTTGATCAACTCGGCGCTCTTTGCGCTGGTGGTGATCAGGGGCGGCGGGACCTGGGCGCGGTCGGGGCGCGGGATCGCATCCGGACGCAAGTAATACGTCCCTTCCACCAGGGGCGCGTAGATCTCGCGGAGAACGGCGGCGCAGCGTTCGGTATCGGCGCCGATGACGATGCGGTCGGGATAAAGAAAATCCGTGACGGCGGTGCCTTCGCGCAGGAACTCAGGATTCGAGGCCACGTCGAATTCGCCGTGCTCGGCTCCGTTGCGCAGGATGATCTTGCGTACCCAGTCGCTGGTGTAGACCGGGACAGTGCTTTTCTCGACTACGATCTTGTACGAATCGATCGCGCCGGCGATCCCGCGGGCAACCGATTCCACATAGGAAAGATCGGCTTCGCCCTGCTCCGTGGGCGGAGTCCCGACGGCTACAAAGATAGCCTTGCTGGCGCGGACAGCGGCTTGCAGATCGTCGGAAAAGCGAAGGCGGGCGCTGCGATGACGGTGCAGTAACTCGGGGAGGAAATTCTCGTGGATGGGAGTTTCGCCGCGATTCAGGGCCGCGAGCTTGGCCTGATCATTGTCGACCACGATGACATCGTGGCCCAGGTCGGCGAAGCAGGCGCCAGCCACCAGACCGACATATCCCGAACCGACTACCGCGATTTGCATGCTCGTCTCCTCGCCAACAAACCCCAGAATAGATGCATAAACTGTGGAAAAAGCTTACTTTAGCAGTTTCCAGGCCGGGCGGGAATGAGAATGGCGGGGGAGAGAAGAAAGTAGGCGCAAAACGGGAATGAAAGGGAAGTCTCGGCGCACTGCCCGGCCTTATTTCTTCTCCGCCCAAAATTTCTGGGTGACTCTGTTCGCTGTTTGGTTGAAAGAGATATTAACCACAGTGGAGAAAGAGTCACCGAGAGGCGCCAACAGGCCCGGTTAACCCAGGTCCTGGCTTTTCACCGTGCTGGCCTTAGACCTCGCCATGTTACGAAAGTGAGTAGCGTGGCCGGTTCCCGCAAAGCGATTCATTTTACTAATGGTCTCGATCAGAATTTCCAATGTCGTATAGACCGTGCGCGGAGTTAAGGTAGAGATAGCAGCCTTGGGTTTTGCCGCAGGCCGAGACCTCGGGTGAGTCTAATGCTGGGAGATGTTCCGATGACCGAACTGGAAACCAAATTAAATCATATTTTGGAGGAGCATCAGCATGAGAGCGGGCTGCATATGATTGGCGGCCGCCGACGGCTGATTGACCGCCTGGTGCAATTTTTTGAGCAAGACCTGAAGAAGAGACCGAAAGACGCGCCCGGGTCGCGCGATAATTAGGTTGTATTGTCTCCTCCTGCAGAAGCCCGCTGCGTAAGCAGCGGGCTTTTGACTTTCAGGCGGAGTGGTTTGGGCTAGTGATGTCGCGGGCACAGGACAACTCCTTACATAGAGCAGTGAGAAACCGATAAACATAACGGGTTCGACGGCGCTGACCGCGACGAGGGAGGAGGTCGCCGGATCAGGCGGCTTTGGGTTCGGACGCCAACTCCGCCAGGCGCCGAAGATTGCGGAGGGCATTGTCCATGGCGCTCTGTTCGGCGGCGAGCGGGTTAGTGACGCTTTCTTCGATGCGATCGAAGATGGCGCTGCGCGCGCTCATGATGCGGGCGGGCAGCTTACCGCGGTCAGTCTCGAGTAAGGCGGCTTCATACAGCGCCTTCCAGTCTGGGACGGAGTGGACATTTGCCATGCGGAATCGTGCTGTGTTTTCGGATTTCCTGAAAGCGCCAAAACGCGCCATTGAATGTCATCCCCGCCGACTCTGCCGCTTTGAGCGCTGGGGCCCGGACGGGCCTGGAAGCGCCCGCAAAAGACGGGCGGCACCCTCAGGTTCGAGCTAGCCTCCTTGAGGGTATCCTTTGACCGCGCCGTCATCGCGGCCGTACAGGGGAATGCGGGGCGGATGTAGGGTTCGAACCTTATATCGCCGGCGGCTCTGGTCTTTTATCCTGACTTGTTCTCGGGTCGCGGTAGCACCTTTCTGGCACAGGGTGGCAGAACGCAGCTTGGTTCTCCTCCGGAACCGCTCATGCCAGCTAAGTTTCGTGTCACCGGGTCTGCCGGTTGAAGCTCCAGCATGATGAAATCCACCGACTTGATCGTCTGGCCGGGTCGGCCGTACCCGCTCGGCGCCAGCTGGGACGGGGAAGGCGTCAACTTCGCGCTCTTTTCGGATCACGCCGAAAAAGTTGAACTCTGCCTGTTCGACGAATCCGGACGCCGGGAAATCCATCGCGTTCCGGTGCGTGAGCAGACCGACCAGGTGTGGCACTGTTATCTGCCGGAGGCGCGGCCGGGGTTGCTTTACGGATACCGCGTACGCGGGCCTTACGATCCGAGCAAAGGACTGCGCTTTAATCATCACAAGTTGCTGCTCGATCCCTACGCCAAGCAGATTCGCAACGGATTGAAGTGGCATGATTCGCATTTCGGCTACAAAATTGGCCATCCGAAAGAGGACCTCTCTTACGATCGACGCGACAGCGCGCCGGGGATGCTGAAGGGGGTGGTGGTGGATCCGGCTTTCACGTGGGGAGCGGATCAGTCGCCGCGCACGCCCTGGCACCGCACGGTCATTTACGAAGTCCATGTGAAGGGATTCACCATCCGTCACCCCGATGTGCCCCCGGCGCTGCGCGGCACCTATGCGGCGCTGGCGACGGCGCCGGTGATCGACTACTTGACCCGATTGGGAATTACGGCGTTGGAGTTGATGCCGGTGCATACCTTCGTCGACGACCGCCACCTGGTGGAAAAAGGATTGCGGAATTATTGGGGATACAACACCATCGGATTTTTTGCGCCGGAGCCTCGCTATTCCGCGACGGGCTCCCTGAACGAGTTCAAGACCATGGTGAAGACACTGCATTCGGCGGGGATCGAAGTCATTCTTGACGTGGTTTACAACCACACCGCGGAGGGCAACCAGCTGGGGCCGACGCTGTCGTTTCGCGGAATCGATAATCCCGTGTACTACCGCCTGGTGCCGGATGACCGCCGTTATTACATGGATTACACGGGCACGGGCAACACGCTCAACATGCGCCATCCGCGGGTGCTGCAGCTGATCATGGACAGCCTGCGCTACTGGGTGCTGGAAATGCACGTGGACGGATTCCGCTTTGATCTGGCGGCCACGCTGGCGCGCGAGTTGCACGAAGTGGACCGGCTGGGAGCGTTTCTCGACATCATTCACCAGGACCCGATCCTTTCGCAGGTGAAGTTGATTGCCGAGCCATGGGATTTGGGCGAGGGCGGTTACCAGGTCGGGAAATTTCCCGTGGGCTGGGCGGAGTGGAACGACAAGTATCGCGACGCGGTGCGCTCCTACTGGAAAGGTGATGGCGGCATCATTGGCGAGCTGGCATACCGGGTGACCGGCTCGAGCGATTTGTATGCCCGCAGCGGGCGGCGTCCGTATGCCAGCGTGAATTTTGTGACGGCGCACGATGGATTCACGCTGCAGGACCTGGTTAGTTACAACTCAAAGCACAACGAGGCGAATGGCGAAGACAATCGCGACGGCACCGACAATAACCGCAGCTGGAATTGCGGAGCAGAGGGTCCCACGGACGATCCCGAGGTTCTGAAGCTGAGAACGCAACAGAAGCGGAATTTGATGGCGACGCTCTTTCTATCGCAGGGCGTGCCCATGATGCTGGCTGGCGATGCCATCGGGCACACGCAACAGGGAAACAACAACGCCTATTGCCAGGACAATGAGATCAGCTGGCTGGATTGGAATCCGGAGCATCTGGATCAGGAGTTGCTGGCGTTTGTGCGGCGAATGATTGCGCTGCGCAAAGCCCATCCGGTGTTCCGCCGCAGCAAGTTCTTTCAGGGCCGGGAGATCCGCGGCGCGGGGATTAAGGACATTTCCTGGTTGCGGCCGGACGGACAGGAAATGACGGACGAGGAATGGAGCCAGCACTTCGCGCGCTGCCTGGGGGTTGCACTTTCGGGCCAGGCGGTCGATGAAGTCGATGAGCGCGGCCGGCGGATTCAGGATGACAATTTTCTGCTGCTGATGAACGCTCATCACGAAGAAATTCCATTTGTGCTGCCGGCGCCGCCCTCCAACTCCGGATGGGTGGCGATCGTGGATACATCGTGTCAGACCACGAATCGGGCGGATGCATTTTATGCCGTGAACGACAGCTATCCTTTGCAGGCGCGTTCCCTGGTCTTACTCGTGGAGCGCACTCCGGAGCGGGTACGCCGGACTGACCGGAGGCGCGCGCCCGGGGCATGAAACGCAAGCACGAGATGCCATTCGGGGCGGAGTGCCGCCAGGATGGCTCGGTCCAGTTCCGCCTCTGGGCGCCGAATGCGCGCTCAGTGCAGCTTCTTCTCCAAAATTCTCCACCACGTGAGCTGGCCATGTCTGCCGTTGGCGATGGCTGGTTCGAGGTGTCGGCGCAGCAGGTTCAGCCCGGAATGCAATACAACTTCAGAGTCGATGATCAGCAACCCGTGCCGGATCCGGCTTCGCGCTTTCAGCCTGCGGGGGTGCATGGGACGAGTGAGGTTATCGATCCCGGCGCATTTGAGTGGAGGGATGCGAATTGGCGCGGTCGTCCGTGGGAGGAAGCGGTCACGTATGAAATGCACGTGGGCACATTCACGTCGGAGGGCACGTATGCCGCGGCAGAGCAGAAGCTCGCTTACCTTGCGGATCTGGGTATCACGGCGATTGAAATTATGCCGGTCTCAAGCTTTCCCGGAGAGCGCAATTGGGGGTACGACGGCGTGCTGCCGTATGCTCCGGCCAGCGCGTATGGGCGGCCGGAGGAGCTGAAGCGCTTCATTAATGCTGCCCATGCGCACAATCTGATGGTGTTTCTCGACGTGGTTTACAACCACTTCGGCCCGGAAGGGAATTACCTTCCGTTATATGCGCCCCAATTCTTCACCGAGCGGCATCACACGCCGTGGGGGCCGGCGATCAACTTCGACGCGCCGGGCTGCCGCTGGGTTCGGGATTACTTCATCCACAACGCGCTGTACTGGCTGGAAGAATTTCATTTCGACGGCTTGCGCTTGGACGCGGTGCACGAAATCAAGGACGATTCGCACCCTGATTTCCTGACCGAACTGGCGGAGACCGTTCTCAGCAGAATTGGCGGGCGGCGGCACGTCCATCTGATCCTGGAGAACGGAAATAATGCCGCACATTACTTGACGCGAAATAGCGCCGGCAGGCCTCGACTCTATACCGCGCAGTGGAATGACGACATTCATCATGCGCTGCACGTGCTGTTGACTGGCCAGAACGACGGCTATTACTGCGACTACGCGGACAACGGCGCATGGCATCTGGGGCGAACGCTGGCCGAAGGATTCAGCTATCAGGGGGAGCCTTCACGGCATCATGACGGAAAGCCGCGAGGTGAACCCAGCCGCGAGTTGCCGCCCGGGTGCTTTGTTTCTTTTCTGCAGAACCATGACCAGATCGGAAACCGGGCTCTGGGTGAGAGGATTGCCAGCTTGGCAAATCCAGCGGCCGTGCGGGCGGCCATGGCCTGCCTGCTGCTCGCGCCTTCGCCACCATTGTTGTTTATGGGAGAGGAGTTCGCCGCGGCCACGCCGTTCCTCTTCTTTTGCGACTTTGGGCCGGAACTGGCGTCGAAGGTACGAAACGGGCGCCGGTCGGAATTCTCAAAGTTCGCCCAGTTCAGTTCGCCGGAGGCGCAGGCGCGCATTCCGGATCCGAACAGCCTGACGACGTTTGCAGCTTCCAAGCTCGACTGGGCTTCGCAGGAACAGCCCCGGCATCGAGAGTGGCTCGAGTTCTACCGTGAGTTGCTGGCATGCCGAGGCAAGGAGATCGCGCCCCGCATCGCGAAGGTCGCGACGGCAGCGGCGCAGTTTCGCGTAATGGAGGACAAAGCCGTTTCCGTACGCTGGCTGTTGCGGAATGGAGGCGGGTTGCACCTTTGTGCCAACTTCGCGGACCGCGAAATCGGCATCACAGAGAAGCCTGGAGGGCGGTTGCTGTACAGCACGCCCGAGAGCGATTTTCACCGAACGCGGAAATTACCCGCATATTCAGCTGCATGGTTGCTGAACGAATGACGCGGATTCCTCTCTCGACCTACCGCTTGCAATTCAACCGGAATTTCACCTTTGCGCAAGCGGCGGAGATCGTGCCCTATCTGGCTGAGCTGGGAATATCGCATTGTTACGCCTCGCCTTATCTGCGGGCCCGCCCCGGTTCCATGCACGGATACGACATCATCGATCATCATCACCTGAATCCTGAGATTGGAAGCCCGGAAGATTACGAACGCTGGGTTGCGGCCCTGCATGAGCACGGCATGGGGCAGATTCTCGACGTCGTGCCGAACCACATGGGCGTAATGGGCAGCGATAACGCGTGGTGGCTGGATGTTTTGGAAAATGGCGAGGCATCGTCCTACGCCGAGTTTTTCGATATCGATTGGGAACCGCTGAAGGATGAACTGCAGGGAAAGGTGTTGGTGGCGGTGCTGGGCGATCAATATGGCACGGTGCTCGATCGCGGAGAACTGAAGCTGGTGTTCGACGCTGAGAAAGGCGAGTTCAGCATTTGGTATTTCCAGCACCGCTTCCCGGTGAATCCACGCGAGTATCCGCGGGTCCTGAGTGTGGCGGCGGAACTGATGCAAACCCGGCCGCAGGGCGCGGATGAGCATTTGCCGGAACTGCAGAGCTTGATTTCGGCATTCGGGCATCTTCCCGGGCGCAACGAGACCTCGCCGGAAAAGCGCGCCGAGCGGAGCCGCGACAAGGAGATTCATAAGCGCAGGCTGGCGGAGTTGTGCGCGCGCTCGCATCGGGTGATGGCGTGCGTGGAACAGAGTGTTTCGAGGATGAACGGCGTCGCGGGAGATTCAGCGTCATTCGATCAACTGCACGAACTCATCAAGGCGCAAGCGTTTCGGCTCGCATATTGGCGAGTGGCGGCGGACGACATCAACTACCGGCGATTTTTTGACGTCAATGACCTGGCTGCGCTGCGCCAGGAGAATGAAGAAGTTTTTCGGCAGACGCATGAATTCGTACTGCAACTGCTGCGGGAAGGGAAGATCGACGGATTGCGGATCGATCATCCCGACGGGCTGTACAACCCCCGGCAGTATTTTCAGCGGCTGCAGTGCGGGGCTGACGCGGCGGCGGATTGCAGTGCGAAGACCCATTACGTGGTCGCGGAAAAGATTCTTACAGGACAGGAACAACTGACGCCGGACTGGCCGATCCATGGCACGACCGGCTACGACTTCTCCAACCTGGTGAACGGCCTGTTCGTTGATGCTGGCGCGGAACGAAGCCTGACCCAGGCTTACTGGTCATTTATGGGTGATCGTCCCGATTTTCCCGAGCTCGTCTACGAATGCAAGAAGCTGGTGATGGACCGTTCGTTGAACAGCGAACTGAACGTGCTCGCGAACCATCTCAGCCGGATTGCCCTGGCTGATCGTCACACATGTGACTTCACGGTAAAAAGCCTGAGAGATGCGCTGGGCGAAATTGTCGCCTGTTTCCCGGTGTACCGGACCTACGTTAGCGAGCACCAGGTCTCAGAAGTGGATCGCAGATATATCGTTGACGCGGTGGAATGCGCGAAAGAGAGAGCCAGTGCCGCCGATTCCAGCGTATACGACTTTATTCGCGATGTGCTACTGACCAGCCAGGCAGAGAGCCATCCTGAGTATTACCGGAATTCGGTAATTCATTTTGCCATGCGGTTCCAGCAATACAGCAGTGCGGTCATGGCGAAAGGTCTTGAGGATACGAGTTTCTACCGCTATCACCGGCTGGTGTCGCTGAATGACGTGGGCGGAAATCCGAGTGGGTTTGGCGCTTCGCCGGAGCGGTTTCATGCGGCCATGCGGGCGCGGGCGGCACAGTGGCCGGAAGCCATGCTGGCAACTTCCACGCATGATTCAAAACGGTCAGAGGATGTGCGGGCGCGGATCAATGTGCTCTCCGAAGTGCCCGATCTGTGGGCGGGGTGCGTTGCGCGCTGGCGGGAACTCAACCGGCGGCACAAGCGCGGGGATGATATTCCGACGGCGAATGATGAATACCTCTTGTATCAGACTTTGGCCGGGGCATGGCCGCTCGGGGGTGAAGCGGAAAGTCTGCCGGGAGGTTTCGTCCAGCGAATAAACGAGTACATGCTCAAGGCGGTCCGCGAGGCGAAAGACAAGTCCAGCTGGGCGAATCAGAACCAGGAGTATGAGTCGGGGCTGACGGATTTTGTGAAGGCGGTGCTCGAGAGCGAAGAGTTTCGTAATGCGTTTACACCCCTGCAAAACGTGATCTCGCATTTCGGCATGCTCAACAGCCTGGCGCAAACGGTTATCAAGTTGACGGCCCCCGGGGTGCCGGATATTTACCAGGGAAATGAACTGTGGGAATTCAGCCTGGTCGATCCCGACAATCGCCGTGCGGTGGACTATTCAGAACGGAAACGCGTTTTTGACCAGTTGCGGAGCGCGTCGGAGAAGAACGAATGTACCTGCCGGCTTGCGCGCGAGCTTACCGACAGCATGCGGGACGGGCGAATCAAGGAATACGTCACCTGGAAAACGCTGGCACTGCGCAAGGCGAACCCTGATCCATTTAGCCGCGGCCAATACAGCGCACTGGAAACTGTGGGTATGCACGCCACGCACGTGCTGGCGTTTGCCAGGAAATTCGGCGACTCGCAAGTGGTTGTCATTGTGCCACGGCTTTGTACGCGGCTGTTGGGACCCGAAATCCGCTTGCCATTGGGTGAGAGTGTTTGGCGCGACACCAAGATCCGGGTGCCCGCCCATCGCCCACTGTCAAATATTTTCACCCGCGAACAAGTCGCTACTCGGGAGATCGAGGATGCCGCAGAGGTGGACGTTTCCTCAGCGCTGGCCAACTTTCCTGTCGCGGTGTTGACGAGTTAAGGTTTTTTGGGCGTGAGCCCGCAAGCTTTACGGACGGTGCTTAAATCAATTCCCTCGGGATTAAATTCGGCGATCTCCGGTCCCTGGGGAGTCTGGAACTCGATGCGGAAGAGATGAGCTCCGAGCATTTCGCGGGTTGTGCCCTTGTCCATGGCCAGGAAATGGCCGCGGATCCAGTTCCAGCTGTGATCATCGTGAGCGCCATCGATGCGCACCCGCACCCGCATCTGCGGCTGTCCCCAAAAGCCCGGCCAGTTGGGACGGGCCAGCTTGGAGCCGGGATGAAAATCGGCGAGGGTGAGCTTGCCGTCGGTGCAGTAGAGGACGACTTTCGCGTCGGCGTCGCTCTTGGCGACGTTCTCCGCGGGCAATTCAAAGCGCGTGCGATGCTGCGCGGTCATGCGGTCTTCGGAACCGTACTGCGTCCATTTACCGCCGGCGCTCATGCCCTGGCCGCCTTCGTCGTCCTGGGCGGGCAGGGTGGGTGCGAAAATAAGAATAAGAAGGGTGAACAAAGAAACCAGGTTGAGGGTCGAACGGATAACTCCAACCCGATGGAAAAGAGTTTTCATACCTTTCCTCGCAAGCTCGTGTAGACCCACTCTTTGCATACCGCAAAGGCGCGGCAGCCATGTCCCTAACATCGCATAAACCCCAGCGGCGGCAAAGAGTTGCGCGGCAGAATCGGGGCGTGTCAAAACAGGTTCATCTGCTGGTTGGTTGGAGCGGGCTGCACGTCCCATTGCCCGCGCGAGTCGCTTCGGATTTTATATTTTGCGCGCAGTTTGGACATGAGTTCGCTGATGCGCTTGCGATAGGCCGCAGGCAGGAAAGCGCGGTCCTGGAAACGCCTTTCGTAATCCGGCACTAGATGCGGGAAATGCTCCCTGAGGAATGGCAAGAAGACCGCCGCTGAGCAGGGTTTCAGGAACAGCGGATTGGCATAGATGTGGTTCGCTTTTGCTTCGGCGGCGGCGCGGGCGACGGCTTCGAGTTGTTTGGGCAAATCGGTGATTCCGGGCAGAACCGGCGCGCAGATTACGCCGGCGCGAATGTCGGCGTCGCGAAGCTTAAGAAGAGCTTCGAGGCGCAGGTCGGGACGGGGCGCTCGCGGTTCCAGGATGCGTGCGAGTTCGACATCCATCGTCGTTATCGTGAAACTGACAGAAATTCGGCTGTGGCGGGCAATTTCCCTGAGTACGTCGAGATCGCGCGCCACCATGGCGGACTTGGTGACAATGCCGAGTTCGAGGCCGGAGTGGCGGGCGAGCTCCTGCAGAATGGCGCGGGTGATTTCGAGCTTCTTTTCGACTGGCTGGTAAGGATCGGTGGCAGTGCCGATGGCAATATCCTCGCCCGGCTTTACTTTGCGGAGTTCCTGGCTGAGCAGTTCCGCGGCGTGCTGCTTGGCATAGATTTTCTGCTCGAATTCGATGCCGTTGCGCATTTCCATGAATTCGTGGGTGTAGCGGGCATAGCAGTATTTGCAGGCAAATTCGCAGCCACGATAGGGATTGATCGTCCATGTGAACGGCATGCGCGTGCCGGTACAGCGGTTGAGCAGCGAGCGTACTGGCAGCGTGAAGTATTCCACCTCATGGCCCTGGCGTACGCTCTCGCCATGGGAGGCCAGCCGGGCGATGCCGACGAGGCGAGGACCGGAATCGGGGAGCAGGGGAAGGGAAGACATAAGCTGAGGTGTTTCGCCTTTTATTCGCTATTGTAGCATGCCGGTCCAACGCGTTTGGCTCGTTGTGAGCTGTCGACGCGAGAGCCTGGGGCGATCGATTCGGCGATGCCGACTTGGAGGCAGGCCGGCAGGCCAACCAGCACACGGCACAGAAGCGCCAATACAGAGGCCCTGCTCTGGCGAGCAGGGCCGGATGGGCTTCGGCCAGAGGTATCCCACACCGGTACAGTGGCATGGCGCCGTGGGAGCTGAATTCGTTACAGAGTGCCGACACGAAGCAGACTGTGGGCGTTGCCTGGTGGCCGATGCGGCTTAGCTGGGCGGATCCGTAGATCGGCTACCCGGATCGTCGCAGGCGTTTCACCAGTTCGGGCAAGCGGTTGTAGGCGGCAATACAGCGTAGCCAAAGCTTGTTGTCGATGGCGGGCGAGCCGCTGACGATCGCGCCGGCAGGGACGTCGCGAATGCCGGCTTGAGCGGTGGCAATGGCGCCATCGCCTATTTTGCAGTGTCCCGCTGCTCCCACCTGGCCTGCCAGGATGACGTTCTTGCCTACGTCAGTCGAGCCAGCCAGTCCCACCTGAGCGCACAGCAGCGTGTCTTCTCCAACTTGAGAGCCGTGGCCGACCTGCACCAGATTGTCGACCTTGGCGCCGCGGCCGATGCGGGTTTCGCCCACGCTGGCGCGATCGATGCAGGAGTTCGCCTGGATTTCGACGTCGTCTTCAATGATCGTGGGGCCGGATTGCACGATCTTGTGCCAGTGGCCATGCTCGTCCTTAGCGAAGCCGAAGCCATCGCCACCTACAACTACGCCGTTCTGCAGGACGACATTATTGCCAATACGGCAGAACTCGCGCACGACCACGTGCGAATGCGCCAAGAACCTGTCGCCGATAGTCACGCCGCGATAGATGACTGCATGCGCGAGCAGAACGGCATTTGCACCGATTTGAACATCTTCTTGAATTACCACATAGGGACCAATGTGCGCGCTGGAGCCTATTTTCGCGGACGGATGCACGATGGCCGTAGGGTGAATTCCGGGAGCATATCGCGGGGGCTGATAGAACATCTCCAGCACGCGGGCGAAGTCGAGATAGGGATTCCTGCTGCGCAGCAGGGCTGCCGTCGAGGCGGACGGGACGTCTTCCCCTACGATGATCGCAGACGCCTTGGTGGTGCGCGCCAACGGGGTGTATTTCGTGTTGGAAATGAACGTGATCTGTCCCGGGCCGGCAGCTTCGATGCCGGCGACGCCGGTGATTTCAGTGTCGGGCAGGCCGTTCTCCAGGCGAGCGCCGAGCGCCTCGGCGATGGCGGAAAGTTTCATGAGATAGCAGACGATTGTAATGGAAGCGACGGCTGTTCATCGCCGAATCCCACCGCGCGGCTGCAGGCGTCGGACAGGGGTCTGGGTTAGAAGCGAATCTGTGCTGCCGGGGCCAAATGCTATAAACAATCAAGTGACCGAAGCGAGCTTGGATTCGGGCCCGACATCCACGTGCGGCTGCGACTCGCCTTCCAGGCAGACCCGCTGCCATAGTTCGAAATTCAGCAGGCGCCAGATGCGGTCGTAGTGGTCGCGGTATTTCGCGCGGTGCTCGCGGAAAAGGCGTTCCACCGCCGCGCGCTCGAAAAAGCCCCGCTCGAGGCTGCGCGGTTCAAGCAGCATGCGCTCAATCGTGTCGAGGCGCGGCCCGGCCAGCCATCCACTCCAGGGAGTGGGGAATCCCAGCTTGGGGCGATACAGAATCGAATCCGGCAGCAGGCCTTCCATGGCTTTTTTGAGAATTCTTTTCCCAGCCAAGCCGTGAATCTGAATGCTTGCGGGCACGCGCATGGCCCACTCGACCAGCACGTGATCGAGGAAGGGGACGCGGCTTTCAATGGACGCGGCCATGCTCATGTTGTCCTGCTTCATCAGCAGCTCGACCAGGTAGGTCTTGAGATCGGTGTAGAGCAAGCGCTGCAGAAGTTCGCCGGAAGATCGATGCCAGACTTCCATCACGTTCCCATAAGCTGCGCCCGGCAGGAACTCGCCCGCAAAACTCCTTGTCAGCAATTGCAGTTGGTCCTTTTCGCCGAAAGCGGAGAAAAAATTGTCGAAGTAGAACGATGTCCAGGACTCGCCATCGGTCCCCAGAAAACTATGCGCAAGCTTGCGGCGCGCGGTAGCGTTGATCCATTCTGACTCGCCAATAAATTTGCGGATTCCAGAGCGTACGGAGCGAGGCAGGACAGAGCGATAAACATGGTCAAAGGCTCGATTCTTCAGCGTGAATGCGTAACGCGAATAGCCGGCCAGGGTTTCGTCGCTGCCTTCGCCGGTGAGCACGACCTTCACCCGCTGGCGCGCCAGTTCGGCGACGAAATACAGCGACACACTCGATGGCCACACAATGGGCTCATCCTCATGCCAGATCAGTTTGGGCAGCGCGTTGAAGAAGGCGTCGGAGCTGACCAGCACCTCGTGGTGAATGGAGTTGATGTGCGTGGCCACAATGTGCGCATAGGGGAGCTCGCTGTAGGTTTGCTCCGCATAGCCGACGGAAAAGGTCTCGACTGGCTCCTTGCGGGCCTTGGTCATGAGCGCGGCGACGGCGCTCGAATCGAGGCCGCCGCTCAGAAACACGCCCAGCGGCACATCGCTCATCAAGTGGCTCTGGACGGCCCCTTCCAGCAGTTCGCGGTAGGCATTGACGTAATAGGCTTCATCCTTGGCAGGTTCGTCGGCAGTAGTTTGCACATCCCAATATTGTTCGATCTTGATTTCGCCGGCTTCGTTCAGTTCCAGCCAGTGGCCGGGCATCAACTTGCGCACGCCGCGATAGAGCGTCTCCTCGCCAGATAAATAGCCGAAGGCGAGGTACTCGGGAATTGCCTGGCGATTCAGTTCGGGGCGAGTATCTGGATGCTCGAGCAGAACTTTGATTTCCGAGCCAAACAAAAATTCATTGGCTGTTTTTGTGTAGTAAAGCGGCTTAATGCCCAGGCGATCGCGCGCGATGAACAGCGATTTGCGCTTGCGATCCCAAATGGCGAAGGCAAACATGCCGCGCAGCTGTTTGACGCAGTCCTTCCCGTGCTGCTCGTAAAGGTGAATGATGGTTTCGGTGTCGCTCCTGGTGCGATAAGCGTGGCCCGCCGAGATCAGTTGCTCGCGCAGCGCGGCATGATTGTAAATTTCGCCGTTGAAGACGATCCACAGCGAGTCGTCTTCGTTGCTGAGAGGCTGGTGCCCGGTGGCAAGGTCGACAATGCTCAACCGCCGCATGCCAATTCCAACTCGCCCCTCGGTGTAGACGCCTTCATCGTCGGGGCCGCGATGCGACATGACGCCGCACATGCGCCGCAAAACGGCGGCGTTTGCCTGCGAGTCCCGATTGAGCCCTACGATTCCAGCGATTCCACACATTGCGGTACTCCGTTCTCTGATCCCCGGTTAAAAGCTACTCATCGTCCGGCAAACTCCAGCGCGGAGTTGTGCGAGGATGGATTCCGGTCTTCAAGCGCCCATTCCCACTTTTCCAACCTGCGTTCCTGAGCCACCAGGCTGGCGCCCCGGCGCTTCACAAACGTCCCGTCCACAAGAATGACGCGCACGAGGGCATCTCCCTTATTGGAGCTGTGCGATGTCACGGAATAGAGGAAACGCGCGTCGCTCGTCCAATCCCCCGCGGTCCAGTCGCTCTCGCCCTGGGCAAAAAAGAATTTGTGGACGGTATTCGCAACCGTGAACTCGTATGCCTGTACGTTGCGTGTTTGCTCTTCTCTTGAACAGACGAATTGGCCGGAAGGTTGGGCTGCGGCACTTGCGCACATCAGCACCGCGCATTCTGCAGGCAAATTCACCGAAGCTGAGATACGCGCCACCGGCGCCGGTTTCTTCAAGCCATAAGCCGGTGAAACGAATCCCGAGACGCTTTCGATTTGCCAATCGCCAGTGCCCGCGCTGAGCAAAAGCAAATGGCTTGCAGTGTCTTCACGCGTTGCCAGCAATGCGCCGCCTTCACTGCCAACGTGCACATCCTCGGCAAAATGCCAGAAGCTCTCGACCAGGTGGCGTCCCTTTCCTTGGCAAATATCGCGCACCAGGCAGACGCCCTCAGGTCCCCGGAAAACAAAGCGGTGGTGGATCACTGGGTTCGCCAGCCGGGAATACCCGTTGTGACTGGCGCAAAGAAAGTCGAAGGACTCTCCCCTCGCCCAGTGTTCAATTTGGGTGACTGGGATGCCATCCCATGCGAAAGGACCTGACGCAACTGCCTGGTCCTGCTCATTGATGCGAACGGTATTGTGCGCGGCGGTGCCGCGAAATTCGTCGCGATCGTTCGAGTCAGAAATGTAGACGCAGGTTCCGGGATCGATGAGAAAGCGGCGGCCGTCGATTGCCATGCGAATGCTGAGGGCATCCGCATGGCCGTGGCCGCAACGGCCGATTCCCTGGGGTCCGGCATCCACGACAAACTGGTGCGGACAGGGCGCCGCGCCGGCCATGACGTAAACGCCGCCGGATGCAAATGCACAGGAGCGAACCGGCCCCCGGGGTTGCTTCTTGACTGACTCGATCGCCTGGGATCCCAAAACCCAGATCGCCTCTTCCGTGAGTCCGGCAGCGGCTTGAATACATTCGCGCCCACCCAGGGCCGCACCGATCGCGAGCGGATCGGTCATGTGCTCGGTTTGATTGCGTCTCGGATTGAACACGCGACCGCCATCATCATCGCCGAAGCCTTCCGGCGGCCCGGCCTGCGAGAGCGACTTGATCACATCCAGCATTTTCTCGAGCACCGCATCGAGCCCGGCAGGGACCTCCATTCCATTCTGCGCCGCGAGAAGGCGGGCATGCAGAAAGAAGTCCAGTGCGTAAACGTGATAGTGAAGTGCCTGCTCAAAGTAAACACCGTCAGGCCGGACCTGCCGTTCTGCTGCTTGCAGAATGATGTGCCATCCGCGATCCTTCCATTGGCCCGCGCGAGGCAAGTCCGGGTGCAAGGTCCCGATGAAAAATAAGGCAACCGCTTCGCCCAGCAGGTGCGTGTTGGGTGAAAAGTACGTTGAAAGGTATTTCTCGATGTAGCGGGCATTGACCGACAAGGCGCGCGCCAGATCACGGCGGAACTCGGCAGGAACCGGTGCGGTGTCGTCCAGCAGATTCGCGACCCAGATCCACGACAGGCTGCGGAAAGCGACTTCCAGCGAACTGCCCCAGTTGATGCCGATGGGATAGGGATTCGCACGCTTCCAGCCGTACCACTGCTCCACCAGTTCACTCACGTAACGTGGATCGCGAGCCAAAGCCCAAGCCTTGGCCAGAGTGACCATATGCTGATGACGGTTCAGTTCCCAGGTGACCTTGTGATCCCCGACTTCGTTGAAATCGAGAAAGTTGATCTTGTACCAGGGTTTCAGAGGGGCGCGTTTTCCGTGGACAGCGTCCAGGTGCCAGTCTATCTCCTTGCCGTAATCCACCTCCGTGTAGCCCAGCAGGTTGAAGCGGTGTTGGCAGATACTGTCTGCTTCGCTTTGAATCTGAGCAGCTTGGTCAGGCAGGAATTTCTTCAATAAAGCGATGCGATCCCCAATTTCATCCCCGGCAAAGAAAAACTTTCCAGTGGCCCCGGGCGACATCTCACCCGCCGAGAAATCGTGTCCCAGTTGGTAGGCCAGAGCATCCAGGCGTTTATTGGCCAGCTGCGTGAGGCGTGTCCGTAATTCGTCCGCGCTCATGCGGGACAAACGCCGGAAGATATCTAGGAATCGGGAGTTCACGAATTTTTCTTATCTTACACGGGCTGGAACTGGCTCAGAATGCTCACCAAAGGCAGCATTCGGTATGCCATTGGCTGAGTGGGGACAGCGGGGACTAAGATGTCGTTTCAGTCGTTTGCGCAGGGCTTGGTTTATTCGTGAGTGTCATTTTGGGTCACAAGACTTCCATCCAGTGGAAAAACTTTACCCATTAATCCCCAGCTGCAAACCCGCCGATGCTGGCCAGCTCGCCAACAACCTAAGTTGCTGAAAACAAATGAGATTTATGGTTATTTTTCGGGTGTTGGAGTGGCGATGGAATCCCGATTGCTCCCTGCTTTGGTTAACTTGTTATAGTGAAACCTGGAACTCCCCCGAATAGCCGTACTCTTGTTGCCATCAGCTTAGCCATTACGGAGCCTGCCATTTGAGCCAGTCAATCAGCATATTTGGCTTGGGATACGTGGGGTCGGTGTCGGCGGCCTGCTTTGCCTCCCTGGGCAATCGGGTTATCGGCGTCGACGTCAGCCCGAGCAAGGTGGAGATGCTCGATTCAGGGCGCAGCCCGATCGTCGAAGCGCGTATGAACGAGCTGGTGGCCGAAGCCAATAAGGCTTGCCGGCTGCATGCCACCAACGATCCTTGTGCCGCGGTGCTTGGATCGGACGTTTCGTTCATCTGCGTGGGCACGCCCAGCCTGCGGAACGGCAAGCTCGACCTGAGCCATATCGAGAAGGTAGCCGCCGAGATTGGCGCGGCACTGAAGCAGAAGAAATCTCATCACGTGGTGGTGCTGAGAAGCACCGTTTTGCCGGGCACTACCGAGACTGTGTTGTTGCCCATTCTGGAGCGCGAGAGCGGCAAGAAGGCGGGCGACGGCTTCACAGTTTGTTACAACCCTGAGTTCATGCGCGAAGGCAGCGCGGTGGCAGATTTCCTCGAGCCTCCGTACACGATTCTGGGCTCGCAAGATCCGCAACACCTTCAACCATTGCGCGAACTTTACGGCAAGACGCCCGGAAAGGTTTTTGAAACCAGCATTACAGTCGCGGAGATGGTGAAATATCTCTCGAACGCTTTTCACGCCGTGAAAGTGGTTTTTGCCAATGAGGTCGGCACGCTCTGCAAACACTTGGGCGTCGACGCCGAAGCGGTCACCGAGATCTTCACCTCCGATACGCGGCTGAATATTTCTCCCGCGTACTTATCGCCCGGGTTTGCATTCGGAGGCTCCTGCCTTCCCAAGGATGTTCGCGCGCTTACCTACAAAGCGAAAGAACTCGATCTTCGCTTGCCGCTTTTGGAGTCGCTGCTGCCCAGCAACCTGGAACACATCGACCGGGCGGTCGAAGCGGTGATGCGAACCGGCAAGAAGAAAATCGCGCAGTTGGGGTTGAGTTTCAAGGCCGGAACCGACGACCTGCGCGAAAGCCCGCAGGTCCAGGTGATCAAGCGGTTGCTGGGCGAAGGCCTGGACGTGAGAATTTGGGACAAAGACGTCAGCCTGGGGCGGCTTGCCGGCGCCAACCGCCAGTATATCGAAGAAGTGATTCCGCATATCGGATCTCTTTTGACCGACGACCTCGTCGGGACAATGAAGCACGGCGAAGTCGTGATCATCGGCAACAAATCGGCGGGCAGGGACGAACTCGCGAAGTATTTACGCCGCGATCAGATCGTCATCGATCTGGTAAATCTCGCGAAGGCGCGTCGTCCCATAGTCGCGAATTCTTACGAAGGCATTTGTTGGTAGGCCCTGAGGAGCCACGACCCGAATGAAATGCGCTATTGTCGATCCCAAAAATGTGAATTGGGAACACCTCGACAACTTTGCTGACCGCACGGTTTTCCAGACTCGAGAGTGGCTCAACTTCGTCGCGGAAACTCAGCGGGCAACGCCCGTTGTTGCCGAATTGCGGCAGGACGGTGAGATCGCCGGGTACTTCTCCGGCTTGACCTTTTCGCGCATGGGGGTAAAGGTCCTGGGCAGTTCGTTCCCCGGGTGGACGACTCCATATATCGGCTTCAACCTGGTTCCGGGCGCTTCCCGCGCGGAGGCGCTGGCCGCAATCGAAAAGCTGGCATGGGATACGTTGAAATGCCTGCACATGGAAGTTTCCGACCCTTACTTCGCACCCGAAGATGGGCAGGCATCGGGCTTCACTTGCGAATACTACATTTCCTATCGCACGGACCTGACCCAAAGCGAAGAGCAATTGTTCAGTGGCATGGACAGCGCGTGTCGCCGCTGCGTGCGAAAAGCGGAGAAGAGCGGGGTGAAGATCGAAGAGGCCAGTGATCTCGCGTTCGCCGACGAATACTACGATCAACTGAAAGATGTCTTTGCCAAGCAGGGACTGGTCCCCACCTACAACCTGGAGCGCGTGCGTGCGCTGGTGAAAAACATGGCCGGGACCGGCCGCGTCCTGTTGGTGCGCGCTCGCGATGCGGAAGGGAAGTGCATTGCGACGGGAATCTTTCCTGGCTACAACAAAATTGCGGAGTTCTGGGGCAACGCGAGCTATCGTTCCAGCCAGATTCTGCGTCCCAATGAGGCCATTCAGTGGTACGTACTGCGTTATTGGAAGAAGCGCGGCGTTGCAGTCTATGACTGGGGCGGCGAGGGCACCTACAAAGAAAAATACGGCTGCAAGCCGCACCGCGTGCCCTGGTTTACGAAGTCGCGTTATAAGGTTTTATCGACCTTGCGCAACGAAGCTAAGAGTATGTACGCGCGGAAGCAGCGTTTGCTGGGCTGGCTGCAAGGCGATCGCCAGGAGAACGAGACCAGTCGCGTGGAGGAAAAGACGAGCGCATGATGATTAAACGGATTGCTAAGCATCTGTCTCGGGTGAACGATGTTTTCTGGCGCACCACTCGCATCGAGCGCGAGATCACGGTTTTTCCCGACGACGTCTTTCTTACCTCCTACCCGCGCTCGGGCAATACCTGGTGCCGTTTTCTCCTTGGCAACCTGGTTTATCACAATGATCCGATGACGTTTCTGAACCTGGAGAGCCGCATTCCCGATATGTACGTGCACTCCGACCGCGAGATGCGAAACCTGCCGCGTCCGCGCATGATCAAGAGCCACGAGTGCTTCGACCCGCGCTATAAGAAGATCGTCTATATCGTTCGCGATCCTCGCGACGTTGCAGTTTCGAATTATCACTGGGAGATGAAGAAAGGATCGTTCAACGACCAGTTTCCGGTCGCTCAGTTCATTCCCAAATGGATGGAATCGGAATACTGGCCGCGCCTGGGATCATGGAGCGACCACATCACCAGTTGGCTTTCGACGCGCGAAGGCACGAAGAACTTTCTGGTCATTCGTTACGAGGACTTGCAGGCAGACCCGGTTCGGGAGTTGGCGAAAGTCGCGCCTATGCTCGGAGTCGAGCCTACCCCTGAGCGCCTGAACAACGCAGCGCAGCGCAGTTCCGCCGACCGCATGCGCGAGATGGAAAAGGCACAGGGCGGCAAGTGGGTGCAGACCAGGTACACCCGCCAGGACAAACCGTTCGTGCGCAAAGCATCCTCGGGGAACTGGCGCTCGGTGCTGCCGAAAGAGTCCGTTGCGCTCATCGAAGAGAAGTGGGGTCAACTGATGACGCACTTCGGATACGAGTTCAGCAGCGCAAATGCCGCGCCGGCAGGCGTGTTGCAAGCCACGCGATAATTAACCTGCTGTTCTGCGGGACGAGGAATTGCAGTCCGTCGTGGTTGAAATTACGGATTGGCCGTCCCGGGCACTTCAGCAGGTTCTCCCCTTCGCAGGATGACTCGATTCGCTCATCATTCTGCTTCGGTCGGAATGACCAAGCGAGTTAGAGGGTTGTGCCTCAGAAGTTCCGTGGCAGGCCATCGCCGTCGGCACGCGTAAAATGCAAACGCGGTTTCACATCATCAAGCGGCTGTAGCAGCGCGGAAAGCTTTTTGGAAGCTGCGAAGATGAAGTTCGATTCGGAAGTCATGAATCCCGCCGCTTCAAACGCGGCGCACCAATCGCCATGGCTTTGATTGGCGACAATCAAGTCCATCCCCATGGCTTCTAATTTGCCATACGCTGCCCGGACTATGGCCAGAGCATTTCCCGGCAAAGCCCAACAGTCCACGATCGAACCCACGCGCAAGTCTCCATACTTGGCGTCTTTTCTTCGCTCTCCTACCACTCCCCAGCCAATATCCCTGCCATTGCGGCTGATCCGCAACCTGGTCAAATGCTGCTGGTCGGCGGGATAGAGTCTCTGTAGTGCGGCGTAGTCGCGCACAGCCGCCATGCTGCAAGCTTCCTTGGCTTCATTCCAAAGTGTGCCGCTCCACTGCCCAAACTCCGAGAACTCGGCGATTTCATAAGCGGCAACTGCCGGAGCTTGGATTGCCGCAAGCAGCGAACGGGCTTTCAATCCGAGGGTGCCAGCGCCGCTGAAAGCCGCAACATCCGCTGCAAGGGTTCGCAGACGAGAGCTGCGCAAGGGCTGCATCTGCCGCAGAAAACGAAACGGATTCACCACGCGAAAGTAGAAGGGAACTGCAAAATGTTTCCACCCAAGTCCAATTAACATTTTTGGCAGCGGGCGGTCATAGCCTCCCATGCCCAGGCAATACAGCAAGGGCGCGCGCTGCATGGCATCGCGCAACAACAATGTGCCAACGGTCGCGTAAGACTTGTTGACGATCCCCTCTGAGAGGGGATGGTGATAGTAGCCAATCGAGCGTACCTGGCCGTCTGCAAACCAGAACTCTTGCCACTTGAGGGCGTACCCGCCACGGACCAGGCCGTTTTCCGTGGCGACGAAATATTGATTGAAAATAGGACTGCCGTCAGGTGGAAGCCAGCGCGGCGTGGCGGCCTCGTAGAAAACCAGGTCTTTTTCCGCGCCGCCAGCCTGCAATCTGTGATTGAATTCGGCAACCGCGGCTTCGTGTTCGAGAAGGTACGGCTGGACAACGATAGCCAAGGCTAGCTCGGCGCCGCCTGAAGTTTGCCTTCGACGAGCTTGATCACGTCTCCGATGCTCTTCATCTGCTCAATTTCCTCGGGCGAGAGCTGCAGGCCAAACTTCTCCTCCAGCGCCAGCACGAGGTTCAGGTGCTGGATCGAATCCCAGGTCTCGATGGTTTCAGGCGTAGATGCGGGCGTGATCTTATCGGCGGGCACTCCGAAAATGTCGGAGGCCATGGTGCGAATCTGGTCCGAGACGTTCAATCCTTTCCTCCATTCCCCGTGACTACTTTAACCCATTCGGGAGAGGCGATCCGTTGTTTTGTCAGATCCAGCGACCAGAACGCGCCATCGCCGTTCTGCTTGGCGACTTCAAATCCGTGCTGCTTGTAGAAGTCGCGCGCCGGCGCGTTCTTCCTGGTGGGCAGGAACCATCCCACCAGCCGTTTGCGGCCGCGCGCCGCCGCCTGATCGGCAAGATGCGCCAGCAGCGCGGTTTCAACCGTTCTGCCAATCACGCGACAACTGAGCAGGAAGGAGTCGATCTCGCAGACTTCGCCTTCGTCGCGAGTGATGGAAACGCCCACCAAACCGTGGTCCCCAAAGCGATCGCGTACGCGGATGGAAAGCACCTGGCAGGCCGGATTCGCCGCCATCTCAGAAATCTCCTGCTCCGCATATCGCCTCGTGGTCACGTTGAACTGGTTGGTTTTCTGCGTCAGCTGCGAAATGCGCGCCAGCGTGGCCGGAGTGACCGTGCCAATCTCCGCTTCCTGCTCGAGAAAACGATAGAAATCTTCTTTCGACTGAAACTTCTGCTCTGCCTGCGCTCGCTCGCGCTGCTCAACATAAAACGTCGTGCGCTGCTGGTCTTCGGCGGACAAAGTCAATCGCTCAAAGGCGGGGTGTTCTCGAACTGTAGCGGCGTACTGCAGCGGGTCCTGCGGCAGATCGATCACGATCACTTCCGGCACGGCTCCGCGCACCTGCTCGCGCTCGAAAGGATTGTCGTCGAGGAAAGCCAGGCTATCAATCCCGATGTTCAATTCCGACGCGATCTCGCGCAGGCCCTGGCTCTTGTCGTTCCAACTGATGCGCATCGCAGCAAAATGCTTGGGACGCAGCACCATGCCGGGATGCTTCTCGAGAACTTCCATCGCATCATCGGGGTTATTCTTGCTGCAAATGGCCAGCAGGATGCCTTTGCGGGTCAGATCGAGCATGGCGCGCTGCAACGCCTGATATGCCGCGCCGGGATATTCCGCGCTGAGCTTGACTCCGGTCATGCCGTCTTCCCCGATGACGCCGCCCCAGAGCGTATTGTCAAGATCAACCACCAGCGCCTTCGCGGTTCTGCCGGTCAGCGGCGCCACAAACCGCATCCACTCGCGGGCGAGGTGGATCATCTGTTCGGCGGCAATCGGCAGCCGAGCCGTCAGCCACTTGCGCTGGTCGCGCCAGCGCAGGCGGCCATGTTGGGCGGCCAGGGCGTCATAGTCGAGCACATAAACGCCGCGCATCGGTCCGCTGGACGCAACCAGATCACGGTTCATTTGCCGAATCAGTTCCGCCTGGCTTGGTTTACTCTGCGTATCGAGCACTCCGAGAGCCACGTGCGCCGGTTGCTCAAGATTGTGCACGATGAGAGCCGCCTGGCTGCGCCCACGAAACTCCCGCATGTATTGCTGCAAGCTCTCGGATACGCGTTTCGCGGCTGTGACTGCGGCGTCGCCGGAAAGATGCGTGTAATCCTGCCACAGGTCAGGAGCGATGTCTCCCGTCTGCACTGCCAGGATCACAGCGTTTGGCGCGAAGCCGTAAAGGGAACTCTCCGAATCGAGAATTTCCTGTGCATAAGCGTTGAAGTCGCCGATATGGACGGTGAGGTCAATGCCGAAGCAAAATGCCTCGGCCCGCAACAGGGGAACGAGCGGTTCGACCGTAAAGGAGCGCAGGATGGCAAGCCGGAAGGGAACCAACGCCATCTTGCCCCGAAGCTTTTCGAATCGCGAAACTACGAACGCAGCCGTGGCCGAACTGCTCTCCGCCCGCCAGAGGGAGCCCAGGCGTGCTGCGGCCGCATTCCACTGCGATTCCTGCAACAGGCGATCGACTTCGCCGCGCAGATTGGAAGTATTCTCGGTCGCCATTCCCTTTAGCGTTCCAGGTATTCGATCAGCAGTTGGTTGCGGGTGTAAACCCAGGCAATCCTCCGGCCGCCAAAAGCCGTCGCCGGGGTCGGTCGTCGCACCAGAATGGCGCGTTGCTCGAGGCTGCGCGCGATTTGCTCATCCACGGAATCCACTACGTAGCAGACGTGGTGCATGCCGCCGCCCTTCTTCACAACCGCGGTCACCGGGGAATCTTCGCTGGCAGGTTCGATCAGCTCGAAGAGCGGATCCGATGGGTTGCGGCTCTCCAGGAAGGTGACGCGCACTTTCTGCGCGGGATCGTGAACGATGACGCCGTCCCAACGAGCCCCCAGCGATTCCACGAAGCCGCCAGCCGTCCGCTCAATGGATGCCACGACGAAGCCGACGTGGTGAAAGCTGCCCTGCGGCACCCAGGTCAGTGCGATGGAATCCATAGTGAAAGTTCGTTCCGTCGATGATGGCAATTCGGCCCCGCGCATGCGCCTGGGGATGGCAAGCTCTTTTGTTTACAGCTATATAAAGCACTTTAGCATAGCTGGGATGATAGAAACCATGCTGAGTAGGCGCGAGCGAACGCAGCAGGACATGACCTTCGGCGAGCGGCTTTAGATGACGCCTTCGAGTGCTCTCCGAATGCCCGCGACATCAGCACCAATGTCCCGCCCGTCGGTTCCCGCCTTCAACGCTGGCGACGCTCTCTTGCACTCCCCGGGATCCTTCTCCTGGCACAGGGAGTAGGCGAGTGCCCCGGGTTCGCGAATCTGGCGAATGCCGGCAGCTTTCAGGCTGCCCGGGGTCATGTTCCCGGAACCCCACCCCATCCCACCCACGATGATGTTGTGAGTGAAGCTGGAGTCTACGAAACAACTCCTAATCACTCCTGCGGGCCCTTGCTGATCGGGCCGGAAGGCGCAATTGGATGGCCCCCCGCCCGGGCTGCCGATCTGGCGGTCCCCTTCGAGAACGAAAATATTGTTGTCGATCTTGAAATTCGCCATTTTGGGCCTGCTTTGAATGGAGAATGCCGCGCGCGGAGTAAACGCGGTCACGTGCTCAATGCGCACATTGGCAAGGGGAGGGGAAAACGACATGACCATGGCGAAGAGGCCAAAGCTGCCGAGGTCGTTTTCATGCACTTCATCAACGATCACATCGTGGATACTGTAGCGCTCGCCTCCGGAACTGGCGCCCCCGGCATCGGAGGTCGCATTAGCGATCTGAAACCCTCCTCCGACATTTCTAATCGCGCAGTAACGGATCGTGACATCCGTAACGACGCAGAGCGGGCAATGGTTATTCTGATTCTTGGGCGTTAACAGAATGGAAAAGCCAGCCTGCGAAAATCCTCCCCAAACGTTTTCGAGAAGATTGTCTTCAAACAGGACGCGCTGGGCGTTCTTCAATTCGAAATGATTTTTGACGATGAACGGGTGGCCGGAAAGCCCGCCGACAAATCCCGGTTGGTTGGGGTGCCAGATCAAGGGCTTGAACAGATGATTGCGGCGGATCACGATGTCGGCCGGCGCCACCGTGGCCTCGCCCCCGCCAAACAGAATGCTTTGCCCGGAGGCTTCCAGAAAATTGTCCTCAATCTTGTACGGTCCGTTGGGCAGGCTGCTCCCGGTGCTACCCATATCCTGGGCATCGGTGCAGGCGCCAGTGCCGGCGACACAATGGAAATCTGTGAAATACGAGTCCACCACCGCGACGTAGGTCATGTTGTGCATGCCTAATCCGCGTGTGGTTTCGTCCTGCGCAGTCCCGTGCATCCATACACGGTCAAAGACGAGATGGTTGGCCGCGCCGCCCTTGACGAAGGCCAGCGCCGAAATCGATGCACCGGGCGCTCCCCGCGTGACTTCGAGTCCCAGAAAACGATAATGATTAGCTCCGGGCAGGAAGGCGAGCGGCCCCGAACCGTTGTTTCCATCAAACTCAATTTTCGCGAGCACGTTGCGGACTGACCTGCAATGGAAATCGGGCCGCCCGGGAAGCGAGGCGACGCCGGCGTAACAGGGCGTCAGGCGCGTCCCCTCGGGAGGCAGTTCGTTGTCCGGCGCGCTGCTGCGCAGGATAATCCAGTGGCTGTCATCGCAAAATTTATCCGGAAAGTGAAACTGGCCGTGAAAGGTCGCCCCCGCCTGCAAGCGCAACGTATCTCCACAACTCGCGCCATCGATCGCAGCCTGCAGGCTTTCACCTTCGCGGACATCGTGCGTTTGCCCAGGGGCAGGGGTATCCGCGACTGCGCTGTTGACGTATACGCGGGGAAGTTCAGCGGGACCATCAAATTTGCCGGAGGATGGGTTGGCCGCGGGCGGCGCATTTTTCGGGACCTGTGCCTCCTGACTGAGGCTTACGACACCGGAAAATAACACGGAAAACGAGAATACAGCCCAGAATCGGCAGAAGCTCATGGGAATCAATTGCGAGTGCGTTGCCGCAGTCTCGAAGCGCCTACGATTAACTGCGATCATAGCACAGGCAAAAGCGTGGTCTTGGATGCCGCAGCGTGACTTGCTGCGACTCAAAGTCTATGCGATGGTTGCAGACGAGGTTTCACTTACGCCTTCCACGTCTGAGAGTATGGGTCTGCGATTCGCCGCGACGTTGCCATCCCAACAAGACGCCATGCTGCAATTCCTGCGCGACGTGTTTCGAGCTCCGGCGCAGTCGAATTCGTTCCAGCCCGCGGTGCTGGAGTGGAAGTACTTCCGGCCTCATCCCAATTGGTCACAGCCTCGCAGTTTTCTCCTGCAAAAAGCCGATGAGATTTTGGCCCATGGTGGAGTCTGGCCCATTCGCCTGGCAACCGCAGGCGAGGAAGCACAAGCCATTCATCTGGTCGACTGGGCAGGCAGTCCAAGTTCGCTGGGCGCAGGCGTCCACGTTCTGCGAAATCTTGCGGCCCTGGCTGACCTGATGATTACGATCGGCGGATCGCAGGACACGAAGAAGATCCTGCCGAAACTTGGGTATAAGAACGCGGGAGTCTTGAAAAGATACGTCCGGGTTGTGCGGCCATGGTTACAGCTGCGGACCCGCCCCGCGCACGATTGGAAATCTCCCCTGCGCTTTCTTCGCAACGCGAGCGCGACCATTAAGCCGCTGGCTGGTGTGCCAGCGGCCTGGCGCATTGAGCGCCGGTCGTCCTTTGGAGCAGAAATCGACGCGGTCTTGGGAACGGCAGGCTCACCGCCGGAAATCCGTCCGCGGCGCTCGGCCGCGGCCCTGAATTACATGCTGAACTGTCCGGCAGCTGATTTTTCCGCTTATATTGTTGACGCCGACCAGGTCGTAATCGGCTATTTCATGCTGGCCAGGATTGGGCGGCAGGCGCGCATCGTCGACATTGGTGCTTCAAGCGGCGATTCAAAACTGTGGGGCTCGCTTTGCATGGCGGCAGCCCGCACGGCAGCGGAAGATGAAGGCGTGGCGGAGATCGTGGCCGGCACCTCATCGCAACAGATCGGAAGGGTGTGGGAGGAGCTTGGGTTTCGTCTGTGCCGCCAAGACACGATTCTGGTACAGGACCGCCGCAAGCTTCTTCCTGAGGGCGCTCTCCTCAATCTACATCTCATTGACGGCGACGTTTCTTTCCTGTACGACCCGCAGCATCCCTACATGTCTTGAAGTCGCACTAGACAACCGCTCCACAAAAGGTGCGCTCGAGGTTCCAGTGCAGGCCGTGGATGGTCTTGGTGGGGCGGATGCGCCGCAGCTTGAGCGGTTCGTCGGACTGCCGAACCATTCCTCCATTGGTGGTTACACCTGTGAGATAGCCGATTTCCCGGCTGAGGTTGACGGTGTGATCCGCCCAGTGGGGCTGCAATGCCGGGCAGGGATAGGAAAAATGCGGGACGGGCTTGGCCAGTTCGTCTTCCAGCCGGCGTTTGGACTCCTTGAATTCGACCTCTGCGTCGGCGGGAGAGACCTGCGCCATGTTGGGATGGGTGAGCGTGTGCGAGCCGATGGAATGACCGCCGCGATCAAGCGCGCGGATCTCGTCCCAGGTCATCATGGGGCTTTTCGAGACCAGCGGCATTGCGTGCAGCTCGCTTTCCATCTTCTGCAGAAATGCCTTCTGGGCTTCGCCCGACCGCCTGGCACAGTGTTTGGACGCCTGCTCAAACGCGTCTAGCCGTTGTTCTCGCGTACTTAGGGGCCACGTGCTTCCGCCAGGCTCTTTCCATGACGGAGCGGTTCCCGTCAGAAACATGTGACGCAGCAGGCTGGGCCAGGGCAAAGTCTGACGATCGACGCAATCCACCGCGACGTAGAAGACGGCGGGAATGCCTACACTATCCAGAATGGCTCGTGCCACGTGATAGTTGTCGCTGTAGCCGTCATCAAAGGTCACAACTACAGCGCGCGGGGGCAGGTCGCCTCCGCCTCTGACAAACCGCAGAATCTGATCCATGGTAACCGGCGCGAAGTGGCGGGCGACGATCTCCATCTGTCCGCGAAAAACCCTGGCGGAATGAACGATGCCCCCCAGTTGGTCAAGGCTGGCTGCGGGGTCGTCCTGCACGGAGTGATACATGACAATGGCGGCGCCTTTGCCCGCGGCCCGAGCGGCAAAGCGCATGGCTCCGCTGCCAATCAGCGCACGCTTCAAAAATTCCTTGATCATGAGAACAGGAGCACCCAGTCAGCAGCGATTATAAGCTGGCTGCGATCCCCATCCTAAAGCCGCGAGGGCAAGGCCTTTCGACCCTGCCCTCGGTTCAGGCTCGCTGTGCCTCAGTAAGCGTTGGCGGTGGCTGCAAGGATGGCGTCGACATCGGCGCCCAGATCCTTGCCGTCGGTTCCGGCGTTCTTGTATGGGCTGGATGCTTGCAGGTGATAATCGCCGCCATTCCCCCCATTAAAGTTCACAAACTGTACCGACGTCGCGTCCAGGGGGAAGAAGTTGCTGGACGGCCATTGCGAAAGCAGGTAATTCCCCTGGGTGCCTCCAATGATGGCATTGGCCTTGAAGGTGTACCCGAGGGGGAAACATGCGGTGAGACTCGTCAGCGGGACATTGGCGATTGCACAGTTGCTTAAGCCCCCCGTCGACCATACCGGGTACTTAACTTGTCCCAGGATGCTGTTGGTCATGGCAAAGGCATACATCGGCGGAAGGTTGACGTCATTGCCCAGAGACAAGAAATGGCTGATGGAATCGGGGAACGCGGTAACGTGGTTGATGAGTATGTTGTTCAGCGGATTCGTAGCCCAACCATTGAACACCTGGAACAGGCCGCCGCCCCCGTTGTATTTGGTTGCGCTGATGTCGTCGACGGTAATGTCATGAACGCTATACCGTTCGCCGGCAAAGGCCGAGCCGTTGTTGTTGGAGTTGGAGTTCGCCAGCGCAATGCCCGTACCCACGTGGCTGATCTTGTTGTAGCGAATGGTCACGTCTGTAACCTGGCAAATGGGGCAGAGATTGGTGCCGTTGCTTCCCGCCTGGTTCTTGGGGGTCAGCAGGATGGAGAAACCCACTTGGCTGAAGCCGCCCCAGACGTATTCGAAAATGTTTCCTTCGACCAGCACGCGTTGTGCGTTCTTGAGTTCCAGGTGGTTCTTCACGATGAAAGGATAGCCGGAGGCTCCGCCTACGAAACCAGTCTGTCCGGATTTCCAGATCAGCGGCTTGTAAAAGTGATTTCCGCGAATCTCGATGTCCGCCGGCGTGTAGGCTGCGGTTCCGCCTCCGAACAGGATGTTTTCACCCGAGGCCTCAAGGAAATTGTTCGTGATCTTGTAGGGGCCATCTTGCGTGGAACTGGTCCCGCCGCCCACGACCTTGGCGTCAGTGCAGACTCCTACCACCGAAGTGCAGTGCATGTCGCTGGTATAGGAATCAATCAGGGCTGAGTAGCTCATGCCATTCATGCCAAAAGCCGTAGCGGTTTCGTCATTGGGCGTGCCCCGCAACCAGACGCGATCGGCAATGATGTGATCCGCAGTTCCCTGGGTTCCGATTAATCGAAAGTCTGGCCCGCCGCTGCTCCGGGTGATGTCGAGGCCAATGAACCGGTAATGATTTGCTCCCGAAGCCAGGACGATCGGTCCGGAATTGCCGTAACTCGGAACCGGGTCGAGCAGGGTGGCGAGCACGTTCGTCACTCCCCCGGGGCAACTGAATGACGGGCGTCCCGGCAGAGAACTGACGCCACCATAGCAAGGCAACATGCGCGAACCCTCGGGGGGAAGCGCGGTATCGGGCGCGCTGGTGCGCACGATGATCCAGTGCAGGTCGTCGCAAGGCTTAGCCGGAAATGTTACGTTCCCCGTAAACACCGCGCCGGCAGCCAATTGGATGGTATCCCCGCAATTGGCAGCATTAACAGCATTTTGCACGCTCCCGCCTGGCGGCACCAGGGTTACGGCGCCGGGTGCAGGAGTATTCGCAAGCGCGGTCTGCATGAAGATGCGGGGAAGCTGAGCCGGACCGTCGGAGTTGCCGCCGCCCGAAGAAACCGGCGTGCTTACCGAGAACGCAAACGACTGGCTGGACGAATTGTTGTTGGCGTCCGTGACCTTTGCCACGAATGAGAATTGCCCGCTCTGAGTCGTGCTGCCCGCCAGTTGTCCCGTGCTGCTCAGGCTGAATCCTTGCGGCAGGCTGCCGGATGCAAGCACCCACTGATAAGGAGTTGTGCCGCCGATTGCTTGCAGCGCGTAGGAATACGCTGTACTCACTTGTGCGCCGGGCACGTAGGAAGTTGTAATGGCGACCGAAGTCGACGATGGCGTCACGAATACAGCGGCACTGGATTTTTTCGTACTGTCGGCCAGGCTGGTTGCGGTGACGGTTACGTTTGTGTTCGCCGAGACGGTCGGAGCGGTGAACATGCCGCCGCTGGAAATGGAGCCCGCGCTTGTCGTCCAGTTCACTGCGGTGTTGCTGGTACCAGTAACGCTGGCCCCGAATTGTTTTGTTCCGCCCGATACCACGTTTGCGGTCGTCGGCGAGACGGTCACGGCAATGGTTGTGCCGGTGGTGACCGACACGGTCGCACTGGCTTTCTTGGTTGTATCAGCAGCGCTGGTCGCGGTAACGGTCACGCTTGTGTTGCTGGTGACAGAAGGCGCGGTGAAAAGGCCGGCCGTAGAAATCGTTCCTGCACTAGCTGACCAGGAGACAGCCGTGTTCGTTGTCCCTGAAACCGTGGCGCTAAATTGTTTCGTCTGCCCCGCTGAGAGCGTGGCACCCGTGGGGTTGAGAGAGACGGTTATCCCTGAGCTGCCCGAACTGTAGACAACACTGATCCGCCCAGGTGCATAGGACTGGCTCCCCAGCGCATCCGTGACAATCACCTTAAAGGTTTTTGTGGAAACGACCCAGCTCTTGCCGGAAATGGCGCCAGTTGTCGTATTGAGAGCGAGGCCGTTTGGCAGCGAGCCATCCAGGGAAAACTTATAAGGTGCAACCCCGCCCATAACCGTCGAAGTGCCGGAGTACGCCACCCCCACGTAGGCGACCGCCGGCGCGCTTAGTTGAATGCTGAGCGCCGAAGCTCCGGTAAGCAGGTGCTTGCGGGGCATGAACTTGTGCTCGGCGTTACCCCGGCCGGCAGCTAATGCCACAATTGCCAGAATCAATACTCCGTTTACGATGGCTGGATACAGCGAGGAATGTCTGAAAGCGCCGTTGCCCCGACCGAACTGTTGCAGTGCCATTTTCGACCTCGTTCGGAATGTTTGGGGGAAATTTGACTCCCCGAGGTTCTGAAGGCACTGTAACGAAAGTTTCAGCCAAAGCAGAGATCACGACAGTTCAACCTGAAAGTGCTGCTACCGCACTGCCCCCTGGTAACAAAATCGCATTGCTTACATGAACTTCAGGATGGGCGCGGCATTTGAAGGATGCTCAACGTCAAAATGTGGCAAAAAGCGCGCTGTAGAAGGGATGCACTTTAGTAATCAAGTCGGCCCGGGCTGCGGTGGACAAAGTGCTCATTTTTGATCTAGGCCCCACAATGGCGCCGCGAGCACATGTGCGCGTCGTCGACCCATCATTTTCCCAGGATTAACGAACGCACTCGATCGTAAGCACGGTTGCCGAGAAGGCGCTTGGCGCGATCCCGCAAGCCGCCGCCTAATTCTGTCGTCCACAATGCGCGACCCTGAGAAACTTTTCGAAAGCTCTGCAAACCAAGCCCGCGCTTCATTGCGACCCGGCCTAAGGAAAACCTGTCGGTCGCCGGCGTGTTTGCTTGCGGGACACTGGTTGCGACCGTGCGAAAGCCCGCTCTCTTTGCGAACTCCTGCACACGCGCACCATTCCGTCCGCCTGGACAGGAGAAGTGTTCTACACGGGCTGCCAGCATTTCTTCCAGCATGACCTTGGCGCGAATAATCTCCCGCTCCAGGCCGGCGTCGTCCAGGTCCGAGAGATATGCGTGGGTCAGGGAATGGCATCCAACTTCGAACCCTTGTTGAAGCAGTTCGCGCAGCTGGTTGACAGAAAGAAATCCAGGTTTGCCGATCCATTCGGCTACCACGTAGAAGGTGGCGCCAAAGCCGTGCTGTTTCAGAAGCGGGGCGGCGCATAGCAGGTCCGTTTCGCAGCCGTCGTCGAAAGTAACGGCAACCGCGTTGGCAGGGAACTGAAGCGCCTGGCTGACGTTCACTCCGCGAAGGCCCAGGTCTGCAATAGCGGACATGTGAGCCGCGAATTCGCTGGCTTCGAGGACATACCGAACATAGCCAGGCTCGGATTGCACCAGCTTGCGCCCGGGCAGCGCGAGTTCGTGATACATCAGGAACACGACGCTGGAGTGCGCCGCCGTCATTTGCGTGCTACGGCCTGGTTGTAAGGCGCGAGGAATTCCAGCAGTTCGTCTTCGAGCAAAGGTCCGCCCGCAATCAACCCGGAGAGGAGTGGGTCACGCCGGTTGCACCGTAGTGGACCATCAAGGGTCCGGACGAATCCGCCGCCGCTCAGCACCAGTGCCGCGCCTGCTGCCACATCCCATTCGTGCTTGGGAGTGAGTGTAAAGGTGATGTCGGCCAGTCCCGCCGAGACGCGCGCGAGCTTGTAAGCGACCGAACCCATGGCCTGCACGCGAAAGGGCGCGTTCTCAAATTTCTTCCATTCGCCGCGCTTGGTTTCGCTGCGGCTGGCCAGGACCGTCGCACCTTCGAGGGGAGTGCGCCGACTAGCCTGCGCGGACGTGCGGTTGTACGTAATGCCCGACTCCAGCGAGCCGAGAAATAATTCGTCGGTGGCTGGATTGTAAATCCCTCCGGCGACTGGATGCCCCCGCTCCACGAACGCAATGGAGGCGCAGAATTCGGGAATGCCCTGGACGAATTCGCGCGTGCCATCCAGCGGGTCCACTACCCACACGCGTTCGTAGCGCAGGCGCGACGCATCGTCCCCGCTCTCTTCCGACAGCCAGCCTTCCCCCTCGCGCAGCAGGTGCTTGCGCAGGGCGACATCGAGGTCTCGGTCAGCGGCGGTTACCGGATCGTGGCCCGCCTTGTATTCTGCAGCGATTTCCCCCGGGGTGAATCGGGCGAAAATGGCTTTTGCTTCGTTCAGGGCAGCGCCGATGCGCTCGACTACTTCAGAATACTTTCCCTGGTTCATGATTAATGTACCGGCAGCGACATCAGCATGCGCGCCCCAGTGATCAGTAAGCAGGCGCACAAAATACGCCGCAGCCAGAGCACCGGTACCCGGGTGCTGATGTAGGACCCCAGCAGCCCGCCCGGGATGGAACCAATGAGCAGGCATTTCACCAGGCTCAAATCCACGTTGCCCAAGCGGAAATGCATGAAGCTGGTCACGCCGGTTAGAACTACCGCGTGCACAATGTCGGTGCCCACCATGACTTTCGGCGGATAGCTGTAGAACAGCAGTAGAAGCATCATGATGATGCTGCCCGATCCCACCGATGTGATGCCCACCAGAAACCCTGCGACCAGGCCAATGACCACCATGCCGGCGAAAGACTTGGCGGTCGGAGGCCGATTGGCGACCTTGTCTTCAATCCTGCGCTGCAGCAGCAGCAGGCTGGGAATTATGAGGAGAAGAATTCCCAGCGCGGTTTTGATGAAGTCGTTCACCCCGGCTCCATACACATGGCGCAGATGCTGCAAGGTCTGCACCCCGATGATGGACCCGGGCACGCTCCCCACCGCCAGTGCGATCACCACCTTGCGACGTACCGTGCCTCGGGCCAGGTGCACGGCGCTGGACGGGATCTTGGTAACGAAATTGAACAGGGCGTCCGAACCGACGGCAATGATGGCCGGGACCCGCAATCCAAAAATGAGCAGGGGAAGCAGCAGGACGCCCCCGCCCAGGCCGGTGAGCCCGATCAGCGTACCCACGCCAAACCCGATCAGGATCTTGAGTGCGAAGTCCATATCCACGAAATCCAGGCAAAGGAGCCCGAGCCTATCGAGGGGAGTTCAGGCCCCGGCGGACATCATCGGCTCCTGGCCTACTCCGATGAATCCTTCCCGCTCCAGATGCAGAATAATTTCCTGCGCCGCCTCTTCGGCGCTGAGATCGGCGGTGTTGATGACCACCTCGGCATCGTTGGGAGCCTCGTAAGGATCGGAAATTCCGGTGAACTCCTTGACGATTCCAGCGCGGGCCTTGGCGTAAAGCCCTTTGCGGTCGCGCTGCTCGCAGGTCTCCAGCGGCGTTGCCACGTGCACCAGGATGAAGCCGCCGTAAGGTTCAATCATATGCCGAACCTGCTTGCGGACAGCATCGTAGGGAGCAATGGGGGCGCAAATGGCGATGCCTCCGTTCTTGGTGATCTCGGAGGCAACATAGCCGATGCGGCGGATATTGATGTCGCGATGTTCCTTCGAGAAGCCCAGTTCGGAAGAGAGATGCTTGCGGACCAGGTCGCCGTCCAGAATGGTGACTGGCCGGCCGCCCATCTCCAGGAACTTGGTCAATAGGACGTTGGCAATGGTCGATTTGCCGGAGCCGGAAAGCCCACTGAAGAAAATCGTCACCCCCTGCTTATGGCGCGGCGGGAAGCTGCGCCGCAACTCGCGCACCACTTCCGGATAAGTAAACCAGGCGGGAATCTCGCGCCCTTCGTTCAAGCGCGCACGCAATTCGGTGCCCGAGATGTTCAGCACGCGGGCACCTTTGGGCACTTCGCTATCCGGCACGTAGCGGTCCTCGTCTTCGAGATAGACCATCATGCTGAAGGGCACCATCTGCACAGCAATCTCGCTCTCGTGTTTCTTGAACAGTTCCTGGGCTTCGTAGGGACCGTAAAAGGGTTTTCCGTCTGAGTCTTTCCCCGGTCCGGCATGATCGCGGCCCACAATGAAGTGCGTGACCCCGTGATTTTTGCGGATCAGGGCGTGCCAGATGGCTTCGCGCGGCCCTCCCATGCGCATAGCCAGGGGCAGCATCGACAGCTTGACCGTTCCTGGCGGATATTTCGAAAGCAATAGTTGATAGCAGCGGACGCGGGTGAAGTAGTCGACATCGCCAGGCTTGGTCATTCCCACCGACGGGTGGATCAAGAGATTAGCTTCCACCGTCTTGGCGGCGCGAAACGTCAGCTCCACGTGCGCCCGATGCATGGGATTGCGCGTCTGAAAGGCAACCACGCGGCGCCAGCCCATGCGGGAAAACTCCGCCCGTAACTCCGCAGGCGTGAGCCGCAGAATACGGAAATCGTAATGCGTCGGAAGCTGCAGGCCTTCGAGTTTCCCGCCCACGTACCAGGGGTTGGATTTGTTCAGGACGTAATCGACTCCCGGATGTACCGTGCTGGTGGTGCCGAACACCGACTTGGCTTCGTCTTTGCGGTCAGGCTGCCACACGTCCTCGACATGCAAGACCGCCAGCATGACGCCTTCCGGATCGCGGAGCGCGATCTTGCTGCTCCCGCCCTGAAGCTTTTTTGCAAAATCCTCGCTCACATCCAGGGTGATGGGCATAGGCCAGATCACGCCGCTGGACAGGTGCATCTTGTGACATACCGCCTCATGATCCGCGCGGTTCATGAATCCTCGAAGTGGGGAGAAGCCTCCGCTCAGCAGGAGTTCCAGGTCACATAACTGGCGGGCAGTCAGGTCCCACGAGGGCCATTCTCGCGAGTGGGCTTTCAACTCGGCGCTGCGTTCCGGCGGAGCGATGAGCTGAACCAGTTCGCCGCCATGCGCCGGAATAAGGTGGTCTGTCGAAGTCATTAATCCAAAGCCTCCATGAATTGGAATAGGTTGTTTGCGATGGTTAACAGGCACAGGCAAAAAGGGGGATGAAAGACGGCTATCCTGCCGGGCCAACCTCTTAATCTAACAGCACTGCATTACCCTGAATCTTACCAGAAGTAACCTCAAAGGCCCGTGGACCGGGCTCCACCGGCGCGCTTCTGCAAGCAACGGTTCCGCATCTAGGTGCCGGAGGAGATTCTTTCCAGTTCTTCCCGGTCCAGCCGTTCGGGTGAAACTTGGGAATCAAAGCCCAAGGCGACGGAATGGGACTCCTCGGACAAATCAACCTCGTCCCGGGCCAAAGCGCGCTGGAAATAGGGGTCGCGGACAAACCGCGTCCTGATGCGGTGCAGGCGCCCGAATAGCCGGGGCGCAATGCGCAGCCCGGTACATGTGACCCGCAGTTTCCACGAATTGCTGCGGGACCTGGCGCGTTCGGCAACCACCAATGCGTTCTGGTATTCGCCCGCTTCGAGCAGGTGCTTCAGAATGTCGATATCGCAGTCGCGGCGCGTCTCAGCCGCAAGCCTTTCCACGACCGAACGCTGCCGCCCGGTCAACGCCAGGGTCGCGGCCAGCTTCTCGTAAACTCGAAGGCGGTCTTTCTTCATCGCCAGCCGGTCAGCGGATAGGCCGTGTTCCGAAACTCGATGAAAAACTTCCGCATAAGGATGATAGGCCATGCGTGCGCCGCGGAAGGCCATGCGTAACCACATTTCAAAGTCTTCGCAGCGCATGAAACTTTCATCAAACAGCCCCGCGCGAACAATGGTGTCGCGCAGGACAATGGTGGTGGAGGTGCCGATGGCGCAGCTCTCAACCAGCAAAGCATCGAATGAAACCTGTGGCGCCTGGGGCTGCAGGCTGAAGGCCCGTGTCAAAGGCTTGTCTTTCAGCAGAACGCAATCGCAATACACGAGTTCAAGCGTGCGATCGGCGAAAAACAACTCCATCTGCTTGGCCAGGTGTTCCGGCGACCAGTAGTCGTCGGCATCGAGAAAAGCGACGTATTCTCCACGCGCTTGCAGGATGCCCCGGTTGCGGGCGGCCGCAGGACCGCGGCTGGGCTGGGTGATGTAACAGACCTTTTCGCGGTACGGCCGCAGCGCCAGTTCTAATGCCGGCGTGTCAGGTGAGCCATCATTCACAATGATGACTTCGCGTTGCGGGTACGACTGCGCTAAAACCGATTCGACCGCTTGCGCGATGTACTGCGCGCAGCGGTAAGCAGGAATGACCACGCTCACCAGCGGCAGCGTATTTTCAGCGGACGCGCCGGACGAGGGTGAGGGCACGAGGGTAGGGCGGTCGTTCTTTGCTGGCGTATGCGAATTTTCCCCATAAAATGGCAAAATCCACCTCTCGACTCGGCGTTGCCCCCAACGGAATCGAGAATCGTCTTTCCCGATGGTGCTCCAAGGCACCAAAACTTCTACCTTCACAGATTTGGTACCGGATCCCCCGGAACCTCTTCCGGGAAGAGGTTCCAAAACCGGAACCGTGAGACTAGCAGGCGTAACGGGCGGTCTTGACGAAGTGTGACCTCTACTCTACCACACCAAAGATGCGATTTGGCTGCAACCTGCTGCTCCGGTACACCGAGTTCACAATTGTTTTACCGCGCGCTCACCACGACCGCGGCCGCGTACTCCTCGGGGACGGGAACATTGAGAATTCGCCATTGCTCCGCCTCGTGCGCTTCCGGCCGGGTAACCAGATCAATGTTTTCCTCGTCGGGCTCGAGCGACACATCAAAATCCTCGAGTGGCAGCATAAGCCCCCCGCCCTTAGCCTTCAGGAAGGCTTCTTTGCGCGTCCAGCAATGAAAAAATGCCCGCGCGCGAAGCCCCGGCCGAAGCCTGGACATGGCGTCTTGTTCAGCTGCGGAGAAAAACCGTTTGGCCAGGCTTTCAACGTCCAAGTCCGCCCGAAGCCTTTCCACATCGACGCCTACTTCGCGGTCAAAGCAGACTGCCAGCAGAACATAACCGGCGGTGTGCGACAGGTTGAACTGCAACCGCGATTCCGCGTGCTTACCCGTCAGCGCGGGCTTTCCGTGTCTTGAGTAGGAGAAACGGACCTCCCCAGGGTCGCAGTCTAGATACGAAGCCAGAACCGTTCTGAGCATGCCGCGCGCAAAGGCAAAATCGCGGCGGTCTCCATGGAATCGGAAACGCGCCATGCGGTGCCGTTCGTCCTCCGACAGCAATGACAAGAGTTCCTCAGCGTCAACATCATCGCCGTTTGGGCAGGCATGCCACAGGTGCACTTGTGCATCGTGGACCTGCTGCAACCCCAGCGCCGTACAGATGCGGAACTGAAACCTGGTCAGGCGAACATCCGCGCTGCCGCACGAATTTGCGACCGTAAGATTCACCTCGCCAACTCGCGGGCGAAGCTCATGAGGCTCCCACTACCTCGGCCTTGTTGGCGAGTTGTTCGTGATCCACCCGCGGCTGCAACTGGTCGAGTGCACGAGACAGTGTTGCCGCTAGCTCGCGCACATAGGGCTCTCGTAACAGGAAACGATGCCGTCCGTTCGGAATAATATGGACGTCCACGCCCGCCGTGCTCCGCGAGGCCCATCCCATCAAGGGGTCCCGGTTGTAATAGTAGGGCTGTTTGGGCACCTTGAAGAGGGTGATCTTGGTGTGAATTCGGGGCGCGACAAAATCCTGCCCCGGCCAATAGACGTCGAGCCATTCGCTCCGCGGCGGAGCCGATTTGCTTCCCAGCGCGCGCGTGAATTGATTGCGGAGCGCCCGAAGCGCCCAAGGGCCGATATCCTTCATTGATTTGGAGGCGATTTGCCGCAGGCGTACGGAGTAGTAATAGAGCTTCCAGAGTCTTCGATTCTGCGTGTTTTCTAATACCCAGGTATCAATAATCGCCAGTAATGCGACTTCCTGCCCCTCGGACTCGAGAATCCTCGCCATTTCAAACGCGATGCGGGCGCCTTCGCAGATTCCGCCTATGTGGTAAGGCCCGTTCGCTTGAATGCTGCGCATGGCCTTGATGTAATCCGCAGCAACTTGCTCATACTCCTTCTGCGTATACGGGCGACGCTGCGCTCGTGGGCCTGGGCCGGGAGTCTGCAAGGTGTAAAACGGCTGCTCCGAACCGAGACGCTTGGCCAGGGGCACGTATCCCAGCGAGTTCACCCCGGCCAGGACTGCCGCAAAGAAGGGCGCGCGGTTACCTCCGGCTTGAATCTGCTGGATTACTGTCCGGGTTATCGTCTCTTTCCCAAGAATAATGTTGGCCATGTGCTCGACGGTGGCGCCTTGGAATAGAGTCGTGAGTGGTATTTCAACCCCGGTCGTTTTTGCGATCTCGTTCACCAAACGGATTGCCATCAGCGAATGGCCGCCGAGGTCGAAGAAGTTGTCGTCGACGCTGATGCTCTCAGCGGGGCGGCGCAAGACTTCTGCCCAGATGTGGGTGATTTTCT
>DASVAJ010000027.1:0-208990 GCA_036376415.1 Terriglobales bacterium
CTCCAGATATTTGCCGACAAACTCGAGCTCGCTCTGCAAGGTGATCTCGTTCTCGCGCCGTTCGAGGGCCATACGCAGCAAGTCGCCGAGGCTGACCAGCAGATGGCTCGCAGCCTCGACGTCTTCCTGCATCAGGACTCCAATGGTGTGGAGACTGTTGAACAAAAAGTGCGGATGTAACTGGCTCTTAAGGTTCTCCAGTTCGGCGTGGGAGAGCTGCATCTCCAGTTGCGCCGCTCGAGTCTGACGCTCCATAGCCGCCTGGTAAAAGTGGACTGACTGATACAGTCCTACAACTAACCAGTACGTAAGCACGCCGGTGAGGCTCATCGATACGACACTGCCTGTGAACGTCGGAAGAGCGCGTGGTGCACCAGGATCGGTTATGCGAAAAAGGAGCCCCAGAAGTCCACGGCTCAGAAAGTATTCGGTGACAGATGCCAGGGGAGCCATCAGGAACGACGCGATTGTGTGGATCGCTATATGAGGTGCAAACCTCGGCCCCGTCAACGGGAACCGTTTCGCCAGAGCAATCACAAGCGGTGTAAACGCCGCCCATACGTTCCAGTAGACGAGTTCGATCACACCCACGAACACCCAACTGACGTGCCCGCCGTGAACCTTCGCCACCGCGATCTCCTGCACCGTGAACAACAGTCCTACAATCGTCCACGCACACGGGATCAAAATCCATCTCGTCCGTCCCATATCTGGTGTGGCCTGCAGCAATGGGTGTGTCGACCTCTCCGCACGGATTATAGCGGAGACTTCGGCGGAGACATCACTGAGGAAAGACCGCTTGCCTCACTGCGGACGCCGCATGTCACTTTTCCTGCAGACGCTGGTTCTTCGCGCCGTATGTTCCATACGCGCTAACCGAGTATCCACAGGTGTTGGCTATGAGCAGGACCGCAATTACCTCTGCGGAACTCGCGATCTACGCAGAGTATTTTAGTTCGCCCGTTCCGGCCCGCACGGCCGTCGGGGTGGCCGCGCTGCCACTCGGGGCGTGCGTCGAGATCGATCTCGTTGTCAAGGCCTGAGGCCAGACACGGAGGGCGTTTAATGAAGTACGCATTTCAAATCGTCGATGTTTTCAGTTCGACACCGTTCGGGGGGAATCAACTGGCGATTCTGCCTGACGCGGCCGGCATTTCGACCGAAGGCATGCAAAAAATTGCCCGCGAATTCAATTTCGGCGAAACGACTTTCGTCCTGCCGAAGAACGATTCGGCAAACAGCTTTCGGGTGCGCATCTTTACACCTCGGGTGGAGCTCGATTTTGCGGGACATCCCTCGGTCGGCACCGCCTGTGCTCTTGTGATGAAACAGCAGGTACGGCTTAGTGATCCAGTCCGGCTCATCCTGGAAGAGAATATCGGTCCAGTGACGGTTGACGTCACTCAGCGAAACGGGGGATTCTACGGCAAGTTGACGTTATCGGGGAAGATCGAGACGCCGACCGGCGCGCCTGCTCCGGCTGAACTCGCCGCCGTACTATCCGTCGAACCCGCCGAGGTGAGCCAAGTCTTTTTCGCGGGCGCCGGTGTTCCATTCTGCTTTGCGCAACTGAGCTCGAACGAGATCGTCGACCGGGCGGCGATCAATCGGGCTGCCTGGGCGACAACCCTCTCACGAGCGTGGTCTCCCCACATCCTCTTCTTCGCGGGGAATCTACGGGATGGCGGCGAGATCTATGCTCGCGTGTGGGCACCCGCGCTGGGCATCGAAGAAGATTCCGCGACGGGCGCCGCCTGTGCCGCCCTCGTCGGCGCCATGGCATCGAAGCAAGATTTTGACGGGACGGCTTATCGCCTTTCGATCCAGCAAGGTGTCTCGATGGGACGTCGGAGCGAAATCGAAGCCGAGGCGCGTAAGAGCGGGAGCGTCGTAACCTCGGTCAGCGTTGGTGGCGCCGCAGCCCACATCGCAAGCGGCGAAATCGAGGTGCCGCCATCCGCGCTTGTGTCTTAGACCGTCGCTAGAGGCTCCAATGCAAATACTGATCGTGGGCATCGGCGCGTTGGGTGGAACAATCGCAGCGCGCGCGCTCCACGCAGGATTGCCCGTCCGGCTTGCGGCGCGCAACACGGATTCCGCGAATGCATTGCGCAGATTGGGCCTGCGAGTATTCGGCATCGGAGGAGAGGCGAGGGCAGGCGTTATTAACGTTGCCGCAATTGAGGACTACGGAAAAAGAGATCAATTTGACCTGATCCTGCTCGCCACCAAAGCGCAGGACGCGCTGGAAGTCGCGCCCCGCGTGGTGGCCCTGCTTGCTCCCGAAGGAGTGATATTGCCTATACAGAATGGCGGCGTTGCACGAGTGCTTGCGGATCGGCTAGGCGAAGATAAGGTCCTTGGTGGATTCTCAAATTTTGGTGCCACCATGGTAGAACCCGGCGTTTACGAGCAGAAGAATGCAGGGCATCTACTGATAGGCGAACTTGCGGGTGGGGTCAGTGAGCGCGTCGAGCGGGTTGCGCGCGTCTTAGGTCGAGCGATTGAGGTCAAGGTATCTTCAAACCTGACCGGCGCCATCTGGTCGAAACTCCTGATCAATTGCTCCGTTACGACCCTCGGCGCGCTCTGTTCGCAAACCATGCGCCAGTACATGGAAACGGAGGCAGGTAAGAAGGTCTTCCGACGAACTTACGAGGAAGCGTTGTCCGTGGCACTTGAAATTGGCACCCGGCTGGAGCGTCTGGCCGTCGACCCGATTCCGCCCGGATGGGCGAGCAATGTCGCGGTAGAGAAACGCTATGAGTCATGGGTCGAAGCAATCATTGCCTTCTATGGGGATATCAAACCCTCGATGCTCCAGGACTTCGAGCGTGGCCGAAAAACTGAGATCGACTTCATCAACGGCTATGTGGTGACGTTAGGCCACGCGTCCGGAGTGCCGGTACATATGAATACTGCAATTACCAACCTCGTACACCAGATCGAACGTGGCGTTCTCCAGCCGACACGAGAACGGATGAACGAGCTAGCTGCTCAAACTGCCGACTAAGGCGGGGGAAGATCTTGACAGACAACGTATCTCACCGGAAACAGTCTATTAAAATTCGTCTTTTTGCTTCACCTATAGTTACTGCATTCTTAGTGTTGAACTGCTGGGCTCAAAATGCGCCAGCGAGCACTCCGCCCCCTGACTCCTTTCTGGACCGTTTAACCAGCCTTACCGATTCAGACTCGAGACCATGGACGGCAGAACAGTTTGCAACCATGGGGCGTATCCGCGATGCGGCAATGACGGACCCGAACGCGTACAACATGCTTGCGCACCTCACGGACAATATAGGTCCGAGGCTCAGTGGTTCGCTGCAGGTTCAGGCCGCGGTCGAATGGGTAGCTGCCAAGATGCGAGAGATGGGGACGAGCGTGACGCTGGAAAAAACGATTGTTCCTCATTGGGTACGAGGAAAGGAAGACGCAGTCTTGACCCAGTGGCCGGGCATGCCAGCGGGGACAACGCAGAAGATCGTTGTCACAGCATTGGGAAACTCTGTGCCAACGTCGGAAGATGGTCTCACTGCAAATGTGATGGTCGTAGGCTCCTTTGCGGAGTTGAGGAGCTTGCCCGTTGGTGAAGTCAAGGGAAAGATCGTTCTGTTCAACAAGGCTTTCGATAAGGAATTAACTGCCCAAGGGTTTGGTCTTGATGCGTATGGGCAAAATCTAGCTTATCGTGGCGTCGGTCCATCGTTTGGCGGGTCGCTTGGAGCCGCAGCTGTGCTGGTCCGCTCTCTGGGCGGCGGAGACTTTCGACTTCCGCACACAGGTCTGACTTTGTACGGCGAGGGAGTCGACAAGGTTCCCGCAGCTGCAATTACCGCGGAGGATGCCGATCTGTTGGCGCGACTGTCAAAACAAGGGCCCGTGACGATGCGGCTCACTCTTACGCCGAAGACTCTTCCTCCGACAAGCAGCTACAACGTAATCGCGGATTGGAAGGGGTCGGAACACCCCGAAGAGGTTGTATTGGTGTCCGGACATCTGGATTCATGGGACCTTGGGACAGGCGCGATCGACGATGGCGCCGGGATCGCTATTTCAATGCAGACAATCCATTTGTTGCAATCACTGAACATCCATCCAAAACGCACAATCCGTTTTGTCGCGTGGATGAATGAGGAGTTCGGCGTCAGTGGCGCGACAACCTATCTTCAGGAACACTCCGGCGAACTCACGTATCACATAGCGGCGCTGGAAAGCGACTTAGGCTGCGACCATCCAAGAGGCCTCAGTTTCTTTGGCGCGCCAGAGGCTGCCAAATATCTAGCACCCGTTGCCAACGCACTGGCCCCGATTGGAGCAAGCATTCTCACCAGATCTGACGAGGTAACCGCCGAGGATATCGCCGGTATGGTCCGGCTCGGCGTGCCCGGTCTCAGTCCGTCGCAGGATTCGCGGTTCTACTTTAGCTATCATCATTCTGCCGCAGACACTCTTGATAAGGTGAATGTGCAGCACTTGAATGAAAATGCCGCGGTGATGGCTGTGACGGCATATGCGCTTGCTGATGCGTCGGAGGCAATACCCCGAAGGAAATAGATTCCGGAAACTTGCTCACAGGGTTAAAGTCTCCTGCCAGGAAAGTCTCCCAGGATGTAAGCAAGCACACTCGATGATCCGTGGCAGCAGTATTTGACCGCCAACTCTGACCGCTTGTCTCACTTCGGACACCGCATATCACTTTTCCTCTCAGGACTGGTTCGTCTCCGCATATTGTCCGGTGAGCAGGAGCATCGCCTGGAGGAGTTCCACATGGAGAAAATTCTGGCTCAGTATGTAGTGTGCGCGCTTGCGGCCGCTCTGATAGCGCCGTTGGCCCCGGCGCAATCGCAGCCGGCAGGAATGCAGGCTGCCTTCGCAAAAGATGCCGGAACGCTTTCCGACAAATTTACCGGGCTGGCGCGCGTTATGTCGGGCAAGTACGACTGGAAGCCCGGCCAGGGCGTTCGCTCCGTCGCCGACGTTTTCAACCTGATCGTTAAAGAGAACGGCCTCCTCGCCGGCGTGCTTTCGGGCACGCCGAGTACGGGGGCAAAGCCCGCGCCCATCACCGATCCGGAGAAATTGCAGGAAGCTCTGAGGGCTTCTTACGTCAATCTGCAAAAAGCGATTACGGCACTATCGGACCAAGACCTGCAGGCGCCGGTGAAACTATTCGGAAGAGACATGACGAAGCTGGGCGCGCTGATGCTGATTCTCGAAGATCAACACGAGCATCTGGGGCAGTCGATTGCGTATGCGCGCAGCAACGGCGTGGTTCCGCCCTGGTCCAAGTAGGAGTGCCGGTCGCCTCCCTAAGGTGTTGGCGCACGGAATCGGTAGTCGTTAACGATCCAACCTCCAAGTCAATACCTGAAAGGAAAATGGCTCATGAACAAAAAGAGAGGGGGCGCACTATTCGTTGCACTCCTTGTGTGTGCCTTGTGTGGCTTGGTTTCTCAAGCGTCGGCGCAGGACGCGGAACCCACATTCAACTCCAACGGCGATGACATCACGAGGATTCGCGGCGTATTGGAGGAATTCCGTCAGGATATTATTCGCAAGGACGGCTACGCCATTACGAAGCTCGTGCTGAACCCCAATGTGCTATTTCATCACGCCAACACCCAGGAAGAGGTGGATAGCGCCCGCAAATCTAACGCACAGTTCGATGGGATTGGCCCGAGCCAACTCGATGGGTTTGCGAAATTCCTTGCTACGTCGAAGGACAAAGTCGAAGAGAGATTTCGCAATATCGAGATTCGCCAGGACGGTCCCCTGGGGCTGGTGACATTCAATTACGATTTTGTCGAAAACGGCAAGGTTACTAATTCAGGGATCGAGCACTGGCAGGTGTTCAAAATCGATGGTCAGTGGAAGATCTTGTCCCTTGTGTGGACAAGTTACGACGTGAAGAACTAAGCGACGCATGTGGCGGACCCCGGAGGGTGCCCGATCTGTAGGCGGTATGTGCGAAAGAGTAAGCGGTTGGCCGGCAGCTGATGTGCGATCGGTTCGGGCACTCCGCGAGTCGCGGCTTGGTTGGGTTCAGTCTCAGCGCGGGGATAGGGCCCGCTGGAAGGAATTCCGATGACCACATTGTTTCAAGATATGCGCTATGGTCTGCGCGTGCTGGTCAAGAAGCCCACATTCACGATCGTGGCTGTCCTGACGCTGGCTCTGGGCGTGGGAGCCAACACGGCCATCTTCAGCATCGTGAATGCCGTGTTGCTGCGTTCTCTGCCTTACCCCGATCCCGATCGTTTGGTACGAGTCTTCTTTAACGAGCCCGGCGTAGGATTGCGGGACGTCAGGTTTTCCAAGCCAGAACTGGATGACCTCGAGACGCGATCGGGCGTGTTTGAAGATGTGAGCCCGATCTTCGAGGGTAGCGAGGATGTGACCGGAGCGGGACAGCCCGAGCGTGTCGAGGGGGTCAATGGCAGTTTCAGCTACTTTTCCATGCTGGGTGTGACCCCGCAAATTGGACGGTTGTTCGGTCCGCAGGACTTCGTGCCTGGTTTCTCCGCAGAGGCCGTGATCAGTGATGGCTTGTGGCGCCGCGCCTATGGCGCCGATCCGCATGTTGTCGGCCGTACCATCCGCATCGACAATGATCCCTTAGCAATTATTGGGGTCCTGCCACGCGGATTTCGCCATCCTGGGCCGACGGTTGCCGGCGACGCGGAAGTGTTTTGCGCCGGCGGTTTCATCGGAGATCCCTTTCCTCCGCCAATGCGTGGTACCCGGGTTTTAGTATCAGGAATCGGACGACTTAGACGTGGCCTCACACTGGCGGAAGCTCAGGCGCGGCTAACCGCCATGGCTGCCCAAATACGCCACGACTTTCCCACCGACTACCCGCCGCAGGCGCAATGGACAATTGAGATTCAACCATTGCAAGAAACTCTGGTGGGCAAGGTTCGGCCCATGCTGCTGGTGTTGCTAGGCGCGGTAATCCTGATCGTTTTCATCGTCTCGCTGAACATTGCCAATCTCCTCTTAGCGCGCGCTTCGGGGCGACAACAAGAGATGGCGGTGCGGTCGGCGCTGGGCGCGAGCCGCGGCCGCATGGTGCGCCAGATGCTGACCGAGTCTATGCTGCTGTCGCTCATCGGCGGTGTCGCAGGAATCGCAACCGCAGTGGGCACTTTAGGTTTCATTCTGCGCTTTGTGCCATCGAACGTTCCCCGGCTCAACGAAGTGCGAATCGACTGGGTGGTGCTCGCGTTCGCTCTGCTGATTTCCATTCTCACCGGCTTAATGTTTGGACTTGCTCCAGCGCTTCATTCGTCAAAAAGCGCTCTCTCCTCGGCCATTCGGGAAGGCGGTCGAGGGTCCGGCTACAGTACAAAGACCGGACGAGTGCGGGATGTTCTAATCGTTTCTGAACTGGCGTTCGCCGTCATACTGATGGTCGGAGCCGGCTTGTTGCTGCGTACGCTGCGGGATCTGTTGCAGGAGAATCCAGGCTTTAATCCCACTCAAGTTGTCACGGCAAACCTACAGCTTCCGAATCCCAACGAATCGGAGGCGGATCCGTATCTCGATATTCCTCGCAGAGCCACCTTTGATCGTGAGTTGCTGCGGCGCATGAAAGCGATTCCGGGAGTGCAACTCGCCGCAATCACGTCGGCTCTTCCGACCACTAATACCAACCCCAATGCGGTCGGCGGCGTAGCCAGTGAAGGCTTCGCGATTGAAGATAGACCCATCGAGTCCTCGCAGGATCTGAGCGCCGAAAGAATTCGGGTAAGCTCCGATTATTTTAAGGTGTTACAGACGACGCTCCTGCGCGGCCGTTCATTCACCGAGGCGGATGTAGACGGCAAACCGCTGGTGGCCATTATTGATGAAAGCACCGCTCGCAAGTATTGGCCAGGCAGCGATCCGCTGGGCCGCCGAGTGCGTTTCGGACGAGACCGTACCAAGCCTTGGACGACCGTTGTGGGTGTTGTTAGGGATATCAAGAGTGACGGTCTCGATATCGATGGCGTTCCCCACATCTATGTTTCAACCTATCAAGACAACAGCAAACGACCGAGCGTGGTGTTGCGGACGTCTCTGCCCGCGACCGTGCTCGAACCACAGATTCGGCGTGAAATTCAAAGCATTGATTCCGGCTTGCCGGTATTCAATGTCGCTTCGATGAACGACGTGCTTGATCGGTCACTGGCTTCACGCCGTTTTTCCGCCGATCTGGTGAGCGGGTTTGCCGGACTGGCAGTGCTGCTGGCTTCCATCGGAATTTACGGCTTGTTGGCTTATATCGTCGGTCAAAGATCGCGCGAGATCGGTATCCGCATGGCCCTGGGGGCGCGGCGGGCCGACATTCTACGGATGTTCTTGCGCAAGGGGGTCGTGCTTGCCGGCGTGGGCATCGTTGCCGGATTGGTCTTTTCTGCAGCCACGGCGTCCATGATGGCAAGTTTGCTCTATGGTGTGCGCCCCCACGATCCGGCTGTGTTTCTGATCGTGCCTCTCCTTTTACTTGCAGTGGCCGCGCTGGCAAGCTATCTCCCAGCACGCCGCGCGACGAAAGTAGACCCTATGATTGCCCTTCGCGAGGCATGAACTCAGGTTTACCGGTCCATTGGGTTTTAGTCGGTTTCTGGAAAATCGCCCAGAGAGCTTGAAATCTACAACAGAGCCAAATGGATCCGGCTGCCGTTCGCCACTCGCGTGCCGGGAACTGAAGGCTGATAAACCTCCGCCGGACACTTCATATCCAGAGCTTGGTGCGGACGCTCGCCATTAAAAACCTCGACGAAGTCATCGAAGCGGGCCTGCTGCTGCAGAAAGTTCTGAGCTGGCGGCTTCGTGGCTTCTTTCTTCAAGGTGAGATGCATGCGTTCGTGACAGCCATTTCTGCGGCGGATGGCCGGGTTGGATCCGTTCGATGCCACTGCCGAGGCGCAGCCACCAGACCGCAAGCTTGCTCAGGTTGAACAAGACATGCGCCGAGGCAAAGGGCACACCGTTGTCGCTGCGGATGTTGGCGGGCAGGCCGCGCTCCTGGAACAGCCGCTCAAACGCAGTAAAAGCGTAGTCTTCGCAAGTAGAGGAGAGAGCTTCGCAGCACAGCAGGTAGCGGCTGGCGTGATCGGTGACCGTAAGCGGATAACAATACTTACGATTCCCCAGCAGGAACTCGCCTTTGTAAGTCTTGCTTCTGCACCCAGATCAGGACAGGGTTCACGTTGCCGCTCTCAAGCGCCTTCGGGACAGCTTTGACGACTGGACCGTCCATCCCATCGCAGTGCGCAAAGGCGGCTGCTGGAATGAAGAGCAGAATCGTAAACACGAGCGTCGTTCCGAATTTGATGATCATGGGAGTTCGAGTGCCCATAAGGATTACTCCTTTCGCAGGCGAACTCCACCTCTCCTTACATTGACTCCTTGCTGGCGATCTACCTGGCAGCGTCCGAGCCTATATCTCGCGCTTAGCCAGAAATCGCCCCGCTGCGGTCAAAACCAAGCCGCTCCAGAGCAGCCCCACGGACGACAGCAGTGCGATGGCGAGTGCTGGGCTGCCAAATGTCTTGACTAGGCTTGCACCACCGGCGCCGAAAATCGTAGCGCCTCCGAGAATCAGGAGGCCGGAGACACGCGCCAGGTCTACGGGATTTCCGAACAACGAAAGCAGAATGACCGTGTGGGAAAGGTGAGGGTTGACCAGCAAGGCGATTCCTAATGCGACCAGGTCGTAAAACAGGACGAAGACAAACCACAGGGCCAATGCAATGCCAAGGGCACGGGCGCGTCCCTCGGAGATGACTGAAGCCCATGCCCCCAGACATAAAAAGGTCAGCAGCAGGAGGAGAGTAAGGCCGACAAAGCCCAGGTATCTGCTGATCCCCTCGAAGCCGGTTTGCAGGGCAATGATGAAGCCTGAGACACCAAACCCGAATACGACGGCGGTTGCCAGCGAACTGAACAGGCCGAGTATCTTGCCGAATAGAACCTCGGACCGCAGTACCGGCTGAGAGAACAACAGCTCCGCCGCGCCTTTTTCCATGCTGAAACTCAGCGTGCCGGCGGCTAAGGCGAACATCGGTATGAGGTACAGGACCAGGTTCAGGAGGCTGGCCGTAGTGCGAGTGAATCCTTCAAAGCCGACCACAACGGACGTCACCATTCCGAAGTAGGAAATCGCCAGAGTGAGCACGGCAAAGACCGCGGCGAAGATCTGCACCCATTTGGAGCGAAGGGTCACTCGCATCTCCTGTCCGGCAATTACCGCGATGTTTCTTGCGTCCATGATGACGCCCTCACTTACGGGTTGGCTCAGGGGCCGCCCCCGTGGATGTTGCACTGATATCTTTTGCCCAAAGCTCGGTGAAAGTAATTGGACCTTCTTTCTGCCCAGACGCCCTGACGGCGCTACTCGCAGCTGCGAAGGCCACGATGCCACTGGCCATAGGGCTGGAAACGCTGGATTTCAGGCGCACGAAATAAGCCTGGCCAGCGTCGAGCCAGTGGTTGCCACTCGCGTAATCCGTAACGTAGAATTTCGCGCCCGATTGCTGCATTCCGTGAGCGTGCGCGAATCGAAGCATGCAAGCGATATCGTCAAACTTGTAGATTTCGCCGGGGTGATCAATCAACTCGGCGGCGTAACGGCGCTCGGAAATCAGCATTCGGCATGAGGAGCAAGCGTCGTCGCGCTCGAGTGGCGCTGGTCCGCGCGGCCTCGACTCACAGGCCGCCAGCAGAAGCACCAGCACAATAGCCAACGCTGTCTTCACGTGTGTACCTCAGATACAAGCTTTCCAATGACGGCTCTTCGGTCGAGAATCGCAGTACCCGTGCTCCCCGTTCCTCAATTGCCCGGAGGATGCGCCAGCGATCATCGACAGGCGCAGTAACGAGCAATTCTGAGGCGGACATCTCCGCTGCGACCGCGCCTTCCCGGCGCGCGACCTCACACAAACTGGGCGTTGCCTTGGCAAGAGTTATGCGCAGCCGCGCATGCTGGGTAATCCAGTCGCGGAAATGGCGGATAGATTCATAGGCCACAAGGCGTCCGTGAACGAGAATGGCGACGCGATCGGCTAACGCCTCCACCTCAGCCAGCGCATGCGAGGAGACCACAATCGCTTGTCCGCGGGAGCGCGCAGCTGTCAGAGACTTCCCGAATTGTTGCACCGCATCTGGATCGAGGCTGGCAGTAGGCTCGTCCAGCACCAGGACCTTGGTTTCCGGCATAAGCGCGACGGCGATGCCGAGGCGCTGCACCATTCCGGCCGAATACTGACTCACGGATCGATTTCCGAAGCCGTTCAAGTTCGACACCGCCAGCGCGCGCTGGCTACATTCAGGAGCAAGCTTGCGCAAACGGGCATAAAAGCTGATTACCTCCCGGCCAGTGAGGTTCTCAGCGAAACTGACTTTTTGCGGGAGATAGCTGAGCCAGTCTCGCTTCTGTCGCGCCACGGGATTCCCATTTACCAGGATCTCTCCGTGGGAGGGCGCAATCAGGCCGGCAATGCACTTCATGATCGTAGACTTGCCGCTCCCGTTGGGGCCGATCAGCGCCAGAATCTCTCCCGGCACAGCCTCGAACGAAACGTTGTTCACCGCAAGGAATGCACCGAATTGTTTCGTCAGGCCGCGCAGCTGAATCATGGGCGCCCCTCGTATCTAAAAACTGTTAGTGTGCAGACAAGGAGCAGCGCGGGAACGATCAGCGCAACAGTCCGATGCCGCGGCCGCTGGGAGATAGCCGGCGGCGTCCACGTGGATACTGGTTTTATCAGAGGCAGTTGATCCGTCTCTTGCTCTCGTTCGAAAATCGGGAAGCCACGCTGCGCCAGTTCCAGGGATTGTGCGGCAGGACTAAAGACGTAAAGCCGCAACAACGGCATTTCAGATTCCAAGTGCTCGAAGACGTTCTGGATCTTGTACGGTGTATCGCCAATGCCATCGCCTTCCAAGTCGAATCCGTCGTACTCGCTCCAGTAGTTGCCTGCGGTGGCCCCATTCCAGTGATTGTCGGTTTGCCTGCCAATCAGTTCCAAGGGACTGAGATTTTCAACAATGTTGTTCTGCTCGAATACATTCTGCGTAGAACTGGAGAACACCCGGAAGGCCAGATCATTGCCAGACACCGTGTTGCGACGGAACGTACTCCGCCGCACGGCTTCCATAAAAATCCCGACTGCGTTGTCGGCGACGATGTTTTCTTCGGCGGTGCAATCGTCATCGGACTGAAAGAGAACCCCATACGAAGCAAAGCCGCGGTTGTGGAGAAATGCGTTGTGGCGAAATCGAACGCGCTTCGAGTACATGATTGCGGCGCCCGCGACGTTGTTGTAGAAGACGTTCCCTTCAAACTCATTGTCGTCGGAGTACATGTAATGCAGTCCGTAACGCAGATCGTGGACGCGATTGTCACGAATCACGCTATGGTTCGCGTTCTGCAGATACATGCCATCGCGAGTTTCTACAATCGTGTTGTTTTCGAGCGTGTTGTAACTTGAATTCCAGATGTGAATTCCGCTGCCGCGATCGCCGATATCGTGCAGTGGACGTCCGTAAATGGTGTTCCCGGCAATGAAGTTGTGGTCGGATTGCAGCAGGTAGATGCCGAAGAGCACATCGCGAAGATCGTTGTTCTCGACTCGGTTGTTGGTACCTTTCAGGAGAATGCCCGCGTCTTCATCCACCAGCATCCCACCGCTGTGCTCAATGATGAATCCCCGCAGCAGGCAACGGTTTCCTGTGATGGTGACGACGCTAGCCCTACCCACGCCGTGAATCACAGGATGGCCAACGCCGACCAACTGCACCGTGCGGTCGAGCAGAACATCTTCTTCGTAGATGCCAGGCCAGACTTCGACTGTATCGCCAACTGACGCCGCCTTGAGGCCGGCGGAAATCGAAGTTGTTGGCCCGCTGCGCGAAACGACGATCCTACCAGCGTACAGTGGTGCGCACAGTGCGCAGGTGAGCGCGAGAGTCGCCGCTATCCCGACCTTTCCGTCCCAGACCTGACGAACTCTGAGCGGCGTTTGCACCGTTACTCCGTGTGCAGGCAGCTACGCATTGCGTCTCTGCCGTGCGGAAAGCCAGATAGCCAATCCGGACAGAAGAACAAAGCCCAGCATCAAATAGGTTCCGGCTGCCGGGTAGTTGAACACAGTAAAATTTGCAATCTGCTGTGATCCGAATATCGGCGGTGTAAACGGTTTCACTTTTACCGCGGCCGAAGGATCAAGATTGTGGCCGTAGGTGTACAGGCGGTTGTAGAAGTGCCAAAGCGCGAACAATCCAAACCATCCGAACAGCACCACGGTGTCTACGACTGACGACATTTTGCCTATGACCACGGAGCGCAGGCTCAAAATGATGAAGAAGCCGAGCATCAGCGGGATCCACTGGAATTCCGTGAAATCCGTCTCCTGAAGGGCGTGCATTCCGATGTAGTGATTGAGCGCATTGATCTCTTTCAGATCGTCGCGTATGTCGCTTTGCCCGCCGCGAAGAGTTCCGGAGTAGATATAGAGGTTCAGCCCATCCGGAAACTGGTTCGAGTACAGCGTCATTCGGTACATCGGGAAAAAGAAGACGGGCAGCAGTAACGCCGCCGCAAGCAGAATCGCCACCCTGCTTCCCCAGCCTAGTGGGCGGTCAAAGAAACGCGTTTCTTTTACCAAGAAGCTTACTGCCATGGGTGCGACTGGAACCTGCATGGTTGCCATAGCTCGTCTCCTGTAGGCGTGAAAGCAGGGCTTATTCCAAGCCCAGCTTTGCTACTTGCGTTCGATTCGGCACATGCGACTTGCCGGCATTCAACGCTCCGCTACCCTTGGGCTTCACCAGCAGATATCCCTGCATTTCCTGATGAAGCGCAGAGCAAAAATTTGTGCAGTAATAGGCGAACACGCCCGGCTTGTTGGCCACGAATTCGATGGTCTTGGTTTCGCCCGGATCGATTACGACCTGGAGGTTGTATTCTTCCAGGCCGAAGCCGTGCAGTTCGTCGGTGGTCTGCTCGATATTGGTGAGATAGATGGTTACGTGGTCGCCCTGGTTGACCTCAACTGCGCTTGGCGTAAAGCTGCTGCGGACAGCGGTCATGTGAACCGCAACGTTGTTGCCGTTGCGCTCGACTTTCGCGTCTTTGACGTCCCAGATCGCATTGGGGTTCTTGTTTTCCGCTTGCGCATACACCTCGATTGGCTTGAGGCGTTCCGTCCGGATCATCTGGGCATAGTGCGGCTCCGGCTCGGTGAACGCATCAGCAAGCAACTTCATCTTGTCGCCGGTGATATCAATCAGCTGCGAGCTTTCGGGCTGCGAGGGTCCGACGCTAATGTGCCGCCCATGCGAGAGTTTGTTCAGGGCGAGTACATACTTTCCATCCGGATGAACGGTATCTCCCCCCGGCACCGCGAGGTGTCCGATGTTGTACGAGACCGGAACTTTGTCGATGACCTCCCAGGTGCCGAGTTTCCATTTCACGACGGCGCTCTCCACGAACAGGCTGGTATAGGCGTAGCCCTTGTCGTCGAATTGCGTGTGTAGAGGTCCGAGGCCGACGTTGACCTCAGCTTCCTTCACCGCGTCATAGTTCACGACGGGAATGCCATCTTCATCGCCGGTGAAATTCTTGGCGGCAATGGCTTGCTGCAGTTTGTCGAAGTTGAAAACCGTCGTGATGCCCATCAGCTTGCCGCTGCCCACGAAATACTTGCCGTCCGGAGTTACGTCCACTCCGTGCGGACTCTTTGAGCAGGGTACGAGGTAAACGATCCCAGGTGCTTCGCGGGGATCAATGACCTGCGCGCCGTCCATGGTTTTGAATTTTCCGGCTTTGATTGCAGCTTCGGCCGCTTTCCAGTTCACCGCCGCAATGTAGTCCCGATCTTTCTGGGTGGAGGTTACTTCCAGTTTTCCGGTGGCACGTTCGGTGTTGTAGGAGGTCCAAAATGCCCAGCCGTTGCTCGCCAGCTTGCCCGCCGACCCGAGGTCAAAATCAAATGGCGGCATCAGGATCTGCCAACCCAGGCTGAGGTGCCCAGTCTTGGAATCGACTGCCACACCGCTAACCACCCCGTGATACTGCGTCGCGTACTGGTCAATCGGCTTGTAGGTACCTTTCGGCAGCGGAATGGAGAACCGCGAAGCCGACAGCACATATTCGGTGTCAGGAGTAACGAAAGATGAACCGTGGTTGCCGGAGACGTTGGGAATCGGACCGAAGATTTCTCTGGTCTTGAAGTCGCGGAGATCAATGCGCGCCACGCGGTTGTTGGCGTTGTCGTTGACGAACAGCCAGCGTCCGTCATAGTCGCCGGCGGTCTCGCTCATGCTGGGATGGTGAACATCGCCCCAGGTGTACCCTCCGAGCATCGCCTTGGTGTCTTTATCAAAGCCATACCCATTCCCCGGATATGGCGTAAATACCGGGATCGTCGCGATGTGCCGCAGAGAAGGAACTCCGGCAACGTAGACATTGCCCGACTGTCCGCCGGAGTAGAAGACGTAGTATTCATCGAGGTCCCCGGGAGCAACGTAGGTCGCCAATGCGGACTGCTCAATGTCGCCACGCTGGACCTTAGGTTTGCGTGCGCAGCCCGGTGTAAACAGCAGGGCCAGCAATAAACTTGATAGTAATGCTCCTAAGAAAACAGGTTTCATAAGAATCGACTCTCCTCATAAAGAGTTCACTTCTTGCCCTTGCTTGCCGCGGTCTCCTGATTAACTAACTTCTCGTTCGCCAGCTTCAGTTTCGCAATCGCTTCCCGCCGCTCATCCGTGGTCAGATGGATTTGCGTGGACAGCACGACGGCCATGGTGCCGGTCGGGTTCATCAGGAAATCCTCCAGCGGCCGCCCGAAACGTGACGGAACATCGCTTACGGCTTTCGCCAAATCCGGGCCGATCTTCGTGGCGGACTCGATGCCCAGCGTGCTCACGTCATGACAGATGAAGCAGGTATGCTTCACGAAGAAAGCGCCTTCTCCGTTGAGCATCTGCTGCTCCTTCGCCTGCTCCTCGGCGCTGGGGAAATCGCCAACCTTCGGGCCTACAACGAACTGGGCAGGAACCACGGTTTTCTTCCAACTCATCACCAGCAGGCTGAGCGCCTGAGCCTGCCGGGTGTTGAAGCCGAAATTCGGCATTACCGAACTCGGCGACATTGCCTTGGGTTCTTTGAGGTGCGCCACGTGCCACGCGAATTCGGACTCGACTCCCGACAAGCGTGAGTAGTCGTGTTGCTCAGTGGACTTGTCGCCCTCGTAGGTGAGGTCGGGACCAATCACGCCGCCGCGACCGTTGATCGTGTGACACGCGCGGCATCCTTTCTGCTGGACCTGCGCCTTGGCTTCGTTTATGTAATCTGCGCCGGCGGTCTCATGGTCGTAACGATGGCAGCCGTTACAGTTAATCTGCATGAGAGCGCGCCAATCGCTGACCGAGTAGGTCTTGCCGATATCTTTGCCAAGCAGCGGCTGCTGCCAATCCTGGACATCGACTGCATGCGCCGATTCCAGGTCGGCTGCGTAGCCTTGGCCCCAATGACAACTCGTACAACCGTACGTCTCAACCGGGTGCTTCTTCAGAATGTCTGCTGGGTGAGTGCGGTGGGGCTCGGGGGCATTCTCAAATCCTTTCCATTCCACCGCCTGGTGACAAGTAGTGCAGCGGTCCACACGGTCCAAATCACGCGCCCATATCTGTTGCAAACCGCGGGGAACCTGCTCTGCGCGGGCCTCTCCGAAACGCTTGGCTACCATTTCGCGGAACTCCTGCTGATAGCTTTTCCACTCGGGCTGGAAATAATCGGCGTATACCAGCACCGTGATCAGTAGAATTCCGATGCCACAAGCGAAGATGCCGATGATGTCGCGATTCGTTTTCCTCATCTGACTCCTCGCTCCCCTCAGAACCGTGTCGGCGTTTCCGGCCATGTTTGCCACGGCCAATACAGGTGCCACGATGGGCCGCGCATGAACGTCCCGACGATCGTCAGCAGAACAATCGCAAGCACGACCGCCAGGAAGATCAAGTTCTGCTTTTGGCGCGCTCTGGCGAACCAGACCCCCGTCGCATTTACGCTGCTTCGATCGAAATACGGCCAGGCGGCCAGTAAAACAACCAGCAATCCTGGAACTACAACTCCGCCCACGAATGCGCCACTGATCGTGTAGCTGCCAAGGTGAATGGTTGTGTCGGCAACGAGTTCCTGTAGCCACAAGAAATACCAAGGTGCTTTGGCCGGATTCGGCGTGACCAGCGGATTGGCAGCGGCTTCCAGTGGCGCGCGGACCACGTATGCCAGGAGTGAACTTAGAAACAGGGTCGCCAGCGTGACCAGAAGCAATCTGCGCGTGAGGTTTGGCGAAGACTCAACCAGATGCTCGTCCTCATCAATGTAGGAAGTCTGCACATGCACGTTGTGGCCAGAGGTAATCCCAAGCAGCGAATAAGTCTTGGTTTTCGCCGGAACTGCGGTCTGCTGCTTCTCGTCGCGTGCTAAGCGGTCTACGCAGGCGAGCCCACCATCTTTCCGCACCCGCCACATGTGCCAGGAGAACAGGAGCAGCACTGCGCCAGGCAGAACAAAGCAATGCAATACGTAAAAGCGAAGCAATGTGTTCTGGTCAATTTCATTTCCTCCCAAAAGAACGAAGCGAATTTGCTCGCCGATCCACGGCACCGCGCGGGCGATATTCGTGCCCACGGTAATCGCCCAGTAAGCCAACTGGTCCCACGGAAGCAGATAGCCGGTGAAGGAAAGCAGCAGCGTCAGAAGCAGAAGGACTACGCCGATGATCCAGTTCACCGGGCGGTTCTGCTTCGCACCTAAGCCGTTCTTGTAGGCGGCGGTCAGGAAAGCACGCATCATGTGCAAGAAGACGGCGACCACCATCAGGTGCGCGCAGATGCGGTGCAGCGAGCGCGTGAAGCGGCCGAACGACGCAACGAATTCAATATCCTTCAGCGATGGATAGGCCCGCTCCACGGAGGGCACATAAAGGAACATCAAGGCAAAGCCGGTGATACAAAGAATGAAGAAGAGGACGGCGGTGATGGTTCCCAGCCAGAACGAGTAGCGGAAGCTGAGGCTTTGGCGCGAGACTTTCGCCGGAAACCAGTGCAGCAACAAGTTGCGCACCACTGAATCGCTGGATTCCCGCAGGCTTTTCGGGTTCCACGTCCAGGTCAGTGTTTCCCAGTGGTCTTTGAGCTTCATCAGTGTTCTCTCTTGTTGCAACTAAGCGTTCAAGCGAAAGTCGTGTTTTACCGCTTCCGACGTGTTCACCAGAAGCTGGCCGTCGTCCGGAGAAACCTCCAACCGGTACCAATCGAGCGGTTTCGGCGCCGGGCCGGCATAGTTTGTGCCGTCGCTGTAATACTTGGAACCATGGCAGGGGCAGTGAAACTCTTGCGCGATTTCCAGCGCCTTGCCCGCGACCTGGACAGTGCGCGGTTGATTCAGGTTCACTGGTTTCACAGTGCATCCCAGGTGGGTGCAGATAGCGGAAATGGCGTACAGTCCACGCTGATCACGGCCAATGAACAACCGATGGTCCTGCAAATACGTGATCCCTTGCGTGAAGTTTTCAGGCGTGCCAATCTTGAAAGTCTTGGGAGCTTCGTACAGAACGTTCGGCACGAGGGCGCGCACAAACGCGAAGAGTTGACCGGCCAGTCCGGCGACAAGTGCGCCCACACCAAGCCGGCCAAGAAACTTACGCCGACTCGTTGTCCTCCCAGCAGCCGCCGAAGCCTTTAGTTCAATTTCCGGCTCTGACTGCTTCGTGTTCTTCATAGAAAAAGACCTCCATGGTCATCGCATCGGTAGGACAACGAATCGCGCACAGGCCGCAGCGGATGCAATCGCTCTCGTCCTTGATCATGGCGGAGGCGGCCTTGCGCTGGTCGCCATTGAACCCGTAGTGGTTGCGAACCGCGGACAGGGCGCCGTCTTCCATACCGAGTTCGTCGATGGGAACCAGCTTGAGGCACTGATTCGGGCAGATGTCGACGCAGCGATTGCACAGAATGCATTTCCCGGCGTCGTAAATCGTCTGCACGTGGCACTCGAGACAGCGCTGCGCCTGAACCCGCGCCTCCGCTTCGGGATAGGTCAGTTCGACTTGATTCACGCCGGTGCGGCGATCAAGCGACACGCTGGGAGGAGCCTGCCGCGGAAGTTTTTCGTAATCCTCCGGCATGCGGTAATCGCGGGTAGGCAACTTCCGAAACCAGATGCGCGTGGTCGCGGCCGCGTGCTTCCCGCGAAGATAGTCGTCGATCGATTGCGCTGCTCGCTTGCCGTTGGCAATAGCCTCGATCAAGTTGCGTGGCCCGAATGCGGCGTCACCACCCGCAAAAATTCCGGGGGAAGATGTTGCCAGGGTGTCCGCCTGAACCTTGATCGTTCCTTGGGGAGTGACTGCGACCCCGTTTTCGGGTTTCAAGAAAGACAGGTCGGCTCGCTGCCCGATGGCCAGAATGGCAAGGTCGGCTTCGACCTTTTCCTGAATTTGCGGATCGTAGACCGGGTTAAAACGCCCGTTCTCGTCGTAAGTGCGCGACACGCCGATAAGTTCTATGGCCTTTACACGCCCGTGCTCTCCGAGAAAACGCTGCATCCCGCGCTGCGGCTGGAAAATGATGCCCTCATGCCTCGCCTCTTCAAACTCCTCGTGCCCTTGTTGCGAGCGCAGGACGGGCATTTCCGCGAACGATTCAAGGCTGACGATACGAACTTCTTCGACCCCTGCCCGACGGGCCGCGCGCGCTGCGTCGAGCGCTGTGTGCAAAGTGCTCTCGGTGTCTGCTACCGGAGAGTCGCCACGTGTTCGCAGGGCGGCGCGGGCAGCATCAAATGCGACGAACCCGCCACCAACGACGACCACACGGCGACCCATCGTGACCTTGTAGCCGCGGTTCACATTCAGCAGGAAATCGACCGCCTTGACGATCCCGTCCAAATCTGAGCCCTCGACCTGAACATCCCGGCCTTGTTGCGTCCCGACTGCGATGAAGACAGACTCGAAACCCTGCTCGCGCAGTTCCTTGATTCCAAACTCGCCAGTGAGGGGCGTGTTCAGCTTCACCTCGACCCCAAGATCAAGAATCGTTTGAATCTCTTTGCGCAGCAGATCGCGATCCAGCCGAAACCCGGGAATGCCCGCGATCATCATTCCGCCCATCGTCGCCGATGCCTCGAATATCGTTGCCCGATAGCCCATCACTGCCAGATCATGGGCACACGACAAGCCGGCCGCTCCGGCTCCGATGATGGCAACCCGTTTCCCTTGGCCTACCTGGCTCCGCGCTTCAGTAAGAATCGGCAAATGCCAAGAGACTTTGTTACCCAAATCGGTAGCACCCGCCGCAAGTGCGTCGCGAGAAATTGGATTCTCAGACGCGGGTCCGTAGAGATCGCAGACAAACCCTTTCAGCGCGCGGATTGAAACCGGTTTATCGACCAGGCCGCGGCGGCAACGGTCCTCGCAGGGCGCCGCGCAAACCCGTCCACAAACAGAAGCAAAGGGGTTCGGAGAACAGGCAGTCCGATAGGCTTGGTCATAGTCACCCTGCGCTATCAGCTGGACGTAACGGCCAGCGTCGGTGTGAACAGGGCAAGCGGCTTGACACGGGATCAGCTGTTGATAGAAGGCGGCATCGGGAATACTGACACGATATTTAGGTTGCTCATCCATGAACTACATCTCGTCGAGCAACGTGTGTTCACCATCGACGATACTTACGCACACTCGCTCACTCTCATAAGCCAACGCTGTGACTGACGTCACAACTTGCTGTGACAGGCCGCACGAGAACACTAGCGATGCAACTTCGATCGGGACGCTGCGTTCCGTTGCGGTTAGTAAAGGCGTAAGGCAAATGGGAAGCGATGACTTTTGTCACACGCTTCCCATGGTTTCCGGTTCGTGCTTCCCAGGAATGCTGACTGGAACCGTCGTAAGGGTTTTCGGCTCACAGATGCAGCAAGGCTCTTCGGCGAAAGCATTGCCGGTGAGTGCATAAGCGCGCGCGACCCACCGCAGATCTCGCGAAATTCGCATACCCCACATTTGCTTTTCAGGTTTGCTGTGTCGCGTAACGCGGCAAACAAGGGGCGAGTTTCTGCAGATTTCCGCCAGCGGCTGCTTGCGTCGGTGTCGGTGCTGCTCAGCTATGTCGCCGGAGGAGCATCAATCCTGTGTCTGCTTTCCGGTGCCCTCGTAACAGCGCAGCCGTAACCGGCAGGCGTCATCGCTGACGGCTGCAGTGCTGGCTGTTGCCGAGCTTCGTTGAGAGTTTTTCGCGAATTACCGGCGACGCCGCTGTTCGGCTACGCTCTTTTTGCGTGAGGCATCGCAGATCGAACTGGGCCCGGAGCAATGGCCGTGTCCACCCACTTCAAGCTGCGAATACGGCTGGCTGCTAAGGGCGAGTGCTCCTGATCAGCGATCTCGGCAGCAACTTCGAGGGTTTCATTGATAGCCAGGAGAACCATGGAGGGGCCCTTCGGCTTAAAGCTGGTTAAGGCGTACTTCCTTCGAAGCTCTTCAGCCAAGGTCATAATTGAGCTCCTAAGCGACCCAGCGACATTATATATTCCGCAACATCCTTTGGAGCGCCAGTTCCTGAGTTGCGGGCCTGGTGCATACAACTTTCGATAGGATGAGTGCCAATGCCGGCAGATCGCTCCGCCGACCCGACGCACGCTTACGCCAAAATAGGGGATGTACCACGGTGTCGAACAATTCCTCTTGAGGTTGGCATCTTACCGCCGGAACAAAGGCGACGACTATGCAATTTGAGCACGAACTGTTGATCGAAGCCTTACGGGCTGAGTTGCACCTGCTGGACGACTTTCAGAGGGTGGCCCAGAATGATGTCCACACGCTCCGCCTGAAGCGGCACTTGCGGGAGCGGATCGCTGCACTCGAAGACCAGAATTCTCCCCAGGGCTTCCACGAGGCCGCTGCCTGAAACCACCCAATCATCGCTGGGCTCTTGCACTCGGCGCGCAAAACAATGTGAGAAGACTTCCTTGACCGGGCAGTTGACGAAGGCTGTTCCTGCTCGTGTTTCGAATCCGGGGGGACACGATCGTAACCATGCCCGCGCATCTGACGCAGGGCTCGGAACTCGTGAGGAATCAGCAGGTTGCCGCTTGTCTTCCGGAAGTCACTGCTTTCGGTAACCGAGGTACATTGCGCCCAGCCCCCAGTCCCAGTAGTTTGGTGCAATCAACCCTGGCACCCAATCAAGTGCGGCTCACGAGATCTCGATCAACTCCGATCGAAATCCCGTTGCCAAACGCCGGAGCAGCCGGATCGCGCTTCAGGCCCCGATTCGCCTGTCCGGGCAAGATGGCTCTGAAATGGCCTTTACCCTGGGCGCCAAAGCAACCAACCTCAACCGTTATGGCGCCGCGATCCTCCTGGAACGCGAACTCCTGGTGGGCTCCACCGTGCTCGTGAACAACACTCGAGGGAGTCAAGCCTCGGCGCGAGTGGTCGCACAGGTGAATGCAATGGATGGTCTTCGAACCTACGGGATCGAGTTCCTCGAAGATAATGACAAAGTCAAGACCTTCTGGGGTATCGCCTTTCCGGCTCCGGCTTAGTGAACGTCGGCAGACCGCCCCTGCGCTACTGGTATCAACGGTTTAGACTTTTTCGCGCGACCAGAATCAGTTCACCGCCTGGTGCTGTGCCTCATTCAGCTTGGCTGTTCTTCGCATCTGGAAGATTTCTTCGCTGAGAATGCGCACCACCTGGAACCCCACAAGCGGATTGTTCTGCAGCAGCTTTAACAGTTTGCTGCGCGGGATGAAGTCGAGGCGGCAATCCTTTGCCGCTTCAGCGGTAAGACTGTACGGCTCGCCGGAGAAGGTTGCCGGAAGCCCCACCACGGCTCCCACCCCCAGCAGGCGCGAAGGATAACAGCGCGGCCCGGCAGCCAGCGTGAGTCTCACTTGTCCGGCGCGGATGAGGAACGCGCCTTTACCCGTCTCTCCGCTGCGAAACAACAACTCTCCTTTTGCCTTGTGAATGGGAGTGGCGATGGCGCTCAGCTGTTTTCTAAGTTGGGAAGAGATTTTTGGCGGCATTTTTCGACCCCTACGAAATGCCGGATTATGATGCGATCCTGTGCATTCTGTCTGTGATTGCCATCACGTCGTGGTGAGATCAGGCCCCTTCCTGCTTTCGGCCCCCTGGTGTCGTAGGAACGTGAACTTAGGGAAGGCGCACGGTCGAGCGACTTAAGCGCTTAGTCCGGCGTGCGCGTCGGCGCAACCAGCCCCAGTTCTTTCATCACCATCTGAAGATCCTTCCAGGTTTCCTTCTTCTGGCGAGGATCGCGTAGCAGGAATGCCGGGTGATAGGTTACCGCCAGCCGGGTGCCGCGGAAGTCGTACCAGCGTCCGCGCAGTTCGGCCATCGGCGCATTGATGGCCAACAGCGTTTTCGCTGCCACCGCGCCAAGCGCGACGATGGCCTTCGGCTTTACCACGTCGATTTGACGGAACAGAAAAGGTGAGCAGGTCTCGCACTCATCGCGCTCGGGCGTGCGGTTCCCCGGCGGACGGCACTTGATGATGTTCGCGATGTAAACATCTTCGCGCTGCAGCCCCATGGCCTTGATCATGTTGTTGAGCAGTTGCCCGGCGCGGCCTACGAAGGGCTCGCCTTGAAGGTCTTCGTCGGCGCCCGGCGCTTCTCCAATGAACATCAGATCGGCGCGCGAATTACCCACGCCAAACACGATCTGCTTGCGTCCCTGCTTGTGAAGCGGGCAGCGGGTGCAGTCGCCAATGTCTTCGCGAATGAGGCGCAGCGCCGCGACAGGATCGGCTATAGCCGGTGTGGCGCGGGCGGCCTCGCCCGCATCGACGATCGCGCCCGCCGAAGCCCCGGGTTGCTCATCGGCGCCGCGGGCCGCGAGCGCCGTCTCCTGCACCGGGCGGCGGTAGAAATCATAGATCCCAAGTTCGTTGTAATAGCGCACCCGTTCCTGCAGTGCGCGGCGGAATTCGGCATCCGTGGGCATCGCATTCGATTTTATACGTTGACACCCAGCCTGGTGATATCCAGCTCTGTACCCGCGCCATCGACATTGAAAAAGCAGGATGGTTAGCTGATCTTCTGCACGTGCGCTTTCTCCCTGCGCTTGAGTTTCACCGCGCAATCGAGCACGCGCTGCGCCACTTCCCGCTTGCTGGTTTCGGGCACATCGATGGTTTCCGTTGCGGTAAGAATGCTAACCGCATTGCGGTCGGAGTCGAAGCCGACCCCTTCTTTCGATACGTCGTTTACGACAATGGCATCAAGAGACTTGGACGACAGCTTCTTGCGGGCATTGGCGATCACGTCGTGAGTCTCGGCGGCGAAGCCGATCACCGTCTGCGATGTCTTGCACGAGGAGATCTCGGCAACAATGTCCGCGGTTGGCTCCAGATCTAACGAGAGGACGCCTTTGCGCTTGATCTTGTGTTGCGGCGGATTCGCGACCGTGTAATCGGAAACCGCGGCCGCCTTGATCACGATCGAAGACTGGGGCAGAAGCCGCAGCACTGCATCGCGCATCTCTCTGGCCGATTCCACCCGGGTGACTTCAGCGGCTGCGGGCGGCTGAATCGAGGTCGGGCCGCTCACCAGCAGAACCCGTGCCCCGCGCCGTATCGCCGCTTCGGCCAGCGCATACCCCATGCGGCCGCTGGAACGGTTGCTGAGATACCGCACCGGGTCAATTTTTTCCCGCGTCGGCCCCGCCGTGATCAAGACAGTTTCACCCGCCAGATCCTGCGCGGCGCCGAGGGCCTCGAGCGTGGCCGCGACGATGGCTTCATTCTCCGCCAGTCGGCCCGGCCCGGTCATTCCGCAGGCCAGATAGCCGCTGCCAGGTTCCACGATCTTCACCCCGCGCTCGCGAAGGATTTGCACATTCTGCTGCGTCGCCGGATGCTCCCACATGTTGACGTTCATGGCGGGAGCCACCACAACCGGCGCGGTGGTGGCCAGATACAAAGTCGTCAAGAAATCATTGGCCGTTCCCTGCGCGAATTTACCGAGCACATCGGCTGTCGCCGGCACAACCAGCAAGGCGTCAATCGACTGCGCCACCGCGATGTGTTCGACGGCGGAATCGATGTTCGGCTCAGCGTTCGCGCTCTCGCTGAACATGCCGGTGATTACTTTTTCGCCGGAAAGAGCGGCAAAGGTGAGAGGACGAACAAATTCCTGGGCGGAGGCGGTCATGACGACCTGTACGCGGATGCCGCGGTCCTGGAGCAGACGAACCATCTCCGCGGCTTTATAAGCGGCGATGCCGCCGCAGACTCCAAGGGCAATCTTCATAGGAGCGGAGAGCAGCGAGCCATGAGCGGCGAGCAAGCATGCCCTCGAGCCGGCGAAGCGACGAGCATCAACCCCATGGCTCGCCGGCTCGCTGCTCACGGCTAGCTTTCAATCGCCTTGTCGAGCATCTCGCTGGCAACTTCCACCGGCGAGGCCGGCGTTTCGGGAATCACCCACTTCACTTTCCCGGCTTTGATTTCGTCTTGCGCAATCCTGCAGGGCTTTCGCGATTGTGTCTCGATCACTGGGGGCGCGCCACCCTGGAGTTGCCGGGCGCGCCGGGCTGCGACCAGGATGTACCGATAATTGCTGTCGAATCCGTCAATCAACTTCATGGCATTCTCCCCTGCTTACTTCCCTCTGCCGGCGGCCACTTCCCGAAAGGATTGCAAGATTGGCTCCAGCCGTTCGCGCACGTTGCGGAGCCGAAACGGTTCCGCCTTCCCGGTCAACTTCGAATCTGGCTTCCCAGCGCGCTTCTGCCGCTCCGCCAAAAGGATTGCCTGCAGAGCCTCGACCGAATCGTCGAGCTGGTCGTTCACCAAAATATAGTCGTATTTATCGTAATTCTCAATCTCGCGGGTGGCCGCATCCAGCCTCCGCTGGATGACTTCCTCGCGGTCCTGTCCCCGCTCCCGCAGCCGCTTCTCCAGTTCGCTGCGATTGGGCGGAAGAATGAAAATGCTGACCGCCTCGGGCAATTTGCGCTTGATCTGCGCCGCGCCCTGCACGTCGATATCCAGCAGCAGGTCGCACCCTTGCGCGCGAGCCTGGTCGAGAAAGCGGCAGGCGGTGCCGTAATAATCGCTTTCAAAAACCCGCGCGTATTCGAGAAACTGGTCGTTGCCAATCATCTCTTCGAATTGTTCACGCGAGATGAAAAAGTACTCTTTGCCATTCTCCTCGTGACCGCGAGGTTTGCGGGTGGTGTAGGAAATCGAAAAGTTCAGGTGGGGAATGGTCTCGCGGACATAATTCACCAGCGTCGATTTCCCCGATCCCGAGGGCGCCGAAATGATGAAGACGGTGGTCATTACTCGATATTTTGCACCTGTTCGCGGGCTTTCTCGATATCGGATTTCATGGCCAGTCCCGCTTCGGTAATCCGCATCGCCTCCCCCGCCAGCCCCGACGTCTTGGACAACAGCGTGTTGGCCTCGCGATTCATCTCCTGCAGCAGAAAGTCCAGCTTTTTCCCAATTTCGCCGCTCTGGCCGAGCAGCGCAAGAAAGTGCTGCACGTGATTCTCCAAACGAACCAGCTCTTCCTGGATGTCGCTGCGGTCGGCCTGCAGCGCCGATTCCTGCACGATGCGCTCCGGCTCGACGGACGTGCCCAGCCATTCCTGTAGACGCTGCTGCAAGCGCTCGCTGTAGCTTTTCAGCACCACTTCGCGGTATTTCCGCACCTCGCCACAGGCGGTGGCAATGTGCGCCATGCGCTCGCGGAGCTCTTTGTCGATGCCCTCGCCTTCGGCCTCGCGCATGCGGTTCAGCTGCTCGAGCACCTGTTCCAATTTGGGAAGAACCGCCGGCGTCAGTTCCGAATCGGCGGGCGCGCTGTTCACCTCCAATGCCCCCGGCAGACGCAGCACCGCATTCAGGTCCGGCTCGGCGGCGATGCCCGCTTCGATGGCGGCCGCCCGAAAGGCGGCAACATATGCGCTGACCAGTTGGCGGTTGAGCGCTAGCGGCGCCGCGCCCGCCTGATCGAACGACAGATTCACGTCCACGTGGCCGCGCGCAAGTTTCTCTTTGAGCACTCGCCGCAGGGTCATTTCCAGCGCGTCGGTATTCGCCGGCAGCCGGAAGTGCAGGTCGAGAAAGCGGTGATTGACCGACTTGATGGACAGGTTGAACGCCAGATTATTCACCTGGCCTTTTACCTGGGCGAAGCCGGTCATGGATCGGATGGACATCAGAGTTTTCCGGCCTGCACGTGATTTCCGCGCGGCAGTTCCACATCGATAAATTGCAGCTCGTATAGCCGCCGGTAGGTGCCCAGCTTCTGCATCAATTCCTCGTGCGTGCCACTGTCGCCGATAGTTCCATTCTCGACCACCACGATGCGATCGGCGCGCCTCACCGTGGAAAGCCGGTGCGCGATCACAATGGTTGTGCGGCCGGTCATCAGGTTCTGCAGCGCCGATTGCACGAGAGCCTCCGACTCGCTGTCGAGCGCGGAGGTGGCTTCATCCAGAATCAGGATGGGGGCATTCTTGAGCAACGCGCGGGCAATGGCAATGCGCTGGCGCTCGCCTCCGGAAAGACGCACGCCTCTTTCGCCAATCACTGTGTCGTATCCTGCCGGCAGTTCCATGATGAAGTCGTGAGCCAGGGCAGCCCGGGCTGCGGCTTCTACTTCCTTCTGCGAAACCGTGGGCTGGCCATAGGCAATGTTATTGCGCAGCGTGTCATTGAAGAGGACCGTTTCCTGGGTGACGACGCCGATCTGGGAGCGCAACGAGGACAGCGTGAGGTCGCGAATGTCGTGCCCGTCGATGGTGATTCGCCCGCAACTGACGTCGAAAAAGCGCGGCACCAGGGAGACCAGCGTGCTCTTGCCCGCGCCGCTCGATCCCACCAGCGCCAGGATCTCCCCCGCCTTCGCCTCCAGGTCGATGCCGTGCAGAACCTCGTGGCGCACGCCGTCCGATTCATAGCAGAAGCTGACGTTCTCAAACGCGATCTTTTTCGAGAATGGCGGAAGCACCGCCGCCCCCGGCTTCTCGCGAACTTCGTCTTTGGTATCCATGAACCGGAAGATTTCCGACGACGCGCCAATCGCCTGCTGGAAGCTGTTGTGGAAGAGAGCGAACTTGCGGACCGGATCGTACAACTTGAAGACGGCAATGATGAAGACGATGAAATCGCCGCTGGTCATTCGCCCATGGATAATTTGTTCCCGCCCCAGGCCCAGCAGCAGCGCAATCGCGATCGCGCCGAAAATATCCATCAGCGGCGAACTGACTGAGGCCGCCGCCACCGAGCGCAGGTTCGCGCGGAAAAGCCGCTGCGCCGCCTTGCGGAAGCGGGCAAACTCCCAGTCTTCCATGCTGAAAGCTTTGACGATGCGGTTGCCGGTGATGGTCTCGTGCAGGATGTTCTGGATTTCGGCGAGCTTGTCCTGGCCGCGCCGGGTGGTGTGGCGCACCCGCCGCCCGATCTTCGATGCCGAAAAAATGATGAACGGGACAAACAGCAGCAGCAACCACGCCAGTTGCTTGCCCTTCAGAATGACCACCCCCACCGTGAACAGGAAAGTGAAGAACTGCTGCAGGAACTCGGAGAGGACATTCGACATCGCGAACTGCACGCGTTCGATGTCGTTGACGATCGTCGAAATCAAAGTTCCGGTGGAGTGCCTTTGGAAGAAAGCGCTTGAGCGGCACAGAATCGACTTATAGAGCGAGTTGCGCAGGTCGGTGATCAGCCCATAACCGGCGAAGTTCACCAGGTACGTGCCGGAATAATCGAAAATCCCTTTCAGCAGCGTCGACGCCACAAATGCGAACGCCACGATCGTCCAGACATTGTGCAGGTGCGACGGCACGAACCGCTGCAGGTAAATGGTGTGGTGCGTGTAGGGAATCGTGAATAGAAAGATCTGGTCAGAACCGGAGGTGGGATTGAGCACCCGGTCGAGAACGGGGCCCACCAGCAGCACGCGAAAGGCGTCGAGAAATCCGACCGCCGCCAGCAGAAGGACGGAGGGAATGAACTGCCATGCGTACGGCGCCAGGTAGCGGAGAAGCCGCGTCAGCTGGCGCATGCGAAGCTCCTGCGCGCCAGATCTTGATGGTTGCGGCAGCCGGCCTGCGGGGTGAGCATGGGGCGCAAGCCCCTATTCTACTTGAGAAAAGTGTAGGGGCGGGTCTCCCCGCCCGCCCAGCCGAGCACAGCTTGGCAACAGGCGGGGCTGCGCTCGGCAAGACGGCCAAAGGGCGTCTGTCCCACATCACTCGGCCCTATTTCGGGCTGTCCCGGTGGGAGACCTTCACCCGGTACCCGGCTTTCTTCAATTGCTTGGCCACGTCGTCGGCGATCATCACTGAGCGATGCTGTCCGCCGGTGCATCCGAACCCGATCGTGAGATAACTCTTGCCCTCGTGAATGTAGTGGGGCAGCAGGTAAACCAGCAAATCGGAGATGCGCTGAATAAACTCGGCTGTCTGCGGAAACGAGCGGATGTATTTCGCCACCTTGGGATGCCGGCCGGTCAGCGGCCGGAATTCGGGAACGAAATGCGGGTTGGGCAAAAACCGGACGTCAAACACCAGGTCGGCATCGTCGGGCACGCCGTGCTTGAACCCGAAGCTGACGCACGACACCAGGATGTTTCTGCCCTTTTCTTTTTTCTGAAAAAGTTCATTGATGTGGGCGCGCAGTTCATGGACATTGAACTTCGAGGTGTCGATCGCCAGGTCGGCGATGGCGCGGATGGGCCGCAAGCGGCGGCGCTCGGACGCGAGCGATGCCTTCACCGGAGCGTTGGTTCCCAGGGGATGGGGGCGGCGGGTTTCGCTGTAGCGGCGCAACAGCACCGCATCCGAAGCTTCGAGGAAGATCAGCTTGGCGGCGATCGCCCGCTTCACCGCTTTCAGGATGGCGGGCAATTCCTGCAGCTGCCTGCCCTCGCGAACATCGACCACCAGCGCAGTTCGCTCGATCTCGGCGGAGCGTCCCACGAGTTCGGCGAAACGCGGAATCAGTCCCACCGGCAGGTTGTCCACGCAATAGTAGCCCAGGTCCTCGAAGGCCTTCAGCACCGACGCTTTCCCCGAGCCGCTCATGCCGGTGATGATGACCAGTTCGCCGGAAGGGCGAACCTCGCGAACTCCATCCTTCTTATGCGCCAGCTGGCGCGTGGCCCGGCGAAGCTTTGAGGTGATTTCACGAAGTGGCATGCTGGAAAGATGCTAGCAGCAGGCAAATGGTGCAGGAAGTGACTGGAAGGCGGCGGGGAGAGGCAAAGGCGGCTTCAGGCTTTAGGCCTGCACGGCTTCGCGGTAGGTTCAGGCGAGGCGGGCGAGGTTCTTGACGAAGGAGGCTAGAGGCGATGCTGGCCATAGCAACCTTCTAAACACGGAGTGCGAAAAAATGTGCTGTTAACGGCGGGTGCCCTGAAGCCTGGCGCCTGAAGCCTAACCCTGAAGCCGGTTTTCTTCACGCACACGCATCGCGCCAGCCGGCAATTTCGGTGAGCCCGTCGGCGCGGGTTTGCTGAAACAGGCGAACGCGGTGACGGCTATGCTCGAATTCGTGGATGTCGGCCCAGACTTCAGCCTGCCATGCCTGGTCGTGAACGGCAGACTCGCCGCAGGTGGCGCAACGCGTGTGCAGCCTGCGCAACGGTTGCTGCGCCAGCCCGGGCTGCAACTCGATGAAAATGCACCGCACTTCCTTGATATCGTCGTTATCGCCGATCACATGCTCATAGCGGAGGAGATAGCTGAAGCCCAGCTTGTGGGCTTCGCGCTCAGCCTCCGCGCGGGTGTGAAACGGCCCGTATTCCGCCCGCAACTGCTCAGTGGAATCGCACGCCATCCAAAAAGTCTCTTTGTAGCTCATTCCGGTCCGCCCCAGGAGAATTCACGGTCGCTCAACTCGACCCACCCCATCCAAAACGGGAAACGCGAATTCCCGTTCCGCTCATGAGTGGAGCAATTCTGATTCCTAAGTAGAAGGAATAAGCGGCTGTTCCGGAAAGCCTTAAAGACGATGTTGCGTCACCGTCTGCCACGGCGCGCATGCCGATTTCCCAATTCGGGAGACTTCCAGAGCACGTCCATTCGTTAGGGCTTCCGGCTGCGATTGCCGCGGCAGGAATCTACCTAAGCGCCTGATTCTCCAGTACGATACGCAGCTAAGGGGAGGGTTGCGGCATGGGCAAGCGGGCGGAACCACGCAAGCCGATGCAGGTCCCGGTGCGCATTTTTGGCACCGACCACAAGGGACGCATCTTCTCTGAGAACGTGACCACCCTCGATATCAGCCGCAGCGGGGCCAAACTGGCCGGAGTCAAAGCTGCGATTCGAGTGGACGAGATCATCGGCCTGACCTATGGACGCAATAAAGTGCACTTCCGAGTGAAATGGACGGGAAAACCGGGCACTCCAGCGGAGGGCCAGATCGGCCTGTTGAATCTCACGCCCGAACGGCCGCTATGGGATTTCCCGCTTCCAGTGAGCATTTTCGACAACTTTCAGCGCGAACCTCTGGGCGAGCGCCGGCGCTGGGTGCGGATCAAATGCGAAGTGCCGCTGGAATTGCACCTGGAAGGCACTCCCAACATGTACGGCAAGGCCTCGGACCTGAGCGCCGGCGGCTGTTTCATCGAAATGCCGATTCCCTTGCCCACGGATTCGAAATTCGAGATTGCCCTTTGGCTCGGGGAGACTAAGCTGCGCCTGCGTGGCGAAGTGGTCAGTTCCTCTCCCGGCTTCGGAGTCGGGGTGCGCTTTGTGGGGATCTCGGCGCAAGATCGCGAATTCCTGGTGCGCCACGTCGACACCCTGATGCGCACCGTGCCCGGCTAACCGGCGCGGGAAACGCCCGCGGCTGCCGCGGCGGCCAGGGCCGGGGCCGGCGTGGCGGCCAACCCGTCCGCCCAGCGCGTTCCGCCATGGGAGGCGATGTAGAGGGCCAGTTCCAGGCGGCTCCATACCCCCAGCTTGTCAAAGACGTTCCGCAAGTGGTTCTTGATCACCTGTTCGCTGGTTCCCAGCACGGCCGCGATTTCCGGATTGGTGTGCCCTTCCCACACCATGGTGGCGACTTTAATTTCCTTGCAGTTCAGCTGTTCCCGCGGCGACATAATTCATTTGCTCCTTTTCAAAAAGTGCGGTGGCGAGAATGACGCGCTTACGGCCTTGCTTAATGCCGGCGCGCAGGAAAAGCGTGCGCAGGTGCTGTTTCACGGTGCGCGGGCTGATGCTCAGCTCGGCGGCAATTTCCTTGTTGCTGCAACCCTGGACCAGCAGCTTGAGCACTTGCTGATCGCGGCGGGTGATTTTGACTTGCTCCAGATCAATCATGTTGCGCCTCTTAAAAATCCGCCCGCGTGGCTGCAGGCGTTCATTCTCTGCAATGCATTCCTTTCGCCAAAGCTTCGCCTCGGGTTACTGCGGGAGAAGCCCTTCAGAATGAGCTGACTTTGGTTGCAAACCGAGGGTCGCAACCCCGGGCGTAACCAGCCGATCAGCCCTTTCCGGGACTAGTTGTGCCACAATGGAATTCCTTGCGGATTTGCGAGGAGGACGCATGCGCCGGATCTCTGTTGCTTTGCTATTCGGGCTGTTTAGCCCGTGGATGTTCGCGCAGCAGGCGGGCCAGATTTCGGCCACCCCGAACACCGCCGCGCCGTTGACCATCACGCTGCAGGATGCGCTGACGCGAGCCCAGGCGAACGAGCCGCAGTTTCGCGCCGCGCAGACCGACTATGCCATCGCCAGGCAAAGCACCCTGCAGAGCCGCGCTGCGCTTCTTCCCAATGTGGCCTACAACGCGGAATATCTCTACACCCAGGGGAACGGCGCGGCCCAGCCGCGGTTCATTGCCAACAACGCCGTGCACGAGTACGTGAGCCAGGGCAATGCGCATCAGGTTTTCTCGCTGCTGAACACCGCGGAGTACCGGCTGGCGCGGGCGCAAGAGGCGCTGGCGAAGGCGCGCGCCCAGATCGCCACGCGCGGGCTGGTGGTCGCGGTCACGCAGGCCTATTACGGGTTGGTGGTGGCGCAGAGGAAATACTCAACCGCCCAGCGGGCGGCGGGCGAGGCCCAGCATTTTTTCGATATCACCCAGAAGCTGGAGCGCGGGGGGGAAGTCGCCCACTCCGACACCATCAAGGCGCAACTGCAATTGCAGCAACAGCAGCGGGGGTTGCAGGATGCGCAGCTGGCCATGGACCGCAGCCGCCTGGATCTGGCGGTCATCATCTTTCCAAATTTTAACCAGGACTTCACCACGGTCGATGATCTGGCCAATATCCCGCCCCTGCCGTCCTACCAGGAAGCCGAGTCGAGCGCGGGACGGGAGAATCCCCAGCTGGGCGCCGCGCTTGCGGCCATGCGGGCGGCGAATCAGGAAGTGGCGGTCGCCTGGAACGGATTCCTTCCCTCCCTCAGCCTGGACTATTTTTACGGCATCGACGCCAGCCAGTTCGCGGTCAACGGCACGTCCCGGACCTTCGACCCGCTCACCCACTCCATCATGGAAAATCGCTTTCGCAATCTCGGCTACTCGGCCATGGCGACGCTGGATCTTCCGCTTTGGAGTTGGGGAGCAGCGCGCAGCCGGGTAAAGTCGGCGCACCTGGCACGCCGGCAGGCGCAGGTGGAATTGAGTTTCGCGCAGCGCAAGCTGGTGGCGGATCTGAAGACGCTTTATGGCGAAGCCCAGACGGCGCGCTCGGAACTCGAGTCCCTCGCGCAGTCTTCCGGTCTCGCGGCGGAAAGTTTGCGCTTGACTACGCTACGATATCAGGCAGGCGAGGCCACCGCTCTGGAAGTGGTCGATGCGCAAAACACGCTTACGCTCGCGCAGAACGCCCTTGGCGACGGCCAAGTCCGGTTCCGCGTAGCCATCGTGAACCTGCAGACTTTGACGGGAAGCTTCTAGCCACGCAAATGCGGAAACAATTTCACATCCAGGTTCCTCGACACAGCCGCCGGCCACTGGGCTGCGGGGTTTTGCTGGCTGGGGCGCTGGCGCTCTCGCTCAACTGGAGTTGCTCCGGAGATGCCAAGGACCAGGAACAGCCCGTCCCGGTTCAGATCGTCGCGGTGCAGACAGGGGCGCTGCAGCAAACCGTGACCGCCGACGCGGTGCTGTTTCCCATCAATCAGTCCGCGCTGGTGCCTAAGATCAGCGCGCCGGTGAAAAAGTTCTATGTCAATCGCGGCAGCCACGTGCGGACGGGGCAACTGCTGGCGGTGCTGGAGAACCGCGACCTGGCCGCGGCCGCGCAGGACAGCAAGGGCACCTACGATCAGGCGCAGGCGGCCTACGCCACCGCCAATGTTCTCGACATTCCCCAGGCAGTGCAGAAAGCCCAACTGGACGAGCAGGCGGCGAAGAAGCTCCTCGATGCACAGCAGAAGATCTACGACAGCCGCCAGCAACTGTTTGAGCAGGGCGCGTTGCCGCGCAAAGATCTGGACCAGGCGGGAGTGGATCTGACCAACGCGCGCAACCAGTACGAAATTGCCAGGAAGAAACTGGACGCCATGAACGCCGGAGTCACCCAGCAGAGTTACAAATCGGCCAAGGGCCAGCTGGAGTCGGCACAAGGCAAGTACGACGCGGCCGAAGCGCAGCTGAGTTACTCCGAAATCCGCAGTCCGATCAACGGCGTGGTTACGGAGCGCCCGCTTTATCCGGGAGAAATGGCGACCGCGGGAACACCGCTGATGACGATTGTGGACGCATCCCAGTTAACCGCGCGCGCGCACGTTCCGCAGGCGGAGGCGGCGGCGTTGAAGGTGGGCGATCCGGCGGAAGTCTCTCTCCCCGGAGTGGACACTCCCTTTCCCGGGAAAGTTTCGGTCGTAAGCCCGGCGCTCGACCCCAACAGCACCACCGTCGAAGTCTGGGTGCAACTCAAAAACCCCAGGGGACAGTTGAAACCGGGAAGCGCGGTGCAACTCTCGATGGTAGTGCGCTCGCTGCCCGGCGCGCTGACGGTTCCGTCGGAGGCGCTGCTCACCGCGCCGGATGGAACCACTTCGGTTATGGTTGCCGGCAGTGATGGCCGGGCGCATCAAAGAGACGTCAAGGCAGGCATTCGCGAAGGCACGCGGGTGCAGATCGTCAGCGGACTGCAAGCCGGAGAACGGATCGTGGCTTCGGGCGCTTACGGCCTCCCCGACAACAGCAAGATCGCCGAAAACAGCCCCGGCAAGCCGGAAGCCAACGAGTCGAAAGAGTAGGGCGGACGACACACGTTCGCATTGTGGAGCGCACGCGGAATGAACCATCCTGAATCGTCTTACTGGTTTGCGCGCCACTCCAAGCCGCTCATTTTCCTGATCCTCACCATCGCCGCCCTGGGCATCTATCTCGCCTTTCGCATTCCGGTGTCGGTCTTCCCCACCACTAACTTTCCCCGCGTGCTGATCGCGGTGGATAACGGGGTGATGCCCATCGATCAGATGATGGTGACCATCACGCGCCCGCTGGAAGAAGCGGTGAACAGCGTTCCGGGATTGACCGAAGTGCGTTCCAATACCAGCCGCGGCGAAGCCGAAATCGACCTCTTCTTCGACTGGACCATCGACATGTTCCAAACGCTCCAGTACGTCAACGCGGCCATCTCGCGCATCCAGCCGGAACTTCCGCCGACGGCCACCATCGCCACCCATCGCATGACCTTCGCCAGTTTTCCGATTATCGGCTACAGCATGACTTCCGATACGGTCCCGCAGACGCAGTTGTGGGAACTGGCGACTTACCAACTGAAACCGCGATTAAGCCGCCTGGACGGCGTCTCCAGCGTGCTGGTGCAAGGCGGGCAGGAACCGGAATTTGATATCCAGCCCAATCCGGCCAAGCTGCTTTCCGCCGGCGTCACCGTCACCGACATTCTGGATGCGATGAAGCGCACCAACGTCATCGACTCGCCCGGCCTTTTCGAGCGCAATCATCAACTCGTGCTGGGGCTGGTCAGCGGGCAGGTGAGAACGCCCGGGCAAATTGCGGGGACCGTGGTCAAGACGACAGCAGCGGGTGTGCCCGTGCGCGTGGGAGATATTGCCACCGTGGTGCCCGGGGTGAAGCCCGTCTACACCATCATCACCGCGAACGGCAAGCCTGCGGTGTTGCTCAACGTCAACCGCCAGCCCGACAGCAACACCATGGACGTGGCCGGCGAGGTGCATGACGCGCTCACCGACATCCGCAAAACCCTGCCCCGCGGAATCGCCATCGAGCCTTTTTACGACCAGTCGATCATCGTGGGCGCGTCCATCAAGAGCGTGCGCGATGCCATTCTCCTGGGCCTGATTCTCGCGTCGGTCATCCTGGTGGTATTTCTTCATGACTGGGGGACGTCGGTGGTGGCGGGTCTGGTGATCCCGGTCACCATTCTCGTGACCTTTGTTGCTCTAAAGCTTCTGGGACAAACCTTCAATCTGATGACGCTGGGCGGGTTGGCCGCCGCGGTGGGCTTGGTCATCGACGATGCCATCGTGGTCGTCGAAAACATCGTCCTGCACCGCGATGCCGGGCAAGGCCGCATGCAGGCGATTCGCAGCGCGCTCGGCGAGATCACCGTTCCGCTCATCGGATCGACCATCACTCCGGTGGTCGTGTTTCTGCCGCTGATTTCGATCACCGGCGTGACCGGAACGTTTTTTCGGGCCCTGGCGCTGACCATGGGAGTTGCGCTGTTCACTTCGTTGGCGCTGGCGCTGACCTGGACACCGACCCTCAGCAGTTACTTCATTCACAAGCATCGATTCGAGGAGGAAGCCCCGGCGGCGGAGGATGAATCTTTAGCGCGATTGCTGGCCGTTGAGGAGGCGTCCATTGGCAGCCGCTTCCGGCGGATCATTGATTTTCATCAACGCTGGTTGCGCCGGGCCCTGGACAAGCCGTGGTGGCTGGCGGGTTTCAGCGTGGTACTGATCGCCGCCGCGGCGGCGTGTTTCTACTTCACCGATACCGACCTCATGCCGGAAATGGACGAAGGCGGATTCACGCTCGATTATTGGACGCCGGCGGGGTCCTCTCTCTCGGAGACCAACCGCATGGTTCTCCACATGGAGCAGATCATTAAGGCGGTTCCGGAAGTGGAGAGCACTTCGCGCCGGACCGGCGCCGAGCTGGGACTGGCCGCGGTGACAGAAGCCAACCGCGGAGACATTCTGGTCAAGCTCAAGCAGAAGCGCAGCCGCGGCATCGATGAAATCATGGAAGAGGTCCGGCAGAAGGTGAACGCGCAGGAACCCGCGGTGCGCACTGAATTCGTGCAGGTTCTGCAGGACATGATCGGCGATCTGACCGGCGAGCCCGAACCGGTGACGGTCAAGCTGTTCTGCGAGAACCCCGGGCTGCTCGAGACCTGGGCGCCCAAAGTTGCGGACGCGATCCGTTACGACGAGAAAACTCACAAGGGAGTCGAGGGCGTGGTGGACGTGCTGAACGGCCTGGAGAACACCATTTCCGGGCCGGCGGTGACCTTTGAGATCGATCCGGCGGTGGCCGCCCGCGCCGGTTTCAGCCCGGAAGAGGTTGCCACCGATGCCGCCGCCATTGTCGAAGGCGAGCCGGCCGCCGCTCCGGTCATCAACAATGACCGCGTCTACACCGTGCGGGTGCGCTTCCCCGCCGATCGCAGAGAATCACTGGACGCGATTTCGAACACCTTGCTGACCAGCGCCACCGGCCACACGGCTACGCTGGGGTCGCTGGCCAAAGTAATCGAACAGCCTCCGCAAAACGAAATTCATCGCGAGAACCTGCTGCGCAATGTTTCCGTGACCGGGCGGACGGAGGGCGACACCCACCTGGGCAGCGCCATGGAGGGAGTCCGCAATGCCGTCGACGCCTTGCACATTCCGCCCGCCATTCGGGTCGAGTATGGCGGCACTTACAAGCAACAGCAGAAATCCTTCCATGATTTTATTTTTGTGCTGGCGCTGGCGATTGTTCTCGTATTCATCGTGTTGTTGTTCGAGTTCCGCACGTTTGCCGCGCCCGTGGCCATCCTGGCTTCGGCTCTGCTCTCCACCTCCGGCGTTTTCATTGCCCTGCTGGTCACGCGAACGACGTTTAACGTTTCTTCGTTCATGGGCATGATCATGGTGGTCGGCATCGTCGCCAAGAATGGCATCCTGCTGCTCGATGCCGATCAGAAAATCCGCGCCACCGGAGCCTCCGCGCAGGAGGCCATGTTGCAGGCCAGCCGCCGGCGCTTGCGGCCGATTGTGATGACCGCGTTGGCCACGGTAGCCGGAATGCTGCCCCTGGCCTTTGCTCTGGGCGCAGGATCGCAGATGCTGCAGCCGCTCGCCATCGCCGTGATCGGCGGAATCCTGATCTCGATGGTGCTTTCGCTGATCATCACGCCCGCGGTGCATTTCTACTTGAGCCACGAGAGCTCCTCTGCAGTGCCGGAACATGCGCCCGTGGGCTAATTTTCCGCAACGCTCGCCGCAGGCTTAGCGGCGGGAGCCGTCGCTCAACCCACTGCCATCGCAGGCCAAGTATGGGAAGTGTTAGGAAGCCTGCCGCAGCGCGGTTGCTTCGCGGCCCAGGATTTCCTGGTAGAGGGCGGTGTAGCGGCTGGCCATTTTCCGGATGGAGAAATTTTCCTCCACGTAGGCGCGAACCTCCGCCGGCTTGAAATTCAAATTCATCGCGCGATTGGCCATCTCGCGCACATTGCGGCAGATGTGGCCGGAAACGCCCTCGCGCACGACCTCGGTGACGGAGCCGCCCGGCATCGCCAGTACCGGCGTGCCGCAGGCCATGGCTTCGACCATGGCCAGCCCGAACGGCTCGTTCCACTGAATCGGAAACAGCATCGCCATGGAATTGCCCAGCAGTTCGTTCTTGGCCTTCAGGTCAGCGGGACCGATATACTCCACCAGCTTGCCGTCGAGTCGCGGGCGAACGTGCCGGTCGAAATATTGCTGGTAGATGGGCTGAACCTCGCCGGCGATCTTGAGCGGAATTCCCGTGCGCTGCGCCACGTCGATGGCGATGTGCGTTCCCTTGATCGGCGCAATCCGGCCGATGAAGCTCAGGTATCGCTGCTTGTTCTCTCTCAGCTGGTAAAGGCTGACGTCAATCCCGTGGTGGATGGTGTGCAGCTTCGGCATCGACTCCTCGCTGCACTGCGCCTCGCTGATGCAAACGTAATCCACATCCGGGAAATAGGAATAGAACTCGCTCAAGATGGCTTCGTGCGGGCCGTGCAGGGTGAGTACGAACGGCCGCTTGACGATTCGGGAGAAGGCAATAGACTGCGCCGACTGAACGTGTACGACATCGCACTCCTTTATGGCGTCGGCAATCGCCCACGAGGTATGATTCACCTCGCGCAGCCAGGCGCGTTCCGGTACTTTGATCGGCCACAAGGATTTTTCGTAGAGCCAGCGGCGCTCGGTACCCACCGTGGATTCGCCGTTTGCATACACCACCGCCTCGACTCCTAAGCTCTGAAGACCTTCAGCAAGATGCGCTACGAAAAGCTCGGTTCCTCCGTAGTCGAGGGGAGGAACAGCGATGAAGGGCGCGGCAATGAGTGCAATCTTCAAGTCCTGGCCTTGGGTAACTCGAGATTCCACTTTCGTCCGTGAGATGAGCGGGAGCACGCTTCCGTTGCTAGGCGTTGCGCTGCACCAGGGAAGTTGCTTCGCTAGAATGAAATTATGTTGTGGAATGCGAATGGCTGCGGGCGGTGGCTGCGCGTTTTCAGCAAACGTCAACCCGGCATTCGGCGCCGGCATCTATTGAGAATCACTTTAGACCGCACCCCATGAACTCCTAGAACGTCTAGGGTTAGCTGAGCTACTGAATCACGGAGCAGACCTCAGGCATGAGCCTTTCGCGTCCCATTGCCGCCGACCAGCTGGAGGAAACCGCCGCGCCCTCGCAGCACCAACCCACGCTGCAGGCACTAGAGACCTATGGCAAGCGCGATGACCTGACGCTGATCGATGGGAAAACCTTTCTGTCCACCAATCCCGCCGGGGACATCACTCCGCCGGGAGCGCCCGATGTCGGTTTTTTTTATCGCGACACCAGATTTCTCAGCCATCTCGAGCTGCACGTGAACGGCCGCCATGCCATTGTGCTTTCCTCGAGTACGGAGAAGACATTTGTTTCTCAGATTGAGCTTACCGCCGCCCGCGCCACCCTGCGCGAGTCGTTCGACCTGCCGGAAAACACCATCCACATCCGCCGCCAGCAGTTGCTGGGCTCGGAGGTCTTCTTCGACCGCTTCACCTTCCTGAACTTCAACCGCACGGAAGTCAAGCTGTCGGTCGAGCTATGGTTCGATGCGGATTTTGCGGATGTTTTCGAGGTGCGGGGAATTCCCCGGGAAAAACACGGTCAGTTCTATCGCCCGCTGCTGCGGGGCAACAGCATCGTTTTTTCGTATCGCGGACTGGATAACCTGCTGCGTCAAACCATCATTGCAATGTCGCCCGCCCCCTCGCATATGGGCGAGAAGAACGGCCGCTGGGAACTGGAGCTGGCGCCCTCCAAAGAAGCCGAGATCGAAATCGCCGTCCACCCCATCGCCGGGGAACCTGACTCCAGGAACCGTTCGACACCGAACTTTTCCCACTGGCTGCGCGAACGCCGCGACCGTTACGAGCAATGGAGAAGCAACGTCAGCCACTTCAGCGCCAGCCACGGCGCCTTCGATGAAGTTCTCCGCACCGCGGTCAGCGATTTCCACGCTTTGCAGATCACCGAGGACAAGCAGGGCGTGCTGGCCGCAGGCGTCCCCTGGTTTGCGACCTTGTTCGGCCGGGACTCGCTGATTAGCGCCTACCAGGCTTTGATTCTCGATCCGCAACTGGCGGCGGATACCCTCCGCGTTCTGGCCCGTCGCCAGGGAACCGAGTACAACGATTGGCGCGATGAAGAGCCGGGGAAAATCCTGCATGAGTTTCGCGAAGGCGAGATGACGCGCGCCGGCGAGATGCCGTTTGGGCCTTACTACGGTTCCATCGATTCCACCCCCTTGTTCCTCATCCTGCTCAGCGAGACCTACAACTGGACCGCTGACGATGCCCTGGTGGAGGAGTTGCTGCCGGCGGCGCATCGTGCTTTGGAGTGGATCGACCGCTACGGCGATCTCGACAGCGACGGTTTCGTCGAGTACTCGCGCCGTTCGCCTAAAGGCCTTGTCAATCAGAGCTGGAAAGATTCCTGGGACGCTAACATGCGGCCCGACGGCACTTTGCCGCAACCGCCCATTGCGCCCGTCGAAGTACAGGGCTACGTATACGACGCCAAGTACCGAATGTCGTTGCTGCTGCGAGCCTTTGGGGACACCAAGCGCGCCGATGAACTGAAGCGCCAGGCCGCCGCCATGGCGAAGCGGATCGAGGCCTACTGGATGGCGGATTCCGAGTTCTACTCTATCGCTCTGGATGCTGAAAAGAAGCCGGTGCAGATTGTGAGCTCGAACCCCGGGCACCTGCTGTTTTCGCGCGCCGTTTCGAAGCAGCGCGCGCGCGCCATCGTGAAACGGCTGATGCATGAGGACATGTTCACTGGCTGGGGCTGGCGCACTTTGTCGAATGCGGAAGCCACATTTAATCCTTTGAGTTATCACCGCGGCTCCGTCTGGCCGCATGACAACTCGTTGATCGCGCACGGCATGGTGCTGAATGGATTTCGCTCTCCGGCTTTGCAGATCATGACCTCGCTCTTCGAAGCGGCGCTGAATTTCCGCAATTACCGCCTGCCGGAGCTGTTTTGCGGGGTGCGCCGGGGTGATCAGGACGAGCCGGTGCAGTATCCCGTCTCCTGCTCGCCGCAGGCCTGGGCTTCGGGCAGCTGGTTTCTCATGCTCAGCTCGGTCTTGGGCATCCGGCCAAGCGCGCCGCGAAAAGAGCTCAACATCATCGAACCGCTGCTCCCGCATTGGCTGGACCACCTGCGCATTCGCCATCTGCGCATCGGAAATACCCGGGTGGATCTCGACTTCACGCGCCGCGGCGACCGGACCTTCTGCAATGTGGAAAAAATTGAAGGCGATAAATTGCTGGTGAACGTCGCCTTCAAGAATTGATCAGCAACCTTCTCAGGAACCTGCGGTCCCGCTGGTGCTTCGTCGCCGATAGCGGCTGAACTGGTGATCGCCAATCCGGCGGCAGCTCATCCACTGCCACCAGGGCGCATTTTCCTTCACGAAGCCGGGAGCCATGAATGTAGTGGGGCGTTCCCGGGGAGGGTTATTTCCTTCCGCTTCCGACGGTTGCTGCTCCGCGGGAATAAACAGCCCGATTTCAATCGGCGAAACCGTAATGAATTTTTCGTCGACCAGCCCGGCGCGCGACATGTAGCCGTAGAGGGTTGGGCCGCCTTCGCACAGCAGGCGCTCGATTCCGTGCTCCCGTCGAAGAATGCGCATCGCCTCCGCAAGATTGACAAACGTCTCCTCCCCCGCTGCAATCACTTTGACATGCTGGTGAGAGCTCACCTCTCTCAACCGCTTCGCGCCGGCCTGGGTCGTAATCACGAAGCTCTCCACCGGGCCGGGATCGAAAACTCGGAAATCGCTCAGGTTGAGGCGGGTGGCGCCGGTGACAAAAATATTCTTTTCTGCTCCGCGCCCAAGCTTCTTCCTTAACTCGCGGAGCCCCGCGTCCGCGATCGAATACACCGGCCCTCGGTTCCGCAGCAGCTGAGTCTCTTCAATGAGGGTGTTGATTCCCAGCAGAACCGCATCCGCGTGGGCTCGCAGCAGGTCCATAAGCCAATGGTCTTCCGCGAGCTGAGAAATATCTCCTCCTGTCGCATGCCGTCCCTTGAACGACGCCATGCCGTCGAGCGATTGCACAAAATTGGAGTAGATCCACGGGCGCTCGGCAGGTGCGGGGGGAAACCCCAGGTTGCCGTAGGGCAGAGAGGCAGGGTCGTCGCAGGCCGACGGTTCCGCGCAGTCGAATAAAATGTCGAACTTTCTCACACGCTCTGACGAGGCACTGACTGCTCAATCTACCGCGAACCTCAGGCCGCCTGTGTCAGGGGCCGCTTGGTGTCCGCAAGCCGGGCTGGATCGATCTCTCGCCTGCTCTTGATCCACTCCGGCGCAAGCTGCCGCTCCTCATCGGGCCGGTTCATCACGAAAGCGGAAACTACCCGCGTCCCCTGCAACCACCAGACGCTGAAGCTGGAGGTGTGCGCATCCCCGCGAATCGCGTTTTGCGTGGCCTCGCTGGCATCGCCCCACAATTCGTAGGAAAGATCAAACACATCGGAGAAGAAGTAAGGAACGTGCACGAACGGCTGGCGGTCTCCTGTGACCACATGCGCCCAATGCTGACCCTGGGAAACCGCGTTGTCCCAGTGCTCGACGCGCCGGCGTTTGCCGAAAATCGCATCGGGATAGTTGGCCACGTCCCCGGCAGCATAGATGCCGGGCAAAGTCGTCTCCAGGAATTCGTTCACCACGATTCCGTTGGCAATCTCCAACCCGGTGCCCTGCAAAAAATCCGTTACGGGTGTAACGCCAACGCCTACAACCACGAGGTCGCAAGCGATCTCCTGGCCATCGCTGAGCTTTGCCGCGCGAACCGCTCCCTCGCCCAGGAGCGCTCTGACATCAACTTCTTTGCGGATGTGGACCCCTTTGCCGGAATAGTAGTTCTCGAAGAACTTCGACATCTCGGGCGTGAAAACCCGGCTCCAGACCCGGTCTTCCCGGATCAACAGCGTGGTTTCGATGTCTTTCTGCGCCAGCACGGAAGCCACTTCCATCCCGATAAAGCCTCCGCCGATGACGACCGCCCGTTTCGCCTTCGCTGCCGCGGAACGGATTGCCGCAGAGTCGCTCATCGAGCGCAGATAGAGAACGCCCGGCAATCGCTTGCCGGAAACATCCAGCCGGCGTGGCTGCGCCCCGGTCGCAATCAACAGGTTTTCGAACGCCAACTGCCCGCCAGGCGCGATTCGCAAGACTTTGGCTTGTGCGTCGACTGTTTCGACATTCGTATCGAGCCTCAGTTCAATGCCATGCTCACCGTACCAGCCGGCAGGATTGATGAGGATGCCCGATTCCGAATCCTTGCCGGCCAGGAAGCCTTTCGAAAGCGGAGGGCGTTCATAAGGCGCGGCGGAATCGGCGGACACAATGGTCAGTTCGCCAGGCTTAAGGCCGCGCTCGACCAGTTCCTTGGCCGCGTAACCCGCAACCATGCCGCCGCCCAAAATCACGTATTTGGCTTTATTCATAATTCCACGTGTGCTGACTCAGCTTTGACAAACGATGCTGAATCGAATTTGCACTATCCTTCGTCTGATAGGTATCCCACTGTAATGAGTTCCGTCAACCCATTCCGTTACACTCTGGCCTTCAACTTCGGGCTGGTGTACCTGTTCTGGGGTTCGACGTACCTGGCCATCGACATCGCGGTCGAACACATTCCGCCGCCGCTGATGTGCGCGACCCGCTTCACCATAGCCGGCGTAATCATGCTGGGCTACTGCCTGTTCCGTGGACAAAAGATTCGTTACAGCGCCCGCGAGTTGCTGCAGTTGGCGATTATCGGCAATTTACTGCTGATGGGCGGCAATATGACGCTCGCTTACGCGGAACGCTACATCCCCAGCGGACTCGCGGCGCTGCTGGTCGCCATCGTGCCGCTGTGGTTCATGGTGCTCGATTCGCTTTTGATTGGCCATCACCGGGTTTCACGCCGGGGAATGTTTGGCCTGGCCCTGGGCTTCGCTGGCACTTTTGTCTTGCTGTGGCCGCAGCTCACGGCCGGCGGCGACGTCGGACGAAAAGAATTCTGGTGGTCCATCGCGTTGCTCGGTGGCGCGCTCAGCTGGGCGTTGGGATCGGTGCTGTCGAAGAAGTGGCAGTCCGGCCCACCGACATTCGCCGCCATTGCGTGGCAGGTATTCCTCGCCGGATTGGGGAATTGGGTGTTTGCGCTGCTGCACCATGATATCGGGCATGCAACCTGGAGCGCGCGCGGCGTTGGCGCGATTGCCTACCTCGTCGTCTGCGGGTCGCTGATCGGCTACACCGCTTACATCTACATCCTGAGCCATGCGCCCATGGCAAAGGTTTCGACCTATGCCTACGTCAATCCCGTGGTCGCGGTGTTTCTCGGATGGCTGGTGCTGCATGAGAAGATCGACGGCTACATCCTGGCCGGCAGCGCAGTGGTGATCGCGTCGGTGGTGCTGGTAACGAGCGCGAGTGTGACCAAGAAGGCGCCGCAACTCGCCACGGCAGAAACGGCCGCGGACTAGCCTCGGCGAATGGCATTGTTCCGAATCCATACCGTGAGATTTTGCTCGGAAAGGTTTCCGGCAGCCACGGAGAAGAATGTTTGGATCGCGTCAGCCTGATCGCACTTCAACTCAAATCTATTTAGTTCGAGGAAGAGCACTGCAGCCAGAAAGCCCAGCGGTTTGTTGCCATCGTTGAATGAATGGTTCTGAATAATTCCGTACGCGTACGCGGCTGCGAGTCTTGGGATGTCGGCGCCACGTTCGTAATGGTAAACGTTGGGGGGCCGAGCCATTGCAGATTCGAATGCCGCTTGGTCGCGGAGTCCAGTCAAACCGCCATGCTCCGCGAGGACTTCGGCGTGGAGAAGAACCAGCGCGCGCGGATCGAGCCAATGGGGAGTTTTCACTTCACTGGATTCACTTTGCTAAGGCGCGCAGCACGTTGCGATGCTTGCGCATCAGCTTCCGTCCGGCTTCAACCTGGTTCACCACTTCCGGATCGTACGGGGTGAGCAGATACCCGTCCGGCGTCTCTACCGCAAACAGTTCGTCGTCTCTGCCGACCTTCATGCGAACGAGCATTTCCTTGGGAAGCAGGATGCCGGTGGAGGTGCCCACTGAGCGCAGTTTCAGCTTCATGGCAATACAGATTATAATACATCGGAGGCATCGTGCCAGTCTCGAAGCAATGGCGCTATCAGCCGGCTACATGCGATGGTGAGCTCTGGAGAGCCGCACCGCATGGCTAGATATCCAGGTTCTTCACATCCAGCGCGTTTTCTTCGATGAATTTCCGGCGGGCTTCCACGTCTTCGCCCATGAGCGTGGTGAAGATGGTTTCGCACTCGGCGATATCTTCGAGCTTTACTGACAGAAGGGTGCGGCGCTCGGGGTCCATGGTGGTCTCCCAAAGCTGCGGAGCGGTCATTTCGCCGAGGCCCTTGTAGCGCTGCACGGTAAATTCCTTTTTGCCCTCGCCTAGAACGTAGTCGAACAGTTCGCGCGCGGTGGTTTTTTCGACTTCTTCTTTGACGGGCTTCTTGCCTTTTGCCGCCTTGGGAGGCTCGCCTGGACGGGCGGGGCCGCCGGTTCCTGCACGCTCTTTGTTGCCGTCTCCGTCCGTGGCTTCCTCGCCGGAGCCTTCAGCGCCCCCGCCATTCCCGCCTGCGCTGGCTTTGCCTACCGTCTCAATGACGAAGGGCGGCTCCATGAACGGCTCGATCTGCTTGAATTTCGAGATCATCTGGCGATATTCGGGCGTGGACGCCAATTCCCAGTTGATCAGGTGCTCGGCGCTCTGGTTATTCACGTAGCGAACTTCCCAGAGGTTGTGCTCTTCGTCAAAGCGCGCTTCCACTTCCTTGAACTGCAATTCCTTTTGCAGCTTCTTCAGTTCTTTCTCCAGCTTCTCGATCTTCTTGGGTTGGTCTTTCTTCTCGCCCTCAAAGTCGGTGCGCTTGGCGAGATCGAGTTTCGGCAGGAGATCGGTCACTTTCTCTGAGCGCTGGCGCTTGTCGACTTTGTCATAGAAGGTGAGATACTCGTTCAGCACGGTGATGAACTTCGCCAGGGCCGCGCCTTCGAGCTTGGCGGCGCCTTCGCCGTAGCGGACGGTCATGCCTTCCGCGGCGCGCTTGACCATCACTTTCACGAAGTCGCGATCGTCCTTGATGTACTGCTGCGACTTTCCCTTCTTGATCGAGTAAAGCGGCGGCTGGGCGATGAACACGTTGCCGCGCTTGATCAGTTCCTGCATGTGGCGGAAGAAGAAGGTCAGCAGCAGCGTGCGAATGTGGGAGCCGTCCACGTCGGCGTCGGTCATCAGGATGACTTTGCCGTAGCGCAGCTTGGCGGCATCGAAATCTTCTTTCGAGATGCCGGTGCCCAGCGCCGTGATCATGGCGCGGATTTCTTCGTGCGCCAGCATCTTGTCGTAGCGCGCCTTCTCGACGTTCAGAATTTTTCCTTTGAGCGGCAGGATCGCCTGGAACCGCCGGTCGCGTCCCTGCTTGGCGGTGCCGCCTGCGGACTCGCCTTCGACCAGGAACAGTTCGCAGCGTTCTGGCTGCCGTTCGCTGCAATCCGCTAGTTTGCCGGGCAGTCCGCCGCCATCGAGCGCGCCTTTCCTGCGGGTCAGGTCGCGGGCCTTGCGCGCGGCTTCGCGGGCACGGGCGGCATCGATGGCTTTGTTGATGATCTTGCGGCCAACCGTGGGGTTCTGCTCGAGAAATGCTCCCAGCCGCTCATTGACAAAGGCTTGCACAATACCGGCGATATCGGAATTGAGTTTGCCCTTCGTCTGACCCTCAAATTGCGGCTGCGGCAGCTTCACGCTGATCACCGCGACCAACCCTTCGCGGACATCGTCGCCCGTGAGATTTTCTTTTTGGTCCTTGAACAGCCCCATCTGCCCGCCGGCATAGTTGATGGTGCGCGTGAGCGAGGTGCGGAATCCGGAAAGATGCGTGCCGCCGTCGACGGTGTTGATGTTGTTGGCAAAGCTGAACACAGTTTCGGAGTAGCCGTCGTTGTACTGCAGGCCGATCTCCATGGCCACGCCATCGCGCTCGGCTTCCATGTAGATGGGCTTATCGTGCAGGACCGACTTGCCGCGGTTCAGGTGCTTAATAAATTCCGCGATGCCGCCGTTGTACTTGAATTCAACTCGCTTGGGCTCGCCGGTCTTGGGATCGGTGGTGCGCTCATCGGTGAGCGTGATCAGCAGGCCTTTGTTGAGGAAGGCCAATTCACGCAAGCGCTGCGACAGGGTGTCGAAGTTGTACTCAACCGTCGTGAAGATGCTCTTATCCGGCAGGAAGTGAACTTTGGTTCCGGTCTTCTGCTTCACCGCGCCGGTTTTCTTCAGCTTGCTGGTGGGCTCGCCCTTGGAGTAGGTCTGCTCCCAGGTAAACCCATCGCGCCAGATCTCAAGTTCCAGTTCTTCGCTGAGCGCGTTGACGCAGCTCACGCCAACGCCGTGCAATCCGCCGGAAACTTTGTAAGTCGAAGAATCGAACTTGCCGCCGGCGTGCAGCTTGGTCATGACAACCTGGGCGGCGGGAACTTTCTCGCCGTCCACTTCCATCACATCGACCGGAATGCCACGGCCATTGTCAATCACGGTGACAGAGTTGTCGATGTGAACGGTGACGTCAATTTTGTCGGCGTATCCAGCGAGCGCCTCGTCGACCGAGTTGTCGACCACCTCGTAAACCAGGTGGTGCAATCCCATTTCGCCGGTCGAGCCAATGTACATAGCCGGGCGCTTGCGCACCGCTTCCATTCCGCCCAGCACCTTGATGGATTCAGCAGTGTAATCGCCGTTCGAGCCGTTCGCGGCTTTGCCGTTTTTGGCTTTCGAATTATCGTCGAGGATCGCGGCTGAGTTAATTTCTTTGGTTGCCATTCAGATGAGAGAACCTGTCTTTTCTCCCACCTTTTTGGAACCACGAGAAGGTGGGCAAACCCGCATCGATCACGGCGCCCCCAAAGCGGGTCAAATGACTGAAATTACGAATACTTACGGGCTGCCGTGATACTTAGAATTATACCATGGAAACTCTGCTTTTCGGGAGCAGAATCGAGCCTGCAAGAGCAATATTTCCAGTGACTTTCGGGCTTCCCTCGTGCCCCGTCATCCAGGGTCGGCGATATCCGCGCCACGGCCATTTTGCGGCTCAAGGTGAGCCGCAAAAATCAGGGGTCGCGGCTGCCAGGTTGGCAGGGCTCAGGCGAGGCCGGATACCCCGCCAGCCGCATCCTAAACGGGTAACCGATAGCTTAAGGCTGCAAGCCAACAGCTAAGCCTTGTCCTGATAACATAAACGTACCCTTATGAGCGTACCTGTATCGCAAATGTGGACGGTGGCAACCTATGTAATCCGGCAGAAACTCTCCGGACGCAAACAGTACCCGCTCGTCCTCATGCTGGAGCCGCTATTCCGCTGCAACCTGGCCTGCGCCGGATGCGGAAAGATCCAATACCCCGGGCACATCCTGAAACGCCAACTCACCCCCGAAGAGTGCTTTAAGGCGGTGGACGAGTGCGGCGCGCCAATGGTGTCGATCCCAGGCGGCGAACCGCTGCTGCATCCGCAGATCCAGCAGATTGTGGAAGGCCTGATCGCGCGGAAGAAGTACATCTACCTGTGCAGCAACGCCTTGTTGCTGAAAGAGAAGATTCATCTTTTCACGCCTTCGAAGTATCTGACCTTCAGCGTTCACCTGGATGGCCAGCGCCACCACCATGACCTGTCAGTCTGCCTGGAGGGCGGTTACGACAAGGCTCTGGAAGGGGTGAAAGAGGCGCTGCAGCGTGGCTTCCGCGTCACCACCAACACCACTCTGTTCGACGGCGCCGATCCTAAGAGCGTGCGCGCGTTCTTCGACGAGATGATGGACCTCGGCGTGGAAGGCATGATGCTTTCGCCGGGATACTCGTACGAGAAGGCTCCCGATCAGCATCACTTCCTGGGCCGGGCCCGGACCCGCAAGCTGTTTCGTTCCATCCTGGCGAATCGCAAGAAGACCTGGCGGTTCAATCAGTCGGTGCTCTTCCTCGAATTCCTGATGGGCAAGCGCCAGTATGCTTGCACGCCCTGGGGCATGCCGACCTACAACATCTTTGGCTGGCAGAAGCCCTGTTATCTGCTGCAGGACGGCTATGCGGATTCGTTCAAGGAATTGATCGAATCCACCGAGTGGCAGAATTACGGGACCGAATCCGGCAATCCGCGCTGCGCCAATTGCATGGTGCACAGCGGATATGAGGCGTCAGCGGTAAACGACACTTTCGGGTCTTTGCGGGGGTTCGTAGACACGGTGAAGGCGACATTGTTCAACCGCTACGAAGATCCCGGCGCGCTGCGCCTGCTGGATGAGATTTCGTCGCAGCATGTGAATCCGCTGGTGCAGATTGAAGCCAAAACTCTGGAAGAAACCCGAGCGTGATCGTAGTGGAGGGGGCGGGCTCGTCGTCTAGTCCGACGCTCCCCCATGGATCGACAGGTGCCGTCCCTGGAGGGACTCCGATTATTCGGAACCACTTCCCAGCACTAACGTGCTGGGTTAGTTAAATGTCGCCGCTGAAGCGGCTGGAGCGGTAAACACCCCTCCGCACAAATGTTGCGATATCTGAAACTCGCAGGGGGAAGCACGAACAGTTGATTGCAAAGGGTCCAGTCGCGAAGCGACGGAATCTAACTAGCCTGGCACATCAGTGCCGGGTAGGCTGAAGCAAGAATCGAGTCCCGTCAGGGACGCCACAGATAGCGGCATCCAACCCGGAACGGCTTCCGAACTCACTTCACTCCGGAACACGCCACCGCAGTCCCGGAAAGCGCGCGTAATCTCGATCCAGCGTAATCCACTCGCACCCCGACTCGATCGCGAGAGCGGCAAACCAGGCGTCCGGCACGAGATTGCCGCGGCCATCACCTTCCTTGCAAAGCCTGCAAAAAATAGACCAATGCCGTTGGCCGGGCTGTATGGCGGCACAATGCGGCTGGTCGAGCAGGACGTTGCAGAATTGAATGGTTTCCGGGAGAGCACTGGGCTTGGCAAACACCTTGGGATGTGTAACGACCCGGATTACCCCGCTTAGAACTTGCGGCGCGATGCCATAACGCGAATCTCCGTCGAGAACTCCCTGCAGCCAGTTGCGGCACAAGACGTGATCCCCGGCGTCGCTGCGAAAGGCGTTGACCAGGACGTTGACATCGGGAAGGATCACACCCGGTCCATTCGATCCAGAAGTTCGCTCGAGCGGTTCAGGTCAATGCCGGCCATGATGCCGCCCGATGCGCTGGAGATCGGCAACCGCACCCGCGTACGCGGCGGCCGATGGCCCGCATCGGCAAGAATGACATTCAGCCCCTCCTCGATCAGGGATGTCAGGGTTTGGCCTTTTTCCGCCGCTCTCCTTTTGGCCCGGCGCAAGAGATCTCCGGAAAGCCGCACGGTGGTTCTCATATGTCTTAGCATATCTTGTAGACATAAATATGTCAAATCGCCCCTAGCTGACAGGCGCTTCCTCGGCGTTGAAAGCAATCCGGGTGGCGAGATTCGTGGCTCCGAATGAGAAAGCAATTTAGAATCTGGTCATGAGCGTACCCCAGCGAGGCACTACCAATCCCGAGGAACTGGAAGTCGCGCCCGGGCGTGAGCGCGAAAATCTGGAAGGCTGGATTCCTGAACTCGCCCGCGACGAAGAAGTCCGCCAGGCCCTCGAAAAGGCCTTCGACTATCGCGGCGACGTTACCATTACCCTGAAGAATGGCGAGAAGGTTGAGGGATACATCTTCGATCGCCGCACGGGAAAGACTCTCTCCGACTCCGCCGTCCGGCTCTATCCCAAGTCCGGCGACCAGAAGCTTTCAATCTCTTATGCCGACATCGCCGCGCTCGCCTTCACCGGCAAGGACACGGCCGCCGGCAAGAGCTGGGAAGCCTGGATGCAGAGATATCGCGAGAAGAAGGCGGCGGGAGAAAAGAATATCGGGTTGCATCCCGAGAGCCTGGACTAGGCAGGCCGCACAGACTCCGACCTACACCCCAATCAATCTGCCGGCACAAACACCAGGCACACCGGGTGGGGCACCTTCGCAACTTCTCCAGTTTCCGTGAGCTTTCCCGTCATCTTATCGATGGTGAATTCCACTACGTTGCCGCTGTCCTCATTGGCGGCTAACAGACGCGACGCGTCGGGCGTGATCGCAAAATGCCGCGGCGTCTTGCCGCCGCTGGGGACGTGCTGCACAAACGTTAGCCGGCCGGTGCTCTTATCGATCGCAAACACCGCGATGCTGTTGTCGTCGCCCCGGTTCGAGGTGTACAGGAACTTGCCATTGGGGTGGATGGCAATCTCCGCCGCCGTGTTCTCGCCCTTGAAGTCTGCGGGCAGAGCGGAAATCTTCTGGATCGCGTGATAGCTTTCTTTGCCTTCATTCGCAAACACGGTCACGGTGGAATCAATCTCGCCGAGCACGTACATGAATTTTCCATCGGCGGAAAAGGCGATGTGCCTGGGGCCGGTTCCGGGCGCGAGTTTCGCGGAAAACGAATCCTCCGGCTGCCCGCGGCTCAGAATCCCTTTCGCCGCGTCGAACTTGTAGATCAGAACGCGGTCGAGGCCGAGGTCCGACACATAGGCAAAGCGATTTCGCGCGGAGGCCTCAATGAAATGCGCATGCGCAGTTTCCTGGCGGTCCTTGACCGGACCCAGCGCGCCCTCATCCTTCAGCACAGAAGACGCGGGGGAGAGGTGGCCATCAAGCGAAACGGGAATCACAGATACCGTGCCGCCCGTGTAGTTGGCCACCAGCAGGTACTGGCCGCTGCGGTCGAGCGAAATGTAACAGGGATCGGCTCCGCCGGACGCGACCTGGTTCAGCGGCTTCAGTTTCCAGTTGCTGTGGTCGACGGCGAACGAAGTAACCGCCCCGGTCGCCTCGCCTTTGTACTTTTGCAGCTCGTTGACCGCATAGAGGAATTTGGCGGCGTGGTCAACGGTGAGGAATGAAGGATTCTCCGTCTCGGCGGCGAGCCCGATCTCACTCAGCTTGCCAGTGCTGTCGTCAAATCGGTACGCATAGATTCCTTTGCTTTCGCCCTGGGTGTACGTGCCGACGTAGAGAACATAGCGGCCGCTTGCGGCAAACGCGCCCGTGCCAAGGAAAAGAATTACAGCAATGAGGAAGCAGATCAGAGAGGTCTGGCTTGCAGCAGAGCGAGAGTTGGATGGCATGTCGAGAAGCCTACCATGTGAAATAGTGGGATGGGTAATCCGCAGAGAAACTGAGTGCTGCATGCTGGCTGCTGCTTTTCTGCGATACTGAAACTGCATGCCCGATCCCAAGTCCGTCAACGTCCATCTGACCTCGGGTGAGGGGGTCGACATCGAATGGACGGACGGGCATCGCTCCCATTACAGCTTTGCCTTCCTGCGGGATGCATGCCCCTGCGCGATGTGTGACGATGAGCGGGCGAAGAGCGGCCGCGAACCGGGGCAGCCCGTTCAGCCGAAGCCCGGCGAACTGCCGATGTTCAAAGCGGCGGCAAAGCCGCTCTCCGCGGAGGGTGTCGGCAAGTATGCCATCAAATTCAATTGGAATGACGGCCACGAGTTGGGGATCTACTCGTGGCAATGGCTGAGAGAAATCTGTCCGTGCGAGGAGTGCGCGGCGGCCAAAAAGCAACCGCAACCCTGACGCCGCGAATTAGGGCTTGTCGGTGCGTTTCGCCTGCATAATGGCCTGCTGCATCTCCGGGTGTTCCTGCAGCACTTCCATCATGCACTCGCGCCCCAGTTCCTGGCCCCACTGTCCGCCGGCGGCCTGCGAATCGGCCATGATCTTGGGCAGAACCGTAATCATTTTCTGGCCGGTCGGCGTCTGGTAGAAAGCAATGAGGCCCTTGATGTCCTCAGCGGTGTAGTACTTGTCATAGATGGGGACGATCAGTTCGAGAAGCTGCCTGGAATCGCGCTTCTCGTGAAATTTCTGGAAAAACAGGTCGACGAGCTTGTCCCGATAATCGCCTGGCGGTAGTGAACCGGTGATCAGCGGCCGGATGTTCTTCTCCATCTCGTCCATGGTTTGCGTGACCAGGGCTCCCGCGCCGGTGAGTTGGAGCAGGCGGCGAATGTCAGCCTGCTTGTCAGCAGCGAGGGCCACTTGGGCCTTGCTGGCATTGGCGGCCGCAACTACACTCTGGCCGGAATCCTGATCGTTGCCGGAGAGATCCTGAGCGGCGCACAGGCTCCCCAGTAAAACTGCGGCGGCGAAAACCGCCCCGAAATGTCTCATGACATGCTCCTGGCGAAGGATGCCACGATGGTACGTGGTGGCAGGGGGAACGCCATAACACCAACAGTGCTTGTTCTTTGGGGCTTAAATTGTCAGTTTCGTGTAGCGTGCACTCATCTTGGGCCGCCCATTTCGCAGTGAAATTGCGCAGCCGGCAGAAAACAGAACCGAAACCGGGCCCAATTATTCGCTCCTGCACGCATCCTGTAAAATTCAATCAGCGATCTCCCGGAGCCGTTTCCTTACTTGTCTTTTCTCTCCCAATTGAACCCCCAGCAGCGCGAGGCGGTTGAGACCACGGACGGCCCGGTCCTGATTTTGGCTGGAGCGGGCAGCGGCAAAACCCGCGTGATTACCTATCGCATCGCGCACCTCATCGAAAATCTCGGCGTCATGCCGGAATCGATTCTTGCGGTCACGTTCACCAACAAAGCTGCGGCGGAAATGGGGGAGCGGGTAGACAAACTCGTGGGCGGGCTTTCGATCGCCAAGCCCGTGATTGCGACTTTCCATTCATTCTGCGTGCGGGTGTTGCGGCGGGACATTGAGGCGCTGCGCATTCCCTCGGCTGTTCCTGGCCAGCCGCCGATCGGGCACAGCAAGAACTTTGTCATCTACGACGAAACTGATCAGCAGCAGGTGACGAAATCGATCATGAAGCGGCTGGGAATTGACGACAAGCAGACCACGCCGCGGGCGGTGTTGGCGCATATTTCCTGGGCCAAGAACCACATGCTCGATCCGCAGGAGGTGTATCTCAACTCCTCCGATCCCAAGACGGAACGCGTGGCCCAGATCTACGAGGAGTACCGGAAAGAGTTGCGCCGGGCGAATGCGCTCGACTTCGATGATCTCTTGCTTGAGGCCGTGCGCCTGCTGAAGGCGGCGGCGCCGGTTCGCGAGTACTACAACCGGCGCTTTCAGTACGTACTGGTGGACGAATACCAGGACACGAACCGCCCGCAATATGAGTTGATGCGGCTGCTGGCAGGCACGCGCCACAACGTCTGCGCGGTGGGCGATGAGGACCAGTCGATCTATTCGTGGCGCGGCGCCGACATCCGCAACATCCTGGAATTCGAGAAAGATTTTCCCGAGGCCAAGATCGTGCGCCTGGAGCAGAATTACCGCTCCACGCAGAACATTCTGCAGGCCGCATCGGCGGTGGTGTCCAACAACGTTCGCCGCAAGGGCAAGAACCTGTGGACCTCACGCCAGGGCGGGTCGAAGATCGGTTATTACGAGGCGCCTGACGGGGAGAATGAGGCGCTGTTCGCCGCCGACTCCATTGCCCGCTACGTTCGCGAAGCGGCCAATCGCGGCGATGATCCGCGAGCCGCCGTGCTCTACCGCACCAACTCGCAGTCGCGCTTGTTTGAAGAAGCCATGCGGCGGTACCAGCTCAAGTACCACGTGGTCGGCGGGTTTTCGTTCTACGAGCGCGCCGAGATCAAGGACCTGATTTCATATTTAAAGGTCATTCACAATCCTGAGGATTCAGTTTCGTTGTTGCGTGTGATTAACACTCCAACGCGCGGCATCGGCAAGACCACGATGGAAGTAGTCGAGCGCGTGGCGCTTGAAACGGGGCTGTCATTGTGGGGAGCGATGGGGGAGTGCATTCGGCGGACGCTATTGCCGGTGCGGGCGACGGCGGCGCTGCAGTCTTTCGTCGATCTGATCGAAGATGCGCGGGCGATGGCGGCGGGGACGTACGTGGAGCGATTGCGGGAAACGTCGAAGTCCGGGTCTCCGCAGGACATGTGGAGACGGGTCTCCAGACCCGTCCAGCGGAGCGAAGCTCCGCGAGCTGCAGATGAGCTCAGCGAAGACATAGAATTTAATCCAGCCAGCTTTGATTTTGGGGCGGCGGACAGCGACGGCGATACCGGCACGCTTGATTCCACCGCGAGCGGGCCTGAGGACTCGCCTCCACCTGATGGTCCGCAGGAGACTCCCGTCGAGGGGTTCCGGGCTCCAGGCGGCCCGGCGCACACCGCGGAAATCCTCAAGTTCCTGATCGATCGCACCGGGTACATCAAGCTGCTCGAAGAGGAGGACACTCCCGATGCGTTTTCCCGCATTGAGAACATCCGCGAACTGGTCAATGCGGCCATGGACTCGAAAGACCGTGGCGAGACGATCGCCCAGTTTCTGGATCACGCGGCGCTGGTCAGCGATGCTGATGCTTACGACGAACGCGCGCAGATCACGCTGATGACTCTGCACTCCGCGAAGGGATTGGAGTTCCCCCTGGTTTTCCTGTGCGGCCTGGAAGAAGGCTTGTTCCCTCATTCGCGAACTTTTCTGAATCCCGATGACATTGAGGAAGAGCGGCGCCTGTGCTACGTCGGTATGACACGGGCGATGGATCAACTGGTCATCACCCGGGCCGTGTATCGCCGCCGCTACGGCACCGACATGCCCGAAGCCAGCGTGCCGTCGCGGTTTCTGGAAGAGATCCCGGGGGAGTTGATCGAGGAGATGGGTCGTGTAGGGCGCGCGCCCTCGCGCGCCAGGGGAAGTTTCAATGATCAAACGTTCACTTCGCGATCAGCCGGTTGGCGGGCGGGGGCGCCCGCCCCACACCGGGATGAGCCTCATTACTCCTACGAGGACGAAGATCAGTCGGCGCAGTGGGTAGACCGGCCGCAACGGGCGCGAACCGCTGCGGGGCCAAAATACAACTCCATCGACAATATTGCCGAGTTCTTTGCCTCGCGCGGTAAGAAGTTCAATTTGCCGAAGTTGCCGGTGGAAGAGCCGAAGGGCCGACGCGGATTCCGCCCCGGGCAGAAAGTCCGCCACCCCAAATATGGCGAGGGAACCGTCTACCAGCGCGAGGGGGACGGCGAGGAAGCCAAGATCACGGTGCAGTTTCCGCGCTTTGGGCTGAAAAAGCTGGTCGAAAAATACGCGCAGTTGGAAAAAGCTTAGGGAAGCTTCCCATTCAGGCCCTGCGGTTTCCAGGGCGTGTTCGGCGGGCCTGGAAACCCGCCAGCACACAGATACTGCTGACGCTTACTCCATGCTGGATCCGAGCGGGTCGTAGCGGTACTTCTTGCCGTCCCAGAAAATGGCCGAGGTCATGTCGTCGCCGGTTTCCTCCTCGACGTAGATTGCGGTGGTGGAGCGCTTCTTGCTGATCTTCATCTTCTTCACCGTGATCGTCTTCACCGCCAGGTTGATGATCACAAACTTGGCTTCGGGCGTGGCTGATCGCCAGGCTTCGGGCCCGGAGCCGTGAATGACGAGCAGGCAAATGCCGCGGAGCCGGGGATCATCCTGGCCGAAGGCGGTGGTAATTTTCGTGTTGCCGTAGCCGTAAAAGGAATCCAGGGGATCGATCACCCGGTAATTCTTGTCGTCCTGTTCGATGAGGGGGTTCTTGCAGCGCGCCACCACGACCAGGTCTTCGACGCCATCTGCATTCAAATCGGCGGTGAGCGGAGCCCATTGTGGCTCCAGGTTGCAGGTGCTGCTGAACTGTTGATGAACGAAGTCGTTATCGACGGTGGCGGCGGGCGCCTTGGCCTGCGCCGCGGCCCACGAAGAGATCAGCAAAACAAACACAATGCGAGACCACATGGATTTACTGTATTCTCGCAATCCGCCCAGGACTAGACGGGTAAGGTAACGAAAGTCACTTCATTTGGTGATAGCCAAGCCGTTGACGTAGCCGACCTCCGAGTTCGTTAACAGGAAGAACCCGTTGGACACAGCCGTGAATCCGCCGGTATTGGCATCCACCTGGTATGTTGTAACGCCGATATCGCAGTGAAAACAGGCTTGTTGGTCACCGGTGATCGCCCACAAGAAATTGCCCGTCGGATCAATCACGGGCCAATCTCCCGGCCCTTGCTGCGAGACCACAGTTATCGCGCCACTCGATTGATCGATAGAATACACGCCACAGTTGTCGTACATGAATTTGCCGGCGCTGGCGATGGTCATGTTGTCTGGCCCGGGGACACCAATGGTTCCTGCTGCAACTACGGTTCCGCACGATCCGGCATTGAAAGGCGAGCCGGCAAGCGGCGTCAGCGCTCCCGAGTTCTGATCAATGCTGAAACCGTAGATGCTCGCCGAGCTTTTTACCTGAAGAACGTAAAGGAAAGAGTTGTTCGGGGTAATAACGAGTGTCCAGGGCCCGGCGACGTTCGTGCCGAACGGCGAACCCGGGGCAGGCGTGAGTTGGCCGGTGTTCGGGTCGATGGCAAATGCCACAATGCCTCCGCTGGTGGAGACATAGAGGAATTTGTTGGTCTGATCGATTGCCATCAGGGTTGCAGGTAGGGAGTTGCCGGGTGAACTAGGCGTGGGCGTCGCGAATGGCGAACCTGCTACCGCGGTCAACGCGCCGGTGCCCGATTGAATGCTGTAGGCGTAGACGCCGTTGGTCGCCAGGACAAAAAGGAACTTCCCCTGGTTGTCGACCACATCGGAGAAGACAGGTTGCCCCACCAGATAGGACTGAACCGCCGGACCGAGGGAGCCGTTGCTGCGGTTGATGGCATAAACGAACAGCCCGCTCTGCGTGCCGTTATTGAAGCCTTCGGCAGTTTGAAACAGGAAGGAGCCGGTCGGATCAATCGCCATGGTCATGGGATCAATGTTGTTGGCGGAACCATCCTGCTGACCGGTGAGCAATCCATTCGAGCCGATGGATTGGGCAAAGGGGCCGCCACCGGGGAGGGGGTTCGCGTACAGGAACTTTGCCGCGCTGTTCTGTCCGGAGGCACCGGTGCCCTCTCCAAAGCCGGGAACGGCGTTGGCTGCTCCCGCCGTTCCCGCACCAGAGCCTGAGCCCGAACCCGAACCGCCGGAGCCCGAACCTGAACCGCTGGTGGTGCTGCCGCTTCCGGCCCGCATATTACTGGTCCCGCAGTTACTCAGAAAAATGGCTGTCGTGAGGAGTGCGGCAACAACGATGAATTTTTTCAACTGCGGCATAAGGCCTCCGGCTACTCCGAGGCTTGCTGTTGGAGTGCCCATTTAGATGGAGTGGTGGACAGCGCAGTTGGTCTTAACGCCTTACCTGAAGCGGCTTTTCAGGTAAGAAAGGTTTGTTGCCTAAGGGTTCTACTTATGCGGGGAAGGTTGCCGGAAATGCTCCCAACCGCGCGCGGGCAACTCTCGCATGGAGTTTCGTGAGCGAAGAAGAATTTTCTTTGAGTCTTCGGTAACCAAGCCGATCTCGGTTACCCGTACGTCTGCGATGGACGACGGAACTCGCGTCTCTTGCCTCGCGGTAAACAGCAATTCATAATCTTCACCGCCGTGCAAAGCGAAGTCTACGGACACCTTTCGGGGTGAATTGCCGACGCGTGCACGCGGAATTCTTTTCTCCCAAATCTCCGCGCCCGTGCGGCTTTCCCCACAGATGTGGCGCAGGTCGGTGGAGAGTCCGTCACTGAGATCGATCATCGAACTTGCGATTTCTTTTTCGCGCAGAATTTTCCCGATGTTAATCCGTGGTTGCGGAAAATAATGGCGCGGGAACAATCTTGGGCTCGTTCTTGCTTTTGCGTCCGAGTACAGGATGCCGAGGGTTGCCGCCGATCCTCCCAATTTTCCGGTGACGTAGATTCGATCTCCGGGGCGCGCACCGGAGCGCAGTATGGCCTGGCCCCGGGGCGCTGATCCGATGACCACGACGTCTGCAAGCACTCCCTCGCGGGATTCAGCGGTGTCGCCGCCTGCGAGCTCAACGTTGAATTGTGTTGCAAGCCGCTGAAATCCCTTGAAGAATTCATCGACCCACTTCTGCGGCAACCTGGCGGGCAAAGCCAGCGACAAAAAAGCCGCCACCGGTTCGCCGCCCATCGCGGCGATGTCGCTCAGTCCTCGCGCCAGGCAGCGGTGCCCGACCGAGTCCGGCGGATGCCAACCGCGCCGGAAGTGCACGCCTTCCAGGCTGAAGTCGGTGGTGACCAATGTGTCGTGGTCTGCGGGAATTCGCAAGATCGCGCAATCGTCGCCCATGCCTGCGACCACCCGGCCCACGCGGGAAGAGCGCGATCTGCCGACTGCGGGTTGTGCGGCAAGCCTGCGTACTCGCGAGATCAGCTTGAGTTCGGGTAAAGGCAAGGAACAATCATATGCGGGGGCGAATCCTGGAGCCAAGGCGAAGACGCGCCAGATCCCACACTCGGCTGAAGTGCGCCGATGCAACCAGGGGGTTCCGTTGCAGCAGTCAACGTCCGTCCGGCCGATTTGTGAGAGCTATTTCGTGTCGATCTTCAGAACCACGTACACGACCTTGCGGTCATCGAACTGGCTCACGCGCTTAGTGTCGCTGCTCTTGCCGTTCAATTGTGCGTAGACCTCGTAGTCCACGTTCGAGGACAGCGCAGGAAAGCGGTACAGCCCGTCGGCTCCCACGATATAGGTTTTTACTGCGCGAGTGCGCGTATCCGTGACGTACACCACCGCGTTGGGCACGGGGTCGTCCTGGCGGTCCAGCACTTTTCCGGTGAGCAGGCGTCCCGGCGTCGTGTCCTTGTCTTTGGCGAAGGATGGCAGCGTAGCCAGCGCAATCGCTGCCAGAACTGCGGCTAAAAGAGTACGGCTTCTCGGCATAAGGACCTCCCCATCCAGAGTTCCTAGTATTTTAGATGCAAGCCGGTCTGAGCGTGCTCCCGCATTTCCACATGCACGGTAACTTCCGCCGGCTGAAGGCGTTTGCCGTCAGGCGACTTGTATCCCTTGGGGTCGGCGGAAACGATGTAGTCAGCCCCGCAAACGGGGACGTATTGCCAGAATTCGCCGCGCCGGTTGGATTGCGTTTCCCAGTGCAGTTTCTTATCCTGCGCGGAACGAATCTTTACTTTCACGCCCGGCAGTTCGCGATCGTCGGGACTCCAGACGGTGCCGGAAATAAGTCCGCATGGTTTTTCTTTTTTGCTGGCGCCAAGCTGGCGCGGCTGAAGGATGATCAACGGGACGAGCAGGCAGGCAGCAGCGAGGGCGAAGGAGCATCGGACAAGGGATGGCATGCGCTCACGAATAGTCACCGTCCTCGGTCTCTTCCTCTTCTTCGTCGACGTACTCCTCTTCTTCGTCCACGGGTTTCAGTTCGACGGGATTGATGGTGGTCACTTCAAAGTCCATGCCACACTCCGGGCAGGAGAGGACTTCCCCTTCATCGACCTCGTCTTCTTCCACGTCGAGGCTGGTTTCGCACTCCGGGCAGTAGAGCATAACTCCTCCGTTCGTTCGGCCCATGAATATGATTGCTCCCCTGTTATATTTAGTGTCTTCCACGGCGGAGGTCAAGTGGCCCTTTCCGGTTGTCGGGCTGAGATGGCGCAGGCCGCAATCCGGCTGTCCGCGCGGACAGGAATAAACTTGTGAGTGCTTATCGACGCATTCTATCGCCTCTGGTACGTACCTCCCTGTGGGCCGGCGTGGCCGCATTGGTATTGCTCAAGAACCAGGCTGCCGCACAAAGCGCACCCGCGTACGTCGACCCGCAAATCAAGGGCGCGTTGAACGAAATTTCTGCCGGGCAAGTTCAGTCCGACATTGAGAAGCTTGTCAGCTTCCAGAACCGCTCCACGCTCTCCGCGCAGGATGCCGCTTCTATGGCCCAGGGCAAGGGGATCGGCGCCGCGCGCGAGTGGATCAAGAGCGAATTCGAGCGCTATTCACGCGCCTGCGCCGGATGCCTGGAGGTGAAGACGGACACGTTCACGCAGCCGGTTGGCGAGCGCATTGCCGCGCCCACGGTCATCACGAATGTTTATGCCATTCTGAAAGGAACGAATCCGCAGGATGCCAACCGCATCGTTCTCGTGAGCGGCCATTACGACTCGCGCAACAGCAGCAACGAAAACGTCACGGACATGGCGCCAGGCGCAAATGACGACGCCAGCGGCACGGCGGTGAGTCTCGAATGCGCGCGCGTTCTGAGCAAGTTGAAATTTCCAGGCACGATTATTTTCCTCACTGTGGCCGGTGAAGAACAAGGGTTGTACGGCAGCAAGCATTTCGCGGAATTCGCCAAATCCCAGGGCTGGGATATCGAAGCCGTGCTCAACAATGACATTGTCGGCGGAGACAAGAGTCCCGGCCAGGACCCGAAAGCCGTGCGCGTGTTCTCCGAGAGCATTCCGGACAACATCACGGACGCGCAGCTACGCATGATTCGCGCTCTGGGCGGCGAAAACGATTCCCCTTCGCGCGAACTGGCGCGCTACCTTGCGCAGACCGCGAAAATTTACGGTCTTGCTGTTGATCCCCTGCTGGAGTTCCGGCGCGACCGTTACCTGCGCGGAGGCGATCATATTTCTTTCAACCAGGCCGGCTACGCGGCGGTGCGCCTCACCGAATACCGGGAAAACTTCACCCGCCAGCACCAGAATGTGCGCGGCGAAAATGGCATTGAGTATGGCGATCTGCCCAAGTTCGTCGATTTCGATTACGTGGCCAATGTGGCGCGGGTGAATGCCGCCACGCTGGCTGCCCTGGCGGCAGCGCCGGGACCGCCGCGCAACGTGCACTTAGAAACAAAGGGCCTTGAGAACGACTCCACGCTGACGTGGACTGCTCCGGGCGATGGCCGCGCAACGAGCTACGACGTTCTGTGGCGCGCGACGGCCGCGCCGGACTGGGAGCACTCCCAGCACGTCATCTCGGGTACTGCAGCGACAGTGCCCGTTTCCAAAGACAACGTAATCTTTGCCGTGCAGGCGATCGATGAGACCGGGCACCGAAGCATGCCCGTGGTGCCGACGCCGCAGCGATAACTTACGCTTTTTAACTGTTGTGATTGAACTCTGCTATTTGCCGCCGACCCTCAAAGTCAAAATTCCCATCCTAGTCGCAAACAACGCGACTAGGATGGACCAGCCGCCCGCGTTACCAAGGTAAGGAAAAATCCAAGGAAAACAAAAAGGCGACCTTTGCAGGTCGCCTTTGAAACGAATTGTAAGTGGTTGTTAGACAGCCTTTACGTTCTCGGCCTGCCACCCTTTCGGGCCCTTGACTACGTCAAACTGGACTTGCTGACCTTCCTGCAGGCTGCGGAATCCATTGGCTTGAATGGCCGAGAAGTGTACGAACACATCCTCGCCGTTCTGGCGGCTGATAAAACCATACCCCTTGGCGTCGTTAAACCACTTTACTGTTCCTGTTTCCATGGTGTTGCTATGTTCCTTTGTATTGAAATCGCGCTGAGATTGCTGGACTTCTGCAGGCAGGTCACACCGCGGTCCCCGATCGTACTTGGTGGGGTGGATAGTGCGGGAGTTGCTTATTGCAAAGTACCGCTAAATCAAACGCACTTACATTGTACCTGATGGCGTCAAGCAAGGCTAGAAAAAGCTGGTGGCCCGACATTCCTGAGCGACAAACAGCCCGACTGCAGGCCAATGTTTTGACCGCAAAAGCAGGCACTGCAGTGGCTTAGCCGAATTCAGAAGGCTGCAACAGAATGTCCGAGGTCTTCCCTGTTCGTCCAATCGGTATTTTGTAATGCGGGTGGGCCGGCAGCCATCTCCGGCCCTGGCGGGACAAGAATGTCCGACCCACCTTCTTACGCGCTGGCCGCTTCCTGGCTGCCCAGGGGCAGGAAATACTGGGTGCCTTTGATCGGGGCGGTGACTTTGCGCAGCAGTTCCTGCAAGTCCTCGTTGCGCTCGACGAAATCAATCTCCGAGGTGTTCACGATCAGCAGGTCGGACGAAGTGTAATGAAAAAAGAAGTGCTCGTAGGCCTTGACCACTTCTTCCAAATAATCTTCGCTGATGGCTTTCTCTGCGGCGGCATTCTTTTTCTTCAGCCGCTTTTTCAGCACCTCAGGGGTGGCTTGCAGGTAAATCACCAGGTCTGGGGTCGGCAACTGCTCGCGGAAGTAGTTGTAGTAACGATTGTAGGTATCGAGTTCCTGATCGTTCAGATTGAGGCAGGCAAAAATTTTGTCTTTTTCGAAAATGAAGTCGGAAACGATGGCCTTCTGCGAGCGCGCGCCCATATCGAGCGAACGCAGCTGTTCGAACCGGCGGACCAGAAACGTAAATTGCGCCTGAAACGCCGCACCCGGCTCGCCCTGGTAAAAAGATCCGAGAAACGCATTCTGCTCAGGGTCAGAGACGCGCTGGGCGTGCAGGCGCTCGGCAAGGATGGTCGAGAGCGTGCTTTTCCCGACTCGTATGGGGCCTTCCACTGCAATGTACCGGGGGAGATCGAAGAGCTTGGCCATGAAGGTGAGAGGATCGTTTTCGAGAATATCCCGACCGGGCGATGCGCGCAATTGAGGAAGAAGTTAACAGCAGCCCTCAGGATGACCTTAGTGCCGTCAGCCCGGCGGCCTCCGCTTGCACCCGGCGCTTGATATGGAAACGAGGGCGCGATGGCAAATGGCACTTCCCTGATCGCTGAATGCCGAGTGCTGATTGCTTTTTTGTACAATCGCTTCATGTTCGGCCTCGCTCTCGCCGCCGGAGCTGCCGCAGTGGCGGCCGGCTACCAATCGATGGCACCGACCGGCCAGTGGTTCGGGCAGACCTTTTGCCGACTGCCGCGAGGATCAAAGCAGATTGCGCTTACCTTCGACGACGGCCCCAATCATCCTCATACCCTAAATCTTCTCGATGTGCTCGCCAGGCACAACGTTCATGCGACTTTCTTTCTGATCGGCAGATACGTGAAGCTCCGTCCTGATCTGGCCGCCGAGATTTCCAACCGTGGACACGTGATCGGCAATCACACGTTCACTCACCCTTATCTGACTTTCGAGTCGGCAGCGCGGGTTCGCCAGGAAATCGTGCAGTGCGGCGACGCCATCCGCGAGGCTGTAGGCGAGCATTCCAACCTCTTCCGCCCGCCCTGGGGAGCAAGGCGTCCGGCGGTTCTGCGCATGGTCCGCGAACTGGGTCTGCAGCCGGTTATGTGGAGCGTGACCGGGTACGACTGGAATGCGCCCTCGGCAGATTATATCGAGAAGAAAGTAACCAGCAGAATCCGCGGCGGGGATGTGATCCTTTTGCACGATGGCGGACATGCGCAATTCGGGGCGGACCGGTCGGCCACCATCGCCACCGTGGACCGCTTGCTGACGCGCTACAAAGCCGAGGGATATGAGTTCGTAACCATTCCCGCGATGTTGTCGTGAACTGCTCGCGGAAGGGATACGATTCCGGTTGCAATCTCCTCCGGCCGCGGAGGCCTTACTCGCGAAGGCCCACGCTGAAGAACTCCAGCGTCTTGTGCAGCGAAGCCTGGTCTTCCACGTTCAGGGATTTCCTGGAGCGGTCGATCTGGCGCATGAGTCCGCAGAGCACTTTGCCGGGGCCAAGTTCGATAAAGGTCTGAACCCCGCGTCCGGCGAGCCATTGCATAGACTCGCTCCAGCGGACCGCCCCCGTCACCTGGTGAACCAGGGCTTCGCGGGCGCTGTTCGCATCCTCCACCGAACGTGCGTGCACATTGCAGACGACGGGAACGCGCGGATTGGCGAATTGCAGTTGCTGGAGATCGGCGGCCAGGCGATCCTGGGCCGGCTTCATCAGCGAACAATGGAATGGCGCGCTCACGGGGAGAACCTTGGCGCGCTTGGCGCCGCGCTCATCGGCGAGCTTGACGGCGCGCTCGACCGCGGGGGCGTGTCCGGAGATCACGATTTGCTCAGGCGAATTGACGTTGGCGGGTTCGCAGATTTCGCCCTGCGCCGCATCGCCGCACACCGCCGCCACTTCGTCGAACGCCATACCGAGAATCGCCGCCATGGAACCAGTGCCGACGGGCACGGCTTCCTGCATGTATTTGCCGCGATTCCGAACGGCGCGGACGGCGTCGGAAAAGGTGATCGTGCCAACCGCGACGTGGGCGGAATACTCGCCCAGGCTGTGGCCGGCGACGTAGTCCGGCTTGAAACCCTTTTCATCGAGAACCCGCCAGGCGGCAACGGAAGTGGCGAGAATTGCCGGTTGCGTGTTTTCCGTGAGGCGCAGTTGGTCTTCGGGCCCCTCAAAGCAAAGTTGCGAGAGGGGAAAGCCGAGAGCATCATCGGCTTCCTCGAAGACGCGTGCTGCGACGGAGTATTTGGAGGCCAGATCTTTGCCCATGCTGACGACTTGTGAACCCTGGCCGGGGAACAGGAAGGCAGTGTGATGATTTTCGATGGTCGTGCTCATTGGATTGCGAGGAAACCGATATCACCGCTAGGTCTGAACCAATACTGCCGCGCCTGACAACTTTGCCAGTTCGCTCTCAATGCTCTCGTTGATGTGGCGGTCGACGAAATCCGCGGCCACGCGAATGGCATTCTTGATGGCGTTGGCGTTCGACGAGCCATGGGTGATGAAGCATGCGCCCTTCACGCCCAGCAGCGGCGCGCCGCCGTATTCGGTGTGATCGAGGCGCTTCTTGAAATCGCTGAAGGCGCTGCGCGAGAGCAGGTATCCGACTTGCCGGGTGATGGTTTGCGCCAGGGTTTCCTTCAAAGTCGCGCGTACGAGATTGACCACGCCTTCGGAACTCTTCAGCGCGACATTGCCGACGAAGCCGTCGGCCACGATCACGTCGACCTTGCCGTTGTAAATGTCGCGGCCTTCCACATTGCCGATGAAGTTGACCGGAAGCTGCTTCAGAAGCTGAAATGATTCGCGGGTAAGCTCGTTGCCCTTGCCTTCTTCCTCGCCGATCGACAGCAGCCCGACGCGCGGATGGGCGGTGCCGTACATGCTGCGAAAGTAAATGTCGCCCATAACCGCGAACTGCTCGAGGTTGTGGGGCTTGCAATCGACATTCGCGCCTACATCCAGCAGGGTGCAGACCCCGCCCACCGCGGTGGGCATGTTCGCGACCAGCGCAGGACGATCCACGCCAGGCAGTCCACCCAGCACCATTTTCGCCGTTGCCATGGCTGCGCCCGTGTTGCCGGCGGTGATGAACGCGGCGGCATCGCCTTCGCGAACCAGGCGCAGGCCGACACGCATGGACGAGTCGCGCTTGGCCCGCACGGCCTGCACGGCCTTGTCGTCCATGGTGATCACTTCGCTGGCGTGGACGATGGCGATGGGTAGCGAGCCGGAGAAGGGGTGCCGGGACAATTCGGCCCGAAGGGTTTCCTCCGGGCCAACTATTTTCACTGGAATGCCGCAGCGCCGCGCCGCCTGAATGGCGCCTTCCACCTCAGGCTTGGGAGCGCGGTCTGAACCCATTGCGTCGAGAGCTATGACGCCTGGCATGGAAGTGTTATTTAGATTCCTTCATTTCCAGAACCTCGCGTCCCTTATAGTACCCGCACTTGGGGCAGGCGCGATGGGGTAATTTGCGCTCGTGACAATTGGGACAGTCGGAGAGCGCCCGCGTGCTCAGCGAATCGTGAGCGCGGCGGGTGCTGGTGCGGCGCTTCGAGTGCCGCCGTTTGGGATTAGGCATGGAAAGTCCTTTCAAGACAGCAGTGAGCTGTGAGCTGCGAGCGGTGAGCACAGACAACTCCGTTTTGCCCACTGCTCATAGCTCGCCGCTCGCGGCTAGTGCTGCAATTTCTCCCGAATATCTTTTAACGCCGACCAGCGCGGATCCTCAACGGGCTCTGCGCAGGCGCATTGTTCCACGTTCAGGTTCCGGCCGCAATGCGGGCACAGGCCCCGGCAATCCTCGCGGCAGATGGCCTTCAGGGGCAGCGCCAGAAGAATCTGCTCCCGCAGAACATCTTCGAGCAATACTCCATCCCCCTGGTAATAGCCAACTTCTGCCTCGGCGGCGGTCACCGAAAGCGCTTCTTTGCCGGCATCGGAGCCTTGCGGCCGGTACAGCAGATCAAACGCCTTGGCCACATCGCGGCTGATTGGTTCGAGGCAGCGGGCGCAGGCCAGCTCCACCCGTGCAGCCAACTCTCCAGTGATTCGGATGTCATTGATAACGTTGTGCTTGCCGTGCTGTTCGCGAACCAACTGGGCCCGCCCTGAGCTGTCCAAATTGCCGCTTTGCCGGACGTCTGGGCCGAAATCGACGGCTCCCGGCGCAATATGCTCGTCGAAATCAACCGCATGGACTTCCAATTCCCGGATTTCAAAAAACATGGCGTGGCCCTCCGCGCCCCCAAACCCCGTACGGCCCAGGCCGCGGAAGCACATACTGATGCGTAAGTACTCTGGGGAGCTACAGTTAGAATAAAATCCAGTCTGCCGGAGTGTCAAGAATCGGGCGATCGGGGGATCTGGGGCAGGCGACACCTGCGTCCTAGGGCTTCCGGTGAATGGTCTGCAGTTATCCGCGCGCGCAAATGAAGCTCTTAACCACGATTGCCGAGGTTCGGGAACTCTCCGGCGCGGCGCGAACGCAGGCATCAGCCATCGGGCTGGTTCCGACCATGGGCGCGCTGCATGCAGGACATCTGTCGCTGGTGCGAGCGGCGCGTGCGAAATCCGAACTTGTGATCGCGACTATCTTTGTGAACCCAACCCAGTTCGGGCCGAATGAAGACTATGCGAAATATCCCCGCAATCTGGAGAGCGATCTGGCGCTGTTGCAACGTGAGGGCGTCGATGTCGTCTTCGCACCCTCGGTGGAGGAGATGTACCCGGCGGGTTCCGCCGCAACCTGGGTCACCGTAGAGGGCATGAGCGAGCGGTTGTGCGGAAAATCGCGGCCGGGGCACTTTCGCGGCGTAACCACGGTGGTCTCGAAGCTGTTTCATATGGTCGAGCCTGACTTCGCCTTCTTCGGCCAGAAAGACGCCGCGCAGGTGGCGATCATCCGCCGCATGGTGCGCGACCTGAACATGCAGGTCACAATCGAAGTCTGCCCCATCGTGCGGGAACCGGATGGGCTGGCGCTCAGCTCGCGGAATGCATACCTCAACCCGGACGAACGCCGGCAAGCCTTGACTTTGTACCGATCACTCATGCGTGTCCGCGAGGTCTTCGAGCAAGGCGAGCATGGCTCGGAAAAACTAATCGCCTGCGCGCGGGAAGAGTTCACTCGCGACCCTGGCGTGCGGCTCGATTACTTTGAAATCGTGGACCCTGACACTCTTGATTCCCAGCCGAGAATTACAAAAAGCGCACTGGCCGCAGTTGCCGCGTTCGTCGGGAACACGCGGCTGATCGACAATATCCTGCTAACCCCCTAATCCCTTGCCGCAACCCACTCCCATCGTGCTGGCCTCAGCGTCTCCGCGCAGACAGGAACTGCTGCGGAATGCCGGGATCGAATTTACGGTTGTCCCGGCCCACATTCCAGAAGTGCCCTTGCAAGGCGAACTGCCGGTTGTGTTTGCCGAGCGCATGGCGAGAGAGAAAGCCCAGGCGGTGCGCAAATCGGCTCCAGGAAGAATCATTCTGGCGGCGGACACGGATGTTTCGATCGGAACAACGATCCTGGGCAAACCAGTGAATCAGGACGATGCGGCGCGCATGCTGGAACTGCTCTCCGGCCAGACGCATTGCGTGACCACGGCGGTCTGCCTGCTGGGCGATGGGTTCGAAGACGTGCGCTCCGAAACTACCGCGGTGCAGTTTACGTCAATGAGTCCTGCGGAGATTCAGGAATACGTCGCCACCGGTGAACCGATGGACAAGGCCGGCGCGTATGCCATTCAGGGGCTAGGGTCGCGGTGGATTGCGAAGATTGAAGGGGATTACTACAACGTGGTGGGTCTGCCGGTGGACCTGGTGGGGCGGATGCTGCGCGAGCACCATGTGCTGGGAAGCTAGCTCTTCTTCTGCTCGTCGCCCTGGCCTTCCTTGATCGCGCTCTTGAAGTTGCGGATGCCTTCGCCCAGGCCCTTTCCGAGGGCGGCGAACTTACTGGGGCCAAACAGCAGCAGGGCAATGCCCACGATCAGCAGAATATGCAGCGGCGAAAATATTCCTTCTCCCATAAGTTCCTCCCGAAAACCGCGGTGCCCCGTGACGGTTGCTAGCTAGATTCTAGGTCGGCGCGGAGCAGGAGTCAAAGATTCTGGCCTGCTCAGGAGAATGCCGTCATGCCAGCCGATTCGCAAGCTGCGCTCCATGCTCAGTCCGTGATCGCGTACATGAAGTCGATCGGGTTTGTCGTGTTGATGGGCAGTGTTGCCTGCAAGCCGGGCTTTCCGGTCTTGGGATCGACGGCAAAAACGTAGAGGTTCGAACCTCGAAGGGTGTCGCTGCACAGCATCAAGGCCCCGCTCTGATCAAAGAAGCAGTTGACCACGGTGGGCAAAGAAGCGAAGGGCGATCCGGAGATCGCGGTCAGCGCTCCCGTGGTTGGATCCATCTGGAAACCCTCCATGGGATCCACGGTGCTGGAACTGCCGGCCGCATATCCGAAGGTGTAGACGAATTGTCCACTGGGAGAAACTGCAAAATTAAACACCGAGGCCGTGGTCGCGAAAGGAGACGCAGAGATTTCCGTGAGCAGACCAGTGCTGGTATTGATCGAGAATACGTGCATGTGCGGATCGCCAAGGCCGAGGCAAGTGGCGGTTGCGAGCAGGAACTCGGCTGCGGGATCGGCCTGAATGCAGGCCACTCCCAGGAAAACGGGGCTGCCGGTCACCTCCGTGAGCGCACCCGTACTTGGATTAATGGAATAAATGGCAATCAGAGTGTTGCCATCGCTGGCATACAGAAAACTGCCGCTTGCGTCGACCGTCAACTCCTGAATCTGGAGCAAGCGGGTAGTGACTGGGGAGCCGGGTGCTGCGGTCAGGGTTCCGGTAGTCGCGTTGATCTGGAAGGCATTGATCGTGGTTGTGGTTCCGCTCACGAAGAGGAAGCGGCCTAACGGATCGGCGGTTACGAGGTCGCCGTGGGCTGGATAAGATGCCAGATTTCCGAGAACATTGGTCAGCACGCCGGTGGTACGGTCCAGCGAAAAACCCTCAACCGCATTTCCCAACGCGGCATAGAGATACTTTTGATTTACGAAGGTCATCTGGGCATTGACGGGCGGAGTTGGAGTCGTGGTGCTAAGGGAAGCAAGCACAGAACCGGTAAGTCCGGCTGCCTGAATCGTGTTGGAACTCTCGGATGTGTAATAGACAAGAGCGCTGGCGCTGCTGGCCCCGCCTCCGCCGCCTCCGCCATTGTTTCCGCCACCGCCGGTCGAGGTTCCGCAGACGTTATCGCCGGGGCCGCCGCTGCTGGCACCGGAGCCCGAGCCTCCATTTTGCCCAGTACCGGTTCCCGCTCCTTCCGAGCACATGCCCGGACCACCACCACAGGCCGTCCACAACAACGACAACCCTAAAAGCAGCAAGCCCAAAACCCTGCCCAGCTTCATGACGCACTCCCGCCTGCATCGCCACCGGCACGGTGCAAACCGAACAGGAAGATTCCCCATTCCAGCTCATCGTAGGAGCGGCGGAAGTAACCAGCAAGGTTACGAATGTCACAGGAAAGCTCCGGCAAAGGCGCCGCGGCCGCATGTCAGGACAAAAGAAAAATGGGAGGTGCGCCCGCACCTCCCAGACAAAGCTCTACAGGCGAGATCAAAGACCGATCAACGCCTGACCTTCAGCGACGCTTTGAGGGTAAATGGAACCGCGGATTCAGCAGGCAGCACAATCTCTTTGTTGCCGGTATAAGCGGCGCCCGCGGTGCCTGCGCCCGCTCCCGCCACGGCACCGATCGCCGCTCCCTTGCCGCCGCCGGCGAGCCCGCCGATTAACGCGCCGAGGCCTGCGCCGCCGCCCGCCATCACCCCGGTTCGTTTGCCCTTGCCCTTCAGGGTTTGCGTAAACACGGCGGTCTGGACCGGCATCTGCTCGCCGTGAACGTGAATGGAATCAAGCTTCAGTTGCAGCAGGGCTCCGCCTTTGAAGCGGCCGAGCGGTTTGGCGTCGACCACTTCGCCTTCGACTTTGGCGCCGGCGGGGATCACAACTTCGCCATCGACCTCAACCGGCTTGGCCAAGGTTCCGCCAAAGGTCTGTCCCGGCTGGCTGATCTTGGACCCCAGGTCGCCGGCAAGGCTGACGGTCAGGACTTTTCCGGCAGGCACGGTGACACTGGCCGGCACCCGCGGCTGAGCCGATTGCGCCGGCTCATTCGCGGCGTTCGGCGCATTCGACTGGGAAGCGCTGTTATCGGCGGGCTGCGCTGAATTGTCAGTCGATTGGGAATTTGGTTTATTGCACGCCGCGCCCAGCGCGAGCAGGACGGTGAGCATAGGAATGGTGATGCGCGATTTCATGAAACCTCCCGTGCAGCGATGATTTCAGACTGTGAGCGGGAAGGGCAACTCACAACAGTACAGGTACCTGCAATTGGGTAGGCGATCAAGTTACCGCTCGTTGAAAGGAACCGGAGAAGTTACGGCTGCCACCAGGCCGTCGCCGTTACTCGGCGCCGGCTCAACCGGCTCGGAGGCCGGAAGCGGCGCCTTTGCGTCGTTGCCCGAAGCAGCCGCGGCAGCCGCAACCTCTTTCTTCAGGAACTTTTCGGTGTTGAGGAGCGTGCGTCCCAGCGATGGGTTATAGCTCGTCCAACTGGATTCGTTTTCCGCCTCGCGCTCGAAGTGCGCGCGCATGCTCTCCATCTTGGAATCGAGATCGTCAAGGTAGTGCAGCATGAGCGCTTCGGGAAACATCGGCAGCTTCGGCGAGCCAAATTCGTACTGCCCGTGATGGCTGATGATGAGGTGCTCGAGCAAGGTCTTCATCTCGGCAGGAAATCCGGGAAGCTGCGCCAGCTTGGCTTGCAGCATTTCCAGTTCGATGATCATGTGGCCGAGCAACTGACCGCGGCTGCTGTAGGAGAACGAGCGCGTGTACGTCAGTTCATAAATTTTCCCGAGATCGTGGAGGAAAGCGCCGGTCAGCAAAAGGTCGCGATTGATTTGCGGATAGTTGCGGCTGACCAGATCGCACGAGCGGAAAAGAGAAACCACGTGATCGAGCAATCCGCCGATGTAGGCGTGGTGCAGGCTTTTAGCGGCGGGAGCATTACGGTAGGCCTCCGCGATTTGCGCATCCGCCATAAATAACCGCACCAGCGCTTTCAAATCCGGATCGCGGAACGAATCTACGAACTCGCCAAGCGTGCGCCAGAGGGCATCGATGTCTTTGGTGGTTTTGGGCAGGTAGTCGGCGAAATCGACTTCCGAGTCACCCAGCTTGCGCAGCTTGTGAATCGTAAGCTGGAAGCGGTTTTTGTACTTGTTCAGCAGCCCTTTGATCTTGAGGAAGTCCTCCTGCTCAAAGGCGTCGATGGCGTCCTCGACGTTGTCCCACATCTTGGCTTCGATCTGGCCGCAGCGGTCGCCCAGGGTGAGGGCGATGTAAGGCTCCCCGCTCTTTTTCGGCTTCACTTGCTTGCTAATGCAGACAAAGCTGGAGACGACGACTTTGTTTTCGAAGCGGGGGCAATCGGAGAGGAAAAATTCCTTCATACGTCGCTGGTCCGTGATCAGATCCAGTGTGGCACAGGCGGCTCGCCTGTGGCCTCTGCCCAGGCCGCTCGCCGCAGCCGGTGCACAGCCGAGCCGGCTGTGCCACACTGGGGCAGGTGTCGACTGACCACTGCCTGCCCAGCTTACCTCAAAACAATCCGATTCTCTTCTTCTTTTTGAGCTCTTTGGCGTTCGACTCTTTGGCGGCGGTGGTCATGACCGGCTGGGTTTGATTCCCGCTGGCGCCCGTGTCGACATAACCGGGCTTGACGTAGATGTAGGATTCTTCCCGGAGTTTTTTCAGGTATTCATGCAGGCTGGGCTGCAGCTTCTGCATGTAAACGGCCTCCTGGATTCTGGGCTCGATCTCGTTGAAGGAAGGAATGCCCGCGGATTGGTGATCGGTGACCTTCAAAATCACGAATCCCTGCTTGGTGCGGATCACGTCGGAGAGGTCGCCCTTCTTCATGCCGAAGGTCAAATCCTCGAGCTGCTTGGCAAGCTTGCCGCGCTCGAACATACCGAGATCGCCGCCCTGGGCCCCGGACGGGTCCTGGGATTCTTTCTTGGCCAGGTCCTCGAAACTCGCCCCGGCGCGAAGCTGCTTCAGGATGTCGTCCGCCTTGGCCTTGGCGGCATCGAGTTTCTGCGGATTATCGCCCGCCTCGTCGGTAGAAATCAGGATTTCGCTGAGCCGGATGGCTTCGGGCTGCTGCAATTCCGCTTTGTGCTGGTTATAGAATTTCAACTCGTCTTCGCGGCCCACATTGATGTGCGGCCCAACCTCTTTTTGAATCACCTGCTGGGTGATGATCTCATTGCGCATGTTTTGCTTGTAGTCCTCGAACGAGACCCCCTGGGAGGCCGCGGCTTTCTCGAGGTCGTCCATGCTGTCGAGATGCATTTGCTTGCGGATGTCGTCGAGGCGCTTGATCAATTCGGTGTCGGCGCTGATGCCCAGTTCTTTGCCTTTTTCCAGCAGCAGCGCGCGGTCGATCAACCCCTTCAGCACGTCCTTGTTGCCGCCCTGGCAGGCCGGATCGGGACTCATGGGGTCCTGCTTCTGGCATTCTTCTTTGAGCTGCTGCTCTTCGTGCTGGTACTGCGAACGCGTAATGATCTGGTTATTCACCCGCGCGATGATTTCTTCAATGACCGTATCGGCGGAAAGCCCGACCGGCAAAACGATCAGCAAGGGAAGCAGCAAAAGGGGAAGCCTGCGCATAGAGAGAACCTGAGAATGACCTTTATTTAGATTGTAACCCGACGGTGTGGCCCGTGCACGGGAGGTCAGAGAGAGCGGAGCAGGGCCACGGCGGTGACGTCATTGTGAGTAGGGGCGGTGCCCATGAATTGCTGCACTCGGGCGAGCAGGCCGAGGCAGGTTTCGTGCGCGCTTTCGAAGCCGACCTCCTGCACATAGCGCATGACGCGGTCGAGGCCGAATTCCTCGCCGCGATGCCTGGCCTCGACGACGCCCTGGGAAGCCACCAGGACGGCGTTGCCTGCACCCAGTCTGATGATCGATGCATCCGGGACCGAGTGCGAGAAGAGTCCCAAAGGAAGCGCGGTCGCGCCCAACGGGCTCACCTGCGCGCCGTCGCGGAACAATCCCGGAGTGTGCCCGGCGTTGAGGTAGGTCAGCATTTTGACCTCTTCGTTGTAGCAGCACAGGAACGCAGGGCAGGAGCGCACGCCTGCGGCCGCCTGCATGACGGTGCGATTCAGCTGCAGCCAGAGTTCGAGCAGGGCCTCGACTTCATTGCTTGTGGTAGTCGCAAACAGCGCGGCGCCCTGCTGGCGAAAGCTTTGCTGCAGCGCCAGCATGACGGGCCGGGTTTCCCGCAAGTCACCGGCAACATCGAACAATCCGAAAACGACGCGATCGTGAGTGGCGCGAACGAAATCGTAAAAGTCGCCGCTGCGGCGCTGCCCGTAATAAACCGCCGCCAAGTGCCCGTCGCGGATTTTCGGGATGCTGGCCGGAAGCGGATCCTTCGCGCTTAACGATTCTGGCGCCGGGTTTGGGGCGATGGCCATACGGAACAGCAAGAACTTAGCATTGATGCCGGCGTCTCGCCATGAAATTCTGCTCGACGAACTCACCCGGGTGTGCGTTTGAGAACGAAATGGGGATGTGGCCTAGCTTCTGCCGCTGGTCAAGTAGCGGCGGAGTTCTTCCTCGAGTTGGCCGTAATCGTCGTGTAGAACCTGGCGCAGGGCTGATTCGGTGGACTCTCCCTCGCCCAGGCGCTGCATAATCTGCAGCAGATCGCTCATTCCGTAGCGGCTGGTGATGAACTCCACCGCGGCCAGCGCCTCGTCATAGGCGACTTCCGCTTGCGGCGCGCTGAAAGAAGCAAAACCGGGCTCCAGCATATTCAAGGGAATCTCATGGTCATCACGGAACAGATCGGCAATGCGGGCAGCGCGGGGACCCAGCGATCGAGGCTCCATCAATTGCGCCATGCCTTCGTTCAGCCAGGCGGGACAGCGGCCGAGGGAAAGCTGATTGACAAACGAATGGGTCAACTCGTGGCGCAGGACCCGAGCCAGTTCGGGCGTGACGGAATCGACTCCGCGCAAGGGAATCCGGAGCTTGCCATCGTTCATGGCGCCGGTCCAGGCGGGGGCGCGGGTCACATCGAAGAATGCCTGATCGGTATAGAGAATGACCTGAATGCTCGAACCAGTCTGGCCGCCGAACTGGCTGGACAGATCGCGGTAATCCGCCTCCAGGACCTGCATCAGCTGATCACGAAAGCTGTCGGAGCTTTGCCGGCCTTCGTACTTGAGAATGAAGTGGCTGCTGTCGCGCTCGGAGTAGCCGGTTTCGGCGCGCGACTCCCGCTCGGCGCGATCAATCATGGCCTTCAACGAGGCATCGGGACGCAAGGATAAGGACTTCTTCCAGCTTTCGATGGAATCGCGCAAGCGCCCGGCGGCAAACTGCGCGTATCCCAGCACGGCAAACGCGTCCGGCGAATCCGGGGCGATGCGCGAGGCGCGCTCGGCATAGGAAATGGCGCCCACGGGGTCGCCAGTGCGGACCAGCGCCGCGCCATAGTAGTTCAAGATCGCCGGATTCTCCGGATCGAATCGCAGCGCGGTTTCAAGGTCGTGCTTGGCGGATGCCAGTTGTCCCGCCTCAAACTCCGTTTTGCCGGCAACGTAATAGGCGATGGCGGTGTCTTTCTCGCTGCCGCGAGACTCGATCTCGCGTAAAGCGCTGCGGTCGACGTCGTGCTCGTGAACAACCTGCTCGAGTAAATGCTCTTCCCCGCCAACGTGTGTTTCAGGGGTGAACTGGGGCAGTTCCGCAGGCTTGGCAACGGTGGTCGCCCGCGTACCCGCGATGATGCGCTCCACGGAAGACTTGGGAATGGTGAAGGTGTTGTCGCCAACTTCGTAGCGAACCCGGTCGCCGTTGTCCTCGACGTGGTCGGCATAAATCACGTCGCCGTCCTTTAGATGGACTTCCTGGGCCGCCGCCCAGGCCGGCCCAAGGCTTGCCAGGGCAAACCATAGCGGGATGACAAATATACGCACTCAGGCGCATTCTAGAAGGCAAAGACGGCTGCGCCGAAGTGACCATCGTACTTGCCCAAACAGGTAGACCGAAGCGGTCCGGTTTACCCCAACGTGCGCTTACCGCGGCTTTGGCGCTTGCCCTGTCCTGTGCCTGCGCTGCCCAGGCCACGGGACCAGCCAGCCCGGGGCCAGCCGAGTCACTGTACCTGCAATTGCATTCCGCCGGCTTGGACAAGTCACGGGTCTATACCGTACGGGATGCGTCCCTCGACCGTGGCGCGCTTCACATCGCGTTGGACAGCGGGACGATCGCGTTTACGGAAAGTGTGGGCGGCCACGTCACGGGCGCGTTTTTCAACGGGGACGGCGAAATTCTGCTCATGCCCCCCAACAATGTGGAACGAGGTTCGCTGGCTTTCTTCACCGGCGCAGCCATTCTCGAGGAGCGGTTTTCGGTCGCTTATTTCCGCTTCAATGATGACACTTTCAGCGAACTGAAGCCGTCGCTTCGCCCTCCGGAGAATGCGGAAGCATTCGTGTCGCAATGGAACCCCGCCGCGCAGAACCTGGCGGCAGAGGATGCCCTGCGCCTGTTGATCAGTTTCAGCAATCGGTTGTCCGGCATGCCTCCGGCGGTTGCCGCGGGCAAAGACCGGTTGCTGCATGCTTTCATCCAGGGCGAGAGGCTGGGCACCTTCGACGTCCGCTACGACTCTATGCTGCCCGAGCAAATTTCCGTCGGCCAGCACAAGACCGAGAAAGGCGTGGATTATTACGACACCTGGACCTCGTTTGCCATGCCGTCACCGGTAAAGGCGGACTCGGACAGCGAGCTGTCCGAGTCTCCTCCATCGGACTTTGTAATCAGCCGCTTCAAGATCCAGGCGCAAATCCAACCGCCGACTCAACTGGAAGCTACGGCGTCGTTGACTATCAGCCCCAAAAAAACTGGCGCCACACTCCTGATCCTGGAACTCTCGCGCTTACTGCAGGTCAAGAGCGCCGAAGCGGATGGGCGTCCCGTGGAATTCATTCACAATCCCTCTCTTACTGGATCGCAGCTGGCGCGGCGCGGCGATGACATGCTGGCAATTTACCTGCCCGGCGGCCTGCACTCCGGACGACCCGTCGAACTCACCATTCGGTATTCGGGCTCGGTTTTGTCCGAGGCGGCGAATGGCTTGCTCTATGTGGGCGAGCATGGAACCTGGTATCCCAACGCGGGCTTCGTCATGTCATGGTTTGACTTGGAATTCCGGTATCCAGTGGGATGGACGCTAGTGGCCACAGGAAACCAGACAGAAACCAAAGCCGCCGGGACGGAGCAGGTTTCGCATTGGGTGTCAGAACGTCCGGTCCCGGTAGCCGGGTTCAACCTGGGCCGCTACGCGCGCAACGTGACTCGCGCGGGGGCGATCTCTGTAGACACCTACGCGACCTCCACGGTTGAGCGGGGATTCCCGGCCACGACCCCCAAGGACGCGCTGCCGGTTCCAGGCATCTTCCAGGAGCATCACGTCTCGCCGCTGGCGATAACGCAGCCGAGTTCGCCGTCCCCGTCCCAAAATTCGCAGATGGTGGGGGCTGCCGCCGCACGAGCGCTTGAGTTTTACCAGGAGCACTTCGGCCCGTTTCCCTACCGCGAGCTTTCTCTGACGCAATTCCCCGGCCGAATCAGCCAGGGCTGGCCCGGGCTCATCTTCCTTTCGAGCTATGCCTTTCTGAGTCCGCGGGAGCTCGAAGAGGTGCAGAACGATCCCAAGCTGCGGCTGCTGACCCAGCAGATCATCGCTCATGAGACAGCGCACCAGTGGTGGGGAGACCTGGTGATTTGGAACAGCTACCGCGACCAGTGGACCAGCGAGGCGCTGGCCAATTACAGCGCGCTGATGTTGCTGGAATCGCAGCACCCGCTTGAGTTTCACACGGTTTTGCAGCAATACCGCGATGAGCTGCTGCAGAAGGACGCCGACATGACCATCGCCGACGCCGGCCCGGTCACGCTGGGCGTGCGCCTCTCCTCCTCGAAGCTGCCGCAGGCCTATGAAGCCATCAGCTACGGACGCGGTACCTGGCTTTTGCATATGCTGCGCACCATGCTGCGCGATGCGGAGCCGGCGTCTGCCCAGCACAAGGCCGCCGGCGACGATCTCTTCCTGCGCACCTTGCGTAAGTTGCGGACGCAGTACGAGGGCAAGCCGCTGAGCACCGCGCAGCTGATCGCGGCCTTCGAACCTGAACTTCCGCGCTCGCTATGGTACGAAGGGCATAAATCACTCGCCTGGTTTTACGACAGTTGGGTGAATGGCAGCGCGATTCCAAAGTTCGGGCTGCACGATTTGAAGTTTGCCGAGAAAGCCGGAACCACGACCGTGTCCGGGACCATCGTTCAAGACGATGCCCCTGACTGGCTGGTCACGTCGGTTCCTCTCTACGCTTCCATTGCCGGACGAAATGTTTTTCTGGGGCGCGTCTTCGCGGAAGGCCAGGAAACATCCTTTCACATCTCCGCTCCCCGCCAGGCGCGCAAAATCGTGATCGATCCCGAACATACGCTGCTTTCGCGAAACTGACGCCGGCAAGTGCAGGGCGGGTTCGGTTTGCGCGGTTCCGGTTCAGGAAGCAATTCCCGAAATAACCTGGCGCCCAGTACCGAAATGAATCGGCGGAAGTGGAGCGCGGACAACGTCTCTGCAAGTCAATGAGATTGCTGGGCTCAATTTCTCGCTGGAATGGAAGCGGCGATGCATTGCTTTTAGTCAAGTTGGGAGCGACACAGATGGAATGCATCGGGCCAGAACCGGACTCAAGCGCTGAACTTCATCACGCGGCAACTGTGCTGGTCGTAGAAGACGAGGAACTGGTGTGCGAAATCACCTGCGAAGTGCTGGGGCATGCCGGCTATGAGGTCCTTCATGCCGGCAGCGCAGCGGAAGCAAGGACGTTATTTGCGAAGCGCGGAGCCCAGATCGACATTCTCCTTTGCGATGCGGTGCTTCCGGATCAGAACGGGATCGATCTGGCGGATATGCTGGCAAGAGAGTTTCCCGCGCTCCAGATTGTGATCTCTTCCGGGTATCCTCGCGCGGCCCTGAACCAGTCCAGTCAGGAAGGCAACGAGGTCGCGTTCTTGACAAAGCCGTACAGCGGGCACGCAATGCTGGCCAAGATTCGCACCATGGTCGAATCCAGGGCAGCGGCACGTCAATCTTCAGTGTCGGCGTAAACTCAGGCTGCTGGATATCGTCGTTTCACTGACGTTCGTGGCAAGGAGATCAACCGCAGAGAGCACAGAGTCACACCGAGGAAGCGCGAATCCACTTTGGCCGTGCGCTGTGACACTGTGTGCCCTCTTTTGGTCAGCAGCTCGAAGCCGCATGCAGGCAAGCCTCGGGTGCGTCGCCACTTCATCATTGCCGTCGAACGAGCTGGATTTCCTCGAGAGGCAACTGAAAGCGGACCGGTGCAGCGTCTTATTCAGCTAAACTGCTTGCGTGTCCACCCCACTCCCGCCAACTAGCCGCAGATCCGGCATTGCCCGCTTCGGCGTGTTCGAGATGGATACGGCCAATGGCGAACTGCGCAAACAGGGCCGCCGCATACGCCTGCAGGAGCAGCCGTTCGCCGTGCTCAGCGTCCTGATCGAGCGGGCGGGAAATGTGGTGACGCGCGAAGAACTTCGCAGCCGGTTGTGGCCCGCCGACACTTTCGTCGATTTCGATCACGGCCTGAACACCGCGGTCAATAAGCTGCGCGAGGTGCTCGGGGACTCGGCCTCGAGTCCCAGGTTTGTGGAAACGCTGGCGCGCCGTGGGTATCGCTTCGTGGCCGCCGTGCAGTGGGAGTCGGACCCGAGTGCGGCGACTACGCCGGCCGCCGTGCTCCTGCACCCGGAACTCGAAATTCCCATGCCGCATCGCGGGCTCACGCGCTCGCTGTTCGCGCTCCTCCAGGCGATGTACCTGATCTTTTATCTGGAAGCGCTGATCCACTGGCGCGGCGTGGACAAGGTCACCACCGACGGAGCGGGTACGCCGTGGGTTCTCGTGGTTGTGCTGGTCACTGCCGCGGTGGGAATCCCGGTGCGCTTTTACCTGCTTTCGGCGGTGGTTTTTGATTACGCACGGCTGGGCGAGAAATTCAGCAAAATCTTCCTGCCCCTGCTTGCGCTCGATGAGTTGTGGTCGGGCGCGCCATTCCTGCTCATCGATCACATCGGCTTCGGTGCGGCCTTGGCTGCTACCGCCGCCCTTCTCTACGTGCCTTTCGCGGAGAGAACGCTGGTGCGCATGGCCTATCCGCGGACAAATCACCCCAGAGACACAGAGTCACAGGGAAGTTCTTGAAAAATATTTTTCTCAGGTAGTTTGTTACTGCAGGTCGGCTTCGTTTGGATCGGGGTTGTAGTAGAACGTGAAACGCAATCCGAGGTGCTGTCCGCCAAATTCCTTGGGCAACGGAGGGAAAGGATTGGAGTAGGTGATTCCTCCATACGCGGCACGATCGAGAGCCACGTCACCCGACGTAAAAACATAGTGCATTCCCGTGACTTGTCCGTTTTTCAGAATGTCAAATTCAATCGTCACCTTGCCCTTCTTATATAACGGGGCTTCGGCCGACGGCGGAATAATCTGGTACCAGTTCACTTTCACAGCATGAACAACCTGCTGAAGATATGGGCCGAAGTCTACCCCCATCGTGTCGCTAGTGATTTCGTAAGGACCGACACGAGCGCTATTCTGCCGTTGCCCTAGCCCAAGATCTCCATCATCTCCTCCGTACCGGCGTTTGTTCAACGCTGCTGCACGAGCCGCCTCCTGAATGGCCCGGTCAGCCGACATCGGTTGTGTGCTGAATGGCGAAGGCATGGCAGGCTTTCGTTCCATGGGCGGGGTATGGAGCTTGGCCACCTGCGCCGGAGGTGGCGGGGGCTGCTGCGCCGGTTCGGGTTGGGGCGGCGCTTGAGCTTGTGCAGCTGCCGGGGGCGTGGGCTGTGGAGGCGTTTGCGGGGCGGTTGGCCCGGGGCGGCCCTGGCGCGAGGCATCCAGGATTTTCTTCAGCTGTTCGCGATCGAGTTTCGGCGCGCGCGAGGTCGCAACCCGGTTCTTGTCGGAAGTGATGTCCGTCTTCGGCGGTTTGATATGCTGCGCGTCCGGCGGCAGTTCCATGAAAGTCAGCTTTTCGCTGTCGCGTCCGGGATGGATCAGCATGACCGCTCGATGCGGCAGATACTTCTCAAATTTTGGCGAGAGGATAATCAGGATCAGCAGAAGGGCGTGCCCAAACAGCGACATCCAGAGCGCTTCCCGTTTTCGCGAACGCGCCAGTTCGTCGCGCGTCTGAATGAGAAGCGTGGGGAAGTCGTGCATCTCCCGGTAAGCCGATTCCCAGTTCTGCGCGTCGAACAGGTCACCTTGTTCGGGAACAGGCTGGGTGGGCGGCTCGAGCGGAATTTGGATCAATGACATCAGCGGCTATGACTTAGGATGCAGAACCCGTGGACTTATTCTCTCACCTTTTTCCGCCAGCGAAAGAGCTGATCCAGAGTCCTTTTGGTACAGGTACTTAGGAGCAGGATTGGTTGTCGGTGGCGGCTCTTGGCTCTTCGATATTGTTCGCCGGATTCGCGTGCTTCCCTTCTGGGCCGCAGCGGAGATCCAACCTAGACCTATAAGGTTTTGCCGAAAACCGACCGCCGAGAAACCAGGAGCCATGAGCCGACAGCTGTGTCCGGCTATAGGCTAGCGACATTCGGGGTTCGCGGCTGTCAAGAACTGTAAAGAGTGGTTGCGGAACGGCTTACCCGGCCAGGTTGAGTTTGCGGGCATGGGCTTCGATCTGGGTCAGGATTTCCAACGCCAGGGCCAGCGCCCGGCGCCCATCGTCCAGAGTGACCACAGGCTGCTCCCGGGTTCGCACCGAGTGCAGGAAGGCGCGAATTTCCGCCCGCAGGGGTTCCTCGGGGGAAACCTGGGGCTTGGAAACCTTTATTTCCGGATTGGCGGAGGGAATTCCTCCCCTGTCGCCGACCGTGAACACCACCACATCCTGCCGGCTGTAATCGATGGAGATGTACTGCCGCGGCTGAAAGAAACGCAGCTTGCGGACTCGCTCGGTGGAGACCCGGCTGGCGGTGAAATTGGCGATGCAGCCGGATTCAAATTCCACCCGGGCGTTCGCAATATCCACCTTGTTGGAGAGGATGGGCAAACCCGCGGCGCGTATGTCCTTGATGGGGGAATTCACAAACGAAATCACCGCATCAAGGTCGTGAATCATCAGGTCGAGGACAACATCGACGTCCAGCGAGCGCGGCGTAAACACGCTGAGCCGGTGGACTTCAAAGAACATGGGCCGAGTGATCAGGGGAAGGGTCGCTTTCACCGCGGGATTGAAGCGCTCCAGGTGCCCCACCTGCGCGATTCTGCGGGTTTTCTGCTGAAGCGCAACCAGTTCGTCGGCTTCATGGAGCGATGCGGCCAGCGGCTTTTCGATGAGCACATCGACCCCGGCTTGCATGAGGGCGCGCGCGACGGACAGATGATGAACCGTGGGAACTGCCACCGAGACTGCCTGCACTTCGGTATTCGTGGAGAGGAGTTGATCGATCGAGCCGAAAGCGCGGCACCCGAATTCTTTGCCGACTTTGTCGGCGCGCTCCGCATCGCTGTCGACTACTCCTGCGAGGCGAACCGCCTCGCCTTCCCGCTGAAACTCCCGGTAAACGCGGGCGTGATTTCGCCCGAACGCCCCCGCGCCCACGACCGCGACCGCGATTGCTTCGCCCAGATGGCCCCCAGTTTGGGATTGCAGATTTTAGATTTCAGACTTGCGCCGCGAACAGCGCGGCGGATTCACCTGACGCACAGAAATGAAAATCTACTATTTAATATCTGCGATCTTACAATCTTGCGCGCTTGAGCAGCGCGATTTGTCCGCCGTGATAGGCGGCGTGCTGAACCGCTCCCAGCAACATGAAGAGCGGGTTGTAATCCTTTCCCGGGACCCGATCGTGCAATCTCGACTCGGGCAACTTCGAGACGGTTTGCAGCAAGGCAGCGTGCTTTTCGCGAAGATTGCTGACGGCCTGCTGCCAGGCCGAGTCGGCGACCCTCTCGACGTGGCCGAAATTCTGCTCGTCGGTCAGGGTGCAGGTCTCGCCGTGAATTCTGCGCGCCACCACGTCTTCCCAAGCGGCGATATGCAGCACGAGTTCCCATATGCTGTGCGCGTTGGGCAGCGGCCGCGCGGCGGCGGTCTTGGCGTCGATTCCGTCGACGATCTCCATCAGCGCCGGCCCATGCCAGGCTTCCCCGTCAAAGGAGCGTTTCAGTTCATTCATCACCATATCGATTTGCGACATTCACGGCCTCGATTTTCTAAATTCACCACGCAGACACGGAGTGGAGAAACCAAAAGCAAAATTACTGGATGGCCTTTGCGGACTTTGCGGCCGTTCTCTGCGATCTTTGCGGTTAAAGGCTTTTCAGTCCGCCACAATCGCGATTCCCGCTTGGTCCGCGGCGACAATCACCGCCTCGCCATCCAACAGGAGACAGCGGCCTGCATCGAGCGCCAGGCAGGTTGCACCTGCATGTCGCATCACTTCGATCGTCTTCACGCCGACCACGGGGACATCGAAGCGCATGTCCTGCGAGGGCTTGGCAATTTTGACGACGGTGAGTTCCCTCGCCAGAGTCGATGATCCCGCTTCCAGCGAAGCCATGATCTGCCCCGCGCGCTCGATGGTGGCGTCGGTGCCCTCCATGGCTTCGACGGCGACGCAGGCGGCTTCCGCGATCACGACGGTTTGCCCGATATCATACTGCCCCAGGGCCCGGGCCACCTTCCGGCCATAATCAAAATTTGTCCGTTCGGCTGCGGTCGGGGCGCGCCTGGTCACGACACCGGGTTTCACCAGCAAGGGTTCGAGCAAAGCCGTCGAATTCTCCAGGGTGATTCCTTCATCCGCGAGAACCTTGGCGACCGCGCCTAACAGCGAATCGGTGTTGCGCGTCGTAAGCGAGAGCAAAAGCTTGGCCAGCCGCCAGTCCGGGCGAATGCTGGAGAAAATCTGTTTGTGCTTGACCTGGCCGGCCATCACGGCGCGCGTGATGCCTTCGCGCTGGAAGGTCTCAATCAGCTTGGAAAGTTCGCCCAGGGATAGCCAGTGGACCGCGGCAGCGTCCCGGCGTTCGATCTCGGGGAAAGTCTCTTCCTTGATGGCTGCAACCACCACATCATAGCCCTGCGCCTTTGCTGCATCGAGCACCAGGAACGGGAAACGCCCGTTGCCGGCAATGAGGCCGAGTTTGGGACGGGAGGTCATGGCTGAGAATTCCCAATCTTAAATGCTGAATCGAAGCAATGCGAAGGATGGTGAACTGCGGTCAAAAGCTTTTCACCGCAAAAATCGCAAAGAACGGCCGCAAGGCGCGCAAAGGCGGACTTCAAGTAGCGCCGGGACTAGAGATTTTGCTCTAACAATTCTCTCGCTTGCGCCTGGATTTCGGTTTCATCGCCGAAGCCGCAGAGCCAATGCACCTCCGGCTCGCGGCGGAACCACGTCATTTGGCGCTTGGCATAATTGCGATGCGCCTGCTGCACCGCGGAGATCGCGGCTTCATGATCGAGTTCTCCTTTCAGCAACTGCACGACTTGCCGGTAGCCGATCGAGCCCAGGGGGCGGGCCGACTCACCGTATTTCAACACGAGATTCTGGGTTTCGCCGATTAATCCCCGGTCAAACATCTTTCGCACGCGCAGGTTGATGCGTTCATAGAGTTGCGGACGGGCCGGGTCCAATCCGATACGCAAGATCCTGAAGCCGCGCAAAGCGTCGCGGCCAAGCGCCCATTGCTCGGTCATGGGGCGGCGCGCATGCAGGCAGACTTCAATTGCCCGGATCGTTTTGGGCACATCGTTGGGATGAATCGCGCAAGCGGCAGCGGGGTCCCATCGCTGCAAGATGCGATGCAGATGAGCCGGGCTCTTTTCGCGGGCAATCGCCCGCAACCGCTCGCGCAATTCCTCGGAGCGTTCCGGCCCCGGGAAAAGGCCTTCGAGCAGGGCGCGCAGATAGAGCCCCGTTCCCCCCACGACGATCGGCAGCGCTCCACGCGCTGCAATTTCTCCGAGAACGGCTCGGGCGCGGCGGGCGTATTCCCCGGCCGTGGTGTAAGCGGTGGGGTCGAGGGCGTCGAAAAGATGATGCGGGGCGCGAGTCCTCTCTTCCGCGGTGGGCTTGGCGGTGCCGATCGAGAACTCGCGATAGATGGCCACCGAATCACAGTTGACGATCTCGCCGCGAAAGGGTGGGGCCAGCTCAAGGGATAGCGCGGTTTTGCCGCAGGCGGTGGGGCCAAGAATCGCAACCAACAATGGATCGCGAGCCAATCAGCGCGCGCCCCAGTAGACATGGTGCCACGATCGAGTAATGGTGATGGCGAGAATCAACAGCAGGATGACGATCAGGCCCACGGTTTCGAGCCTGGCGGGCGGTGCTCCGCGGGCGGCTCTTCGAGCCCGGAGATGATCGATCCGCCGCATGCCAACATTGTAGACGAGCCCACAATGCATTCCTCCGGACAGGCGGGACGCCTGTCCCACATGGGTGCTTGACAGTGTCCCTCGGTGGCCGGAATTCGCCGAAATCGCAATGGTTGCGCCGCAAGCCGGTTCCGCAGAAGCAAGTAGTAACAGCAGCCGCGAATCGGAATGGAACTGCTGATTGTGCGCTCTGCTACCATCCAGTCGTGGCCCTGCTTGAAATCCGGCACCTGACGAAGATTTTCCCAACCGGAGATTCTTCCTTCCGAGCGTCTCCGGGCGGCGTGCGCGCGGTCGACGATGTCTCTTTGGATATTCAGGCCGGAGAAACTCTAGGACTGGTGGGCGAATCCGGGTCGGGCAAAAGCACGCTGGGGCGGCTTGCGCTGCGACTGATTGAACCGACCTCGGGCAGCGTGCGCTTCGATGGTCACGATCTGCTCTGCGCCGGGCGCAGCGAGTTGCGGCAGCTGCGCCGCGATATGCAGATCATCTTCCAGGACCCGTTCAGCGCGCTCGATCCGCGCATGCGGGTGGGAGACCTGGTTGCCGAGCCGCTGATCATTCATGGATCGAAGCACGCGCCTGGAGTTAAGCCGGAACCGGCGAAGGGGAGGGCGCACGGAACCGGCATCCGTTCGCAAGTGCAGGAATTGCTGCACGCGGTTGGGCTCGACGCCTCGGCGATGCGCCGCTACCCGCACGAGTTCAGCGGCGGGCAGCGACAGCGCATCGTCATTGCGCGCGCCTTGGCGCTTCGGCCGAGGTTTATCGTGTGCGATGAGCCCGTCTCCGCGCTCGACGTCAGCGTGGGCGCGCAGATTGTGAATCTTCTCGCCCAATTGCAGCGCGATTTCGGGCTGACTTACCTCTTCATTTCGCACTCCATGCCGGTGGTGCGCTACCTCTCCACGCGCATTGCGGTGATGTATCGCGGAAAAATCGTGGAGGTTAACACTACGGACCAGATCACAGGCAATCCGCAACACGCCTACACGCGGACGCTGCTGGAGGCGACGCCAGAACTGGTCAGCGGCTAAGATCAGGGGCTAGTCTGACCCGGTTATTTTTCCCGCGAGTTCCACCTCTGCTACTCTCGATCTCCTATGGGCGGACCAGCCCAACTCGTGTCGTCAGCCTATGCCCTGGGAACGGTGTGCTCCTGGGGTGTAAGCGACTTCATCGGAGGCTATACGGCGCGGCGCTTCCAGGCATTTTTCCTGGTTGCCCTCGGGCACCTGAGCGGGACTGCGCTGGTCGTCAGCCTGGCGCTGGCCAAGCATGAAGCATTCCCGCCGTTGCCGCATTTTTTGTGGGCGTGCGCGGGGGGGACGGCGGGTGGGGTTGCGCTGCCGCTTTTTTATCTGGCGCTTTCACGGGGACGCATGGGGCTGGCGGCTCCGGTTTCTGCGGTTCTGAGCGCGGCCATCCCCACGGCGTTTGGAATCCTGACCCAGGGTCTGCCCCGCGCGGTGACCCTGGCGGGATTTGTGTTCGCCGTGATCGGCATATGGTTGATTTCGCGGCCGGAGGATGGGGGACGGCCTGAGGGACTGGGTTTGGCGCTGATTGCCGGGGTTGGTTTCGCGGCGTTTTACATCTGCATGCAGCAGGCCGGCACCGGCGCAGCGTTATGGCTGGCTACTGGCTCCCGCGGAGCAGCGCTCCTGGTGACCGCGATTATCGTGCTTTCGGGAAGGAAGTTCGCGCCGTCCTATCCCCTGGGGTTTGCGCTGGGCCTGCTCGCCGGGTGCATCGACGTCACCGGCACTGTGCTGTTCATCCGAGCGACACAGACGGGGCGCCTCGATACCGCGGTCATCCTGAGCTCTCTTTATCCGGCAATTACGGTGTTGCTCGCGCGCCTGGTTCTGAAAGAACACTTCACCCTGTGGAAACTCATCGGCGTGCTGGCGGCGCTGGCGGCAGTGCCTATGATCGCAACCAGTTGAACTGAACTGTTGCGCACGGCGCGTTCCGGAATTCCGCACTTAACCACGAACACACAGAGTTGTGCAGAGACAACAAAATCCGCCGGAACACGGACGGCAAAAACTATACAGAGGAAGTCCCGGAGCACGATGGCGTAGGGCTACGGTTCGTGATCTGGTTTGCGATCGAGGATGGCCCTTCGTATCTTGACCGTCTCGTGAACTCCGCAACCATCTACAATCGGACTGATGCCGTCCAACTTCATCCGCGCTCTGCCTAAGGCCGAACTGCACCTGCACCTGGAAGGCTCGGTCACGCCGGAGACGCTGGTGGAATTGCGCCAGCGGCACGGGAAGCCGGGCACTCTCTCTGACGCTGAGGCTCTCTATCAGTACAAAGATTTTCTCGGCTTCCTGATGGCGTTCAAGACGCTCACCGACGACCTGCAAACCCCCGACGATTACGAACTCATTGCCTATCGCCTGATGCAACAGCTCAAAGAGGAAAATGTTCTTCACGCCGAGGTCTATGTTTCTGTAGGCGTTTGTTTGTGGCGGAAGCTGGATTTCGCTCCCATCTTCGAAGCGCTGGAACTCGGAAGAGCGCGTGGGGAGCGGGATTTTGGGGTTTCGCTGCTCTGGATTTTCGATGCTGTCCGCCAGTTTGGCGCCGAGAAAGCACAGGAGGTATTCGAGTTGGCAGCAAAGTACAAGCATCGCAACGTGGTCGGAATCGGCATCGGGGGCGACGAGCAAAAAGCCCCGCCCGAACTGTTTCGCGAACAGTACGCTTATGCAGCGGAGCACGGACTTCGCCTGACTGCGCATGCCGGCGAGAGCACGGGAGCGGAGTCCATTTGGGGCGCGCTGAACCTTGGGGCGGAGCGCATTGGGCACGGGCTTACAGCGGATCAGGATTCCGAGTTGATCGAGGAACTAGCGACTCGGCAAATCCCAGTCGAAATCTGCCTTACCAGCAACTTGCGGACCGGCTGCTGCATCTCTGCTGCGGACCATCCAGTCCGCCGCTACTTCGACCAGGGTGTCATGATCACACTGAACAGCGACGACCCTGCAATGTTTTGCACATCGCTGAACCGGGAGTACGAGGTGGCGCAGGCGCAATTCGGTTTTTCCGACGAGCACTTGCGCGAGCTGGCGCGAAATTCCTTTGAAGCGTCCTTCCTGCCTCCCGAAAAGAAACTAGCCTTTCTGAATTTACTTGACTCGGAGACGGCTCGGGCCTAATTTCGATTCAATCTGTTGGGCGAGTGGGTTGCCATGAGATCCGCACTGGTCATGCTTCTGCTCGGGAGTTCCCTTCTGTGGGCAGGTTCTGCGCGTAGACCACCCGACTCGCTGATTCTCACCAACGTCGATGTCGTGGACACCCGCTACGGGCAGATTCTCCCCAACATGACCGTGGTGATTCAGGACGGAATTGTCAAATCGGTTACCAAGATCGGGATTGTCGATGGCGGGCCGCATGTGCGGGTAATGAATGCTGCCGGCAAGTACCTGGTCGCGGGCTTCTGGGACATGAATGCGAAAGTTAGCGGCGATGGCGGCCAGGCCTGGGACAGCAAAGCCCTGTACGCCCTGTACCTATCCAATGGAGTGGTCGGCATTCGCGAGTCGGACGGGAGCAGCGAGCGCATGCGGCTGGTCAGCAAAATGACCACGCCTCCGACCACCGTCGAAGCGCAACAGAATCCCGGCGTTGCCTTGCTTCGTGCGGAGAAGGACCGGGCGATTGAGGACGTTTACGACATTCTGCGCGGCTGCTGCTCCAGCTCGAAACCACTCGGGCGCGAGCCTTCCATGCAGGATTTTGACAATTCCGAGCCGCTGCACGCCGACATCTACGATCCGCAAAAAACGACCGAGCTGTTTCACGAGGTATCGGAAACAGGCGGATGGGTGATCCCCGGGCTGGTCGCGGTAGAGGCGCCGATTGTAAATGTGCCGGAGCAGGACTGGAAGTCCATCGACGACCCGTTCTCTTTGGACAAAGAAAGCCCGCGGGTACAGCGGCTTTTACAGGCGCGGGCGCGTTTCCGGCAGGCCTTGCAGCTGGCGCATGAAATGGCGCATGCGGGCGTGCAGTTGCTTGCGGGAACCAGTGGACGCGGCGCGCATCTGTTGCCCGGCCGTTCGCTCCACCGTGAGCTGCAGCTGCTGGTCAAGACGGGCTGCAGTCCGTTTGAAGCTTTGCAGAGTGCAACCTTCAATGCGGCCATCTACCTGGCAAAAGCCGATAAGTATGGGGTGGTCGAGCCCGGCCACGTGGCCGACCTGGTTTTGCTCGACGGCAATCCCTTGCAGGACATTTCCAACACGCAGAAAATTTCCGGCGTGATCCTCGAAGGCCACTATTACCCACGCGCCGAATTGGACCGTCTGGCGGCCGGGCTGGAACCGAACAAAACCGAAGCGGCAAATACCGCCGCAGTAGGCGCAAAAGCGGCGGAGTAGCTGCGTCGCTGGGCGCAGCCTAGGCGGCATTCAGGCCGTGCAATTCCCCACACGCTGTTCAGAATGATGCACTTAGCCCGCCGCTGTGCTTTAATAATACAAACCTCCGATGCCATCCCTCGGTCGCAAACTCCGCCGTCAAATACGTACGATCTCGCGCGGCATTCATGGCTGGAGCAAGATCGCCTGGGCTTTCGTGTCCACTGAGCACCCGCTGCTGGCCCACATCATTCCTATCCGCCGCTGCAACCTGGCTTGCGAATATTGCAACGAGTTTGATGATTTCTCAAAGCCGGTTCCGACCGAACTGATGTTCCGCCGGGTAGACAAGCTGGGCGAGTTTGGCACCGCGGTGGTCACCATCAGCGGCGGAGAGCCCCTGCTCCATCCCGATCTCGATCAGATCATCCGGCGTATCCGGCAAAACGGCATTGTCGCGGGCATGATCACCAACGGGTACTTGCTGGTTCCGGAACGAATCGAGCGGCTCAACCAGGCTGGCCTGGAATGGCTGCAGATTTCCATCGATAACGTGAATCCCGACGAGGTTTCCAAGAAGAGCCTGAAGGTGCTCGACAAGAAGCTGCAGATGCTCTCCCAGTACGCCGATTTTCACGTGAACATCAATTCCGTGGTTGGGGGCGGGGTGCATCATCCGCAGGATGCGCTGGTCATTGGCAAGCGCGCCATGGAACTGGGCTTCAGCTCAACCATCGGCATCATTCATGACGGCGACGGGCAACTGCAGCCGCTGGGGGACGAAGAGCGGCGCGTGTATCACGAAATGAAGTCGCTGGAGAAGCGCAGCTTCACGCGGATCAATCAATTCCAGGACAACATAGCTCTGGGGCGGCCGAACCAGTGGCGCTGCCGCGCCGGCGCCCGCTATCTCTACATTTGCGAAGACGGGCTGGTGCATTACTGCTCGCAGCAGCGCGGCTATCCGGGCATTCCGCTGGAAAAGTACACGCGCGAGGATATGCGGCGCGAGTACTTCGCGGAAAAATCCTGCGCGCCTCATTGCACCGTGTCCTGCGTGCACCAGGTATCGATCTTCGATTTCTGGCGTGATCCGCAACGTCCGGCGCCGGCGCAAGCGCCATCCTCGGAAGCCGGCGAACTGGTACAGATCGAATAGAAAATCCTGACACAATATGCATTCGAGAGCCTGGGGCTGGTTAGCAATCGTGATCTCGCCGGTGTGCCTGCTGGCCGCGCACGCTTTCGGCGACTGCACTCCTTCGAACGAAACCACGAAGTGGGGCGGCAACGATGACGTGGTGATGCAGGTGCACAAGCCCATGCGCCAGGTGCGCGGCGCGGTGCTCCAGGATTACCGAACCGGCAAGCCGTGGCCCGGCGTTTTGGTCGAGGTCTACAACCATCCTGAAGTGGTCCTCCGGGATTCAAGCCGCAATCGAACAGGGCAAACGCGAATCCTCGGGTGCGTCACCGATCAGCGCGGGCGGTTCTCGTTCAAGCTCAAGGCCGGAGACTACGAACTGCGCGCCAGCAATGGCGGGCAGTGGAATGTGACGTCCGTGGTGGTTCGAGTAAGGAGAGGACGGTTTATCTCGCTCCATCATCTGGTGGTGCAGCTTTTCCCCGGCAGTTGAGTTCGCGTACAGCTCGATCTGCGCCGGACGGCAGCCCATGCGGGCGCGCATGCATCACTGCTTTCGCGCGAAGCACAACCCCGACCAGGTCTCGTCGATAGCGCAGACTTTGTAATCCACCCACCCGGCGCCCAAACCGAATGCGCGAACGACATTTTCCGTGACATCGGTCGGGATTCCCGATGCCTTTTTCGGCCACGCGATCCACATCGCTACCCTTTGCGGCAGCGCTTTTGCCAGCGGGCGGAAGCCGCGCGCCAACTCAACCTGGGATCTTACGAACAGCACCGCGACGTTGGCGCGATGGGCGTCTTCAAGGATTTCCGCGCCAGCCGGCATGGGAGCGAGCTTTCGTTCAAAGGCCTCCGGGGGATTGCTCAGGATCAACGTAGAGTGGTCGCGCAGCCCAAGCTTTTTTGGCAGAGGCGTGCCGGAATATCCCGCGGTGGTGCCTTGGGAAAGCGCCTTCGCCGACGCGGCGCGAAGTCCCTTAGGGATGCTGCGCTTGATCTTCATCCGCCTCAAACATTCCTGTTAGAACAAAGTCTCTTAAGCGCAAAGGAAGCGCAAGGTTCGCGAAGAAAAGCTCCTGAGCCAGCTTACTGTCGAACGGCCTGAGCCTTAGCAGCAGGCGAAGGGTTGGGACTCAGTCCCGTCGCTGCATTGCCTGTCGCACTTTGCCGATCAATTCTTCCGGCGCGCAGGGTTTATGCAGGAAAGTGACGCCGAGGCTGGAATACTCCGCCTCGGCTTCATCCATGCCGCTGATAACGAAAACGGGTACGTTGGGCTTAAATCGTCGCAAGGCGCGCACGAAGGCAGCGCCGCTTGCGCCGGGAAGAACGTGATCGGTAAGAATGACCTGCAGCCCCTGGCTCGCGTCATCGTGGGTGAGAAAATCGAGGGCTTGTTCCGCGCTGTTCACCGCCAGCACGGAGAAACCCGCGCCTCGAAGCACAGCTTCGCGTATGGAGAGTTGCGTCGGGTTATCGTCAATGACGAGAACGTCGGGCATGCAACTCCTCCCCAGGGGTAGATGAACTGCTTCGCGAGTTTACGCCGTCTGCTGGTGATTCGCGTGTCGCGCCAGAACCTCACGCTCGGCGGCCAGCCAATCCTGCTCGGCCAGTCCATGGACATAACCGCGTTGCTCAAATAGTTGATAGGCGCGAAGGCGGATCTGACCTTCCACGTCGGCGCTGGCATGATTGGCGCTGCCGTTTCCGTTTCCGGTCTCCGGCATCTGCAGCACTTTCTTCTCCTCAGCTTTCGGTTTCACTGTGCGGGGGGTTTTTGCTTTGGCCATCTCTTTACTCCTTTACCTCTCGTCAAATGGTGTTTTGGGCCACGCACTGACGCAAACAACCGAACGGCTGCATACATCCTTAGTGGCGGGGTTATGTCCTTATGATAAACCGGAGTTGCTGTGAAAGTGTGCGTCACGCGATAAAAAATTCTGCTCACCGCCAACGGATTTTTGACACGTGAATTAAGACGATTCCCTTACCATACTCCCGAATGCGAATACCATTTTGGGAATTGAGCATTGGCTCCCGGTTCGGCACTGTTGCGCTCTTACTCGTAACCGCCTTTCCGGCTGCTCGCGCGCAGGAAAGTTCCGCACAGCCCAGTTCCGATGCGAAGATCTCGCCTCCGCAGGAGACGGTGGTTGTAACCGGAACGTTCGAAGCCGTACCGGAAACAGAGATTGACCGCTCCATCAGCGTGATTGAAATCGAGGATTCCGATCTCTACAAAAGCTGGGTGGACGGCTTGCAGAACGACCCCTCTCTCGATCTGCGGCAGCGCGCGCCCAACGATATTCAGGGCGACCTGTCCATTCGAGGCTCCACCTTCGGGCAGGTCCTCGTTCTGTTGAACGGCCTGCGCATGGACGACGTACAAAGCGGACATCACGACATGGATCTTCCTTTGCCGTCGCAGTCGGTTGAGCGCATTGAAATCCTGCGCGGCGCGGGATCGGCTTTATACGGCTCGGATGCCATGGCGGGATCGGTCAACGTGATCATGGCCACTCCCCAACACAGCGATTTGCATGTGGGCGCGGGCGTCGGCAACTTCGGAATCAATCAGCAGAGCGCTTCTGCGGCGCTGACCCGGAATGACTTCGACGAAGAACTCGATCTCGAGCGCGACTTCTCCAGCGGCTTCCGGCCGGACCGCGATTACCGCAGCGCCAGTTTCTTTTCCGGCACAGGCGTACACACCGGCCTTGGGCGGTCCTTTCTAATGCTGGGCTATGGGGACAAGCCGTTTGGCGCAGATCAGTTTTATGGGCCCTTCAACTCCTGGGAGCGCACGAAGTCGTGGTTCGCCGGCTTGACGCAGGATTTAGGGGCCAACACGCAGTTCGACTTTGGCTTTCGCCGCCACACCGATGAGTTTGTGCTGTTCCGCAACGATCCGTCTTTTTACGAGAACAATCACATCGACCGCAGCTGGCAGGTGGACCTTCGCCGTCGCGATCAGCTCTCCACGAATTCAACCTTGTTCTATGGCGGTGAGGGCATTCACGAAAGCATTGAAAGCACGAACTTGGGCGATCACGATCGCAGCCGGGGCGCCGTCTATGTCGACTACGATGTTCGCGCGCTGAAGCGGTTTTCTTTTTCAGCGTCTGCCCGCGAAGAGATTTTCAGCGCCTCGCACGGGGAATTCAATCCGACGGTTGCGGCGGGAGTTTGGCTGAAGCCGGGATGGAAGCTGAAAGGCAGCGTCAGCCGGGCGTTTCGCCTGCCCAGTTACACCGACCTTTATTATCACGACCCGGCAAATTTTGGGAATCCCAATCTCCGTCCGGAGCGCGCCTGGGATTATGAAGGCGGGCTGCTGTGGTATCCGGGCGGAAGGTTCAAATCGGAGCTGACGGTTTTTCAGCGGCGTGATCGCGACGTCATCGACTACGTTCGCAGTTCATCGACCGCTCCCTACATGGCCGAGAACATTCAGAGCCTGAATTTCACCGGAGTGGAAGTTTCGTTCGAGGCGCGGCTGCCGCGGGAGCAACGCATTCAGGTCGCGTATACCGAGCTTCACGGGGTGCAGCAGGCGTTGAGCGGCCTTCAGACCAAGTACACATTCAACTATCCCAGCCACGACGGCGTGCTCGCGTGGAATGGCAAGTTGCCGGGAAAATTGGTTGCGCGCTCGCGCCTGGGGATTATCGACCGCTACGCCACCGATCCGTATGCGTTGTGGGACGCTGCCATCGCGCGCGAGTTCAGCCATGTGGCGGCGCACCTGGTGCTCTCGAATATTTCTGACACGCAGTACGAAGAAATTCCCGGCGTGATTATGCCGGGGCGCAGCGTGGTGTTTGGCCTGGACTTATTTTGGCGCGGGAGGTAGCCGAGAAGGATTTTGCCGTGAACTCAGGTTCTGCCTCTGTCGTTGCCATTTATTGAGCATCGACTTGGGTGCTTGTGCGCTATTGCCTGCTTTCATCACCTTAGACAGTCGGGATAAAATTCACGAAATGGCGTTCCCCGCGGTCGTTGTCTTCTTTTTGGTGCTGTGTGCAACCGCACTCGCGTGTGTCGTAGTCGGCCTTTTCTTTTTCGCAATTGCAAGGTATGGAGCGGCCGCGCCGTTCGTCGTCTTCATATATCCTGCAACCTTTTTGGGCTGCGCTGTCGGACTGGGAACCACTGGGCGACTGAATTCTTTCCTGCATGGAGTTCAACCATTGTGGGCGTGGGAGTCGACGGTTGTTCTTGTATTTCTTACTTGCACGGCTGGGGGATCTGCGGTAGGTGGTTTTCTCGGTTACAAACCAGCACGTCGAATTGCAACTCGTTTTCACCAAAGCCGACAGGCAGGTCTCTCTCGGTCACTCCGCCACTAGCATGAAACGCGTTGAGTGCTAACGCTGTTAGCGACATTGAGAGTGCCCGAGGGTGGGCAGCCTGTTGTCCTTTGCGCTGATGCCAGTTCGTCGCGTGCTTATCGGATTCCTGATACTGATCGGTTGCGGGTTGCTGGTCATTTCCCGACCGCACTGGCTCACGCCCCATGGTCACGTGACGTGCGACGGAGCGCCCGTGAACGACGCCAGACTGTTCCGCTCGGTACAAGGTGACATTTTTCTGGATTGGCCTGCCAAGCACGATGAGGGGATGCCCGCAGTCTTCAGGAGACCGCCTGAGTTGCTACGCTGCAACACGCCTGCCTTCCACCATGTTTTCGGCTTGCTTCTGAGCCGCGAAGCAGTTCCGAGTTCACAGTGTGCTCCGATGTGGAAGGGTGCTGGCTCGGTGGACGTGATACCGCCGCACATAGTGACCGACCGCTATGCCCAATTTCCGTGGGCCTCGTGCTCGAATCTGAGGTTGGAATACTAGAGATCGTGAGCTTATTGTCGTAACATCGCAGCGTTACTGTGGCCGAGGGATGTTGAGTCAAATCGCCTGATTACAACAACTTGATGCCCGAATGGCCCGTAATACGTGGGTGTTCGAGAATGGACATGCAAGATCAAGAGTGGTCAATGGCAAGCCGGACATGGAAGCTCTCACGCAAGCTATGTCACTGATGAGCATTATCTTAGGCTTTGACCTTCTTTGGCACACTGCATGCTGGCCTACCACCCAGTGCTCTCGTACTGTAGGAACTAATGTCCCCGGAGGCGGCTGTGGCAGGACTGCTTCGCGATACACGCTTTGCCGTGAGGCAACTGCGCAGGAATCTCGGATTCACGATTACGGCGACGGTGATGCTGGCTGTTGCCATCTGCGCCAACAGCACGGTTTTCAGCTGGATCGACGGAACCATGCTGCATCCGATTCCTGGAGCGCGGCATACCGATGAACTAGTGAGCGTGATGCGAGGTGCGTGGAGTACCTCGCCGACGCCGCCCCTCTCTTATCTCGACTACCGCGATCTGAGAGATCAGAATCAGAGCCTCACCGGGCTTCTTGCCTATCACTCTGAGTGGAGCGCATTGACGAGCGCCGGCGCCGCGCCGGAGCGGATCTACATCGGGAATGTGTCGGCGAACTTCTTCGACGTGCTGGGAGTGAGGCCTCTGCTGGGGCGGTTCTTTTTGCCCGAGGAGGAAACGCGGCCGGACGCCGTGCCGTACATCGTGCTCGGGTACTCGACATGGAAGACGCGCTATGCGGGAGACCCGCACATTGTGGGCAAGACGGTCGAGATTGCCCGGCATCCTGTGACGGTGATCGGCGTAGCGCCGGAGGGGTTTGTCGGGGCGGCGCCGGGGCTTCGGGACGATGCATGGCTGACGCTGAATCCCCTTGGGGCGAACGAGTATAGGCTCACGCATCGCAGCCACGCCTTTCTAATTGTGTTGGGAAGGCTGCGGTCTGGAATGAGCCGCGAGCAGGCGACGAATGACCTCGAAACGATCATGCGGCGCATCGCGGCGGCCTATCCGAACGATCACCTGGGAACGAATATCATCACGCTCGACCCGATGTGGCGATCACCCTTCGGGGCAAACGGCTACTTGGCTAACACGCTGCCCATCTTGCTAGCCATTGCCGGAGTGGTGTTAATGCTGACATGTGCCAACGTGGCTACGCTTATGTTGGTGCGGCTCGTGTCGCGACGGCGCGAGATTGCGATTCGCCAGTCGCTGGGGGCGCAACGCGTGCAACGGGTGCGGCAGATAGTGCTGGAGGGCGTGATTCTCTCAGCCGGTGCGGGAGCAGTGGCTCTGTTGCTGACTTCGTTGACAGCGAAGACACTCGCTCGATTCATTCACGCAAACTCGAACCACATTGTGCTGAATGGAACTGTGGATCAAAGCGTGGTGATCGGGATCGTAGTGCTGGCGGCTCTGGCCAGCATGCTGTCCGGCGCGTTTCCAGCATGGAGGTCGTCGAATGTGCCCGCGGCCGAAGCGCTCAAGGATGAGGCGGCCAGCATCTCAGGCAGCTCGCACAACCGGCGGCTGCTCAGCGGCCTGGTGGTGGCGCAGATCGCGCTTTCGCTGGCGCTGCTGGTGATTTCCGGGCTGTTTCTGCAGACGCTGCGCAATCTCTCTGCGGGCGATCCCGGGTTCAAGCAGGATCATGTATTGACGGCGTCTGTGGGACTGGCCACCGCCGGCTACTCCAACGACGAGGCGGATGCGATCTGCCACAAGATTCTCGATCGAGTAGCGGCATTACCGACGGTAACGGTTGCGTCGCTCACCGATTGGGTGCCGATGAACTTCACCCGCAAGACGGAAGACGCCTATCCGGAAGGTTATGCGCCGCGCCCGCATGAATCGCTCGAGGTGCAACATACCGACGTGACGTCCCGATACTTCGAGACGCTGGGCGTGCCGATTCTTGAGGGGCGCGACCTCGCACAGTATGACAACAGAACGGCGCCGCTGGTAGTGATCGTGGACCAGACGGCCGCGAAACGGTTTTGGCCCGATCAGGACCCGGTGGGCAAGAGGCTCCACATAGGAAACAGCGTTTTCGCGGTCATTGGCGTGGTGAAGAACACGAAACACGAGTTTATGAACGAACGCCCCGCGCCAATGGTCTACCTGAGCTACTTCCAGCGAGGTTTCGAGACCATCGTGCAGGTGAGGACGCAAGGCAATCCGAACGACATAGCACCGGCAGTGGAGAACGCAATTCACGAGATTGATGGGCGGCTGCTAGTGTTCGACGTGCGCTCCCTGCGCGAAACCACGCAGATGGCGACGACCTTTGCGGCCGTGCAGAGCACGTTTGCGGGAATCCTGGCGGCGATCGCGCTGATCCTTGCGACGACCGGCATCTATGGTCTGGTGGCGTACCGCACGGCACTTCGCACCCACGAGATCGGCATCCGCGTCGCACTCGGCGCTTCACCCGGCGACGTTCTGAGGCTCGTGTTGCTGCAAGGGGTTTCGCTAACCGCGATCGGGCTAAGTTTAGGGTTGGCGCTCTCGTTCAGCCTCACGCACTTCATTGTCGCGTTCCTGTACGGGGTCGGCGCCAACGACCTTCTGACCGTCATCGTGGTTGTGGTATTGCTTGCGGCGATGTCGCTTCTCGCATGCTACTTTCCGGCGCGACGCGCGACGCGCGTCGATCCCGTTGCTGCAATACGCGCCTCGTAAAACGAATTCAGCATCACGGACGCGGAGTGAAATAGATCTACATGGCTCCCCACGAGGCCCGTTGATCACGTCAGTGCGCTTTTCGTTGTCTGGTGCCGTCAGTTGATGATAAATCGCCATTACGCTCAAAATGGCTGCGGTTGGCGGGGATTTTGAGTCAAATCGCCTGTTCGCGTCAGTTGACGGGGAGCGCAGGTGGCTCGTTTGATCAGCTACCTAGCTGAAAGGGTCGCCGAAAGGCCAGCCAGTCGGGTATTTCCGGCGCAGGTTATGAGCACCTACTCGACGAAGTTCAGCTAGATATTCGCGATATGTGTCGGCATTCATAATGCCGCTGAATCGATCCGGCAACTGGACCTGATCCTGCGGAGGTTCTCCCACCTTCTCAGCTAGGTCGCCTCTCGTTGTCCAATCATCCAAGCTTGCGAACGCGAGCCCACGGACCAGAGTCGATGCGCTGGCAAATTCGGGCCAAAGCTTCTGGTATACGTTTCCAAGTACGACAGCATTTCCTAACGCCTGTGGGATGCCTGCCCACCACCACGCTTTTATGGGATGTTGTTCTCCTGCCGAAACGGTCGCTCCCATCCACCTATAGTTTCCAAGGACGCGCACATCGCCATAGATCGGATTGATAAGCAGAGAGACTTCTCGCCAAAGGTGCCTTATCGTTGTTGCCCAACCGGGTTCTGTCAGCGCCCGTTTCTCCACTTCGATGCTGAAGCAATTTGTGCGGAAGCCAAGCTTGTGTGCGCCGATGGGCTTCGGAAAATTAAGGTGGACGGATACGACTGGTCGATGAGGATACCAGACCTTTATGTCATGCAGATTTTCGTCCAAGAAACTCAGGAAATGCTCTCTCCCGGTTTGCGCGTAAACAAGCTGAGGCGGCTCGTGCGAACCGTAGCGCTTGGGCAGGACCTCTGGAAATATCCGCTCCAGCAAATTGATAAGACGATCGCGACCTTCCTGGACCTCAATGGGGGAATCCAAGAACCACCATGAGAGCGATACCACGTCGAAGGTCTCTTTGCTTCTGGGCGACATGAGCCGCTTGACTCCTGAAGGAAGCCGGATTGAACCGTCTTGTTCGTCGAGAACCGCGCCGTGGCTGGATCGAGCGATATCAGCGGCAGCGGAACGAGCTAGGCGAAGAGCTTCCGAGCTAGCACTTCCAGATTCAGATTTGTTAACCACTCAACCCCCGGCAAAAGGTTGCTGATCTCTTGAGGGATGTCCTCCGGTTCGACATGGTCCGAGGCGGAGACGACAATCTGCCAATTCTTATGCGCGTGGGTCCATGCCGCCGATTCCCTTTGCCACATCTCGGGCTTAGAGAACCCGTCCGGGTTGAGCGGCCTGACCGACCACACTTGGAGGTCGTAGCTCATGGGCCAAGCTGAAATTCTAACAGTGGCTCAAGGGAGAATAAGTATCTGCCCGGCAGAATCGTGGCGAAACATCGCCATTACACTCATTGACCCGCTGGCGATCGGATCACCGTAGATGCAATTCAATGGAAATCGTGGGAACTGGTTTCTGCGCGGGTGATGTTTAAAGGCGCAACCCGGGCGGCTTTCACCGAAATCACGCCATCCTGGTTTTGCAGAATGCCGTCAATAATGAGGAACTTTTCCGTCGCCAGCAGCAATCGGTTTTGCTGAAACAGGTCCGGCGTGACGATCGCGTTGGCAACGCCGGTTTCATCCTCCAGGCTTAAAAATACGAAGCCCTTGGCCGTGCCCGGACGCTGGCGAGCAATTACTCCACCGGCGATGCGCACTTTGCGGCCGCTTGGCAGGTTGGCTAGTTCTATTGCACGTAGCACGCCCATTTGGTTCATGCGTTCGCGATGATAGGCCATGGGATGCGGCCCTACGGTCATGCCCGTGCCGCGAAAATCCGCCACCAGGCGCTCTTCATCGGTCATCTTCTTCAGCGGAGACGCGAGATCGGGCCGCGCAATCGTCTCCAGCAACCGGCCTGTCGGATTCGCTGCCGCGCCCGCGCTCCAGAGGGCATCGCGACGATGGAAGCTAATTCCAGATCTCAGATTGTTGGCTGCAGCTTGGTGAACCTCGGATGCGTCGTGATTTCCAATCGGAAATCTTAAATCTGAAACCTGAAATCCAATGGCATTCAGCGCCCCGATTTCTGCCAGCGTATTCAGTTCATCTTTTCTCAGTTCCCGCACGCGTTGAACCAGATCTTGAATGGAAGCAAACGGAGCCTTAGCACGCTCACGCACAATTGCCTGCCCAGCTTCTTCATGTAAGCCGCGCACGTACTGCAGGCCTAGGCGAAGAGCGGTGTGTGCCTTTTTCTGTCGCCCCTCGGGGGCTCTTTGCCCATCTGCACTTACCCAGGCCTCACGCCCTGGGCTGCACTCCTGCGCTCCACCGGAGCGCGATTGAGCACCATGTGAGTTGTATTCGTTGCTTTCGCCGACGACCGACGACCGACGACCAACGACGCCTCTCTCCAACGTGCAATTCCACTCCGAGCGCGTCACATCCGCCGGCAACACCTTCAGTCCATGCCGTTGCGCGTCTTTCACGATCGTGGCGGGACTGTAGAAGCCCATGGGTTGATTGTTCAGCAATGCGGCTGTGAACGCGGCCAGGTAATGACATTTGAGATAGGCGCTGGCATAGGCGATCAGCGCGAAGCTGGCGGCGTGCGATTCGGGAAAGCCGTAAAGCGCGAACGATGTAATGGAGAGGACAATCTGCTCCTGCGCTTCCTGCGAAATTCCCTTGCGGGTCATGCCGGCGCGCAGCTTGGCCTCAATTTCGCGCATGCGTTTTTCCGAGCGCTTGAACCCCATGGCGCGGCGCAATTCCTCGGCTTCGCCGCCGGAGAATCCAGCAACTACCATGGCGATGCGTAAAAGTTGCTCCTGAAAAAGCGGCACGCCCAAGGTGCGCTTGAGCACCGGCTCAAGCGAGGGGTGCGCATAGGTCACTTCCTGCCGCCCCAGCCGCCGCTCCAGGAATGGATTGACCATCTGGCCGACAATCGGCCCAGGACGAATGATCGCGACCTGCACAACCAGATCATAAAAACGCGCCGGCCGCAGCCGCGGCAGGCACGACATCTGCGCCCGGCTTTCAATCTGGAACATGCCGATCGTGTCCGCTTTCTGCACCGTGGAATACACTTCGGGATCGTCCGAAGGAAGATGCGCGAGATCAACTTCCTCGCGGTAATGATCGCGAATGAGGTTCAGCGAATCTTTGAGCACCGCCATCATGCCCAGCCCAAGCAGGTCGACTTTGATGATGCCGAGATCGGCGCAATCTTCTTTATCCCATTGCACCACCACGCGACCGGGCATGGATGCAGGTTCGAGCGGCACGACAGAATCGAGTTGCCCCTGGCAGATCACCATGCCGCCGGAATGCTGGCCAAGATGGCGCGGCAGATCCTGAATCGCTTGGCAGAGTTCAAAGTATTTGCGAATGCGCGGATGGCGAAGGTCGAGACCGGCATCGCGAAAGCGATGATCGAAAGCATCGTTGGCATCGCGATATTCCCAGTGCGCGACCCCAGCGGAAACTTTATCTAACGTTTCCGGATCGAATCCCAGCACTTTGCCGATTTCGCGCGAAGCCATGCGGCTGCGGTAGGTAATCACATTCGCGGTCATGGCCGCGCCGCGCTCGCCATAGCGGCGATAGAGATACTGAATGACTCTTTCGCGGTCGTCGCCGCTGGGCAGGTCAAGATCGATGTCCGGCCACTCGCCGCGTTCTTCGGAAAGAAACCGCTCGAAGAGAAGCTCCATTTTCACGGCATCGACGGCGGTGATTCCGAGCGAGTAGCAGACCGCGCTGTTGGCCGCCGAGCCGCGTCCCTGGACGAGAATGCCTTGCTCGCGGCAGTAGCGGACCAGGTCCCAGACGATCAGGAAATATCCCGGCAGCTTCAGCTTTTCGATCAGCGCCAGTTCGCGCTCGATCTGCAGGCGGGCGCGTTCGCGCAACTCGGCGGAAGCCTGCCCATAGCGCGACTGGAATCCTTCGCGGGCCCGCTCGCGCAGAAACGACATCATGGTTTCCCCTTCGGGCACCGGGTACCTGGGAAACTCGTAGCCGAGGTCTGCCAGGGTGAATTCGAGACGCGAGGAAAGTTCACCCGTGTTGGCAATAGCTTCGGGCAGATCGGCGAATAGCGCTTGCATCTCTGCCGGCGACTTCACGTGGCACTCGGAATTGCGCGCCAGCAGGCGTCCGGCGGCGCTCAGGGTGGAGCGATTGCGAATGGCGGTAAAGACATCGGCCAGTTCACGGGCCTCTTTGGCCGCGTAGCGCACGCCATTGGTGGCAAGCAGCGGAAGATGCAACTGCCGGGCAATTTCCATTGCAGCGCGATTGCGAATTTCCTGCTCGCGATGGAAATGGCGCTGTAACTCGACATAAACATTGCGCGCGCCAAAAATATGCATCAGGCGCTCGACCGAGCGGCGCGCTTCCTCAAAGCCGCCGTTTTTCAAGGCGGATGCAAGCGGACCATCATCGCCGCCGGTCAGGCCAATCAGCCCTTCCGCGTGTTCCTGCAATTCTTCTTCGCGCACCGCGCCTTCGTCCTTGGCCGCGCGCAGCTTCATCTTTGTGATCAGGCGGCTAAGGTTTTGGTAGCCGGTGCGGCACGAGACGAGCAGCGGAAGCCGGAATTCGCCAGAAATCGGATGATCGGGCCATCGGGTGATCGGGCCGTCGGGAAGAAGTAGTTTTGAGATCATCCCATGACCCGATCTCCCGCTCTCCCGGTCGCCTGCGTGCCTTGGTGGTGAACAATTGCAATTTACTTCCGCCCCAATGTGCGCCTTGAGCTTCGCTTTCTGGGCGGCCATGTGGAAGCGCGGGGCGCCGTAGAGGCCATCGCGGTCGAGCAGGGCCATTGCAGGCATCTGCAATTCAGCGCAGCGGGCGATCAGGCTTTCCGGCGCAGATGCGCCTTCGAGAAAGCTGAACGCGGAGCGGGCGTGGAGTTCAATGTACAAAACGAGCTCTTAGCTTTTAGCTTTTAGCTTTTAGCTTAGCTAAGCCAGTTCAGTTAAGAGCTAAAGGCTAAGAGCTAAAAGCTAACGGCTGAATTCTCAGTCATAGCTCCCCTCCAGCATCCACTTGCCATTCAGCAGATCGTGCACCAGGCGGTACAGCGCTACGCCGCCATTTTTTTCCATGGCGATGTCCCACTCGTCGCGCAGCCAGGCATCGTGCTCCCACCAATCCCCGGAAGAGCGCCACGGCCCGGCCGCCCACAGCACTTTGCTGGAGAATTCTTTTCCTTTATTGCAGGAGATGTGACAGGGCTTGCCGTTTTCACAGCGCACGCTGACGCCAAGCGGTGGACGAAAGATCCGCAGGGCTGTAACCAGCTCCTGTGCGCGTGAATTGCGATTTGTTTCCATAACCTCGATACTCCGCGGCCGGCTTGCTGCCGGGCTGCGCAATGCAACCCTCCAAAATGCAACCGTCGAGGGCGTGAAGCGCCGCATTTCGAACGCCTCCCGGCGATGCGAATCAAGCAGCGCGGGCGAGCCTGCGCGTCCTTCGCCGACCACTGCCGCAATTCGCGCCAGCGTAAGTTCGAGCTTCTCCGGTTCCGGCGACGAAGGAAGAAAAAGTCCGTTCTGCCCGGGGCGGGGCTTCGCCGGTTCGATTCGCAAAAGAACTTTCACGACCGGAGCGCCGGGAGGATGTGCCTTCAAATCCAGCTGCAATAATTTGAGAAAGGTTTGCGGGTTCAGCAACGGCACAGGCAGATGGATGGTTCGTTCGAAACGGGCAAGGGAGGGATCGAACTGTCGTCCATTTTCGAGAGTCAGTTGCAGGCGCAATTCCTGCGCCGCCAGCGCTCGCGCCTCCAGCCGCGCGCAAAGCTGCTCCAGCATGCGATTGAGCACGAATGCCAGCGGCTCCAGCAGCACCAGCGGGAATTCCAGTTCCTGCACTTCTTCAAACTTCAACGGCGCTTCACCGGGAACCAGCGTGCGCGCGCCGATTCCCCGCGCTTTCCTTTGCAGCTCGAGCCCGCGCTGGCCCAGGCGCTCGCTCAAATCAACTTCGGGGAGAGCGGCAAAGTCGCGCAATTTGCGAATCCCCCAGCGGTGGAAAGTCTGCAGGAATTCTTCGGCCTCTTTGGCGTCGGCTTCATCGGCAAACAGCACCTCCACCGGCAGCGAGCCCAGGCATTGCGCTTCTTTCATTGCGGGGACGACGGTCACCCCGCTGAACCCATGCGCAGCGAGCAGCGCCGATTCCAGCGTGGACGCGACCGCAACATTGGTTTCCAATCCCATCTGTGATGCCCGGCGAAAAATTTCCCGCGCAATTTTCGGTAAGGGGCCAAACAACTTTTCCAAGCCCGACAAATCCAGCAAAACCGCGTCCGGCGCGGCATCTTCTACGCGCGGAGAAAAAGCCTGCGCGCAATCCAGCAGCGCGGAATGTGCCGCCGACTCCTGTAATTCCGAGCGGTCGCGCCACCTGACTTCTTCGCAAAGCTCGGCTTGCAGTTTCGTCATGCCGATGGATACGTCCGCGTGCCGCGCGTTTTCATTGATTGAAACAACTTTTTCTAAGGGTGGATTGCCGGCAATTACCGCCACTGCCTGCAAGCGCAGCTCCGGCTGGGCGCGCACAATCGCCTGCGCGGAAAAGTCGGGAACGAAGATGCAGGCAAAGGGCATAAAAAATCGCCGTTGGCCGCCGGCTGCCGGTCATCGGCCACTATGCACATCGAACAATTCATCCAGCGCTTATCGCCTGGCTTTTGAAAACTGCTCTCACCGACTGCATGGGCTTGCGTTCCAATCGTGAGCGCAGAAGCTCCGCTTCCATGTGAAGACCATCGAGAATCTGCGCGTGCGCCGGTTCTCCGGAGGATTGATGATTGATGGCGGTCAGCTTCAGCGCTAATGCGGCGCACGTCTGCGCGCATGCGAATTCGCTGACCACCAGCAGCGCGGTTTTAGTGCGCTCGATGGCGCGCTGGAAGCGGAACCACGACGCCAGCGGAATGCGGCGCACAAATTTCTGCGGAATGCCGGCAAGATCCAGCGCCACCAGGCCGAATCCGCCGCTCTGCAGCACCAGGTCCGTGGCTTTGAGGACTTGTTCGAGACGATGTTCGCTGGTGGTGGTTTTCTGTGCGCCTTTGTGTTCTCTGTGGTGAAAGGTCCTGTTCTCTGCCCCGGAGGGCACGGAGGCGCACAGAGAAGTACCACACCTCACCCACAGCAGCTTGCCAAAATCCACTCCCGCTTTCGCTCCCGAACCCGGATCAAAGCTGTCGCTGGCATCGATCAATACGCAGGTTTCGCCCTGCTGAGTGGCGGCCGCGAGCGCCGCAACCAGTACCGTCGTTTTTCCGGAAGAAGCCGCGCCGCCGATTTCGGTCAGGCAGCCGCGGGGAAGCCCTCCGGTCAAGGAATCCAGGGCGGAGATTCCGGTCGCGAGCATCTCCGGACGGGGGCGCACCTCCAGGCGCGAAGCCGGGCGCACCTCCATCAGCCGCTCGGAACCGGCCACATGCTTCAGAATGGCTTCTCGTTTTTCATGGAAATCCCGCACGCCCGAGGGAAGCGGCGGCGGGTCAACAACATTCCACGAAAGAGCAGACATGCGGAACCTCAGGCGGAAAACCGGGCTGCAACGATCGCCAACCTTCCTGGGGTTGGGACTCAGCCGAGCGCGAACCAGAGTAGTTTCGCTTTTTATTCGCCTATGAGATTCTGCTACCGCGGCCCAAGGTTGTCAAGCGTCGAAAAGCCCGTCAAATCTGGGGTTTGGCAAAATACGCCAAAAAACGAACCGGCCTTTCTGCCCCTGAATTTTCGGGCAGAAAGGCCGGTTCTGGGTAGAGACCGCGGTTAGAAGACGAACCTTGCCATCAGGTAAATCGAGTTATTGCCGTTAGCATTGCGGCCGGCCTGGTCGTAATTGCTCGATCCGCCGTTAAAGCGCGTGTAGCCGGTGTATTGCGCCGTCAGGCCGATGTTCTGCTGCGGCCAGTACGAGAGGTTGAAGATATATCCTTTCGAGTCGGGGTTGCCGTTGAGATTGCCGCTCACTGCTCCCTGCGGATACAGCAGCGGATCCGAGGTTCCGGTTACGCTGAACAGGCCAGCCGTGGTCGACACTTTCGTACCCCAATGGTATTCCGCCTCGCCCTGGATGGTGTTCAGGTGGTGGTAAGGAAACAGCGCCGGGGTTGAGTGCAGCGCCGAGTTTTCCCGGATGTAGGTCGCGCGCAGCGTGAACACATGGTTATTCCAGCGCGGGATGGTGCGGTTGTACTGAAAATCCGCAGCCCAGTCGGTAAAGCTGTCTTCCGGACCGGTAATTCCGCTGTTGGTGCTCTTGAGGTGCATGCCGTACGTGCCAATCTCAAAATCGTTGTTCTCGCTGGTGGTTTGATACGCCAGGCGCCAGTACGGAGCCATGCCGCGGATGTTGATGCCGCAGCAGGTGCCGTCATTCGGTTGCGACCCGCCAATATGCTCGGAGCGGTAGACCGTGCCCACTAAATAAAGGTGGTCGTTCCACATGGCGTAACCGCCAACCCCGGCAACATCCTGGCCCAGGCCGCCGTTGATGAGAGCCCCTGCCGTAGGTCCCGGGGCCACGTCGGTGGAAACGAACGGGAATCCCCAGGCAGGCGTGCTGTTCCACAAATCTTCCACCGTGGGATTGTTGTTCAGGGTCAATCCGTAGGTGAGTTGCTTGCCAAAGAGCTTGCCGTTGGTGCCGGCGGCGCGAATATCCGTGTTGTCCCAGCTGAAGTGGTCGCCTTGCGCGTCGTAGGTCACCTGCACAAAACTGCCCACATGGCTTGCCCACTGGCCGGCCAGGAACAGCGAAACCGCCTGCGGAAATTCGAAGTTGCCGTTTTGCGTGCTCGGCTGGGGAGCTTTGGTCGAAGTAAACGAGGTGTCGAACACGAACGACAGGGGGAGCGACTCCAGCAGGTTCAGGCCGGCATTGTCTTTCTTATCCTCTTTGATTGTGGGCTTGGTGGCGAAGGTGTAACCCTCGAGTTTAAACTTCCGGCCGAACGGAGTCAGTTCCGGCGGCGTGTAATGGCACGACGAGCAGGCTAATCCCGTCTGCCGCGAGTAACTGGGCACCGCGTTGGCGTGGGGCACGCAAAGCGCAGCCAGGAATACAAGCGCTATGAGTCTTGCAAAATTTGCGTTTGTGAGAAATGAGGTTCGAGACATGGGTATCAGCTCCTTCTTTTCAGCTCACGAAATGACGACGACTTGCTTTTCTTTGCTGGGGTAAATCTCTGGGTTGAGGAACTCTTCTGCCGCTTGCGGCCGCCGCGGAAATCTACGACTTCCGACAGCTTCATCTCCGCGAATTGCTTCTGGCAGGCGGCCATGGTTTGCTCGAGCGCGCGCATCACGGGAAAATCCCCCGCCGGCTCGACCGGATGCCGCGCCAGGAAAAAGTCGATGACTTCGCCCATGGTGATCTGGCTGGGCTCGATGGCCAGATGAAAGCCTCCCTTGGTGCCGCGGCGGGAATTGACGAAACCGCCCCACACCAGGAGTTGCAGAATCTTGGCGGTTTCCGCCTCCGGGACGGCGATTTGCGCGGCGATCGCCTGCGATTGCATCTCTTGCCCGGAGCCTGCCAGGCAGCACAGAGCCTTGAGCGCCGACTGCAAGCGTTTCGGAAATGCCGGCCAAGTCACGGGATTCTTTCCTTTCGGAGTCGATTGTCCGAAATTGGCGGGAATGGGTCTGTGGCGCCAGCTACAAAGGAATGTGATTAGAATCACAAAATCGGAGTTCAGGCTCCGATTGGCGGGATCGGCCGGGTTGGGTGTTTTCCCCGCCCGCATTGCCACCCCAAGCAGCCGGCATGAGCGTTTTTGCACACCACGGCACAATCTTGCTGACCGAGCGCCTGGTATTGCGCCGCTGGCGCGATTCCGACCTCGCCCCCTTCGCGCGCTTGAATGCCGATCCGCGGGTGATGGAGTTCTTGCCGCGCCGGCTGTCGCGCGAAGAAAGCGATGCCGCCGCCGATCGCATCGACGAGCATTTTCGCCGGCATGGCTTCGGCTTGTATGCCGCGGAACTGCGCCCTGCGGGAGCATTCCTCGGCTTCATCGGCGTGAGCATTCCCGCGTTCAAGGCCCGATTTTCGCCCTGTATCGAGATTGGCTGGAGACTCGCGGCGGAGTATTGGGGGCAGGGCCTGGCCACGGAGGGCGCGCGTGTCGTGGCCCGGCATGCATTTGAAGAACTGGGGCTTGAGGAAATCGTCTCATTCACCGTTCCGGCCAACGCCCGCTCGCGCCGGGTAATGGAAAAACTCGGGATGAGCCATCATCCCGACGAGGATTTTGACCACCCGCAATTGCCGCCTGGCCATCCTTTGCGCCGGCACGTGCTTTATCGCTTGTCGCGGTCCGACTGGAACAATCGGGCGAAAAACCCGTAACTGCCCCATGATGGGGAGGGGCCTGCCTGGCCCCGCCTGACAAATGTCAGACGCTGCCGCTGACGATCTGCACTGGCTGCAGTGGGAGTCTTGATCGAAGATAAAGGTGGTTGTGAGGCTTTAGATTATCGTTTATGCTGAACCTCTCCCGGAGTATCAACCCATTGGATCGCCCTGTTTTCCCGAGGTCCTAAATGACGCTGAGCCGCTTTGTCCGAAAGAATGCCTTCCGCAACAAGCGCCGCAGTTTGCTGACCATCCTCAGCATCGCATTCCCGCTGTTGTTGCTTTCATTTCTCATGTCGCTCTGGCGGGCGTTCTATGGAAACGACCTGCGCAGTGACGCTTCGAACCAGCGGCTTATCGTGCGGCACAAGGTTTCGCTGACCAATTTCCTGCCCATGTCGTACGAGGAGAAGATTCGCGCCATTCCCGGGGTCACCCACATCGTGCCCATGTCCTGGTTTCAGGGAATTTACAAAAACGAGAAGCCCGAGAACTTTTTCGCGCGCTTTGGCACGAATCCCGACGAATTTTTCGATATCTATACCGAGCTCTCGATCCCGCCTGAGCAACTGGAAGCCTGGAAAAAAGACCGCGCGGGCGCCGTGTGTGACGAAACCCTGGCGAAGAAGTACGGATGGAAGATCGGCGACCGCATCATTATTCAAGGCGATATTTACCCCATCCGGCTGGAGTTGACCTTGCGCGGGATTTTCCATGCCAAGCTGCCTAACGACGCGCTTTATTTCAACTGGAAATACGTGGAAAAGGGAGTGTCTTTTGCCAACGGCCATGCCGGCCTGTTCGGCCTGATGGTGGATTCGCCCAAGGATGTGGACGGAGTCTCCAAGGCCATCGACGCCGCGTTTGCCAATGCGCCCGAACCGGTGAAAGCCGAAACCGAGAAGGCGTTCGGGCTGAACTTCATCAACATGCTCGGCAATGTAAAGGCGTTCATCCTGATCATTTCCTCGGCGGCAGTGTTCACGATTTTGCTGGTTTCAGGCAACACCATGGCCATGTCGATTCGCGAACGCACGCGCGAGGTGGCCGTGCTGAAGACTTTAGGCTTTCAGCGGCGGACGATCCTGGGGATTTTCATAGGCGAGGCGGTCTCCATTTCCCTCATTGGCGGCATTGCGGGAACGTTGATTGCGGCGGTTGCGCTGGCGGGAGCGTCGCACGCACCACAAGTCGGGAACCTTTTCACGTTCGCTCTGCACGAATGGCGTTTTACCGCCCCGGTTGCCTGGGGAGTGGCGATTCTGGCGGGTTTCCTGAGTTCGGCGATCCCCGCTTACGGCGCCGCGCGAACCGGGATTGTTGAAGGTCTTCGGCACATCGGATAACAGCTATGGCGATACCGCTCAAATACAACATCCGCAACATGATCCTCCGCAAGCGGCTCACCATCATGACCGCGCTGGGCATTGCCCTCACGGTTATGACCACCGTGTTCTTGATGATGCTGCTGGCAGGAATGAAAAAGGCCTTTGTTTCCAGCGGCGACCCCCTCAATGTGCTGGTCATGCGCAAAGGCTCGACTTCGGAATTGGTTGGCGGGTTCGACAAAGACAAAGTGCCGATTTTGCGGCAACTTCCGGGAATTGCGACCGACAGTCACGGCCAGCCGTTGGTTTCCCCCGAGTGGGTGGTGATCGTGGCCCTGCCGCAACGTGGCAGCAGCGGAACGGTGAACATCACGATGCGCGGCATGCAAGAGGATGGAATCGAGCTCAGGCGCGGCAAAGTCAAATTGGTGGCGGGTACGTGGTTTTCCTCCGGGCAACGTGAAGTAGTGGTCAGCAGTTCCATTCATGACCGTTTTGACCACACCAATCCTGGTGACATGATTGATTTCGGCAAGGGAGCGTGGAAGGTGACCGGCATCTTCGATGCGGGCGGGTCAGCCTACGGCTCGGAGATTTGGGGCGACTACAACCAGGTGGCCGACCAGTTCAATCGCAAGAATGCCGTCGGCAACGTGTATTTACGCGCGACGGATTCGATCGCCGCCGACGCCTTGAAGCACCGCGTTGCCGATGACCAGCAACTGCAGCTGATGGGAATGCTGGAGACCGAGTACTACGACAAGCAGACCAGTAGCGGCGCCGGCATTCGCGTCATGGGGTTCATCGTCGCCCTGACCATGGCGATCGGCTCGATCTTTGCCGCGACCAACACCATGTACGCGGCGGTAGCCTATCGTTCGCGTGAAATCGCGACCCTCCGGATCATGGGATTCCGCAAAGGCAACATTGTGGTTTCGTTCATCTTTGAGGCCGTTCTGCTCGCATTGCTTGGGGCCGCGGTTGGAATCATCCTGATGCTGCCGTTCAATGGCATGAGCACCTCGACCGCAAATCAGGTCACGTTCAGCCAGGTCGTCTTCAGCATGCGGATTACCCTGAGTGTTGTGGTTTCCGCCGTGGTTTTCGCCATCGTGATGGGACTGATCGGCGGGGTGGCTCCGGCGTGGGGCGCGGCGCGGCGTGAGATTCTGGCGGCGCTCCGGGATTAAGGGAGGCAATGTCTACCGATACTAAACATAAAGAACTCGAAGGCCTGCGCATCGACCGCTCGGCAGCACCAGTCGAGTCCGGCCCTTCGCCGTGGGCGAAGAGCATCATTTTCGGCGGCATCGGGGTCATTGTTCTGCTCGGCATCGCTGCGCTGGCGTATCGCTTCCTGGGACAAGCTCCCGAAGTCGACGTTGTGCGCGCGCAGGCCGAAGGCGGCGAGATCGCCGGCAGCGTCGTCCTCACCGCGACCGGCTACATTGTTCCTCACCACAAGATTAACGTGAACTCGAAGGTCACCGGCCGCGTGAAATGGATCGGCGTAGAAAAAGGCGACAAGGTGAAAGAGGGCCAGGTCCTGGTGCGGCTCGAAGACGACGAGTTTCGCGCGCAATATGAACAGGCACGCGGAGCCGCCGACAGCGCTGGCGCCTACCTTGAAGAATTGCAGCATGGATCACGTCCGGAGGAGATTGCGCAGGCGCAGCATAATCTCGATGAAGCTCGCGCTACTCTGGTCAACGACAAGCTCACTCTCGAGCGCACGCGCCAGTTAGCCGGCCAGGGAGTGGTTTCCAGGCAATCGCTGGATGATGCGGTCGCAAAGTACGATTCCGATCAGCAGCGCGTGAATTCGCTTGAAAAAGCTTTTCAGCTGTCGAAGATTGGCCCTCGGCCGGAGGAAATCGCACGTGCCAAGGGCGCGCTGACGCAGGCCCAGGGCCAGTCCGCGTACGCCAAGTCGCTGCTCGACGCCACCATCATTCGCGCGCCGGTTTCGGGCACGATCCTGGAGCGCACCGCGGAAAAGGGAGAGTTGATCACCGCCCAATTCGCGAGCTCGGCGGAAGGTGGCCCGCAGGGTTCTGTGGTGTCGCTCGCCGACCTGAACGACATCCAAGCGGATCTCGACATCGCGCAGGATGACTTCGCCAAGCTCACGCCGCGTCAGAAGGCCATCGTCACGGTTGATGCTTTTCCGGATCTCAAGTGGAACGGTGAGATTGCGGAAGTTTCTCCCGAGGCCAACCGGCAGAAGGCGACCATCGAGGTCAAAGTTCAAATCCTGAACCCTGATTCGCACCTGCGGCCGGAAATGAACACGACGGTGCGTTTCATCGCGGATCAGAACCAGGGCACGACGCAGGCCGCGGGAGCATTCGTTCCCACCGCTGCCCTGCGCGATGCCGACGGAAAGAAGTATGTGCTGCTCGCCTTTGACGGCAAGGCCGTGCGGCGCGATGTGAAGATTCTCTCCCAGCGCAGCGGCGGGGCGCTGGTGAGCGGTTTGAACGGCGGCGAGAGCGTCATCACCACCGCGCCCGAGAATTTGAAAGATGGAGACAAAATCAAGATTAAGGGACAGTCATGAGCACAGCTACCGTAAATCGAGTCGCTACCGGAACCAAAGTTGTTCAAGCCCGAAATGTCAGTAAAGTCTTTAAGCGAGATGCCTTTGAAGTGAAAGCTCTCGACGACGTCTCAATCGAGATTGCGGGCGGCGAATTCCTGGCACTGATGGGGCCGTCGGGCTCCGGCAAAACCACGCTGCTGAATATGATCGCAGCCATCGACCGTCCAAGCGCGGGCGAACTACTGGTTTTAGGCCAGAACATTTTCACGTTCAACGACGGCCAGTCGGCGAAGTGGCGCAACGAGCATATCGGGTACGTGTTTCAGACCTTCAACCTAATTCCGGTGCTCACCGCTTTTGAAAACGTCGAACTGCCGCTGCTTCTGACCAAACTGAACCCCAAGCAGCGCCGCGACCACGTCCTGACCGCACTCAAGCTCGTCGGCCTCGAAGACCGCGTTCACCACTTGCCCAAACAGCTCTCCGGCGGACAGGAACAGCGGGTGGCCATCGCGCGCGCCATCGTGAGTGATCCCACGCTATTGCTCGCCGACGAGCCGACCGGGGACTTGGACAGCCACTCGGCCACCGAAGTCTTGGAAATTCTCAAGCGGCTCAATGAGGACTTTCACAAGACCATCGTGATGGTGACGCACGACCCGCACGCGGCCTCGTACGCGCACGTCACGCGGCATCTGGAAAAGGGCATGTTGCTGCCGGCCTAGCCGGTAATCGCTGGTGCGCGCCGAACCTCTCCTGCCACCCCGCTCGCCTGAAAATCGCGAGAGGATAAGGGCAGGTCCGCATGCGGTTCTGGAGTGCCAAGACGCTCAAAGCCCTGATTGTGCCCGGCGGATTCATTCTGCTGGGCGCCGTCCTCCTGCTCAACCGAGGCTGGATTCCCCTTCCTCTCTCCGGAGTGAGCTTCTTCTACGCGGCCGTGTTCATTGCGGCCCTGCTGCTCGCCTGGCGTTTTCATTCCACCCGCGTTCTGTTTTGCGCGATCATGTTGCTGCTCGGGCATCGCGCTCTTGAGTTTTTCGGGCAAGGTCGCGTGGTTCTACACGGTCCCGGACATGTCGCGTTCGAAGTCGTCGCCCTGCTCATTCCGTTTAACTTTTTTCTCCTGACTTTCTTTCCGGAACGTTCTTCGGAGGGGCGCACGGTATTCGAGTTTCTGGCGCTGCTGTTCTTCGAATCGGTGTTCGTCGCGGTGCTGGCGCGTCCCGACCAGTCCGTGCTAGGGTTTCTGCACTATTCGGTGATTCGGTCGTTGCACTTGCGCATCCCTCAGCCCGCGATCGTGGTTTTCCTGATCGCCTGCGGACGCCTGTTATACCGCGTGGCGCAGTTGCACAAGGCAATCGACAACGGCATGCTCTGGGCATTGGCAGCAGTCTTTCTCGCTCTGAACGAGGGCGGCGCGGGCCGCCTGGGAACGGTTTACTTCGGAGTTGCCGGATTCATCCTCGCCAGCTCCATCGTCGAGAACTCGTATTCGCTCGCCTATCGTGATGAACTGACCGGTCTGGATTCCCGCCGCGCCTTCAACGACACTTTGTTTCGCCTGAAGCATCCCTATTCCGTCGCGGCGGTGGACATCGATCATTTCAAAAGCATCAACGACACCTACGGCCACGATACCGGGGACCAGGTCCTGCGCATGGTGGCAGCGAAGCTGGCGCGCGTCGGCGGGGGCGGCCAGGCTTTCCGCGTCGGAGGCGAAGAGTTCACCATCCTTTTTCCCGGCAAGAATGTGAAGGATGTTGCCGACCACCTCCAACTCCTGCGCATGGACATTGAAAGTAGTTCCTTTCGCATCCGTACCGGCGAAGAGCGGCGCAAGATTCCCCGCGAAACCGATCGCCGCTCTGGTCCACGAAAGCCCAGGCGCCCGGCCACTTCCACCTCCGGGACACTCTCGGTGACGGTGAGCGTCGGGATCGCCGAATCGCAGCCAAAACTGCCCGTGGAAGAAGCTCTTCAACTCGCGGATAAGGCGTTGTACCGGGCCAAGCAGACCGGCCGAAACCGCATCGTGATTGCCGTCCCACCCGGCAAATTGCGCCGGCAAGCCAGGCCAAAATCCGTGGAGTTATAACTGGGGTAATCAGCGGGGCGAATTTTGACATGGGGAAATGCCGAAACCCGTCTATCCTGAGTCTTTCCTGAGCGGGGGCAAAGGATGCAAAACCATTCAAGGCCACGGCGTGGCCGATTTCTTGCTATTCACTTTCTCGTCGCACTGAGCTTTTGCGTGAGCTCTGTGTTCTGCACGGCACAATCTTCGCCGACGCACGCGCCGGATGCGGCCTGGGCCAACGACCTGAATAAATATCCCGGGCTGCTGCCCGAGTTCACGCATCTGCTCGATCTACTCCAGCGCAACGTGCAGTTTCCGCCGCCCCGCTCGCAGAGCCGCATTTTGCCCCTGCTGCCCGAGTCGGCTGCTTTCTACGCGGCTTTCCCAAATTACGGCGAGGCGGCGCGGCAGGCGCTCGACACTTTCCATCAGCAACTGCAGGAGAGTTCCGTCCTGCGCGACTGGTGGCAGCATATGGATCCCGCCGCAACCAAGAAATTCGAAGACGTCGCGCCGAAGTTCTATGCGCTTTCCCAGTACCTGGGAGATGAAGTTGTGATCTCGGGTTCAGTGAGGGAAAAAGCTCCGGACGTCTTCTTCGTCGCGGAAGTCCGCAAGCCGGGTTTGAAAGCATTCCTGCAGCAGATGATCGCCACACTGCCTGCCAGCCCGAAGCCGGCGCTGCGCATTGTCGACCCGCAGGAACTGGCGATGGCGAAGGACGCGCCGGGCGAGCAGCCCATCATCCTGGTCCGGCCGGACTTCGTCATCGGCGCAGGCAATGTTGCTGGGCTGCGTTCGTTCAGCGCGCGCCTCAGCCAGCACAACGCCAGTGCATTTTCGTCAAGTCCTTTTGGCCAGCGCATCAATCAGGCCTATGATGGCGGAGTCAGCATCGTCGGGGCCGCGGACCTGCACAGGATCCTGCACGTTATCCGCCAAAACAACCAGCCGAAAGACAAGCAGCTGGCGTTTGAGCGGTCGGGATTCTCCGATCTCAAATACCTGGTTTGGGAGCGCAAAGCCGTAAACGGCCGCGATCTCAGCCAGGCGGAGTTGAGCTTCAACGGTCCGCGGCATGGTGCAGCCGCCTGGCTCGCTCCTCCCCGGCAACTCGGCAGTCTGGACTTCGTTTCGCCGAAGGCGCTCTTCGCCTTGGGCCTGGCGCTTAAGAGCCCGGCGCAGATTTTCGACGATATTCAGGAGATGGCCGCAGCCTCAGCCTCACCGGGCCAGAATCAGAACCCACTGGCCATGGCCGCGCCCATGGCGCAAATGCTGGGCATAAATCTAAAAGATGATCTGCTCAGTCTGCTTACGGGAGAACTTGCGGTGGAGTTGGACAGCACCGCGCCGCCGGCGCCGGCGTGGAGGCTGATGCTCGGGGTCAACGATCCAGCGCACTTCCAGAAGACCCTGACCACGCTATTGGCGTCCTCGCGCCTGGAACCGCAGCAGTCCCAGGAGCACGGTGTTACCTATTACAGCCTGATCGTGCCCTCGCCCGCTAAGCCCACGGAGATCAGCTACGCTTTCGTAGGTGACTACCTGGTGGCGGCCTCCAGTCGCGATGCGCTCAGGGAAGCGGTTGAGTTGCATCAGGGTGGCGGTTCGCTGGCGAAGTCGCAGTCATTCATGGCCGCGTTGCCGCCGGGACATCCCGCTGGCCTATCCGCATTGTTCTACGAGGATGCGTCTGCGCTGATGGCCATGGGACTGGCACAAGCTGCTCCGGAGATAAAAGAGTCCCTAACGCCCATGCTGGCCGGGAAATCGCCGCTGGTGGTGTGTGCCTATGGGGACGAAGATGCCATTCGTGAAGCGACAACCAGTTCCGGCTTTGATCCCAGCGCCATGCTGATCTTTGGCGCGGTCGCAGTTCCGAATTTATTGCGCGCAAGAATGGCTGCGAATGACTCGGGTGCCGTTGCCACGTTGCGCAGCATAAACGCGGCTGAGATCACCTACTCCGCGACTTACCCTCAGCGAGGCTTCGCCCCCAATCTCGCCATGCTCGGCCCCGACCCGGCCGCGTCAGGAACGGCAACCATGAACCACGCCGGCCTGATTGACCCCACTCTAGGGAATCCGAGTTGCACCGCGACGAACTGGTGTGAGAAGAGCGGTTACCGGTTTCGCGTGACTGCCGAGTGCCGGCAAAAAATGTGCACCGAGTTTGTCGGCATCGCCACTCCCGTGTCCAATAATACCGGCGGAAGAAACTTTTGCTCCACCTCGGACGGCGTGATCCACTTTCGGTTGGGCACGCCGATGAGTTCTGCAGTCACAGCCTCGGACTGCCGCGCTTGGCCCTCGCTGCAATAGCAATCGCCGGCAACCCTCATCGTACAGATACTGCACGGTGAAGAAGTGCTGCCGATGCCGCGTTGCAGTTGAAACCTGCGGCGGCGGAATTAGAAAGCGTCCCTATATTCCTCATCGCCCCGGAACCCCGATTTGACCGTCGATCCCGAATAGCCGGTCCTGCCCCGCGTGGCGCGGTTTCCTCGTAGAATTCCTGGTAGTGGGCTACTTTGATGCCACGCTTCCGATTCCCCGCAAATTTCGAAGTAGGCCATTACCGAATTCCTGGATGACAGCTGGGAGAGAGGAACTCGCATGCATGCTGCGGTTCTGCGCGCCATTGGCACGGCGCCGCGATACGAAGAATTCCCGGAGCCACACATCGAGAACAAAGACAGCGAAGCGATCGTGCACGTTCGCGCGGCCTCGCTGAAGCCTGTCGATAAGCAAATTGCAGGCGGATCGCACTACGCAAGCCGGCGCGAAGTGCCCTGCGTGTGCGGCACGGATGGGGTGGGGCTTCTGGACGATGGGCAGCGGGTCTTCTTTGGCGGACCTCGACCACCCTACGGAGCCATGGCAGAGCGTACGGTCGTGCCACGCGCATTCACGTTTCCCGTCCCGGAAAATCTGAATGACGAAACTGCCGCCGCTTTGCCCAACCCGGGTGTTTCCGCCTGGCTTTCGCTGGGCTATCGAGCAAAACTGGTGCCCGGTGAAAACGTCCTCATCCTGGGGGCGACCGGCGTAACCGGGAAGCTGGCAGTAAAGATAGCGAGGCTTCTTGGGGCCGCACGGGTCGTTGCCGCGGGTCGCAACCAACAAACGCTGAGCGAACTTCGCGATCAGGGCGTCGACGCGACCGTTTCTCTCGCTACCCCGGTGCCTGAACTGACGGAGGCGTTTGTGCGGGAAGCAGGTAAATCCGGATTCCAAGTCGTGATCGATTACGTGTGGGGCCAACCAGCCGAGGCTTTCCTGAGAGCGATGACACAAAAAGAATTTGCTTCGATCCGCTCCGAAACCCGCTTTGTTCAGGTCGGTGAAAGCGCGGCGCCCACCATTTCGCTTCCAGCAGCCGTCTTGCGTAGTACGGCCCTGACAATCCTGGGTACCGCGGGGGTTCCATCTCGCGATGTTCTGGTCGAGGCTTTGCAGCGAGTGATGACATACGCCGCCAAAGGGGAACTTCAGATCGACACGGAAAGAGTTCCGCTCGCAGATATTGAGAGCGCCTGGCAACGGGACCACCCGGGCCGTCGATTGGTGGTGGTAACCTGACTCGCCAGCATCACTGGGAGTCGCATCTGCTTCGTCGGTTCGGAAACCCCAGGTTGTCGGAGATTGCCCCGCAGTAGCCTGCGGCGCCGCCCAAGATCCGTTATCTCAGCCCGGATCACAAGTCCTGCACGCTCCACAGATTTAAAGTGGTCTGCTGGAATTTCAGCTTCCAGTGGCCGTCCTGGTTCACCCAGGTGTCGCTTATGTGCTGGTAGCGATCTAATTGGTTACCGGAAAAAACTGCCTTGTAGGTGACTACCGCGCAGCCTTCATCCAGTTGAATGACTCGAAAATCGTACAAAATCGGAGAGGGGCCGGACTTCTCCGCTGGCTCACCGTGGATAAACTCCGCACGGTCGGTGGTATCGCCGTTACTTACGATTCCGGTGAACCCGTCGGCAACAGCATTTTTCAAGTATTCTGCATCTCCCCGTTCCTGCGCGGCGATAAATGCCTTCTGCAAGGCTACGAAGTCCTGACTAGCAGATGATCCGCCTGCTGGTTGGCTTGATTTGCCGCGGGCGTCAGCTACAAAAGCTGAACTCGTCAAGAGAACCGTAACGCAAATTGTGGTCATCAATGTCTTCCACATGGATAGATTCCTCCGGCTGTTGAATGGCAGCTTAAACGCTTGCGGGTCAAGCCACCCGGTATGATTTACTTTATCAGCCGGTGGCGCAACTTTGCGTCCTCGATTCGCCTTCCGGGTCAGTTGAGCGTATCGGGTGTATCGTCCGACGGGGTTCCAAGACTAGAATCGAGAGCCGAAGGCGAGGAGGTGGCAAGAGTGCGATCTTACGCATTCGGTTACCGCGTCGTGGCCGACATACTGATTGGCATTGCTACAGCCGGCGGATTTGTCCTCGCTTCTCGTAGCAGCGGCACGAACGCGGCTTGGATATTAATTATCGCCTGTGGACTTCTCTTTGTAATTGCAGTTCTGGCCGGATACTACGAGCCCTCGGCCAAGCGAGTGTGGATGCATGCTCCGATCATCATGTCTCTAGAGCTAATCGCCCTACCGGCGGCTGCGTTGACTTGCAAGAGTTTTGAATGTGCAGGGGTCATTGCTTTTCTGACCATGGCGAGCCTATTCGCCTTGGTTTTGATTGGGTGTTCATACATCGGTTTTGCCCTCAAGCGAAAGGTCCTGGCATCCCGAGTCGACCCAGTCTCTGATTGAGTGTTATCGTGATGTTTCGCCAACCAAGGCCATGTGCGAATATGCAGTCTTTCGCGGGGGTTTTTGAGTTCAATGGCGATATTGCGCCACCTGAGACTCTCGTGCGATTCCAGCAACTCCCTACGGAGGGTTATTTCGACCATTGCAAACTGGGGAATTAGCGCCGCGATTAAGCAGACTGTCGCGCCGGCGCGGTGAGAAGCACGCATCATGAGCAGGCTTCACAACCCGAGTGCGTCGAAACAGCAGGGCCAGACGCTAGCGCTGGTGGCGATTTCGATGGTGAGCCTGCTTGCGGTCGCAGCACTCGCCGTCGATCTGGCCAGCCTCTACGCCGCGCGCGGGGAAATTCAGCGAGCCGCCGATGCTGCGGCCCTGGCCGGAGCGAAAGCCTTCGTTGATTCCGGCGTGACCACCGACCCTGCGAACGCCACCCTCCAGAATATTGCCGAAACCCTGGCGCAGGCCTATGCGAATGGCGCGGCGGCGCAGAACCCGGTTTCTGGGAGCGCGCCCCAGTTTCCCAGCCCGCCGACGTTCGACTTCACCACCTACCCGGGAAACCCGCGAATCACAGTGACCCTGCAACGGACCGGATTACCACTCTTCTTTGCGCGAATCTGGGGAGGACAATTTTCATCGGTGAGCGCCAGCGCGGTGGCGGAAGCCTACAATCCCTCCTACTCACAATCGAACACGACTGCGTTCGTTCCGGCCGCTCCCCGGTGCGTAAAACCACTTCTCATTCCCAACAACGACAGTGCTCCCGGCAGCAATGCCCCGCTCTATGTCGATCCTGCATCGGGTGCGCCTGAGCCCTCGGCGTTGAACCTGGTTGGCGGAAAGCTGCCGCTGGTCTCGGCGTGCAAGTTTGGCGGCAACGGGTGCACCCTGCGGAACGGTGAAACCGCTCCGCGGAAATGGCAGTACCTGCCCCTGCAGGTGAGCGGACCGCATCAGTACTGCCCGGCTGCGTCACAACCCGGCTGCTCAGCCGCGGTAAGCGATTTTCAGGAAAGCATCCAGTGTTGCGACGGGTCGGCTTTTAACTTCGCTCAGTGCAGTAGCAGTGTCACTCCTGCAACCTGGGACCCGTCCATCAATCCGAACCGGGGCGGCGGGCCGGTTCAAAACGGCCTGCAATGCCTGATGCACGCGGATTCAACGAACACCCAGCAAGATACCATCGATCCCAGCAACTTCACCTCGGGAAACGGACCGGTGCTGATCTCACCCGGCCCATTCAGCCAAGCGCGCTACGGATTGCAGGCCACCGACTTGATGGCCACCAGCGATTCCATCATTACGGTCCCGCTGTTCGACAACAGCAATCCCGAGCTTCCGGCAAATGTGACCATTGTTGGTTTTCTGGAGCTTTTTGTGACCGATGTGGGTACCGGCGCGCAAAGCGGAGACCTCGGGACCATCCTTCTGAACATTTCCGGATGCGGGCGGGCGGCTGGTGCGGGTGCGATCTCCGGCGGAGGCGTTTCCGCTATTCCCGTGCGACTGATCCGGCAGTGAACCACGTTAAATCGCCTTCAGTCTTGCGGCGGCGGTTCGGGTGGAGGTCCGTCCGGCGGAATCTGCTGCTGTTGAGGAAGCGGCGCGGGTGTTACCGGCGGTTCGGGATTGTCGGGAACAATATTCTCGGCCTGCGGTGGGGGTGTATAGGTCTGAGCAAAGCGCGCGGGAGGATCGGCTTCCGCGCCTTTCGGGCTCAGGATGACGCTGCGCAGGGCATTGGGGTTCGCCGCGCTATTCACCACGACGAAATTCAGCGGCGAGCCGTTCAGAAGCTCTGCCAGGACCTGGTTTGGCGCGCCCGGGCCAAAGTCGCCGGCGACGCGCTCCTGTTCCGTGCCGGAAGGAATCGCAATTTCTGCTCCCGTTTTTTTCTGAATCTGAAACAGCACCTCCGACAGGCTGGCATTTTGCGCGTGGATGCTGAGCATGCCGTTGGCGAATTGTACGCTGGTGCCGTTGACCAGGGGTGCAGCGGCAGGAGGTTTGACCACCAATCCTCCGCGCTGCGCGCTCACGGACTGGGTTCGCTGCGCATTGGAGACCCAGCCGATGGTTGGGCTTTGCTCGGAAACGCCGGGACCGGCATCGCTGCCCAGCGTCACCAGTAAGCCGGTCGAGTCTGGAGCAACCTGATACCACTGAGGCGCGTTCAGGTCCACGACCACCCGCGTGACCAGCGGTGAACTGGAGAAAGTGCTGGTCCGCACGCCGCGGACATCGCCATGGCGCACCGAGAACCCGTGAAAACCAGCTCCGGCAGCCGCATTTGGCAGATCAATGACCAGGCGCTCAGGATTGGGGACCAATTGCACTTGCGGCGCCACTGCCCCGCTGGTTTGAATGTGCAGACGGAATGGGTGATCGCCCACAACCGTGATCTTACCCGCGGCAACACTGCGGCTTTGCGCGGCCGCCATTCCTGCCAGCCCTGCGAGAATCGCCACACTCCGAATCAGTTGCACAACTCTGCTCATCTGAGGCGGATTCTAACAGCACCCACACTGTGGTAATCCGCACAGAGGTTGTAGTCCATCTGTGTATTGGTTGCTGGTTGTAGAACACACCGCAGAAACAACGGTTCCGGTTCCGAATCAAACCGGTCCGAACCGGCTGACACAGCTTTTAACCGCAAAGGGCGCGAAGGTTGCGCAAGGGACGGCAAGAGAGGCACGGTGGTGCTCGGCGGCTTCCAATGATCTCTCCGATTTTTGCGCTGAAAGCTCTTCTTCTCGTGAGCCCGAGTTTCCGCTAAGACTTCCGCGCGCGCCAGCGAGCGAGAAGTGCGGCCGCACCGGACACCATGAGCACAACTGTCGAGGGCTCAGGTACGGGCGGCGGTGGTGGGGGTGGAGGTGGAGGCGGTGGATTATGCTGGCAATTCTTCGCGGTGCTATTCGCAGGACAGCCCCCACTGATAGGAGGACCGCCTCCGCCGATCGGCGGCGGAATGAATGCGCCCGGCCCACCCGTGATGCCACCCCCGCCGGGAGCACCTGGCACCAGCGGCAGGACAGGATCAAGCGACGAAAGCCCGGAAGTTGGCGTGACGCGCTCTTCCATTCCGCTGGCCAAGGCATCGGGACGATCCAGTTCCGCCATGGTGGGTTCTTCGGGAGAGGTTTCCGCGCGCGGCAGAGTGGAAACCTGGTTCCCGCAGCGGGTTCGGGCGGTGATATGGCCGTCGGTGATGAGTTTCTCGCCTTTGTGCAGGCTGGCTTGCTTGTGCGTCCAGTAAACGTGCTGCCCTCGCCGGTAGGAAAGGTAAACGAGCTGCGGCTGCTGCACTTCGGTGATCCGCGCACGCTGGAAATCAAAGCCTGCGTAGTGCTTGGCAACCACGGGATCATGCGCAGTTGCGTCCCGCAACTCGGCGGCGGAACGGACCCCGCCGGGAATGATGGAATAGGGATATACCAACCGCTGATTGCGGGCCTGGATCTGGGGATGAGGAAGCCCGGCGAGCACGGTCAGGCTGGGAGCCAGCGAGGGACTCTCGAGAACGCCGGAGCGGTGAACTCCCCCGCGAATTAACTGCACCGCAAAGATGCAGGCGGCAAGCACAATCAGAAACGCCAGACAGCGGACAACCACGCCAGCTGCTTCTGATCGTCGTGCGCCCCTTCGACTTCTACCCCGAACACGCGAATGCTTCAAAACGCTCTCCTACAGACACCACAGCCCCAAAAGTGGGAGGGGGAGCGACTACAACTTTCGTTGCAGTTACCGTACCAGACGGCAAGTTGCCCGTGAAAGGTAAGTACCTCAAATGTTTGCAGATAGCGAAGATGCTATAGCAAGGCATGCTAGCAGAGTACGCAAAAGCTTGCACAAAAATATTCTGTTGATAATGCAGATTCCGTGAGCATAATCACGGCTCTGGTGCCAATGATCTCAATGACTTAGGGGGGGCAAAAATTGTGAATAGCACCCTGCAGTTGCGATCGGAGCCTGCGCCGGAATAGAAACACGGGTTATATTGAAGCCGATGCCGAAACGCTCGACTTCCACAGCGGAAACCCAAGCCCCTCGACGAGTCGCAATTGCGATTATGGCCGCCGGCAAGGGCACGCGGCTGAAATCCAAGCACCCGAAAGTGCTGCACGAGGTTGGGGGAAAGCCGCTGCTGGCCCACGTGATCGCGGCCGCCAAGCAGGTGGTCGCACCTTCCGACATCTATGCCATTGTCGGGCACGAAGCCGACCGGGTGCGTGCGGCGCTCAACCAGACAGGCGTTCAGTTCGTGTTGCAGGAGCCGCAGCGCGGCACCGGACACGCGGTCATGTGCGCGCGAGAAGCGCTTGCCGGCTACAACGACGTGATCGTCCTTTCCGGAGACGCGCCCTTGATCACCGCGGCAACCATCGGGAAGCTTCGCGATTTTCACCTGCGCTCGAAAGCGGCGATGACCATCCTCAGCGCCCGGCTGGAAGATCCCACCGGCTACGGCCGTCTCATCCGCAAGGGTGAAGAAGTTCAGCAGGTTGTGGAGGAGAAGTCGTGCACGCCGCAACAGCGCAAGATCCAGGAAATCAATTCCGGGTTTTACGTGTTCTCGGTGAAGCCCTTATTTCAGTACATCGAAAAACTGCAGACGGATAATGCGCACGCTGAGTACTATCTCACGGACATGGCCGAAGTGCTGCGGAAGGCCAAACAGAAGGTAGTCGCGGTGGAGACGGAAAAACCGTCGGAGATTCTTGGCAGCAACACGCGCGCGGAACTGGTGGAACTGGATCACAAGCTGCGGCGGGAGAAATGTGAACAACTGATGGCGGGCGGCGTGACCATTTTTTATCCGCAGACCTGTGTCATCGATTCCGATGTACAGGTCGCGCCGGACACCACCATTGAGCCGTTTGTGCAGCTCCTCGGGAATACGCACATCGGATCCGATTGCCGCATCCGTTCCTACTGCGTGATTCAGAATTCCATGATCGGAGACAACGTGCTGGTGCGCCCCGGCTGCGTGCTGGACGAGGCGCGGGTAGCCAGCGGCGCGCTGCTGGGGCCGTATTCGCATCTCCGCCCTGGGAGCGATGTTGGCGAAGGGGCGCACGTGGGAAATTTCGTAGAGACCAAGAAGGTCCGGCTGGGCAAGGCATCCAAGGCCAACCACCTGACGTATCTGGGTGACGCGGAAATCGGCGCGGGCGTGAACATTGGCGCCGGCACGATCACCTGCAATTACGACGGCGTCAACAAGCACACCACAGTTATAGAAGATGGAGTGTTTGTCGGCAGTGACTCGACGCTGGTTGCGCCGGTGAAACTCGGCCAAGGCTCCTACGTTGGAGCGGCTTCGTGCATTACCGAGGACGTGCCTGCGGAGTCTCTCGCGCTGGGGCGGGCGCGGCAGATCGTTAAGGAAGGTTGGGCGAAGCAGAAGGCCGTGAAGAAATCCGGCGCCGGATAAAAGCTTTTGAATTATTGCTCCCCCAAAAATTCCTTTAGCCGCGCCAACCCCGCCCGGCTCACGGGCAATCTTGTTCCGTCGTTCAAAATCACTACGTGCGTATCTTTCCCGTATGGCTCCAACCGGGCCACTCGCTCGAGGTTCACCAGGCAGGAGCGGTGCACGCGAACAAAACACTTCGGATCCAGGGAAGTCTCTAGAGCCGAAATCGCCTGCTGCTTCAAGTACTTCTTTCCCTGGCTGGCGAGCGAAACGTAATCGTCCTGGGCTTCGGCGAAGTCCAGCTTGGCCACGGGAATAATCTGCACGCGAGTTCCATCTTTAACCACGATGCGCTCGGCAAATTTCCCCGGCTCACGAGCCGCGGCGGCGAGCTTATCCGCGCTCGCCGGCTGATTTTTCCCGATTCGCTGTTTCGCGCGTTCCAGCGCCGCTTCAAAGCGCTCCGCCCGAAAAGGCTTCAGCACGTAATCGATGGCATTTACTTCGAAGGCGCGCAGGGCGTGCTCATCATAGGCAGTGACAAAGATCACTGCCACCTCGCCGCCGATCAGTTCCAGCACTTCGAAGCCATCCAGCTTGGGCATCTGGATGTCGAGGAAAACGAGATCCGGCTTCAGTTCAGACACGGCTTTCACCGCCTCGAAGCCGTTCGCACATTCACCGGCAATTTCAATGTCGGCGTGGGGCGCCAGCATTTCGCGAAGGATCTGCCGCGCCAGGTCTTCATCATCGACGATGAGGACACGAATTTTTCTGTCCTGGTTCATGTCTGGGGGGTGGCAGCGTCGGCTTTTTCCGCCGGAAGCTCCATGGCAATTTGAAAATGCCCAGCCGCGCTGCGCACATCCATGCGGGCGCGGTTGCCGTAGGTCGTGTCGACGCGCTGGCGCACGTTCCGCAAGCCGATGCCGGCGCCTCGCCGCCGCGGCGCCTCGCCGTCAAAGTTGTTCTCGATGCGGATGGACAGCATATTTGGGGCGCTGGTCTTGATTTGCAGCCGCACCCAGCCCCCCTCGGTCAAGCTGGCGACACCGTGCCGAATGGCATTTTCGATCAGCGGCTGCAACAGCAGGGGCGGAACCACGTACCTGGCCGCCTGGGGCTCGGTGTTCTCTTCAAATTTCAGGCGCGCGCCGAAGCGGATCTGCTCAACCGAGAGATAGGCGTGCATCAAATCCAGTTCCTCCCCCAGCGGAATGCGCACCTTCTCGCTGAGGCCCAGAGTCTTTCGCAGGAATTCCGCCAGGCGCACGCACATCTCGCGGGCGGTGGCGGGATCGCTGGAAGTGAGCGCGCTGATGGAATTCAGGCAGTTAAAGATGAAGTGCGGATTGACCTGCGTCTTGAGCGCCTTCAGTTCCGAATCGCGCGCCAGGGCGCGCGCTTCCCCTTCGCGCTTTACCGCCTCATGCGCCGCCTGGTTGGACAGCAGCAAATAATAAAGCGCCACCGCCAGCAGATACAGAAACACCCCGCTGCCGAAAAGGATCGGGTAGGTTCGCGAGACCCGCTGATCGATGCCGGCGACGGAAAATGCGAGTGCGAGACCGGAGGCGATGGCGCGAGCCGCCGCGATCCACAACAGGCTGGCAATGACGGCGGCAACCGCGTGCGGCATCCACGCGGTGGGGGTGACCGGGATATTGCGGCACATGTACCACGCCGACAGGCATACGAACGCGTACACCAGGCACAGCGGGTACGTAAGGATGAGGGATTGCTTCCAGGTAAGGCCGCCCAGGGAAGCAAACAAGTAAATGAGGATGGCGGACACCGGACCCCATGCGGAGAGATACAGCAACAGGCGGCGGAAGTGACCCAGAATGGGGTGCATGGGTTCAGTTTTTGATCTCGATGCCGCCGAAAACCGCGGTGCCCCTTACGTACAGGGTCTTGGTCGGTTTGGAGGGATCCGGCTGGAAGTGCCGCGTCTTGTCTTCATATGCCCCGAACACACCCACGCCTTGCATGACCACCAGCCAGTTTTCCGGAACAATAATTTCGCCTCCGCCGAAGACGGCGTTCGCTTCGACGACGGCTTCGGCGCCCTCCATGTCGGCGTGGCGGAGGTCGATCTTGTAGCCTCCAAAAACGGAAAGCAGGCGCGCGTTCTTAAAGTCCTTGGCGTTAATGTGGCGCTCTCCACCTCCAAAGACGTAGAAACCATCCATCCCCGGATTGCATGGCATCGACGGCCCGCGCTGCCCCAGCGCCTGCCACAGCATGGCCACGCCCGCGATGATGATGAAGACCGGCCACAGCTGCCAGAAGCTCACGCGGATAAAACCCATCTCATGCAGTTGCAGAAACACCCCGGCGGCGACAAAGGCCACGCCCACCGGCCGGCCTGGGGGATCGATCATCTTGATCAGGCCGATGATGATGAAGATGGAGGGCCAGAAGTGCAGGACGAGTGCGAATGGGAGGTAGCCCAGCTTATCCAGGAGCAGAAAGGTGCCCACGATGATGCAGACGACGCCGGCGATCATCGGGCCACGATCAACTCTAAGTTTGGTTTCTGGATTCATGCGCCCCTCCCAAACGAGTCTCCCACGGCGAATCTTTCGGCGATCGACGGCTGGCAATCTGCACCAGCCAGAGAACAATACCGCCGACAATCAGCAGCAACGGCCACCACGCGAGCACTGGCGACTCGAGCAATTTATGTATCCAGGGCAGGTTAATCCGCGAAACCGCCGGGAACAGTTTACTCTGTAGCATCGCCATGCCTGCGAAACCGAGCGCGGTGGCCGTGATTGCGTCCTGATCCCAAAATGGCCCTTGATTCGCTGCCGCCATATCAATCTCCTTGCCTCAACCTGATCGCAAGATAGCGGTACGCGGAGGAGAGGGCTGAGACTTTTCGGCGAACGCCGCAGTCTTACCGGTGAATGACGGAGGATCGGGTCGTTGGGGGTAATCGGGGATCCGATCATTGCGGGATCTGCCAATGTTTGGCGGCTCGAGCATCACGGGCGAAGTTCTTTCGCCATTTGCAACAGCTCGGTGCCGTGCGGATTGATGGCGTCACCGGTGAACGCGAACCCAGAGGCGTGATACAGGCGGATGGCGCCGTGGAGAAAAGCAGTCGTGTAGAGAACCATTCGCGTCCGGCCTTGCTGGCGGGCAAAATCTTCCGTCGCATGCAACAGCGCCTGTCCCAGGCCGCGACCGCGAGCTTCTCGCAGGACCGCCATGCCGCGCACAAACACAGCATCCGCATCGCAACGCGCCGACACTGTGCCCACCGCGGCTCCATTGCAGCCGCCAATCCAGATCGGGCCTTCGTGCAGACGGGCAATCACGCCGCTTTCCGGCACGACCGTCGCATGGTAGGCGTCGGGGGTATAGAGATGTTGCAGCGGGGCGAATGCGGCAGCCAGGATGGAATGGATCGCGGCCGCATCGGATGCAGTCGCCCGCCTTACGATGAAATCGCTGCTTACGCGTTCGCGCTGAAGATTCACCCTTCGACGCGATTGTACAGCCGGTACTTCTCCGACATGATCGCCATAAACGGACGCATGGTTAGAGCGCCGTTGTCCGTCTTTACGGTCCAGTCATCGGATGTGGACGCCACCGGCGTTGCCGCCAGCAACTGCTGCCGCGTGATCCGCGACGGAATCTCGCCGACGGCAAAGAGCGCCAGCGGACCCTTCATCAGGGCGACGTCTTTGGGACTTTCCGGCTCGACCGCTTCCAGCCGCAGAGGCATTTCGAACTCAATCTCGATGCGATCTCCATCTTTCCACGTGCGCTTCAGGGCGAGAAACTTTCCAGGTTCTGCCGGCTCATCAGCGCGCTTGCCGTTCACGGAAACTGCCGTCTTCGCGCCGGCCCAGGCGGGCGTTCGGATGTAGGTGGTGAACGTCTCAGGCCTGGCCAGTCCAAACGCCAGTTGCGTCGTATTGGCGCGAGGATACTCGGTCATCTGGGTAAGCGTGACGGGCGTGCTTCCCTGCGACCACGACAGCTTCGAAGGGAGGAACAGGTTGACGTAGATTCCATCCGCCCCGCGATAGTAGGAACTGATGCCGTAGTCGGCGGTCAGTTGCGGGAAGGTGCCGGAGCAGCACGGCCACTTGTCGCGATAGTGAACCTTGCGACCTTCGTAGTTGTAATCGGAATAATAGAAGCTGGTGCCGTCGGCAAGAATCGGCGTGGCTCCAGCGATGGTGTTGTAGAGCACGCGCTCCATGCTGTCGCCATAGCGGGAGTCGCGGCTTACACGCAGCAGGTAGCGCGTGATCTTGAAGTGCCCGTAGCAACCGCATGGGGTTTCGAAGCTGGCGTGAGTGGTTCCCAGGCTGGCATCGAGCAGGCCTTTGCCGGGAACTACAAAGGCTTCGTCAGGGCCCCAACCGCCGGTCGCATAGCTTTGCTCCTGCACCATACGCAAGCCATTGCGCGCAGCTCGCAGATATTTCTCATCCCCCAGCACCAGGTACGACTGCATCGCCGAACTGAGCGCGTTGACATGGCTGTAGGCATGTTCTCCGGGCAGCACGTTCTGTTCTTCGGAAAGCGGGCCGAAATAATCTTGCTCGATAAATCGCTTGGCGAGATCGCGGTACTCCGATTTCCCGCTGCGCTGATAGGCGAGAAAGAAGTTTTCCGGCAGCGTGTAGGTCTCGTCCCAGGTGTCGGCGACCATCTTGTGCGGACGCGCCCGCTGTTCAGCACGGCTGAGCGCCTTCTCTGGGAGATAGGGCAACACGGCCTGCGTAGCGCGCCAGTGCACATCCATGGCATCCGGACATTTCGCGAACTCGTTCGCGTCAATGAGGCCGCAGCTGGTCTTGTCATAGGTGTAAGCGGGCAGGTGATAGCCGACGTAGAACTTGCCCGATGGCTCAACCGTTTCTCCGAATGCGCGGACCAGGCGATGGACTTTTTCCTGCGTCGCTTTATTTCCGGTTACCGCATAGGCGCGCGATAACCCAGAGAGGTACTGCCCGAAGCTGTGGCCGGGAATGAAGGCATGAAAAACGTCCGGAGGATTGAAGTCGTCGGCATTGTCGTACCAGCCGCCCATGTCGGGCCCCGGCGCGGGCATGCCTTCGCGCTCGCGGAAGGGCTTGAGCATCGCATCTTCATTCAGGTGCAAAAAGAGATCATGGTTGTGGACGAACTGCTCGCGCAGGTGCCCGTCGAGCAACTGAACCTGGGAGTAGTCGAATTGCGCAAGCGGCGGGGTGATGGCCATGTCGACTGCCGGCCAGGACCACAGCCGCCGTGGACGCAGAGCGATTGCCGATCCCGCTGCAATTGAACTGGCCTGCAGAAACTGGCGCCGAGTGGCTTTCATGGGCCCTCCCTAGTTTGTGTGATGCGCGACGGCTGAGTAAGCGTTAACTGGAGCTTATACTGCGGAAGTTTTTGCGCGTCAAGGGCAGGTGCTCGGTTTATTCCAGCCAGGATCCCGTCGTGGGACACGCAGGTGACCGCCCGGAGCCTGTCATCGGCTCCAAGCACAGCCATTATTGTGGTTCTTACGGGCACAACGCCACTCCGGTTCGTTGCCGAACTCTGCTAACTGCAGGGTAATGTTTTCTGATACTTACGTGAAGCTCGCGGGCTCCGAGATCTGGTTGATGGGGAGCGCGATCCAGCCGGCAAGTGATGTTTTCCGTTTTAGCCCGTCTAAGGCAAAACGATTAGTTTTCTCTTGACTGTTGTATACAACATGCGATAGCGTACATGGCCATCAGAAAACGCTTACTCTGATTCCTTCGGCAGGTTCGCGGCGCTGAGGGAACATTTGCCTATTCGTGATCCGCCCGGGAGCCCGTGGGATCTCCCGCGCGGACGAGGAACTCCAAGAGGAGGACGTATGTTCACCAGGGCATTCACTCGCGTTGGTCTTTTCTCGACGTTGGGATTCGTGCTGCTCTCGGCCGCCATCTGCAACGCGCAGTTCACTAGCAACGTGCAAGGTGTGGTGCAAGACTCGACCGGGGCCGTGGTTCCCAAAGCGACGGTCACATTACTTAACGCCGCCACGCAAGCGACACATACCACCACCACGGACGCCGACGGAAATTATCGGTTCGTAAGCCTCGCTCCCGGCACATACAAATTGACTGTGGAAGCGTCCGGTTATGGCAAGTCCGAGTCGAACGTCACCTTGCTGACGGAACAGAACCTCAATGTCCCTGTCACGCTTAAAGTGGGCGCAGTAACTGAGGCGGTAACGGTCACCTCGTCGACCCCGGTCGTTGACACCGCCGACAGCCGCACACAGATGACGCTCGAGAACCAGGCGGTCGCGCAACTGCCGATCGTCGGTCGAAACCTCGTCACGCTGGTCACATTGGCGCCCGGAGTCTCTGGCCTTGGCACCAGTGCTGCGGGCAGCCCTGGGTCCGGCGTGGATAATTTCTCGACGGAAGAACAAGTGGATGCCAGCGCGAACGGGCAGGGCCAGAACAATAATCAATACGTTGTCGATGGCCTCGACGTCACCAGCGGAATCCGGCAGGGCGTTCTGAACCTTACGCCGCAACCTGAATCGATCCAGGAGACCAGCATTCAGGTCAACACGTTCAGCAGCGAGTACAGCCGCGCCGCCGGATTGCAGACCGTCTTTACGACGAGATCTGGCACGGATCGTTTCCACGGCTCGGCGTCAGATTATTTCAACTATCAGGGCATGTTCGCCAATCAGCACTTCGTCAGTTCGAATACGCTTCCATACAAGCCATTCCATTCGAACAACATGGACTTCGCAATCGGCGGGCCGATTATCCCTCACCACAATAGTTTCTTCTACTTTGCGGTCGAACCGCTGCGTTCGTCGCAGGGCGCTGGCGGATCAGTGACCTTCGTAGACCCCCAATTCATATCCTTCGCTCAGACGAATTACCCGAATACAGTCGGAACCAAAGTCATGACCAATTACCTGCCGTCCGGCATCGGCGGTGCGGTGCCGACTTCAACGGCTCAGGATGTTTTCGGAAATGCGGCGGGGGGTTGCGGCACAACTGCGGGGCAGAACGGAGTGCCCTGCACTTTGCCCATGATCGACACAGGGTTCTTTGGCGCAACAGCAATACGGAATGGGACACAGTACTTCGCCCGTATTGACCAAGGTTTTAAGAACGACCGGGTCTATGCCAGCCTTTTCCGCACCCTTCTGCTGGATGGCGTACCATCGCCTATGACGCAGTTCTCGGCGTTGAACAACACGTGGCAGGTGGCGGGACAGCTCTCCTGGACCCACTCATTCTCCCCGACGACAATCAACGAGGCGACAGCCGGCCTGAGCAGGGTTGAGGGTGTCCTCGGATCCGGCGCCAAGGATTACACCGTACCTGACATCAGCGTAAACGGTATTAACGTGGACGGAGGCATGGCCTACGGTGTGGGCTTTGCACAAGGCGATTTCATTCAGCACAACTATCACTGGCGTGACGTGCTGACGCATGTGCGCGGTACGCACACACTAAAGTTCGGTTACGAGGGCTGGTATGGCGACGATGTCGAGCCCTTTCAGGGGCCGTGGTCTACGCCAAAGTTTTCGTTTGACAACCTGTTGCAGTTGGCTCAGGACAATCCCACCAACGAGAACGGCATCATGTACAACCCGGCCACTGGAACTCAGCAATTGTGGTTCTGGGACGCCGCCTCAAGGACCTTCGGTCTTTTTGCTCAGGACACATGGAAGGCCAAAAGGAATCTGACACTCACGTTAGGCCTGCGCTATGACGATAGCGGCAATCCATGGTCGAAAAACGCATCTACAATCTTCGGAAACTTTTACCGGGGCAGCGGTTCGACCGAGCAGCAAAAGGTGGCGAACGGTTTCGCCAAGCCGACGCACAATGCCCTGCTTAGTTCTCCAAGCCACCTGTTCAGCCCCCGCGTGGGCTTCGCGTGGGATCCGACGGAGAAAGGCGAGTGGGTAGTGCGTGGCGGTTTCGGCGTCTACAACAATTGGCTAACATCAGCGAACGTGCAAGAAGAGTTCCGTGGCAATCCACCAGGACTGGTTTTGCCGAATTTTGTGCGAGGTGGGACGCCAACCGCCCAGGCTCCCATTTTCGTGCTCGGAACCGGCAGCAAGCCCCCGTTTGGCTTCACTTTCCCAACCTTCACTGGCGGCCTCAACGCGCAAGGTGGACAGGTCGGTATCAGCGACTCCATTGGCGGCATCAACCCACACCTGAAGTCGCCTGCAGCCGACGTCTGGGCTCTATCTGTCGAGCGCAAGGTAGGAGAGCACCTGGCAGCGAGTGTCGGATATAGCGGCTCCCATTCGTACAATATTGTCTCTGGCGGGAACCAGACTGGTCTGGTCTCGTACGGTACCGATATTAATGCCGTTCCCGGGGACATGATCAACCAAGAGAACGCCAGCCCAACACCCCTCCCTAACCCGAGCCCGATTCGACTGAATCCCAGCTTTGGACAGATTAACTATGCCGACAATGATCGCTATGGCAATTACGAGAGCGTGTACTTTGATGTGAAAGGGCGGTTTTCACGCGGCTTCGTGGAGGCTTCTTATACCCGCTCCAGCTCTAAGGACGACGCATTGAGCTATCCCGATTCCGCGTTGTTGAACGCCAGGAAGTACTACGGCCCGTCCGTAACGGATGCACCGAACCGTTTCTCGCTCAGCTTCAACTATTCGCTAAGAGGGTTAAACAACGGAGCGGGTGCGATCGGCCATCTGACTGGAGGCTGGGGAATCAGCGGCACCAGCATTTTCCAGTCCGGTTATCCAATCACCGCTCAGAATTTCAACGGATTTGTGGGCGTGTGTCAATCCCTCACTAACTTCACTAATACGACCGGATGCTCGGCTTCTGATCCGGTGGTTGCTTACGCTCCACAGAGCGGTGATTACACTTCAAACGGCGATAATCTCGCCTATCCGGACGCCGTTAGTTACAGCCAATCACACAACAACGGCGCGTGGCTAACGGGCGCAATTCCCAAGAGCGACTTCGCGGTCCCCACTTTCGGCCTACAAGGTAACGAGAAAGCGCAACAGTTCCGCGGGCCGAACTTTATCGACACAGACATCAACTTTTACAAGGACACCCACATTACCGAGGGAGTGGTTTTTCAACTTCGGTTTGAGTTCTTCAACCTCTTCAACCGTCCGAATTACTCAAACGTCGATGTAAATTTCCCGGATTCGAGCTTCGGGCAAGCCACCGGCTCCCACGGTCCCAGATTCTGGCAGTTGGGAGGAAGAATTTCGTTCTAAATTCCGAAAGCTCCTCAGTCCAGCCTGCTTGATTCTCAAGCAGGCTGTTTTTTTTGCCTACGACACGTCGAATGGATGTGACACACTGGTGTAAAGCGGAGCGGCCAGCAACGAAACGGATGAAGCTCAGGAGTCCACGGGTATGTATCGCCTTGCTGCTTGCCCTGTTGCGTTTGCCCGCCGGCGCTCAGAACGCGCAAACCGCAGCAGACCGCGTCGCGGCGGCCCTCAAGAATGATGATTACCAGGCAGCGCTTGAGCTGCTTCACCCCGCTCTACAAGCCTCGCCGAAAGATCCGCAGTTGTGGACGATGCAAGGAGTGGCCTACTTAGGCGAGCGGCACAGGGAAAAAGCGCTCGCTTCATTCCATAGGGCTCTTGCCGTTTCTCCCGATTACCTGCCCGCCTTGCATCAGCAGGCGCAACTGGAATACGAAGCGGGCAGCATGGCTGCGATTCCCGTGCTGCGGCACATCCTGCGGCTTCAGCCTGGGGATCCTACGGCGCACGCGATGATCGCGGTGGTCGAATACAAGAATGGCCATTGCGCGGCGGCCATTCCGCACTTCGCCAAGTCCGGAAACCTGCTGGATTCGCAGATTGATGGCCTGCACGCTTACGCGACGTGCCTGGTCCGCGAAAAGCAGTTCGACAGCGCAGCCAAAGTTTTGGAGCGCGCGCTGGCCCTGCACGATGATCCCCGGGAGCGGCGCGTACTGGCAGCCGTGCAACTCATGGAGCCCGATCCGCAAGCTGCCATCACTACGCTGTCCCCCTTAGTTGATTCCGGCAGCGCTGATGCTTCCACCCTGGCGCTCGCCGCCAGCGCCTATGAAGATGCTCACGACACCGATCGCGCCGTCAAGGCCTTGCGGCAGGCGATCCTGCTTGCTCCGAAAGACGTCAGCTTATATCTGGAGTTCGCGCAGATTTCGCTGCAGCACTCGTCGTATCAGGTCGGAGTCGACGTCCTGAACGACGGCGTTGCCGTACAGCCGGATGCGTCGCAGCTGTACTTCGCACGCGGCGTGCTCTATGTCAACCTGGCGCAGTTTGACAAAGCGGAAGCGGATTTTCAGAAGGCGTACGAACTCGATCCCAATCAGTCCCTGACTGCCGCCGCCCAGGGCCTGCTGGCGGTTCAGCAGAATGATCTTGACCGGGCGCTCACGGAGACGCGGGCCAAGCTGGCGAAAAAACCGGGGGATCCGGTGCTGCTCTACCTGCAAGCCGATATTCTTGCGCAGAAGGGTGTCGCGCCCGGCAATGCGGATTTCGTGACCGCGCTGCGTTCCGCGCAACGGGCGGTGGCGCTGCGGCCCAACCTGGCTCCGGCACATGCCGTACTGGCGAAACTGTATCTCGATGCCGGCAAGAACCAGCAGGCCGCCGACGAATGCCGGAAAGCGATTGCCATCGATCCCAAGGACCAGACGTCGCTCTATCGTTTGATCCAGGCGCTACGCAAGACCGGCGATACCAAAGAGACGCCCGAGTTGCTCAAGCGTCTCGCGCAATTGCGCAAGGACGCTACGCAGGAAGAACGGCAGCGCAACCGCTACAAGCTGGTGGAAGGGCAATAAAAAGCTTTTAACCGCGAAGATCGCAAAGGTTGCGCAAAGGTCGCGAAGAACTGAGATTTCCTGTGCGTGCTTTGCGATCTTTGCGGTTAAAAGCTTTCTTGCGGGGGAGAATTAGCCGTCGCGCGAACCAGGTCATTTCGGCGTGGACTCGTCGCTTTTGGACGGCTCGTATAGTTTGTAGCGGTTGTTTGACGCTTCCGTGTTGCGCGCTTCCTGGCGCAGCTGCGCCAGCCGCTTGACGAGCGCCGGCAGTTCTCCCTTGCTGTCTTTGTGGCCTTCCCTCAACGCCTGGATCAGGTGATAGAGCGCCTCCTGGTCCGACGGGTTCTGTTTCAGCGCGAGCCGTGACTGCTCGATCGCCAAATCGAGCTGTCCTGACTTGAAGTAAAGATTTCCAAGCAGATCGTGCACCAGTTCGAGCTCGGGATTCAATTTTTGCGACCGTTCGGCCGCTGCAATCGCCTGCTTGAACTCCGGCGTATCCGGATCGGGACCGCGCTGGAACAGAATCTGCGCCTCCAGGTAATGAAGAAAGGCATCCTGCGGGTGCGCCTTTAAGTCTGAGCGTACGGTTGAGAGAGCCTGATCGAGGTTACTCTGCTGCATCTGGGCCAGACTTTCGGCAATTGCGCCCGAACTCTGCCGCGGATCCAGCCGGTTGGCAGCTGCGAAATCTGCTTCTCCCTTGTCGTATTGCCCGAGCTGAATGTAAAGCACGCCCCGGGCCACGTAGAGCTGCGCAGCGTTTGGATTTGCCTGCAGGCCGGCGTTAATCATGTCCACCCCCACCTGAAACGACTGGTGAGTGAACGAAATGGTGGCGAAGTCCACGTAGTACCTGACCTTTTTGGGATCCAGCACAATGGCTTGCCGCAGCAGCTTGACCGCGTTGGGGGTGTCTCCAGCTTCTTCATACGCTGAAGACGCCAGGTCGAGGACATCCGGATGGGGTTGCGATGCGGTCAGCAGCGGCTCTAATGTCGCGATCGCATCTTTGGGCAGCTTCGCCGCCAGTTGCACCACCGCCAGGTTGTAGCGCGCGCGGGGATCGTCCGGCTGCAGCGCCACCAGTTGCTGGAACACAGGAATGGCGGCTTGGGGCTGGTCCTGATCCATCAGGCAGGAGCCGTACTGCACCAGGGCGACCGGCTGCGACGAGATGACCTGTTTGGCCGCTTCGAAGTGCCTGACGGCCGAAGCGCAATCGTGCTGTCGATAGTCAGTGACAGCAAGCATGGCGTGGGCCGTGGGCTGCTCTGGACGAAGCTTCAGAATTCGCTCCAGCAAAATCGCGGCGCGCTTGTTTCCGGCGTTGTATTCCAGTTGCGCCGCGCCCTCGAGCGCGGGCAGGTAATCCGGCGAAACGCTGAGCGCTGCGTTGTAGGCGTGCAAAGCTTCGCTCCGCCGTCCCAGTCCCATGAGCGCGTACGCTTCTAACGACAGCAGCTTGGGATTTTTGGGGGACTGCGCGAGGGCCGAGCGGCTGAGCTCGTAGGCGCGGGAAAAGTCGCGTACTCGCAATGCCGATTCAATCGACTGCTCAGCCTCAGCCGTCGAGGAGACCTGCGCCGAAGCGGCCAGAATGCTTGCCAGGAAAATCGCGGCCGGCAGCAGCAGGCGTGACGCGCATCGAGTGGCTTTGTTCCCCATGAACATGGGAGGGCGGGTTCATCCTCGATTGCAAGCTATCACGATCATGCGAAACGCGCGACCACTTCGAATTGTTTGCGGCCATCGGTGGAGACCACGACCGTATCACCGTGCACGCCGGTGAATTTTGCCGGTTGTCCGTTCACAGTCGCCGCGCGTAAGACGTTCTTTTTAGGTACTCGGAATTTGACCTGGATTTCCTTCGGCGCTCCTTCGCGCGCCAAACTGACGATGCCGCGAACGTTTTGTTTTGCCGGGTCCGCCTGCATCGCGAAATTGACCCGGCCCCATCGCGTAGGCGCCTGGCCGATCCGGATTTCTTTTCCGGACGCGACCCACTCCCGCGGAAGCCCTTTCCCGAAATACAAGCGATCGTCATCGGAATCCTCGAGCACCAGCATCCAGCGCACCAGGGGCGGAATCGTCAACTGCGCGGGAATGCAGAACAACGCGTTATCGCCATCGATGCCCGCCACCTCTCCGGCGACCCAACTCCCGCGCGTGTGGTCGTGATAACGATGCGAATACAGGAACAAGAGAAATTCTTCGATACGGTCAAGCCGCAACAGCATCTGCGCATATCCATAAGAGATGAATCCGAGGATGTCGCGTCCCTGCGGATGCGGCCGCTCCACATTCGCCACCACGCCTATGGTGGTTCCTCCATACGCGCGCATGCAGTCGATCACCAGATTGGCCAGGTTCGCGGGCAGCATGTCCGCCTGCAGCAGCTCGCAATAGCCGCGATGCGGCCACTGCTGCGGAGTCGGGCGCTCCTTCTCCATCGATTCCCAGAATGTGAGCTTCGTGCCCGGATAGGTCCCGATGTAGGGAGGATTCGTATCGTGACGAACGTTCTTCTCGAGACTTGCGACCATCGCATCCTGCAATTGCCGGCTCCGCTTGTTCCAGCCTGCGGCCGGCTGTTGCGCGCGCGCAGCGCCCGCAAATTGCGTCCAGCATCGGCCCAAGTCCCGCAGACCGCGCGCGGTGAACGCATTGTTAGCGAAATACGGCAGCCACCAGATTTTCGGATTCGGCATCAGGCAGGAATCGGACTCGCTCCAGCCGTGAATGATGCCGTAGCCAGGATCATCCTGCGGCAATTTCAGGCTTTCATCGTGCATCTCGCAAAGCATGGCGGCAGTGGCTTCTATTTTTGGCAGATGCTTCGTGAGCAACGCCCGATCGCCGGTGTAGTTGAAATAGCGCGCCAGCAGCGACAGCGTCATGCCGAACTGCGCGGTTTCGGGCCCGCGCATGTTGATCATGCCTTTGCTGTCGACAAAATCGGTGAAGTAATTGTCGATCACCGCGCGCGCCATTTCGAAGCGGCCCCATTCGAGGTTGGCGTACAGGGAACTGGTGAAGATGTCCTGAAACCCGTCGTACTCCGAGCCGTAGTAGTCGCGATCCACCGCGCCGTACTTGGGATAAAACCCGCCGGGCCGAACCATCTGTTCCTTCGCGAAAGCGTGCCTGGGCATGTCGATCCAGACCGGCTGCGGCAGCGAAGCCGGAGCAAAATCGCTGAGCAGGTGTTCCCAGTAGCCGGCGAACACGAGCAGTGCGCGATAGAAGTCCTCGGGCTTGGGATCGAGGCGCGCGGGCGGAAACTCGGGATAGCTGTAGCCGTAGACGACTTTGGTAATTTTTCCGTTTTCAATGCGGGCGGTGCGATGCCAGGTCTGCACGATGAAGCGGTCGCGCGCTTCCACGTCGCCGAAGACGATCACTTCGTAATAAGCCGAGTCGCTGACCGGCATCACTTTGCGCACTGCCGGCATCCAGCCGCCCAGTAATCCATCGAAGCGGCGCGGATTGCTCCGGCGATTGTCTTCCGGAAAAAATTGCACCGGATGATAGGTGCGAGTGCTGCCGCGGGGAAACACCGGCATGGTGTCCGAGCATTCTCTGGTGCCGACGAAGGTATCCCAGGGCAGACGCCAGCCTGGACCTTTCGGCGGCACAGAACCGAGAGGAGGCGCGGCCGCCTTCACCCTCTCAGGATCCGGATCGTCGCCGCCCTCAAGCAGGCGGTCCGCAAGCAGATCTCGCGGCGAGGTGCCAATGTCTTTCAGCGCCAATCCCAGGTACGGCGTGGCTTCTTCCGCAAACGAAGCCTCGGCGGACTTCGCTAACACCCGCGCTCCCGCCGACGAGAGAAATGTGATCGCGCCATCGCGGCTGCGCAAGTCTTCGTACACTTTCCAGGAAGCAGAGTCCAGCGGGAACTCACATAGCAGCGTGTGGCCGCTGACATCCACAGTGGTGGCGGGCTTCAGATTCGTGGAGGCAGTCTGGACGGGATCGGCAGCTTCACTCAGCTGACCACGAGTCGTGGGAACGTACGCCGCGGCCGCGGCGGCCGCGGCGGTTTTCAAAAAACTACGTCGTCGCATTGAGCGTCTCCTCTTGCGCACAAGGAGTTCCGGGCAAGGGAGCAAGGGCGCGATCCGGAGCCGGAGGCAGTGCGCTTGACATCGCCGGGAAGCAAAGGATATTGTATCCAGCGAATTAAGTAAACGTTTGCTGTGACTAGCCAAACGCACTACACTGGGGCAAACAGTTCTAAAATTTCCCTGGGTCGGCACCCCCAACCCCGAGGTGACTTATGAGCCTTCGCAAGCACCTGTCCCGCAGACGATTCCTGTCCAATGTAGCGACTTCGGCAGCCGCATCCGTGCTGGCGGGTCCCGCCATTTCGTTTGCCGCCAATCATCCGTTCTCGGGCGGTGCCATGTTCGACGGAGCGGCCCCTGACGCGAACATTCTGGCCTGGCAGGATCAGGGTGTGATCAATACCGCGAAGTCTCCTTACGCCAAACTGCACAGCGTGCCGGTGCGGGCGGTGAGCATTGAAGAGGGCTTCTGGTCGAAGCGGCGCAAGACCAACGTCGAGCGCAGCATTCCCACCATGCACGATGAACTCGAAGCGCATGGCCGCCTGGACAATTTCCGCCGGCTGGTGGGGAAAAGCTCCGAGCCGCAGAAAGGGCCGTACTTTTCCGATTCTGACGTTTACAAGTGGATTGACGGGGTCGGTTGGGCGCTGCAGTCCGACGCGAATCCGCCGCTGCGCCGCATGGCTGAGGGATGGATCCGCGAAGTGGTGGCGGTGCAGGAACCCAACGGATACCTCAACACCTATTACCAGGGCGACCGCGCCTCGTTGCGCATGAGCCAGCACGACCAGGAGGTCGGGCACGAGATGTACTGCCTCGGCCACATGATCCAGGGCGCGATTGCCTACTATCGCGCAACCGGCGACACAACCCTGCTCGATGCCGGCCAGCGCATGGTCGACAACTTCGTCATTCCCAACTACGGCCCCGGCCCCAACCAGAAGCCGATCATCTCCGGGCACCCGGAAATCGAAATGGCGCTGATCGAGATGTACCGCACGACCGGAAAGCGGCAGTACGTTGACCTAGCGGGCTACATTCTGCACGGCGACGATCGCTGGAAAATTGAGCCGGAGCGCATCGTCTACATGTTCTGCGGAATTCCTTTCACCTCGCGGACGCGGCTCGAAGGCCACGCGGTGCGCGCGATGTATGCGTGCTGCGGCGCAACCGATTACTACTTAGAAACCGGCGATCAGGCCTACTGGAAGACACTCAGCACGCTTTGGGAAGACCTGGCCAAACGACAGATGTATGTGACCGGCGGCGTGGGTGCGCGCGCACAGTGGGAGGCCTTCGGCGATCCCTATGAACTGCCCAATGCGCAGGCTTATGGCGAAAGCTGCGCCGCCATCGGAAATATGATGTGGAACTGGCGCATGCTGGCGGCGAGCGGCCAAGCGAAGTTCACCGATGTGATCGAGCGCGCACTTTACAACGGCATCAACTCCGGCATGTCGCTGGATGGGACCACCTACTGCTACCGCAATCCGCTGGCGTTCGATCCGGCGTTCTTCGAAGGGTTCCGCGGCAGTCCGAACATTCGCAATCCGTGGTACGACGTGACCTGCTGCCCGCCGAACATCGAGCGCACGTTCTCATCTCTGCCAAGCTACTTCTACAGCACCAGCAAGGATGGGCTCTACGTTCATCTGTACGACAACTCGAACCTGGATTGGCACCTGGACGACGGCACCGGGATCAAGGTGCAGCAGAAGACCAACTATCCGTGGGATGGAGCGGTCGAACTCACGATGACGCCGGCGCAACCTGCGGAATTCACGTTCTATGTCAGGGTTCCGGGTTGGGCGAACGGCGCGTCGGTCGCGGTCAATGGCAAGCCGGAGACGGCAGTCAAAGCGGGCGAGTATCTGCCGCTCCGCCGCACGTGGAAGCCGGGAGATCGCGTCAGCCTGAAGTTCCCGATGGATACGGTGCCGGTCGCGGCAAATCCTCGAGTGTCCGAGGACCGCGGTAAGGTTGCTGTTCGTCGCGGGCCGATGATTTACTGCATGGAGGGACTCGACCAGCCGGACGGCGTGGCGCTGGCGGACGCTTCCATTCTCATTGGAGGCGGCGGACACGACGAGTTCCGCAACGAGTACAAGCCGGATATGCTCGATGGAATCATGGTGCTGCATCACCGCGGCGGCGCATACGAAGTCTCGTCGGCGGAGGAGGCGTTGTACGCGCCGGTGAAAGCCATGTCGCGCAAGACGCGTCCCGTGGACCTGACCTTTATTCCTTATTATGTCTGGGCAAACCGCAAGCCGTCGCCGATGGAAGTGTGGGTGCCGTACATGACGGCGTAGTTGTTCTTACGTGCCGGTCGGGAGATGAGTATTGCGCTGGCGAATCGCGATCCTGGTAAGCGCCGCTATTGCCATCAGCTATCTCGACCGGCAGACCCTTCCGGTCGCCATTAAGGCGATCAGCAAGGATATTCCGCTCACCAACGAGCAGTTTTCGTATCTCACGGATGCGTTTCTATTCGCCTACGCGTTTATGTACGCGGGAGGGGGCAAGCTCGCCGATGCTTTGGGCACAAAGCGTGGGTTCACGCTGATCATGCTGTTCTGGTCGTTCGCGTGCCTGAGCCAGGGATTCGCGGTCAGCTTTGCCATGCTTGCGGTTAGCAGGTTTCTGCTGGGCATGGGCGAGGGGGGAGGATTTCCCGCCGCCACACGCGCCGTCGCGGAGTGGTTTCCGGTGAAAGACCGGGCGACTGCCATGGGAATCATTAATGGCGGCACGGCCGTGGGAGCAGTGGCGGCGCCTCCGCTGATTGCGGGAATTCTGGCGTTTGCCAGCTGGCGCTGGATTTTTTTTATTACCGGCGTGATCGGCGCGCTGTGGACTCTGTGGTGGAGCTTCTCGTATTTTGTACCAAAGCTCACACGAACGGAAGAGGCAGCAGCGCAGGAGGATCGCGCCCAAACCATCTCCTGGTATTCCCTTCTGGCAATCCGCGAGACCTGGGGCCTGGTGCTGCCGAAATTTTTGAGCGATGCCGCCTGGTACTTCTACCTTTTCTGGTTGCCCAAGTATCTCTACGATGCGAGAGGGTTCGACATTAAGTCGGTCGGCAAGCTGGCGTGGATTCCTTATGCTGCTGCGGGTGTCGGATGCCTGGTGGGCGGCAGTTTCTCGAGCTATCTGGTACATCGCCAGGTGGGCCTCGGCGCCGCGCGAAAGTGGGCGCTTGGCCTGAGCGCCGCGGTCATGCCGTTCATTCTGCTGGTCACGCACGTGCGCGTTTCCTGGGCGCTGGCGCTGTTCAGCCTGGCGTTTTTCGGGCAGCAATCGTGGTCCACGCTGGTAATGGTGCTGCCCACAGACTTGTTTCCGCGCGAGGTTGTGGGATCGGTCGCTGGACTGGTCGGGTTCGGGGGTGCAATGGGCGGAATCGCGTTCGGTACGCTCGTCGGCTATTTGCTTGATCACGGCTTCGGCTACGGCGTGGTGTTCACGCTGGCGGGAAGTTTCCACGTCATGGCGTTTTTGATTATTCTCGTTGCCGTCCCCGTAATCGCGCCCTTGCCGCTCGGCCCTAAAATTCAATACGAGGCCGCAAGTTGAAAATTCGCGACATCCGCACCCGCGTGGTGCGCTGGAAAGGCAAGACCGTCCCGCTCGCGCCGCACTTCTGCACCAATCCCGTGGACCTGCTGTCGCTTCCGGCTGCGTCGATGAGCACGTTTACCTTTCACGAATGGCTGATCGTGGAAGTCTTCACGGATGATGGAATCGTAGGCATCGGCAATGCCGCGCTCTCGCCGCGAATAGCCAAACAGGTAATCGACATCCATTTGAAGCCCATCCTGATCGGGGCCGATCCCTGGAACAGCGAATTTCTTTGGCAGCACATGTATCGCAAGACGATGGCGTTTGGCCGCAAAGGCACAGTGATGGCCGCGATCAGCGCCGTGGACATCGCAATCTGGGACATTCTGGGGAAATCCGCCAAGCAGCCGGTTTTTCGCCTCCTGGGAGGAAGGACCAAGGCGCGAATCCCCGTTTACGCCAGTCGTCTGTATAGCGATGACCTGGGCAAGGTGGCGGAGGAGGCGAATCGGTATAAGAGCGACGGCTACCAGGCCATGAAGCTGCGCTTCGGCTGGGGACCGAACGACGGCGCCGCCGGCATGCAGCGCAATCTCGAGTTGGTGCGCGCGGTGCGCGAGTCTGTCGGCGATGAAATCGATGTGATGGCCGACGCCTACATGGGATGGACGCTCGATTATGCCAAGCGCATGCTGCCGCTGCTGGAAGCATTTCATCTGCGCTGGCTGGAGGAGCCGGTGATTCCGGATGACGTCCACGGCTACGCGGAACTGAAATCCTATGGACGGGTTCCCATTGCCGGAGGCGAGCACGAGTTCACGTCTTACGGGTTTCGCGACCTGCTGGAAGCGCGCGCGGTTGACTACATTCAGTTCGATACAAACCGGGTGGGTGGAATTACGCAAGCGCGGAAGATCGCTGCATTGGCGGAGGCGTATGCCGTTCCAGTCATTCCGCACGCGGGGCAGATGCACAACTATCACGTGGTCATGGCAAGTTTGAATTCGCCCATGGCGGAGTATTTTCCCGTGGTGGACGTTGAAGTTGGAAACGAATTGTTCTGGTACATCTTTGAGGGCGAGCCGAAAGCGCAAAATGGATTCATCGATCTGGACGACAACGTGCCCGGGCTTGGGCTGACGCTTAACGAGAAGGCGTTGAGAGGGCAGTTTGAGATCATTGAGTGATCGATGCACGCTCAACCGGAAGGTACTTTGTCATCGACAAGTGAATGACGCAACCCCGCTGGGAGTAGCTCATTAACGCTTTGCAATAAGGTTTCAGAGAATGACTCGGCTGATTCAGATCCGAAGCGGGGCGTTGCGGCGGGTGGCGCTGGTGGATGAGCCCAGGCTGCGATTGTTGGATGGCGTCGATTCCATCTATGCGCTCGCGAATGCGGCCATCACCGCAGGCAAGACGCTCTCGGAATTGGCGCAAGCTAAACTCGGTGGCGAATCTCTGGAGTACAACGCCGTGTACGAGGGGCGCTCCGAATGGAGCATCCGGCCTGCGATCGACCATCCCGAACCAGCGCGATGCCTGGTATCTGGCACCGGCCTGACTCACCTGGGCAGTGCGCGCGACCGGCAGGCCATGCACGCGAAAACCGGAAATCCCGCGGAGAATGAGAACCCCACCGACAGCATGAAGATGTTCCGCTGGGGCCTGGATGGCGGCCGCCCCGACGCAGGCTGCATCGGCACGCCGCCGGAGTGGTTTTACAAGGGCACCGGCGCGGTGCTGCGCGGGCACGGGGAGGCTCTCGAAGTTCCGGCGTATACGGAGGACGGCGGCGAGGAGGCCGAAGTCGCCGGCATATACGTTATCGATCCTGATGGGCGGCCGCGGAGAATCGGCATGGCGATAGGCAACGAATTTTCCGACCACTGTTTCGAAAAGAAGAATTACCTGAACCTGGCCGGATCAAAGCTGCGCAACTGCGCCCTTGGCCCCGAGGTGATGGTGGATCCGGAGTTTTCATCGGTGGCTGGCGAAGTCAAAATTCGGCGCCAGGGAAGCATCGTCTGGTCAAAACCGATCCGCACCGGCGAAGCTGAAATGTGCCACAACCTGCAGAATATCGAGCACCATCACTTCAAGTTCGAGCAGCACCGCCGGCCGGGAGACGTTCACGTGCACTTCTTCGGCGCGGACTGCTTGAGTTTCGGCGACGGCATTCGCCTCGCTGATGGAGACTGGATGGAAATCAGTTTTGCCGGCTTCGGCCGGGCGTTGCGCAATCCGGTTCGCATTCACCAACAAACTGCGGCGCTGGTCAGCGCCATTCCGCTAGGGTGAGCAAGTTATGTCAAAAGCGCGAGTAGCAATTCTTGGATTAGGAATCATGGGATCGGGCATGGCCAGCCGCCTGCTGTCCCAGGGGTTTTCCGTTTCCGTATTCAACCGCAATCCGGAGAAGGCGCGGCCGTTTGGCGAGCGCGGCGCTTTTGTCGCGGCCTCGCCCAGAGAGGCGGCAAGCCGGTCGGACGTGATTATCGGCATGGTGTCGGATGATTCTGCGTCGCGGCAGGTGTGGCTGGGCGCTGATGGCGGGCTCGCCGGCGCATCGCGGGGAGCTTTGCTGATCGAGTCGAGCACGCTGACGGTGGAGTGGGTCAAGGAACTGGCGAGCGAGGCGGAGAAGCGGGAATGCGAATTTCTTGATGCGCCCGTCACCGGTACGAAACCGCACGCCGCATCCGGCGAGTTGTTGTTTCTCGCCGGGGGTTCGGAGCAGGCATTCGAAAAAGCGAAGGCGGTTTTCTCAGTACTGGGCCGCAACGCAATCCATCTTGGTCCGGTGGGCAGCGGCGCGTTGATGAAGCTGGTCAATAATTTTCTCGCCGCCGTTCAGACAGTTTCCTTTGCGGAAGCTCTTGCTCTGATTGACGCGGGACATCTTAACCGTGAAAAGGCAATTTCGATTCTCAGCGACGGCGTGCCCGGCAGCCCCATGGTGAAGCGAGTGGCAACCCGCGTCGCCTCGGGCGACTTCACGCCGCATTTCCTGATGCCTCTAATGGCGAAGGACGTCGGCTACGCCATCAAGGAAGCCTCGCAGCGGAACGTAGAGCTTCAGACCGCCGCCGCTGCGCTGCGGGTGTTTAAAGAAGCTATCGAGGCGGGATACGGCGATAAGGATTTCACGGCAGTCGCGCAATTGCTGGCGACTGAAAAGGTTCAGAAATAGCAGCAACGCGCAATGTTACGCGCTGGCTTTATCTGTCAGCGGCAGCGTGGCATCGTTGGCCGCGTCCAGTTCTAGTTGCTCCTGGCCGCTGAGCGCACTCACTCTGCCACGGTAAGTCTTCAGGTGGGTGGATGCTTTGTCGAACGCCTCCTGCGCCTTGCCGAGGCTCTTGCCCACATTTTCAAATTGATTCTGGAAGTGGTCGAACGACTTCTGCGCCTTCGCCAGTTCCTGCCGGCTCTTCTCGAAGCGGCTGGCCACTTCATACCACTTGTGCACCAGCGCGATCGTCTGCAAGGTCATGAGCAACGTATTGGGAGAAACAGGAAACACATGCTGCTGATTGAGCCAGTCGGCGAGATCGCGGTTGCGCACCGCCTCCATGTAAAGCGTTTCGCTCGGGAGATACATCAAGGCGATCTCGGTCGTCCCATGCTCCGGTTGAATGTAAGCCTTGATCCTCCTGGTTTCAGCCTTCATCACGCGCACGAATTCGCCGCGCGCTTCTTCTAATTGCTGCTCGCTGCTGTTCTCAAAAAACGCCAGGACTTGTTCACGCGGGAACTTCGCGTCGATGGGCAACCGGCGATCCGGGAAACTGATCATCGCGTCCACGCGCCCGCCGCCGTTCACCGAGCACTGCAGTTCGAACATGTGCGCCGGCAGAAAGTCGGAGAGCAACCGCTCCAGGCTGGCTTCGCCGAACTGGCCGCGAAGGTGCGGCAGCTTCAGCAGGTTGTTTAAGTCATTAATCGAATGCCCGAGCGCGCCCACTTCGCGCAACTGCTCTTCCGCCGCCTTCAGATGCTGCTGCACTTTCTCGAACTGCGCGAATCCTTCCTTGATGTTCTGATCGAGCTTCGACTGCACCTGCTCGGTGATGGCGAGCAGCTTGGCGTCCACGCGCTCACGGATTGACTCCAGGCTCTCGGCGGTCTGCTGGTTCAGGCGGTCGAACTCGGATTTGAGCGCTGAGGTGGTCAAAGCCAGCGCCCCGCTGAGTTCCTGTCTCACTTCGAGCAGCCTCTCTGCCTGCTCCTGGCGTCCAGCGGCCATTTGCCGGTCAACTGCCTGGCGAACTCCGGTAAAACCCTCAGAAAGCCGGTCGGAAACCTGTTGTCTCAGGTCGCCCTTGGTCTGCTCCAAGCGCGAAGCAAGATCTGCAGTGGCCGCCGAAAATTGCTGCGTGAGCGACTGCTGCAGGCCCTCCGTGCGATCTACAAGGCTTTTGAATCCAGCGGCTTGCGACGCGCCTGAACGTTGGTTCACTAGCAGCCACAGCAGCAGTACGACATTGAAAAAGATAAGCAGACCAAGCAAAAACGGGAGAGAGGCCACTTCGTAATATCTCCGGTGTAATCGTGCTTAGGTGAATTCTAGAGGCTATTCTTTCTACAGCAAAGCGGATTCTCCCGGGGGCATCTGGAACGTAGGCATGGGGTATCTAAAACGGCGTTGTTCGACGTTTTGGAGCCTAAACGCGAATGTTCTGGGCCCTGATCACGGCGATTGTCATCTATCTGGCTGCGGGCGCGGTTCCGTCAAAAGCCGCGGGCGCGGCCGACACTGCTCCCAAAAGCTCCTGGCAGCAGATCTCACCCTACGACAGCCCCGCCTACGACAACGAAGCTGAGAAGCAGTTGCTCGAAAAGGCCAACGCGGAGCGGGCTCGCGCCGGATTAATTCCGATGAAAATGGATGAAGGCCTGGTGCGGGCCGCGCGCGTGCACGCGGCCGAAATGGCCGCGAAAGGACAACTGTCACATCAGTTCTTTGGAGAGGCATCGCTGATCCAGCGGCTCTCGGCGAACTCGGGCCTGCACCTGGAGCGCGCCGGGGAGAACGTCGCCGTCGCCCCAAACCCCGACGATGCGCATCACGCACTGATGTCGTCGCCGCCGCATCGCGACAATCTGCTCAACAAGAATTTCAATGTCGCGGGTATTGGCGTGGTTCGCCGAGGGACTGAGATCTACGTGGCGCAGGATTTTGGAGACAGCCTGGCGACGTATTCCGTACAACAGGCGGAAGAATTGGTTGCGGCCAGCGTCGAGCAGCTACGGGCGCAATCGAACATGCCTCGCCTGCAGCGAGTAAACAACCGCGGCATTGAAGCCAGCGCCTGCACCATGGCCCAGTCGGATTCGCTCAACGCCGCCAGCCCTCCCCCGGGTGCCTACATGCTGCGGTACACCAGCATGACCCCGGCCTCTCTTCCGTCGAACATCTCCAAAGTGATCGCCCAGCGCGGCCTTCACACTTACTCAGCCGGGACCTGCTACGCCCGCACGCATAAATACCCCAATGGCGCATATTGGGTGGTGCTGGTGTTTTACTGAGTCAGAGTCTGAGCCCAACCATGCTTGGTTAGAGATAACGGACCTGCTCTGATTACCCAAGCATGCATCACAAGCTGGCGTTCTTGTGAGCGATCAAGTTCCTGATCCTCTCCCCAAACTCCTCCGCGCTCATATCCTCGGTCTTCTCTTTGCCGCGGGTGCGTACGTTGACCTTGCCGGCTTCGACTTCCTTGTCACCGACCACCAGCATGAATGGAACTTTCTGCAACGCGTGCTCCCGGATTTTGGCGTTCATCTTCTCGTTGCGGGCATCGACTTCGACCCGGACAGCAAACTTCTCCATTTCTCGCAAAGAACGCGAGAAATGGGGCACCCCGGCGCCTGAAGAATGGTCCGGACCTTGAGGGTGCCCCACTTCTCCCGGGTTTTGGGAGAAGTGGGGATTTTCCCCTCGTAAGAACGACGCGACCTTGTTCGCATACTCCACGTGGCGTTCGGCTATGGGAACGACGACCACCTGCACGGGCGACAGCCATACCGGAAATGCTCCGGCGTAGTGTTCAATGAGCACGCCGAAGAAGCGCTCAATCGATCCGTACAATGCCCGGTGCACCATGACCGGCTGCTTGCGCGTGCCGTCTTCAGAGACATACTCCAAGCCGAAGCGCGCGGGAAGATTGAAGTCGAACTGCACCGTCGAAAGCTGCCACAGGCGCCCGATGGCGTCGACGAGCTTGATGTCAATTTTGGGACCGTAGAACGCCGCTTCGCCGGGAATCGTCTTGTATTCGATCCCCAACTTTTTGAGAACTTTTTCGAGCGACGACGTGGCCAAGTTCCACTGCTCTTCGCTTCCCACGAAGTTCTTCTTGTCGTCAGGGTTCCACGTCGAAAGCTCGGTGACGAACTTGTCGAATCCAAAATCCTTCAGCACGTCGGCCGCAAACTCCACGCATGCCGCAATCTCGTCCTCAATCTGCTCCGGCGTGCAGAAGATGTGCGCATCGTCCTGGGTGAATCCGCGCACCCGCAGCAGCCCGTGCATGACGCCGGACCGCTCATACCGGTACACCGTACCCAGCTCGCCCAACCGCACCGGCAGGTCGCGATACGACTTCAGCGAATCCTTATAGATAAGGATGTGGCCGGGGCAATTCATGGGCTTCAGGCGGTACTCGGCGTCATCGAGTTCCATCACGTCGAACATATTCTGCGCGTAGTAACCCTCGTGCCCCGAAGTCTGCCAAAGCTGCTTGCGCATCACATGCGGCGTGTAGACGAGCGAGTAGCCGCGCTTGAGGTACTGCTCGCGCATCCAGTCTTCCATCTCTTTGCGGATAATGCCGCCCTTGGGATGCCAGAAGATCAGTCCCGGCCCGGCGAGTTCCTGGATGGAAAACAGGTCGAGCTGCTTGCCCAGGACGCGATGATCGCGCTTCTTGGCTTCCTCGATCTGGTGCAGGTAGGCGTCGAGATCCTTCTTCGAGAAGAACGAGGTGCCATAAATGCGCTGCAGCTGCGGATTCTTCTCGTCGCCCAGCCAGTACGCGCCGGCGATGTTCAACAGCTTGAACGCTTTGATCTTGCCCGTCGAAGGAATGTGCGGGCCGCGACAGAAATCCAGAAACTTGCCGGTCTTATAGATCGAGATTTTTTCATCGGGCTTGGTGAACTGCTCGATGAAGTGGCACTTCATGAAGTCGCCTTCGTTTTTGAAGCGTTCCAGGCCTTCATCGCGCGGCAGAAATTCGCGGGCATAGGGGAGGTTCTGCTGCACCAGTTCCTGCATTTTCTTTTCGATCTTTTCCAGGTCTTCGGGCGTAAAGGGCGTGGGGCGGTAGAAGTCGTAAAAGAACCCGCTCTCGGTGGCCGGGCCGTGGCCCAGCTTGGTCTCGGGGAAAAGCTCGAGCACCGCCGCCGCCAGCAGGTGCGCGGAGGAATGCCGATAAACCTCAAGAGCCTCGGGGTTCCGCTCCGTAAGGATTTCCAGTTTCGTATCGTTCTCCAACGGACGGGTGAGATCGACAAGGGCGGGCTGATCGCCATTGGAAGACACCTTGGCCGCCAGCGCCGCATCCGCTAAACGCGGACTGATCTCCTTCGCAACCTGAAGTGGCGTCGTGCCCTTAGGAACTTCCTTCTCGCTCCCGTCGGGAAGCTTGATGTGAATGGTTTCTGACATGGAAACTTCAGTTTATGGGAGCCGGAAAGGAAGGGTCAAACCCTGTTCGCTGCGCATCATTCGTCTTCGTTCTGACACCTAGGGAACCTGTGTACTACTGCACAGCCAAACTACGACCCAAGGTTTGCAACGCCGCATTATCCGCTGGCAATTCCCGCCGATAGGAGCTTAAGGCCGCCCCGTGTATTTTTGCGGCCTGAGGGAATTCCTATGCTGCGCACATCCAGACGTATTCATTTTCGCTTTCTGGTACCTACTGGCCTGGCCTTGCTTCTTTTCTTAGTTTGCGCGCCAACCATTTGGGGCATCCCGACGGCGGTGGTCTTTAACGGAGTGGCCACTGTGCTGGACACGGGCAGCGCAGCTCTTAATCATGCGAAAGGCGTTGCCGTCGACAGCGCCGGAAATGTTTACATCGCCGATACGGCTCACCATCAAATCGTCCGGGTAACCCCAGGCGGAAATGCGTCAGCCCTGACCATCACGGGATTGGGCACGGGCCTCAGCACTCCCGAGGGCTTGGCGCTTGATGATGCCGGCAATCTCTACATCGCCGATACCGGCAACAACCGCGTCGTCCTGGTGAACTCGTCGGGTGCCGGATCGGTGGTCGACCTTGGCGGTCTGACGCTCAGTTCTCCGAGAGGGGTGGCCATTGACGCTGCTGGCAGCCTTTTCATTTCAGATACCGGCAACAACCGCATTGTGAAACTGCCGTCGGGAGGAAGCGCCGCGGGCCTTAACATCACTGGACTGGGGACCGCTTTGAGCGCACCGGTTGGGCTGAGCGTGGATGTCGCGGAAAACCTCTATATTTCAGATTCGGGCAACAATCGCATAGTGAAGGTAACTGCCGGCGGTGCGGGCTCGGCGATCACAATTTCGGGGCTGGGCACGGCTCTGAGTGGTCCCACCGGCGTGGCAGTCGACTCATCAGCGAACCTTTACATTGCAGATTCGGGCAATAACCGGGTGGTGAAGGTGACGTCGGGCGGAGCCGGATCGGTGCTGAGCACGGGAAGCCTGACCCTCAATGCTCCAACCGCCACCGCCGTGGATGTGTTCGGAGCAGTGTATGTGGCCGACACTTCCAACAGTCGTGTCGCCCGGCTGATGCCTTCCGCCGTCGCACTTGGCGAACTGCAAGTCGGGGCGTCTTCCAGCACGTCTGTAACTTTGCCGTTCACGGTCGGCGTGGCTACCACTCTGGGCAGCGTGCAGGCCCTCACCTTGGGCGCACAGAGCCTGGACTTCACGCTCGGTGCCGGCACTACCTGCACCAACGGGACTACCAACACAACGTGTAACGTCGAGGTGCAATTCCTGCCGCTGGCGCCGGGCCTGCGCCGCGGGGCAGTGGCGCTATTTGACCAGAGCAATACGCTCTTGGCTGTCGTCCCGGTCTTCGGCACGGGAGACGCCCCGTTGGCCGCGCTGTCTCCGGGAACGGCCAGCATCGTCAGTACTGGAGGCGTTTCGCTCAACTACCCGTTCCAGGCCGCAATCGACGGTGCCGGAAACATCTATGTGGCCAATTACAACGGCAACAACGTGGTCAAGATTGCCGCAGGTGGCGGTAGTGCCTCGGTTGTAAGCACCGGAGCGCTCATTCTTAATGAAGCCGCCGGCGTGGCCGTCGATGGCGCCGGCAATCTGTACATTTCCGACTATGGCAATGATCGCATCGTGTTGGTGACCTCGACGGGGACAGCGTCGATCCTGAGCATTACCGGGTTAGCGACGGCCCTCAACCAGCCGACCGCATTAGATTTTGATGGAGCGGGAAATCTCTATATCGCCGACTATGGCAATGGACGCATCGTCAAAGTATCACCGGCGGGGGTTGGCTCGGTTCTAACCGCCGGAAGCTATACCTTCGGCGCGGGATCGGTGACAGGAGTTGCCGTTGACCCCATGGCCAATGTTTACATCGCTGACCGCAACGGGAACCGCATCGTCAAAGTGGCACCGTCGGGCGCCGCTTCCCTGGTTACCATCACTGGGACGACGCTCAGCAGTCCGCAGGGTGTAGCCGTGGACGGAAACGGAAACCTGTATATTGCCGATGCCGGGCACCGGCGCGTGATTCAGTTGACGACGGCAGGCGTTGCGTCCGTGGTTGCGACGCCAGGCCAGACGATCGGAACCCTGCTGTTCGGCATAACACCCGACAGCAACGGTAATCTGTTGATTGCCGACTGGTTGAACAACCGGGTCATCAAGGTGGACGTTTCCGGCGCAACGCTGAATTTCGCCACCACTCCCGTGGGCGCAACCAGTTCGGATAGTCCCAGGTCGGCGACCGTCACCAACGTCGGAAACGAAGCGCTCGTTTTCAGCACGAATCCCAGCTACACGGCGGATTTTCCCGAGAACACGTCAGAAGCCAATCCCTGCACGGCCAGCACATCCTTAGATCCCGGGGAAGTTTGTGACATCTCGGTTTTGTTCACTCCACAATCGCCGGGAGGCCGCAGTGCGAACATCGTAGTGACGAATAACCACCTGAATGGAAGCGAGGTTACGCAGACCGTGGCGGTGAGCGGGACGGGAGCAAAAGCGACGCCCACCATCACGTTAACCTCAGACGCCAATCCTGCACACTTATCGGAGAGCGTCACTCTCACGGCCAGTGTCAGCTCATCACTGGCGACACCCACCGGTTCCGTGAACTTCTACGATGGCGCCACGCTGTTAGGGTCTGGCGCTCTTGCTTCCGGGGCAGCCACGTATGCCACCTCAAGCCTGGTTGCCGGAACGCACTCCATCACCGCGCAATATGCCGGTGATGCAAACTTCTTGACCGCAACCAGCTCAGCCGTGTCGCTAGTCATCACCGATCTTAACTTTGATGTTGCAGCCGGTGGGAGTTCCACGGCCACTGTTTCGGCGGGAGGAACGGCAACCTATCACCTGACGATAGCGCCTTCGAGCGGGTCGGCATTGCCGGCGGTGACGCTCTCAGCCACCGGAGGACCCACAGGATCAACCATTACGATCACACCGCAAACCATCGCGGCGGGCGCGCCTGCGACCGCCGTGACGGTGAGTATAAATGTTGGTGCCGCCAGGGCGATCGCTCACAGCCTTAAGCCCTGGGCTCTCGCCTGGGGGTTCTCCCTCGCGGGAATATTCATGTTGCCCTTCGGAATCGAACGCAAGCGACCCTCTACCAAACGAGCCGTTCTTGCCAGCCCATTGCTGTTGCTTGTGCTGATGTCAATCGGCGTAATGTCGGGGTGCGGAAGCCGTAGCGCTCCACCGTCGCAGTCAAAGAACTACACGCTAACTGTAAACGCCACTTCCGGCAGCTTATCGCACACAACAACTCTCACCCTGATCGTGCAATGAGAGCAGCAGCGATGTGCGAGCAGTCCAATTGTCGCAATTTTGACCAGGGCTCCGTGCGTAAGTGAACGCCTGGCACGTCCGGAGTCTGAGTTGTCGGCAGGAAACTACTGCTCCGCCAAGAGCCCTCAAGGACTCTGCGGTTCGACTACCAGCCGACTCACCAATACCGGAAATTGATGTTATCCAGCCAGATCGAATACGGCTGTTGTTTGTAATTCCCGTCCTGCTGGTAATTCACGGTAATGCCGGACCAGGAGGTTTGCGTGGGAGTGTCGTAGTGGTTCAGCGTGGCTGTGTTTCCGTTCAGAGTGATCGACTGGAATAAAAGGTGTCCGTCAGAAGTTCGCTGGACCTGAATGATCAAATGGTTCCATTGATTGTTGAGCGGCTGGCACGGCACTCCCGTCGCATGCCACTTCTGCCCGGGATTATCCCAAACGTCCCATTCGTTGCCGCCGGCAATGCGGCATTCGTGTCCCCAAATGTAGGATTTGCCGTCGATGAATTGATTGATATCGAACTCAAGGGCCTGGGCAGCGCCGATGTTGTTGCCGAAGAAATATACATCGTAGACAAAGTTGTGCGACCCGGAGTTGATGCTGTTATCGGCATCCGGTATTCCTTGCGAAGAGAACGGCCCGATCAGGTGGTTATTCCAAAGTACGTCGGAATAATTCGTTTTGCCGCCGATGGTGAATTGCATGGATTTGCCGCTGAGCGAGGGAGAACTTACGCCTTGACTGCTTGACCACGTAGCCTGAGGGCCGCCGGCAGAGCATGAGGAGCAAATACCGTACCCGGGAGGCAACAGGGCGTAGCCCGTCCATCCCGTGCTGGCTTGCAGATCAGAAATGACATTGCCTTGAGCCGAAGTATGAACGGTATTAGGGGAGGCCGGGGTTGATGTCGCCGAGGATTTAAGTGGGGTCGCGGAAGGCATGCCGCCGCAGGCCGCCAAAGTAGCACTTGCAACAATTACCAAACAGATTTTCACGCGGAAATTCTCCAGCTTTGATTTGGAAGTCAGGCGTGTCCGCCGAACACATGCAGGACGCATGTGGGGGCAAAACATCTACTTTTCTTCTGAGCTCTTCTGAGTAGCCCAATTCTACGGGCGCATCTACTATCGCTCAAGGCCATGGCTGAGAATTTTTAAGCGGACGTACGAACCAGCGACGAATGTGCTGTGCGAGGGCTCGAATCAGGACCTTCTCGTTGCGCACTAGGCTTCGCGCGCAAATTGCTCGCCCAGGTTCTTGGCCAGCGCCGTCAAGGTGGTTGCCAGGCGCTGGCGCCAGCGTTCAACCGAGAGCTTGGCCATCTCATCTATGGAATGGTCAAAAATCTGCTGGGCGCCGGTGGCCTGCTGCTGGAGCGACTCGGAAACGGAATCCATCGTGCTTGCCTGCGCCTTCGCCATCTTGCCGCTCGCCTCTGCCAATTGATCTTCGATCAACTTGAGCATGCGCGCCTTCAATTCCTCTAGCCCGGCGTTCGTGATGCTCTCGAGCTGGTCGCGCGTCTGTTTCACGGTATTGCCGGCCATTTGCCCCAGGCGCTTGTCGAGCCCGCTCTCAAGCGAGCGCGCCGACTCGTCCAGTTTTGCCATGCGCATATCCAGGGATTGAACGTCCTGGCGCAGCCGCGACGATTCCGCGGCGACCGACGCCCGCAGCTGTTCCAACTCATGACGGCGTTCATTGTGCTGGTCATCGAGGCTTTGTTGCAGGTATTCCAGCAGTTCGTCGCCCAGGCGCTTCAGCGAATTCCCGCCCTCCAGCAACTTCTGCTGAAAGTCTTCCAAGCTGCGGCGCACCTGCTCATGAGCATTGGCGGAGGTTTGCGCGGCAATTTCCTGGGCTCGCTCTTCTACGTTCTTGAGTTCGTCGGCGGCCCGGCGCCGGAAGTCTTCATAGCCTTCCGCGGTGCGTTGCTCCAGGGTAGCCTTGGCGGTTTGCATCAGATGCGCGTACTGCTGGCGCGACTCTTCCAGCGCCTTGGGCTCGATGTCCTTCTTGAGACGCGCCTCCAACTGCGCTTCCAGTTCGGGAGGAATCTGCGAAAGTGAAACCTCAAAGCGGCTGGGATTCGCCTCTCGACGCGCCAGGGTTTGCTTTACGGCGGCGACTTCCGCCTGGAGCGGCGACATGGACTCCGCGATCATCCTTCGCAAAGGCGTCTCCAACCGGCGCGCGACCAGGTCAAGCAGGGCTTCGGGAGACTGATTGGCTCGCGCCAGCTTGTGTTCAGCAGGGGCAGGCGCCGGAGGGAGCTTGGGCACCGTGGACGCCGGAGCAAGCGCCCAATCTTCCGGATGTTCACTGAGTCCCCAAAAATTCTCGGGCCGATCGAGCCTGGCTCCCAACTTCCACGCGCGATTGTCGGGGCCGGCAGGCTGGCATGAAACCACATAGGCAGTCGTCTCACGGCCATCCCTGGTGTGAAAGCGCAGGGGGACGCCGGCGTCGAACTTCACCGGCGAAAGGATGGAACAGCCATGCGCGTTCACCACCAGCGTTTTGCATACTTCAGAAAAGTATGTTCCCGCCAGGCTGGTCACCCGAATTGGCAACGCGGCCGGAATCCGGGAACTGCGCCGCGGTACGATGGAGATATTTCCAATTTCCATGTTGCTGCCTCGGTAGGGATTGGGGTTTAAAGCCAACGAGCGTCCCTCCACGATAACTGCAATTGCTTGATGCCGGACAAATCTGAGGTATCAGGGAAACTGCGTCCAACCGGACGGGCCTCGCGATGGCATTGGTACGTAGTACGGGCAGCGGTGTGGCCTGACAGCGCGAGTTCCTCCGCCTCAAGATCACCATAGTCCTTAGGCCGATTCGCGTTCTGCCCAGGGCCGATTCGCCTTTTCGGGTACAACACTTTCGGCAACTGCCGTTCTCCGAAATCGCTCGCTAGACTAGCGCAATCCACACGACTGAATGCGAGTCACAGCCGGGGAGGCCATAGGCTATGCACATGCAGTGGTTCAGCCAGCACAACATCCCCTTTCAGGTCATCGGGGAGTACATCCCACTGGTGGCAACGGTGGCTACGACCGTTCTCAGCATTGTGCTGGCGCGGGCCACTTTGCGCTATGCGGAAACTACCGACAAGGGTCTGGCGCTGGCGCGCGAGGAGTTTGAGCGGCAGTGGTCGCCGGAGCTGCACGTGAAGCTGGAAAAAATCAGTTCACGCCAGACTCGGATCGTGGTCACCAATCTCGCCCGAATTTCCGTCCTGCTGCAGATGGTGCAATTGCGACAGCTCTCGATGGGCGTGCCTGCCTTGCGATCGATGCTGAATGAACCCCTGGTCGGAGGGTCCACGTGGAGCGAAGAGCTGGGCAAGGATTTTTTTGCCTGTACGGGCGACGATTATGAAGGTCAGATTGCCGCATCGGTGACTTTTTATGCTTCCGGGCGGCTGTTTCGCACCGACTGGTTTCGCTTTGAGGTGGAGGTGCGGCGCGGAGAGATCCGTGGCGTGGATCCGGTGAACATCGCGGCGCGGCGGGCGCAGACGCTGGATGATGAAGAGTCTCTGGGACAGGAACTTGTGCAGGATGTGGTGAAAGCCAACGCGGCGGGAGCGTGAGGCTGCCCAGGCCTGCCGGTGCTACCGGGACCGCGCCGACACTGACGCACACCTTCGATCGACAGGAGTACGAAATATAGAGTGCTGGCGCGGCCGGCAGCGGTGCCTTATCGCTATCCCGCGCAGGCGTGTTACTTCCCTGCCAACGCCAGCAATCGCATGGCGCGCGCCCGCGATACGTTCATTACGCTGTGATCGTTGGCAATGTCGTTCAGGACCGGCGCAATCGTCCGGATGTCGCCCAAACTTCCGTTCCGCCGCAGTTCTTCCATGTTTTTCAATTCGTCGTCGAGCGCCAGTTTCTGATACTTATGGAAAAATGTGAGCCGCCGTCCAAACTCGAGCGTCGTGGACAGATTCTGAAAGACGCTCGTCAGCTCCTGGACCGGCGCGGAAGGTGAGTAATTGTAGGTTGCGCTGCCGGCCTTCTCGCCGTCTTTGTAAGTCAGGGTCTTCGCCCCGGTGTTAGCGATATTGCTCCGCCCGGAATCAATCTTGCCGTTGAAGTAGTGCGCGCGCTTGGCGAGCTCGAACACCTGTTGTCGCACCTGATCGGAAACGGTGAACTTATAGGTTTGCGGCTCCGCCGGCTGCGCGTCGCGGCTGAGCTGGCCGTTAGAGCTGTACGAGCCCGTGTCATCCTTGAAGATCGTGATCTCGTAATGGCTGGGATTCGAATTAGGGAAATCGAGGATAAAGCTGACGGATGGCGATCCAGACTGATCCGCCGCGAAGATCGCGAACGCCGGGAAGAGAAGTCCAAGGCTTAACCCAAGTCGCAGTGCTGCTCGCATGCACAGAATTATGCCAAAAAAGACCTCCCTCTTGTTCTTGCGAATGTGCCTTTCTGGTCGTGTGCAAGACCTGTCGAAGAGATGCATTCGCTGTTTCCGCTACCGGAGAGGACAAAAAAAGGCGGCAGGCCTGAACTGGACGCGAATTCGCTTTCCAGGGAATCCAGGCGTGGCCTGCGTACGTTAAAATGACTTCATGCCCGCAATTCAGAGTCAATCGATCGCGCCCGCCGAGCGCCTGAGCAACTTACGTTATGCCATCCGCGACCTGGCAGTTGCCGCCGATGAGGTGGTCAAGCAGGGACACAAGGTCCTTTACCTGAACGTCGGAGATCCCAACATCTTCGACTTTGTTACGCCGCCGCACGTGGTTGAAGCCGCTTGCCAGGCTATGCGGGATAATAAGAACGGCTACGCGCCGTCGCAGGGCATTGCCCAGGCCCTGGAAGCCATCCGCGAAGAAGCCGGGCGCAAGGGCATCGGCACAGTTCAGGATGTCTTCGTCACTACGGGGGCCAGCGAGGGGGTCGACGTTTGCCTGACCGCGCTGCTGAATCCCGGCGAAAACGTCCTCACACCGGCGCCCGATTATCCGCTCTATTCCGCAGTGCTCTGCAAGACCGGGGCCGAGCTGAACACCTATTTCCTGAATGAAGAAGACGGCTGGCAGCCCGACCTCGACGACCTAAAGAAGAAGATCAACGCGCGCACGCGCGGAATCGTGCTCATCAATCCCAACAATCCGACGGGCGCAATCTGTACGCGCAAGATGCTCGAGCAGATCGCCGAGCTCGCGCGCCAGCACAACCTGCTGATCATCGCGGACGAAATTTACGACCGGCTCATCCTCGATGGCAGCGAGCTGATCTCGATCGCCGAAGTCGCGCCCGATGTGCCCATCGTGACCCTGGGCGGACTGTCTAAGAATTACCTGGCTCCAGGCTGGCGCGTGGGCTGGGGCATCGTGAGCGGCGAGGCAGCGGCCGTCAAGCCCTACGCCGAAGGCGTCCACAAGCTTTTGCGCGCGCGCCTCTCCGCCAACCACCCCGAGCAGTACGCGATCGCGGTCGCGCTGCGCGGGTCGCAGGATCATTTGATCGAAGTGAATCGCAAGCTGAGCGAGCGCCGCGACATCACCGTTCAGGCCTGCAACTCGATTCCCCACATGAGCTGCGTCCCCCCGCGCGGCGCCTTCTACGCTTTCCCCAAAATCGAGGTCCCCGAAGCCGACGACGTCTTTGTGAAGGAACTCCTGGCGCAGAAGCACATCCTGGTGGTGCACGGCTCCGGCTTCGGCCAGAAGCCCGGCACCAAACATTTCCGCATCGTGTTCCTGCCGCAGGAAGAGACGCTGAAGAAGGCCTACGCCGAAATCGGCGATTTCGTGCGGGGACGATACTAGAAACCCGCTCGGCCGGATCGCAATAGGATCGATCCAGAATGACGCCGGCCAGCAGCTAAATGCCAGGGCTAAGCTCCGGTTTCATGGGCCAGGGCCTCATAGGCGGCTCCCAGCACCGGCGCGTCTTCGTTTAACACGAGGTAGATCGGGATTTTCTCCAGCTGGTTGCTGAGTTGAATTTTGTCGCTGAACGCGCGGGCGAAGGTTCCGTCCTTTAACTTGGGAAGAATCTTTAGCGCAATGCCGCCGGCGACGTAGACACCCCCAAACGGCAGCACCCGCAGCGCCATGTTGCCGGCTTCGGCTCCGTACAGTTCGGTCCAGACTTGCAGGGTTTCCACGCATGCCTGGCAAGAATCGGCAAGCGCCTGCTGGGTGATGTTGGCGGCGGCATCCACGCTTGCGTCATCGAAGAATGAATGCTGCACCCCTGGGAAAATCACCTGGTGAATGACTTTGAAGCCGCGCCCGGAAATAATGTCCTCGGTGCAGACTCTCGGCATGCGATGCAGCGTGGATTGCAGCAGCAAAAGTTCGCGATTGTTGCGCGGCGCAAAATCGGTAAGGCCGGCCTCGGATGGCGAAACCTGGTATCGCTGGCCATTCCAGAACAAAATGGCCTCGCCTAAGCCGGTTCCGGCCGCAATCAAGGCCATGGGCGCATGGGATTCCCGCTGGCCCTGGTTGAGCGGCAGCAGGTCGGCGCTGTCGAGGTGCTCAAGGCTGCTGGCAGTGGCGACCAGGTCGTTGAGCAGCAACACGCGACCGGGGGCGAGGTTCAAGGCCGCGGCGATCGCGCTCCGCTCGATGTTCCACGGCATATTGCCGCTGAGTACTTCGTCGCCCACCAGAGTCCCCGCCACCCCAAACGCAGCCCACGTAAGTTTCCCCTCGAGCGTAATTCCGTTCTGCGCCGCGTAAGCACGAAATTGATCCAGAATGCCGACCGCCGTCGGACTGCTGCGGGTGGGCGTGGTGAAGCGGCACACGGGCCGGAGTTGCGGGCGCGAACACTCGAACAAGACGAGGGTGCATTTGGTTCCGCCAATGTCGCCAGCGAGGATCATGATTTGTGAATTACACGAGCGCCAAAGCTTAAAGATAATTTTGGATCAAGCCGGCTGGTTGTAAGCCGGCCGCCACCTCAGCGAAACCGGCGGATGAAGAGCGAGTGCCGTTCCGCGCGATAAAAGCCGATCACGTAGATTACCGGCTTGGCATTCGATCCATAAATGACCTGGCGGATCCGCATCACCGGGGAACCGCGAGGCACGTGCAGCGCTTGCGCCACCCGGGAATCGGCGGCGGTAGCATCGATTTCTTCGTCCGCATAGCTCAGCCGCACGTCGTAATTGTGTTCCAGAATGGTGAACAGAGAAGCCCGCCCAAGCGGTTGCCGCACTAAGCCCGGAAAGCGGTCTGCCGGCAAGTAGCAGGTCTCGAGCGCGAACGGTTCTTCGGAGGCGTGCCGCACTCGTTCGATCTTGACCATCTTGCTTCCGGCAGGGAGCCCCAGCCGCGCCGCGATCTCCTCTTCCTGCTCCACCATCTTGGCGGTGATCAGACGGGAGACGGCCGACAGGCCACGGCTGGCCATCTGCTCGGTGTAGCTCATCAGCTTGTTGAAGTGAATTCGCGGCGGCGCAACGAAGGTGCCGGCGCCGCGGCGGCGCTCCACCATGCCTTCGTGTTCCAGACCGGCCAGGGCATGGCGGGCCGTCATCAGACTCACACCGTGCATTCTGGCGAGTTCGCGCTCGGAGGCGACCGCGTCCCCGGGCTTCAATTGGCCGGCGGCAATTTTGTCGCGGACGGCTCTCTGGATGCGCTGGTACGCAGGAGTGCCGTCGCGGCCGTTTGCGCCCATCGACGTTGCTTCCTTTAGTGCTGGGTTCTCAATCACTTCTACACCATGCCGGGGTAAGCGCCAAGTCGTGATTTGGGAGCAGGTGGCGCGCTATACTGCTATATAGCAGATGTGGATTAGGAAGTAAAGCCGGAATTTTACTTTCCCATACTCTCCGCCGATGAGCATACCGGAAGGCATGCCAACGAGAATTAGCTATATAGCAGTCGAGATCCCCACGGCCGGTAACCGGGCAACGCGGCAAGTTGCGTTCCGTTCTCGGCTGGCGCTCTATTTACTCTTCGCCGTCCCCGTCCTCGGCCACCAGATCGAGGGCGCGGCTTCTTATGGAATACACGAACTTCGGCCCGTCCTTCGGCTGAAAGGTGACGCGGGAAGGCGCCTTCTGCCAAACCGGCGCAACACAAGCCGATTCGGGCATCTCGCTTGCGGCTGGGTTGTCGACGGATTTCTTCAGCAAGGGTTTTCGCCTGGCCAATTGAACGACCGTGGCGAAGACTTTAGAGCCGTCCTCGGAGAACCCGCAGTAGGCGGCGTAGTCGCGAAACCAGGTCACTGAAGATTGATAGGGATCGAAGCCGGCCAGCGCAATCGCCTGTACTTTGCCGGTCACGCGGTCCATCAGCAGCCAGCCGCCCCGTTCCCAGCGCCAGTGCGCGCCGTTCTCCTGCGGCAAGGAGTCGTTCAAACGGTAGACGCGCTGGCCCACAAAGGTTCGATCGGTCACATCGTGAATCGCGCCCACGAGAAATTCTTTGATACGCCCGTCGACCAGCAGCGGGCGAATCTTGAGCTCGACGATGGTGGTTTCATCCACTCCCACCAGCCACTTCACCGTGCTCCATTTTCCGAGAGCCACTACATGCGCCTTGGGGGCGGCTTCAGCTACCGGAATACCGAGAAGAAAAAGAATGCACACCGCGGCAGTGATCTTCATGCGACCAGTGGAAACCGGGAGCTTCAGCAACCGCAAGGACTTGTGAACATTTTCTCAGGCTCGGTTCCAAAACCGGAAAACGAGGGAAGTGAATTCCGACCGCGAGGTCCGATTTGGCTTTACGCTCCGCCCTGCAACTTGCGAAAACGCCGTTCTTGCATAGAATAGGCGTTGGCAGTTCGGTCATGGATCCGGTCCGAAAGGTTTCCGCGATTTACTCCCGCAACCCGCAAGCGGGCGGGAGCAGCGACCTGTCTCTGCGCCGCCGCCTTCCCCGCGTCTTAGTCGTCGATGACAACCCCAGCACCATGAGCCTGATGCGCGACCTGCTGTCATCGCGCGGATACGACGTGGTCGCGGTGCCCGATGCGGCGCAGGCGGAGGCGGAAATTCTCCGCCGCGTGCCCGACGTCATTCTTTCGGATGTAATCATGCCCGGCAAATCCGGCTACGAACTCTGCCGGGAGATGAAAGACAATCCGACAACCCGGCTGGTCCCATTCGTCTTAATCACCGGGTTGAGCGAGCGGCAAGACCGGGTGCGCGGCATCGAAGCCGGCGCCGACGACTTTTTGAGCAAGCCGATTTTTCCGGAAGAGCTGTTCGCTAGAGTCAAATCGCTGATCAAACTCAAGGAGTTTACCGACGAACTCGAAACCGCGGAAACGGTTCTGTGCACCCTGGGCCTGAGCGTGGAGAGCCGCGATCCGTACACCGAGGGCCATTGCGAGCGCCTGGCGGAGAACGCCAGCAGCCTCGGCCGGCATCTGCTTCTGGATGAAGAGGAGATTGTTGCCCTGCGGCGCGGAGGCTATCTGCACGATCTCGGAAAAATCGCGGTGCCGGATGAAATCCTGAAGAAGGGCACGGACCTGACTGCCGAAGAATGGATGATCATGAAGCGGCATCCGGTGACCGGCGAGAACATCTGCCGGCCGCTGAAATCGCTGCGCCTGGTGCTGCCGATCATTCGGAATCATCACGAGCACTTCAACGGCAGCGGATATCCGGATGGGCTGGAGGGCCGCGATATCCCGCTGCTGGCGCGGATTCTGCAAGTCGTCGATGTCTACGACGCGCTGCGCACCACGCGCCCTTATAAACCCGCGCACAGCCACGAAGAAGCTGCCATTACGATGCGCCGCGAAGCCCGCGAAGGCCTCTGGGACGAAGAACTGGTGAAGGAATTTTTCTCCATGCTGGAGAAACAGCGGCAAGTGGCGTAGGCGTCGCCGACAACTTTCAGCGCTCGCTCTGGGGCATAGGTTCCTCCCCGATAAACTCCAAAAAAAGGCGCGGGCAGCGCGCCCGCGCCTCCATAATTCAACCCCTGGCGCATCGAACCAGGCCGGCGGGTCAGGAGACCCGCCCTGCACTAAATGCGCGCGCACACCGCCTTGGTCTGGGTGTAGTTGTTCAATGCTTCGTGGCCCATCTCGCGGCCCCAGCCGGATTGCTTGTATCCGCCAAAAGGCAGCGCCGCGTCGAAGATGTTGTAGCAGTTGATCCACACGGTGCCGGCCTTGAGAGCTTCGGCGGTGCGATGGGCTTTGCCGATGTCCCTGGTCCAGACGCCGGCGGCAAGGCCGTACACGTTGTCGTTGGCGCGATTGACTAATTCTTCGGGGTCGCTGAACGGCATCACCGTGACCACCGGCCCGAAGATTTCTTCCTGCACGACTTTCATGTCATCGCTGGTGTTCACGAGCACGGTCGGCTCCACAAAATAGCCTTTATCGCCGGATTTCTTGCCTCCTGCAATGGCTTTGGCGCCCTGCGACAAGCCGGATTCGAGGTATCCGCAAACGCGCTTGAGTTGCTCTTCGGAAACCAGGGGACCCATTTGGGTTTTGGGGTCCAGCCCGGAACCGACGCGAATCTTCTTCGCATTCTCCGCCACGCCATCGACGACCTTGTCGAAGGCTTCCTTCTCGACATAGAGCCGCGAGCCCGCGCAGCAGCACTGCCCGTGATTGAAGAAGATGGCGCTGGCCGCGCCGGGAATGGCCACGTCCATATCCGCGTCCTTGAAGACCACGTTGGGCGACTTGCCGCCCAGTTCGAGCGTGACCTTCTTCAAATTACCGACTGCGGCCTGGACGATCAGCTTGCCCACTTCCGTGGATCCGGTAAAGGCAATCTTGTCGACATCGTTGTGCGCAGCCAACGCCGCGCCGGCGGTTTCTCCATAGCCGGGAACGATGTTGACGACACCTTCCGGGAATCCTGCCTCGGTGATCAACTCGCCCAATCGCAGCGCCGAGAGGGGCGTCTGTTCGGCGGGCTTCAGCACGATTGTGCATCCCGTCGCCAGCGCCGGACCCAGCTTCCACGCCGCCATCAGCAGCGGGAAATTCCACGGGATGATCTGGCCCACCACTCCGATGGGCTCGCGAAGCGTGTAGCTAAGATATTTTGCTTTGGGCGTGTAGGGAACGGAAAGCGGTATCGTGTTGCCCTCGAGCTTCGTCGCCCATCCAGCCATGTAACGGAAAAGCTCGGCGGCCAGGGGAACGTCAGCCGCACGGGCGATGGTGAGCGGCTTGCCATTATCGAGCGAATCGAGATAGGCAAACTCCTCGAGGTGTCCGTCGATCATGTCGGCCAGTTTCCACATCAGCTTGCCGCGCTCCGACGGCGACATCTTGCGCCAGGAACCTTCGAAAGCCTTGCGCGCCGCCTTCACCGCCAGATCGATATCGGCCTTGTCGCCTTCGGCGATGGTGGCCAGCACTTCTCCGGTTGAGGGGTCATAGGTGGGAAAGGTTTTACCGGAAACCGCGTCAACCCAGTTTCCATTGATGAGCATTTTGCGCGGCTTTTCGATGAAGCTGGCCACGCGAGGATCGACTTGCGTGAGAGTGGTAGCCATTGGAGGGACCTCCTAAGTAGGGCTGAGTTCGAGCACGCCACGAATGCCGTAGATGATGCTAGTCCCGTCGGATAGCGAAATCAAACCGCGCCTTGGGTTTTCCTGCCATCCCTGCTGTGGTTAAAGCTTATCGTCGAAAGCCCCAAGGTCGAGGGCTCTTCGCAGGCGTGCACTCTCGATCACGGCTCGATTACTGCTTCGTCCACCAGCAGGACCGGAATGTCGTCGCGGATGGGGTAGACGCGATGGCATTCCCCGCACTTCAAGCTCTCCCCGTTGTCCTTCATGACGAGGGGCTTCTTGCAGGCAGGGCAAACCAGGATGTCGAGAAGGTCTTTGGAAATCATGGGGAGATTGTAAGGCAAAGAGCCGGCTTTCGGGCTCCAGGCTTCCGGCTCCGGGGCTTGCGGCTCAGTTGCAGATTTCGGCGTGCAGGGCATGGACCGCTTCTCGTCTCACCTCCGTCCCACTATGACAATTTGTGTCAGTGCTGAGACGATAGTTCGTCGGTCACCCCATCAAGTCCTGTGCCATTCCTGCCGATATCAAAGATGCAACTTCACTGATGTAGAAGGGTTTACATGAATGAAGGATTCTTCCGATGGAACTACCGGAAGAACCCGAAGTTAGGCCCAGAAATTGCATGCAACAAAATAGGTTGCAGCTGAGTCTAATGAGCTAAGAAGTGGTCAGGGTCGGAGGTGACCTATGAGAGAGAGATTTTCGACCACAGAATTAACCGCGTTGCGGAACGACTTGCTGCAAGGCGGTTTGGCTGATTCTCGTGAAGCCGCCGAACTGGTACAGATTTTCCTGATGGGGCGCGGATATGGGGTTTCACCGCAGGCGGCTCGTGACGCCGTCAGCCGGGTAGAAATGGCCGGTTGCGCGCTGCCGGTCTTGCAGCAGGAACTGGAGAACCTTGCGCTGGTGATGTAAGGCGCTCCGGGCCGTAGCGGTGACAAAGATTTAAAAAGATCCGCGAGGACGCACTGAACAGGTCGCTCCTCACAGATGTAAGAACAAGGAAAGAGCCGGGCCAACCAGCCCGGCGTTCTTGTCTCTGGACTTCCTCACCCTTTACCACACCTCATAGCAAACTTGTTTACGCCTATTCACGCCCAGGGGATGTTTTCCCCTTATCGATCCGCCCGTCATGCCCTTGAAACCATTTCGTTTGACTTCAGTCTCGCGCTGCCGTATAAACCATTGCAAACATTCCAAGTAAGGTAGGGTCCGCCGCTTTCACAAGGGGAGGAATTTTTGTCGGCCACGGCCGTTGCAGAACTCCAGGAATCTCGCCTCAGACTTAGGTATAGAAAGCAGACTTTCCTTCGCCGTCCTGAGTTCTGGATGGTGCTCGCCGCGTTTTTGATCCGCATGGCCGTGATGCCGTTTCTCATCGGCGAACAACTCACACCCGAGCGTGACCACTGGCGCTTTGGCTACGAAGCCGGCAGAATCGCCCGCTCCATCGTTCAGGGCCACGGCTTTGCCAGCCCGCTCTTCAGCGATACCGGCCCAACAGCCTGGATGACCCCGGTTTATCCGTACATCGTCGCAGGATTTTTTAAAGCGTTTGGAGTTTACAGCGCCGCCTCCGCCATCGCGCTCCTCACCTTCAACGCTCTCATTTCCGCAGTCACCTGCATTCCTATTTTTCTCATTGCGAAACGAACGTTTGGAGAGCGCACGGCCAAGTGGGCGGGCTGGATCTGGGTGGGTTTCCCCTATGCCATCTACTTTCCCATGGAGCGTCTTTGGGAGACTTGGCTGGCCACGCTTCTCCTCAGTTGCATCTTTCTGCTGGGACTTCGACTTGAGGATGAACCCGCAAAGCTCCGTGCCTGGATCGGCTTCGGCGCGCTGTGGGGCTTGGCGGCTCTGACCAGTCCCACGGTTTTAGCCGTACTGCCGTTCTGGGGCGCCTGGATCTGCTACCGCCTGCATCGCCAGGGGCGCAACTGGCTAGCGCCCTCAGCGGCCACGTTGCTCACACTGGCCCTCGCCGTCTCGCCCTGGTTCGTCCGCAACTACGCGGTCTTCCACAAATTCATTCCGTTCCGGGACAATATGGGGATGGTCCTGCGCCTCGGCACTAAGGGAAGTACGAACCACTGGGCGCAATACGAACTCGGACCATGGCACAACCCGGACGAGTGGCAGCAGTTCCAGAGGCTCGGCGAACTGGGCTACATGGCTAAAGAGAAGCGGCAGGCGTTGGAGTCCATCGCGGCGCACCGGGGATGGTATGCATGGACGACTTTCCGCCGAATGGTATTCATTTGGACGGGTTATTGGAGCTTCAATCGTGAGTATTTGCGCCAGGAACCCTTGGACGTGCCCAACATTTTCTTTTGCACATCCGCGACCCTGCTCGCCCTGATTGGTTTGTGGCGCGCTTTGCGTTGGAGTTTGCAACGCGTCCTGCCCTATGCGCTCGTGCTCTTCTCGTTTCCCGCGGTGTACTACATCACCAGCCCCGAAGCGTACTACCGCCGTCCCCTCGATCCGTTCTTCGTGATTCTGATTGCGTTCGCGCTAACTTCCATGCGGCAAGCAAGCGCGGAGAAGGCTCGCCACGCCGAGGAGCGCGAACTGGAAGAACTACTCGTAACGTAGGCTCTCGACTGGATCCAGTTTGGCGGCGCGCGCTGCCGGCACGGTGCCAAACAGAATGCCGACCAGCGACGAAACCACGATGGCAACAATTGCGGAAAGCCCGGAGATGGGAATGCGGTATTCGCTCAAGAAGCGCACCGAGTAAGGGATCGCCAGACCGATTACCACGCCGATCAGCCCGCCGCCAATGGAAATAAGAATCGCCTCGGATAAGAACTGAAAGCGAATCTCGCGGTTGGTAGCGCCCAAAGCCTTGCGAATGCCAATCTCGCGAATGCGCGCGCTCACCGTCGCCAGCATGATGTTCATGATCCCGATTCCGCTGACCAACAGCACAATGGCGGCCACTCCCAGGAGCATCAGGGTGAGGGCGTTGGCCGCTTGCTCCGCGACCTTCACCAGTTGCGTCAGATTGGTCACGTTGTAGACCGATTCCGAGCGGTGCCGCGATTGAATCACACGCCGAATCTGCTCCGTGACCGGCTCGACCATCGATGCGTCGGCGACCGAGAAGTAGATCAGCTTTACGTTCGGCTTGTCGGTGAAATACCGGGACACGCTAAAGGGAATCACAAAAGTGTTGGTGGTCACCTCGGTTTCGCCGAACGTGTTCACGCGCTCGCGAAACGTCCCGATGATGGTGAAGGGAAGATGGCTGAGATGAATGACCTTGCCAACGGCAGCATCCGGGGAGCCATAAAGTTCGTTGGCCAGCTTCTCGGTGATCAGGCCGACTTTGTTGTGCGCCTGCTCGTCTTCGCCATCGAAAAAGCGACCCGAAACCACGACCAGGTTGCGCACGGCGCGGTATTCCGGATAGGTCCCGAGAATCTGCAAGTCGCGTTCTTTGCCGTTGCCGACGGGAACGCGCTCATTCAGGTCAATCACAGGAGAGGCGGTGACGATGCCCGGGACCTGCTCCCGCACATCGGTGACATCGTCGACCGTGAGCGGATCAGGAGCGGTGTTGGTAATGCGCTGCGCTCCCCCTTCGTACTCCGCATAAATGAGATTGGCGCCAATTCCCTGAATGAGATTGAGCACGTACTGCTTGCCCGTCAAGCCCACGGTCACCACCAGGATCAACGACGCGGTCCCAATCACCATGCCCAGGCTGGTGAGAATAAACCGCATTTTGTTGCTGCAAAAAGTATCGTAGGCAAAGCTCAGAATCTCGCTGAACGCGAGCTTCGGCGCCAGGTCCGATACTGCGGTTGTGACCTGCATGGCTAACTGATTTAGATGCTACGCGCTTACGCCAGGAGTCGCAAAGTAACGGACGGGCTCACCACAGAGTCCCAGGCCCGGAGAAAACATGAAAAAGCAGAATGAATGCGCGCGAACGAGCGCCCGTAAGAAGCGATAGCAGGTGACGACGGCCAAGGTGACAAAGATTCCACCGGGCGCGAGCAGAAATCGACCAATCCCCAAGCCGCACGGACCGGAATTTTTTCCGTGCTTCTGTCCCGAAACGAAGGATCTCAGGCGGTGCGGGCCCGAGCTTGATTTTTCAGCTCGCCGAAAACGCTTTCCACCTGTTTGCGGGTGTCCTCGACCGACCCGCTGTTGTCGATGACGTGGTCGGCAGCCTGAATCTTGGCCTCGTCCGGAGCTTGCGCCATCATTCGGCGGGTCACTTCCACCTTCGCGGTCTCCGGGTCGAGATTGAATCTCTGCGCCCATCGTTCGACTCGCTGCTGCTGCTTGCAGGTGACGACGATGATGCGGTCGAACCGCTTGCGCAGCCCGGCTTCGAGCACCAGGGCTGCTTCGAGAATGACAATGGCGTCCGGCTCGCGCCGCCCGATTTCGTCCATCCACGCTTCGTAACGCTGAATCACTCCCGGATGCATGATGCGGTTCAGCTCGTAGATACGCGGGCGGCGTTTGTCGAAAGCGATTTCGGCCAGCTTGCCGCGATTCACGCTTTTGTCGGCATTCAGGATGTCGCTCCCGAATGCCCGCACCACTTCGTCGTAGGCCGGCTCGCCGGGCTTCATCAGCTCATGCGCGATTTGGTCGGCGTCGATAGTATGCGCTCCCAGATCGGTGAACATCTGGCTGACCAGGGATTTTCCCGAAGCGATACCGCCGGTAAGTCCGATTTTGAGCATCGTGACCTCGATTCACCACTGACCGCGATGTCTGCTAAGCCACCGCCACTGCACTAGCGCGTCGCATCTTTGCCGCTTTTACCGTGTTGGCCATCAGCATGGCGATGGTCAGGGGACCCACCCCGCCTGGCACCGGAGTCATTGCGCCGGCAATTTCGGCTACCTCGGGATGCACATCCCCCACCAGCACCGATCCCTTGGCGCGGAAGGTTTCTTCGCGTTTGGCATTCCCCGCAAACAGCCGCGTGAACTCCGCCGGATCGGTCACACGGTTCATGCCCACGTCGACGACCGTGGCACCTGGCCTGACAAAATCCCGCGTCACCAACCCGGCGCGGCCAATTGCGGCCACCAGAATGTCCGCCCGGCGGCATACGCCAGCCAGGTCGCGAGTCTTCGAATGACAGACCGTCACGGTCGCGTTGGAATTCAGGAGCAGCATGGCCATGGGTTTGCCCACAATATCGCTGCGTCCCACGATGACCGCTTCCTGGCCCGCAATGGCAATCCCGCTTCGCTGCAGCATTTCCATAATTCCGGCCGGGGTGCATGGCACCAGTCCCGGCCGCTGCGTGGATAGAAATCCCACGTTCATCGGATGAAAGCCGTCCACGTCTTTGGCAGGATCCACGGCCAACAGCACCGTCTTCGAATCCACCTGCCGCGGCAGCGGGAGCTGCACGAGAATCCCGTCGATCTCGTCCCGCCGGTTCAGATCTTCGATCAGCGCCAGCAGTTCCTGGGTGGTCGCGCTCTCCGCAGGCGTGTGCTTCTCGCTATAGATGCCGACTTCCTCGCAGCTCTTCACCTTTCCCCGAACGTAAATTTCCGATGCCGGATTGTTCCCCACCAGCACCACGGCCAGCCCCGGCTGAGTTCCCCGGGCTGCCATCGAGCGCGCCGCAGCCGCAGCCTCCGCGCGTATTTCAGCAGCGATCTTGTTTCCATCCAGAATGGTTGCAGGCATGAGCTTTCAGTTAAGCGAAGGAAAATTCTAACAGGAAGTCGGGAGGAAGAAGGCAGAAGGGGGTGCTTTGCAGATTTGATTCACTATGCTCGACGCAGGGCGCTGAATCTGCAATCCTGAAATTAAAAATCTGCAATCTCAGCCTGGCATTCCGGCTTCTGAATTCTGGCTTGCCCCAGTTTTCAGCCGCCGCAAGAGCCCGTCCTTCACCCCAGCCCACTCCGCGGCAATAATCGAAAAGCGCAGGGAGTCCCGGGGGATACAATCCGCGGCCATGCGGTGCGCGCGAAGCACGCCTTCAAACTTCGCGCCAATGCGCTGCAACGCCGCGCGGGAACGTTCATTTCGCGAATCGGTATGAAAGCACACCCGCAGCACCTGCCAGCTCTCGAAGGCATGCTTCAACATCAGGAATTTTGCTTCGCTGTTGGCCGCTGTCCGAATCGCAGACTTCGCCAGCCATGTGTATCCGATTTCACACGCGTCCGGCGTGCTTCTCCCATGGAACCTATGCCCCACAGGCCATGCCCAACGCTCAATGTTCCAGAACCGCGTGGAGCCGATCACCGCCAAGTCGCTCAACCGCACAATCGCAAACGGCACCGCCGTGCCCGCGTCTTTCCAGGCCAGCGCGGTTTCGACGTATTGGGTGCATGCAGCCTTCCCCTGCGGCACCGGACTCCAGCGGTATAGCTCGGGATCACCGCACGACGCCGCAACCAACCCGTCTACGTGGCGATGTTCAAGCGGCTCCAGACGAACGTGCCGCCCCGGCAAGACTGGAATTTGAAGTTCATTCATAATCGAGGCCACGAACCCAACCGGCACCAACGTGAAATTTGTCATTCCGAGCGGAGCAGAATAAGAAGTGAAGCGCGCCGCTGCCTAGTGGAGGAACCTGCTGTTCCGCCATCCCGGCACTGAAGCAGGTTTCTCGACTGCGCTCGAAATGAGAACCAAAGGTGGCGGCTGGTCGTTTTCTTTGCGCGCTTTGCGGCAGTTCTTTGCACACTTTGCGGTTAAAAGCTCCAGATCGCAAAGATCGCAAAGTGCGCAAGTTTAACCGGTGCAGAGCGCTGTCCAATGATTCAAAATGATTCAAGCCTCAATGCTCATCCTGGTTGCTGCTCCCCACCGGAAACTCTGCCGTGCCTGCCTTTTCGATGTTCTCCTCGGCAAAAATTCTCACCCGGTCCAACGCCGCTTGTAGCTCCCGGTGATACTGCTCGTCGTCTCCACCGGGCGGCACCGGAATTGCCTGGCTGATGCGCATCAACGCCCGCGAAAACGGTTTCGGGATCATGCAGCGGTCCCAGGTGTTCAGCACCCAGGCGCGCTGGAGGGCAATGTGAAACACCACCATGGGCGCGCCGGTGCTGCGCGCCAGCACCACTGGCCCAGGCTTTGCCACATAGCGGGGACCCTTGGGGCCGTCGATGGTGAACGCCACCGTCCAGCCTTCTTCCAAGGCGCGCCGCATCCCCAGCAGCGCCCGTACCGCGCCCTTCGAACTCGATCCGCGCACTTTGACGAACCCGAATTTCTGCATGATGCGGCCGGTGTACTCGCCGTCGAAGCTGTCGCTGCTCATGACCCGGACTTGCAGGTCGCGGCACCAGTACATGGCCGGGATCATGCAGTTGTGCCAGAAGGAATAAACATAAGGCCGCTGGGCCAGGCTCTTAGGCTCATCGCCTTCCCAGGAAATGGAAAAGCGAATAGTTGGCCCCAGCAGGCGGATGGCAATGTACCCCGCCCAGGTGATCAGCCACAGGAGAAACCGCTCGCGAAGGCTGAACTTGCGCCAGGGCTTATCCATTGGCACGGACGCCGATGTTGCGGCAGAGCTCACCTTGCCATTCTACCGTTCACTGCGACTACATGGACGTAAGTGCTCGCGCTACACGAATGCCGCGCCAACGATCGCGGGCACGCGCGAATCCAACAACGATGCCGCAAAAGGAAGAAACCTCGGTTGACACACAGCGACTGACGGCCCACGAAATTTTCGACGCTGCCACCGACAATGCCCGCTCCGAATTACGGCGCTCCTGGCGCAGCCTCGCGGTTTCCGGTTTCGCAGCCGGCATTACGCTCGGGTTAACCGCGATTGGCGTGGCTTCCGTGCGCGCGCTGCTCGGCGATGGCGGATGGCAGCAACTGCTCGCCTACTTCATTTACCCTGTCGGATTTATCGCGGTCATCATTGGCCGGCAGCAGCTATTTACAGAGAACACGCTCTATCCCGTGGTGCTCGTGCTCGACGAGCGCCGGCACTTGCTCGACACCCTGCGTTTATGGGTTGTGGTGTTCGTGTCCAACGTTTTCGGAGCGCTGACGTTTGCCGCGCTTGTCATGCAAACCACGGCGTTGAAGCCGGAGATCTCCGCCAAGCTGGTGTTGCTCGGCCATGACGCGGCCCAGGGCACGTTCCCGCATTTTTTCTGGAGCGGCGTCATCGGTGGATGGCTCATCGCGCTGGTCGCGTGGATGGTCACCGCCAGTCACTGGACCATCGGACAGGTGGCCATGATCTGGCTACTGACGTTCATTGTGGGCGTCGGCCACTTCGCTCACTGCATCGTCACCAGCTGCGAAATTCTGTCCGCCATGCTGGCCGGCGCAGTTTCGCCAGGAGGCTATCTGCACTGGCTTCTGCCCGCCACGGTCGGCAACATCGTTGGCGGCGTTTTCATCGTAAGCGTGCTCAACTACGGCCAGGTGCGGCAGGAGTAGCCAATGCGAGGGACCGCTCGCCTGCGCTGTGTAGTTCCTGATCGCAATCGCAGGCCTCGACGGGAAAACATCACAGGTCCGACAAAAAAATAGCCGCTGGCGCTGGCGGCGTTAACTGGGAAAACTTCTATCTGCCCGAGTGTGCGCTCAGCCTCCTTACTTGGCGCTGGCGGATTTGCAGGTTGCGGAGATATGCTTCATCTTCTCCACCGTGAGCGTGGATTCTTCGGTTCCTGCAGGCGGTGTGCCGGCGGGAGCAGCAGTACTCGACGCCGCGGACGCTTTCGTTCCGGTGATCTGAACCTCATGTCCGACATGAGCGCTCAGCTTCGAGGTATCGCCCTGAAGTTGATAGGTTTTTCCGTTGCTGGCGGTTAAGGTATAGTTCCCATCCGAGCCCTGCAAACAACCGCGCACGGTGGTCTGGGAACTGGCTCCGGCGTGGCTGGAGCCTGGCTGCGGGTATTGGTTTTGCGCCTGTAGCCATGCAGCCGATACGAGGAGCACTAAACCGAACAAGAATGTCTTCGTCATAGACACTCCTCCTTTTCGTGTGCTCATTGGATTACCTGGGAGAGATGTGGGGTTTTCTCCCTAAAACCACAAGAGCCGGAACTACATGCAGCAATCCTTCAGGATTCAGCCGGGGCTTAATGGACGTCCCGGTGGAGAAATCTGCGGTTCCCGGTTACTGCGCCGCGAGATTGCGGGAGAAGCCAGGGCAAGTGCTAACATCCAGGTTCGTGCACCCCGCACTCCAGCACGTCGCGCACCGCCCGTGGCCCCTGCCCTCCGGACCCTGGATCATGGAGCAGACCTGGAACGATCTGCTGTTCGCACACTGGCCCATCGCGCCGGAGGTCATGCGGCCGCTGGTCCCGCCCGAGTTGCCGCTCGACACCTTCGACGGCCTCTGCTGGATCGCGGTCACTCCGTTCCACATGACAGGCGTGCGCCCGCGCTGGATCCCGGCGCTGCCCGGCCTCTCCGCATTTCCTGAGCTGAACGTTCGCACCTACGTGACCTATGGCGGCAAAGCCGGCGTTTTCTTTTTCAGCCTGGATGCGGCGAACCGGCCGGCGGTATGGGCCGCGCGCGCCACTTACCGCCTGCCATATTTCTTTGCGCGCATGAAGGTTCAAGCTCACGACGGCGGTTTTCACTACGCTTCGGCTAGAGAAGCCAATCCCGCGCAACTCGAAGCACAGTACCGGCCGATTAGACCTGTCCAGCTGCGCGCGCCGGGGAATCTCGATCATTGGCTCAGCGAGCGTTACTGTCTCTACACCGTCGCCCAGGGCACCGTCTACCGCGCCGAAATCCACCACGAGCAATGGCCGTTGCAGGATGCCGATGCCCAGATCACAAGCAACTCCATGGCTGCTGCGGCTCGCGTCAAGCTGCCCGAAATTCCTCCGCTGCTGCACTTTTCCAAGCAGCTGCAGGTTCTGATCTGGCCGCTAAAAAAAGCTTGACAACCCGCTCTGGACAAGCCCGGAGCGGCAGAATCCAGCTCACGAGTTTTGTTGCGTGAGGTTCACCCTTCCCATATGCTCCATGAAGAATGGGAAGTGCAATTTCCACCGGTCCCGAGCAGTTGCTGCTCGAGCTCTTCGCGATATTCGTCACTGCCAAGGCCATCGGCGAGATTTTCGAGCGCATGAACTTGCCATCGGTGCTGGGCGAGATTCTGGCCGGAGCAGTATTCGGTCCCTACGCTTTGGGCTGGATTCCCACCAGCAACACCGTGCATTCGGTCGCGGAACTTGGGGCAATTTTCGTTCTGTTCAGCGCTGGCCTGGAGACCAGCCCCGGCGAACTGATCCGCATTGGCGGGAAATCCATGCGCGTCGCGGTTGCCGGAGTGGTCGTGCCTTTCGTTCTCGGTTTCGCGTACATGAAGCTGCGCGGCGACTACAACAGCGAAGCCGTGTTTGTGGGCGCTGCTATGGTGGCGACCAGCGTGGGCATCACGGCGCGAGTCTTCGCCGACCTGCACCTGCTCTCCACGGAAACGGCGAAGATCATCCTCGGCGCGGCGGTGTTCGACGACATTCTGGGCATGGTCATGCTGGCCCTGGTTGGCGGCCTTGCTTCCGGCGGAGTGAATTGGCTGCATATTGGCATCCTGATTGGTGAAGCAACCGGTTTTGCCTTGTTCATGATGTTCGTTGCCCCCCGAATTGTGCGCCGCATCGAGCCCGGCGTGACCCATCTGTCCATGCAGAACGCGTCGCTTGTCGTCGCCCTGGCGATCTGCCTGCTGCTGTCATGGCTGGCCGCGAAAATCGGTATGGCAGCGATCATCGGCGCTTTCTTCGCGGGGCTCGTCTTCGCTGATTATGCGCCGGAATGGCATCTGTTCTCGCGGGTCGCTGGAATCACGGAGTTCCTGGCGCCCTTTTTCTTTTTCACCATTGGCTCGCGCCTGAATCTGTCTGTCTTCCACGGCAGCCTGCTCATTGACGCGGGCATAATCTCGTTGCTGGCCATCGTTTCGAAACTCATCGGCTGCGGGTTGCCCGTCATTGGCCAGGGCTGGCGGCAAGTGCTTCAAGTTGGCACGGGCATGATGCCGCGTGGCGAGGTGGCGCTCATCGTGGCTTTAGTAGGCCTGCAATCGCGCATCGTGAGCCAATCCGCTTACGCGATCGTCGTGCTCATGACCGCCGTCACCACAATTCTCGCGCCGCCCATCTTGCGCTATCTTTTCCGCCAGGAAATCCGCCAGCACCAGGAAGACAACGTCACCGCCCCAGTGCAGTTATAATTTTCGCGCAGTTGCCTAATCGCCCGCGATCTGAAACCGCTGTACCGGCAAAGGTCCAAAGCCGCGAAGCGGCAAAATATCGATAGCCCGAAACCATATGAACCTCTCCGGACGAGTAGCCTTGATCACCGGTGCCTCCCAGGGCATCGGCCGCGCCTGCGCCGAGAAGCTGGCCAAATGTGGCGCCAGCGTCGCCCTGGTCGCCCGCAATCAATCAAAACTGGAAGAGGCGGCGCAGGCGATTGGCGCGAGTGCCCGCGTATTCCCCGCCGACATGCAGGACGAAGCGCAAATCAAGTCAGCGTTCAAGTCGGTGATCGCCGAGCTCGGCAAGATCGACATCCTGGTCAACAACGCCGGCATCACCCGCGACCAACTGCTCATGCGCATGAAGCGGGAAGACTGGGACGTGGTGATCAACACGAATCTCACCTCCGCCTATCTCTGCGCGCAACAGGCAATTGGCTCCATGCTGAAGCAGCGCTGGGGACGCATCATCAACATCACATCCGTATTTGGGCAGATGGGCCAGGCGGGACAAGCAAACTACGCGGCTTCCAAAGCCGGCCTGATCGGATTCACCATGGCCATTGCCCGGGAAGTCGGCTCGCGCAACATCACCTGCAATGCGGTTGCGCCGGGGTTTATCGAGACGGCGATGACGTCTGCGCTTTCGGATGAGTTAAAACAGAGCGCGCTGAAGATGATTCCGCTGGGCCGGGTAGGCATGGCGGATGAGGTCGCAAACTGCGTGGCTTTCTTGGCGTCCGATGAAGCTGCCTACATCACCGGCCACGTGCTGAACGTGAACGGCGGGATGCTGATGGGATAGAAACCGCTTCACCCGCGGTGGACACGGAGTCCACACAGGTGCACAACCCATGAAACAAGAATCTTCCGGTTTGGTTAGAAATTCCTCTGTGATCTCTGTGCCCTCGGTGGTCAATGACTTCGAGGTTCAACCAGCCGAATCGCCGCAACAACTCGCCGCCATCCGCGAACTCTTCCTCGAGTACGCCAACTCGCTCGGATTCAGTCTCTGTTTCCAGAGTTTCGATCAGGAACTTGCAGGCCTTCCCGGCGACTACGCTCCACCACAAGGCCGGCTGTTGCTGGCCAGCAGCGCCGAGAGTCCCGCCGCTTGCGTCGCCCTGCATCCGCTCTCGCCGGAAGTTTGCGAAATGAAGCGCCTGTACGTGCGGCCGCAGTTTCGCGGCAAGGGCCTGGGCAAATTTCTGGCCGCGCGGATCATCGCCGAAGCTCGCGCGATTGGCTACAAACAATTGCGTCTCGACACCGTCGAGCCCAGGATGCGTGAAGCCGTCGCGATGTATCGCAGACTCGGCTTCCGCGAAATCGAGCCGTATCGCGCGAACCCCATCGAAGGTGCGCTATATATGGAGTTGCCATTGTGAGCCCAGTGATCGGCATTTACCCCGCACCCTGGTGTCGGGGCAGAAAATTCGTGAGCGCGCCAAACCGGCGATGTTTAAGTAGTCCGCGGGAGAACGCTGTGTGAATGATGGATCGAAGTCATCCAGTCACGCCACTGACTAAATTTCGCGTACTTAAAGAGGTGCGTATGTACAAACTGGTTCTCATTTTCTTCGCGCTCTTGGCCATCAGCCTCCCAATCTTCGCTGCCACCCCGAAAGACATCACCTACAAGAGCGGTTCCGACAGCGTCCACGCCTTGCTGTACACACCGAAGGGGAAAGGCCCCTTCCCCGGCCTCATCGTGATCCACGAATGGTGGGGGCTGAACGACTGGGTCAAGGAACAAGCCTCCAAGCTCGCCGACCAGGGCTACGCGGCACTCGCGATCGACCTGTATCGCGGCAAGGTCGCCGGCACTCCCGAAGAGGCGCACGAGATCATGCGCGGAGTGCCGGAAGACCGCGCCAAGCGCGACCTCCAGGCCGCCTTCCAATATCTGCAATCACAATCCAACGTGAAGAAGGACAAGATCGGAGCGATTGGATGGTGCATGGGCGGCGGGTACTCTCTGGATATCGCTCTGCTCGAGCCCACGCTCGCCGCGGATGTCATCAACTACGGGCACCTCGCCACCGATCCGGTCGAATTGAAGAAAATCAACGCACCCATCCTCGGCCTTTTCGGCGCGCAGGACCGCGGCATCACTCCCGACGACGTTCGCAAGTTCGAACAGCAGATGAAAGCCCTGGGCAAGAAGATTGAGGTCACGATTTATCCCGATGCCGGTCACGCCTTCGAAAATCCTAATAACAAGGACGGCTATCGCCCGCAGGACGCCGAAGACGCATGGAATAAAACTGTCGCATTCCTGGCCGCCGCGTTAAAGAGGTAGGACGCCGATCACGTCCGGGCGCAAATTTTTCGCGAAATGGTTAAAGTTGCCGGTTGCGAAATCTCGCGTACGCCGCGCTGGCTAAGGCATTTATCCCGGGAGAGAAAAAAAATGCAGAGCCGTTGCGGCTAACATAACTTTTCTCTTGCCAGAAGATACTACTCTGGTTACTATGCAGTGACTCCTTCGCAATGAACATCGGCGACACAATCAGAAATTTCAGATTGCAGAAAGGGATGTCGCAGGGCGACATCGAAAAACGCACCGGCCTGCTCCGTTGCTATCTTTCGCGCGTCGAGAACGGCCACACGGTGCCTTCGCTCGACACGCTGTCCAAGATCGCGGGCGCGATGGAACTTCCGCTGTCGCACTTTTTCGCGGAACCCGGAAACAGCAACGGATCTAAAGTCCTGCCCCAGCTTTCCGACGACGAACTCCGTTTCCTGACCCAGATCCGCCGCTACTCTTCCAATCTGAACGACAGCGATCGCAAGCTGGTCATCGCCATGGTAAGAAAAATGGCGACGAAATAAAAACCATTCCTGTTAGCCCTGGCTTCAACTGAACACGTCGAGGAAGCGTCTGCCCAAGCTTCTCTTTTCGCAGGCAAAAATCCTCTTCTCCCCGAACCTCTTTGTCCGGGTCTTCGGTCCATAGCGGCCCCAGGAAAAGCCCTCGCCCAGTTTGGGGTTTCGCAGGTCGATGAACTCCCATTTTTCGTTTAGCGACTGCGCAAAATCGCGGAGATCGGGGTCCTGGCTGGCGATGCAGGACTCAAAGCTCAGCACGTTGGGATTGTCGCGCCAAATTCGCGTGCTCAACCCCTCATGGACGTCATTGATCTCGCTTTTCCAGGGTTTGTTCCCGAAGCGAATGGCCTCTTGCACAAAATGCAGCAGGCTGTCGGTCTGAAAGACGATCACGGGAGCATCGTGACAAGCGTAGAAGATCGGCCCCCACGAGCGGGACTCGCTGGTCAGATCCACCACCCAATAGTTTCCGAACCCATCGGCCGCGAGGGAAACAGCACGAGGAAAAATTTCTTCTAGTCCTATTCCTTCCAAATCGTAAAACGAGATTTCCTCTAGCCCGCCGCCAATCTTGAAACCCCGCGCGAAGGCGAGCAGTTCACGCATGTCTTCTGGAATTGGACAAGGCAGGCTGGCTTCAAACTGATTAAGTTCTTCGCCCGCCAGCGGCGGCAACAATTCCAGGCGATCTTCCAGGCCGTCTTGGTTGACGAAGAGGGCGCCGTCCGTTTTTTGAAGAAGTTCAATGAGCGGGTTCATCGCTGCTCCGAGGTCGCCCGACGCCCGGCAGTATACCTCCGGGTCCAGGGAGGAGCGTAAGCGAACAGCGGAGGCCCACAGCGGGAGCCGAAAACTGAAACTGCTTACTTTCGTTCCATCCCCTCCGTGTCCGCCCGGTACCTCCCCGCTGTGCCCAGTCTCCCCTAGACTTAAATACTGGTGAACTCATGACCATCGACGAAGAATTGAATCTTCTCGAGTCGCACCTGCGCCGCCTGAAAATCGAGTACGAAGTCTTCTTCAGCAATCCGCAGAAGAAGCCGCCTTCCGATCTCGAATGGAAGGTGTTGACGCTGCTGCGCAAATTTTCCGACGGTGGGCGCATGAGTTTCAGCCAGCGCTTCCGCTACAACGAAATCGCGCAGCGTTACGCCATCTACAGCGATCTCTGGCGCAAGAAATCCCGCATCCGCGAAGAAGGCTATCGCCGTCCCCAGGACGCGCTGTTATCGGTGCAAGGGGTGCGCGAAGAAGAGCATCAGCAGACTCATAAGGTCTATGGCCTGAACCACGGTGCCGCTGCGGCAACCAGTGCGGACCAGCCATTCGTCGTCCACTGCGCCGACCCGACGGCAGAAGGGGATAAGGTCGAGAAGCTCTTCGCGGCCTTCACTGATGCCAAGAAGAAGACCGGCGAAACAGTTTCGGGCTCCCTCGACAGCTTCAAGTCCTTTGTCGAAAAGAAAACCAGTGAAATCCGCAAGCAGCACGGCTGCCCGCGCGTCGAGTACATCGTCGAAGTGCAGGACGGCAAAGTGAAGCTGCGGGCGCGGGCCAAGGTGTAGTAGATAGAGAAGCGGCTTCGTCGAGCAATCGTTCCCCATCACCGATCCTGAAGCCTGGCGCCTGAGGCCCGAAGCCGCCCTTCTGGGACCGTGCTTCAATCCTTCTTCCTGATAAAATTTCCTGCTGACCCCTCAGCCATCCTCATCCCCGAGGCCCTCATGCCACAAAAAATTCAGCGTGCCATTCTCAGCGTCACCGACAAGTCCGGCCTGGCCGATTTCGCGCGTAAACTCGTCAACCTGGGCGTCGAACTCATCTCCACCGGAGGCACGGCCAAGCTGCTGCGCGATTCCGGCATTACCGTCAAAGACATTTCCGAGATCACCGGTTTTCCTGAAATGCTGGACGGCCGCGTGAAGACGCTTCATCCGAAGGTTCATGGCGGAATTCTTCACCGCCGCGCTGATCCCGCGCACCGCGCCGCGGTGGCAGAACATGGAATCCAGCCCATCGACATGATCGTGGTGAATCTGTACGCGTTCGAGAAAACGGCGGCCAAGGCAGGCGTGCATTTCGAAGAACTGATCGAGAATATCGATATCGGCGGACCGTCCATGATCCGCTCCGCCGCCAAGAATTTCCAGGATGTCGCGGTCGTAACCTCTCCCGCTGATTACGACGCGATCGCAGAAGAAATGTCGCGATCCGGCGGGGCGCTCTCGTCCGAAACCAAGTGGCGTCTGGCGCAGAAAGCTTTTGCCACGACCGCGGCGTACGACTCTGCTATCGCCTCCACTCTCGACCGCGTTAGCGCGAACGGTGACTTTCATCTGGACAAAGGGCAAGGCTTTCCGGACACGCTCCGCCTGTCGTTCCACAAAGTGACCGACCTGCGGTACGGCGAGAACCCGCACCAGAAGGCCGCGATGTACACAGATGGCTCGGGCACCGGGGTGGCCAATGCCCGCCAGATTCACGGGAAAGATCTTTCCTACAACAACATTGTCGATCTGCAGGCGGCGTGGGACCTCGCCCAGGAATTCGAAGAGCCGGTCTGCGCCATCATCAAGCACACCAATCCGTGCGGCACGGCAACCGGCAAGACTCTCGCGGAAGCATATAAAAAAGCGCTGGAGTGCGACCCCGTCTCCGCTTTCGGAGGGGTGATTGCGGTCAACCGCCCGCTCGACGCTGCCGCCGCCGAAGAGATGGTCAAGCTTTTCCTGGAAGTGATCGGCGCGCCATCGTTCGAGGCGGGCGCCGTCGAGAAATTTGCGGGGAAGAAAAACCTCCGGCTTGTGGAAATCACCCACAATCCTCAGAAATGGGTGATGAAAAATGTTTCCGGAGGCATGCTGGCGCAGGAAGCAGATCTGCATCAGCTGAAAGAATCCGATCTTAAGGTTGTTAGCAAGCGCGCGCCCACGCCGCAGGAAATCCGCGCCCTGCTATTCGCCTGGAAAGTTTGTAAGCACGTGAAGTCCAATGCCATCTTGTACGCGCGCGAAGGGCAAACGGTTGGCGTCGGCGCCGGCCAGATGAGCCGGGTCGAGTCCTGCCGCATCGGCGCACAAAAAGCCGTGCTGCCGCTGAAAGGGACGGTTGCCGCTTCCGATGCCTTCTTTCCATTTCCCGACAGCGTGGAAGAAATTGCCAAGGCTGGCGCGACCGCCATTATTCAGCCCGGCGGCTCAGTCCGCGACCAGGAAGCCATCGAAGCTGCCGATCGCCTGGGCTTAGCCATGGTCTTCACCGGCGTCCGCCACTTCCGGCACTAAAAATCGGGTGATCTGGTAATCGGCGCATCGGGTAATCTGGGCAAGACGCGGTTTTTCGAACACGTCCAGGCGCGGTAATTTTCAGATCACCCAATGACCCGATCGCCCGATTGGAGCGTTACCGCCGTGTCCCCCGGGCGCTTCCCTCGCTTGATAGAATGGTCCAAGCACCCACTCGCGAGGGTTGAGCATCCAATCGCCCTAGGAGTTCATAAGGTCTTTCATGAAAATCGCATCCGTCGCACTCCTGCTGCTGCCTCCTTGTATTCTGGTGGCGCAGCAGCCCTCTTCGTCTACTCAGGCCCAGGCGCCAGCCAAGACCAGCCAGCCGGCGGAAACCGTCCCTCATAAAGTCGATAAGGCTGCCGCCTACTATCACTTCACCATGGCCCACATGTACGAAGAGGAGATGGCCACTTACGGCCGCAGCGACCTGGTGGGCAAAGCGATCGAGGAGTACCGCCTGGCGCTCCAGGCCGACCCTGATTCCGAGTACCTGAGCTCCGGGTTAGCCGAGCTCTATGCCCGCACCGGGCGGATTCGCGACGCCGTCAACGAGGCGCAGGAAATCCTGCAGCGCGATCCCCGCAATCTGGAAGCTCATCGCCTGCTCGGGCATATTTACCTGCGGTCCCTGGGCGATATGCAGGGCGGCACCGGCCAGCAGAACGTATTGAAGCTTGCCATCCAGCAGTACGAGGAGATCGTAAAACTCGATCCCAACAGCTCCGATGATCACATTATGCTCGGCCATCTTTACCAGGCCGACAACCAGATGCCGAAGGCGGAGGCCGAAGTAAAGACCGCGGTCAAGCTGGCGCCGGATTCTGAAGAAGCTGTGGCCGAACTGGCGCGCCTCTACGACGAAGAAGGCAATAGCGCCAAAGCCGCTGAAACCCTGGCGTCGATTCCCGAAGCCAGCCGTTCCGCCAAGCTCTATACCATGCTCGGCGAAACTTACGACCAGCAGAAAGACTACAAGAAGGCGATTGACTCCTATCAGCACGCGATCGCGCTCGACCGCGACAACCTCGACGCCATCCGTGGACTGGCCAACGCGCTGCAAAACGACGGGCAGACAGAAAAGGCGCTGCAGCAGTACAAGGTCATTGCCGACGCCAATCCCGAAGACGCCGCCACCATCGTTCACATCGCGGAAATCTATCGCAAGCAGGGGAAACTGGATCTGGCGCTGCAGAACCTGAAGAAAGCCGAGTCCATGGTCAAGGATTCGGAGCAGATCTCCTACGAGCTGGCAGAAATTTACCAGGCGCAGGGCCGCTACGACGATGCCATTCAGGAAATGCAGAACCTGTTGAAAACCACCGAGAAGCCGGACAACAAGTACACGCCGGAAGAAGCCGAAAACCGGTCGATCTTTTTCGAGCGGCTCGGGACTATCTATCGCGACATGGATAACGAGCAGATGGCGCTCGACTCCTTCACGAAAATGCTGCCGCTCGGCAACGAATACGCCAAGCGCGGTTACCAGGAGATCGTCGATACCTACCGCCAGGCCAAGCAGTGGCAGAAGGCGATGGATACGGCGAAGGAGGCCACCCAGAAGCTGCCCAATGACCGCGACCTGAAGTTCTACTACGCCAATGAACTGGTGGACGTGGGTCAGCCGGAAGCCGCGATCCAGCAGCTGAAAGCTATGCTCAAGGGGACGCCGGCGGATCGCGAGGTCTACATCAACCTGGCCAGCATCGACAGCCGGCTGAAGCGCTGGCCCGATGTAGAGGCCGCGCTCGATAAAGCCGCCGCGCTTTCCACCAAGCCGGAGGACAAGCAGACAGTCGAGTTCATGCGCGCTTCCGCGTGGGAGAGGCAGAAGAAATACGATCAGGCGGAGGAGCTATTCCGCAAAATTCTCCAGCAGACTCCCGATAATGCCACGGTTCTGAATTATTTTGGCTACATGCTCGCCGATAATGGTCCGGCTTCGAAGCTCGATGAGGCGCTCTCGCTCATCAAGAGAGCTGTCGATATCGAACCCGCCAACGGAGCGTATCTCGACTCGCTCGGCTGGGCGTATTTCAAGCTCGGCAAATACGATCTCGCGGAGGATAACCTGGTGAAAGCTTCGCAGCACCAGATGGGCGCGGACCCCACGGTTCAGGAGCACCTGGGCGACCTGTATCAGAAGACTGGCCACCTGCGCCTGGCCGCCACCCACTGGGAGCGCGCGGTTGCGGAGTGGAACAGAACCGTGGCCCCGGACGTGGACCAGGAAGATCTGGCGAAGGTCCAGAAAAAGCTGGAATCGGCGAAGGTCAAGCTGGCCAAGGAGCAGGCGGAAAACAAGTAGCCGGTAATTGAGTCATTGCATCGCCGAGGGATTCCATCGTTGAGAATCGCTTCATTGCTCTGGCAATGATCCGGTGATTCAATGATTCCATGATTCCATCGCTCGCTTCCTATGCGGTCAGCCGTTCCCTCGGCCGCCGCCATCCGGAACCGCCTCATCCCTACCGCAACGATTTCCAGCGCGATCGCGACCGCGTCATCCACTCCCGCGCCTTTCGGCGCCTGGAAGCGAAGACCCAGGTCTTCACCCGCCGCTACTCCGACCACTTCCGCAACCGGCTGACGCACACGATCGAAGTCGCGCAAATCTCGCGCACGATTGCCGCGCAATTGGGCCTCAACGTCGACCTGGTCGAGGCGCTGGCTCTGGTTCACGACATTGGTCACCCGCCCTTTGGCCATGCCGGAGAGCGCACCCTCGATGCCGTCATGCGCCAGCACGGGTTCTTCTTTGACCACAACCTGCACGCCCTGCGCATCGTCGAGGATTTCGAGCTTCGTTATGCCGCCTTTGCGGGTTTGAATCTGACCTTCGAAGTCCGCGAAGGCATTATCAAGCACTCGCACGATTACAGCCCCGCCGAATTTCCGCAGCTTTCCGAGTACTTGCTCGACCAGAGGCCGCCGCTGGAAGCCCAGCTCATCGACATCACCGACGAACTCGCCTATAACACCGCCGACCTGGACGACGGCTACGAAGCCCACCTGCTGGCCTTGGATCAGATCAAGCAAGGCGTCCCCATATTCGCGCGCCTGTTCGAGGAGGTGGAGCGCCTGTATCCCCATGCGCCGAAAAAGCTGCAATTCAACGAAGTCCTGCGCCGCATCCTCGACCGCTGGGTCACGGATCTGATCGAGAACACCCGCGCGCAGATTGAGTCTCTCTGTGGCGCGGACACTCTTGTCCGCGCAAGTGAGGGCTGCGCCGTCACCCTAAAGCAAATCCGCTCCCACCCGCAGCGGCTCGCCAGCCTCAGCCCCGAAGCCGAACTCGAACGCAGCCAGAGCAAGCAATTTCTCTATGCGAATCTTTACTATTCGCCGACGCTGGAGCCGGAAAAAGAAGCGGCGGAACGCGTCATCACCGATCTGTTTGCTTTCTGGATGAAGCACCCGGAAAAGCTTCCGCATGCCTATCAGGAGAAGGCGGAATCCGAGCCTCTGGCGCGAGTCATCTGTGACTACATCGCCGGCATGACCGATCCCTACATCCACGAGCAGCACGAAAAACACTGCGGCTAGGCTTGCCGTGTGGCGCGGGCGCCCTCGCCCGCGAACCACAAGCCCCGGTATGGTCAACCGCCCCTGGAGCACTGTTGACAAACCATTTCGACCATCTTGTGCGAAGGAGAGGACAATGAATTGTGCGAAGGAGAGGGCAATGAAACTCCCTCACGGGCGCGGCCGCCCGCGCCACAGGTGACCAAAGTCCTCCTAGCAGTTTTTACCTACTGCGCCATCATTTACTCTCGCGATGCCCCTCCCACTCTGCTCCCGCGCTACAATATGCATAAGAAATCAACAACTTAGGCTTTGCCGCAGTTTGGCAAGGCACTTGATATACGTCAGAGCAGGCGTCAGCATCTTAGGAATTGTGCAGGAACGCCAAAGTTTTCAGGCGGTTCCGGCGATTTCCGGCGAAACGCCAAGTTTTTCGCGCCAGCGTAGCGTCAGCGCTGGCCAAGCAGGTTCTAAGGTAGGCGGGCCAGAGTGCCTGCCCCACACGGACTCTGCCCCGTTTTCCAGGGACGCACCAAATCGCGATCACGCCCGCGCAAGGCGTGCAGTGGGGAGCAACTGAAAAGCTCCTCCACGGAGGATGTCGAAAATGAAAAGTCGCGCAGTGGTAGCGTTGTTCGTCGCATTCTTACTCGCTCTGCCGGCGCTTGCCCAGCAGTCGTCGACGAGCGACCAGTCATCCCAGCAAACCACTTCTCAACCCAGCAACACCAGCAGCAATACCGGCAGCAGCGACAGCGCTACCGGCAAGGCCCCGCTGCAGTACGAAAGCCACCAGGGCTTCTGGGGCAAGGTGAATCCCTTTGCCCGCAAGAAGTATGTGCAGCGCCAGACCCAGCCCATCCGCGACCGCATCAACGAACTCGATGAGCTCACTGCCTCGAACTCGAAGATGATCAAGGACGTGGACAGCCGCGCCCAGGAAGGCATCAAGATGGCCTCGAACAAGGCCAATGAGGCCGACCAGCACGCCGTCGATGCTGGCAACAAGGCGAACCAGGCTCAACAGACCGCTACCCAGGCCAACACCCGCCTGACTACGGTGGAAGGCGTGGTCAGCAACATCGACCAATACAAGGCCACCAACCAGACGGAAATCCGCTTCCGCCCGGGACAGACCATGCTCAGCAAGAATGCGAAGGCCGCCCTCGATGACCTCGCGACCCCGTTGAAGGGCCAGCATGGATACATCGTGGAAGTGCAGGGCTTCTCTTCCGGCCGCGGCCAGGCCGCTATTGCCACTTCCCGCAAGATGGCCGATGCCGTCGTCCGCTACCTGGTTGAGAACCATGAGATCCCGGTTTACCGGATCTATGTTCTCGGCATGGGCAATGCTCCGATGCCGACCACCGGCTCGGAAGAAAAGCCGAAGCGCACCAGCGGCGGCCGCGTGGAAGTCAGCCTGATGAAGAACGACCTGGAGCAACTGGCGTCGGGTAGCAATAGCGCACCCGCTCCTCCTCCGGCGCAGTAAGCAGAATCGGTGGGGCGGGCTCCGACCCGCCCGGAAATTGTGCCGCACCAGTATGCCGGGACCGCATGCCCGGCAGCCTCCTCAGCAAAAAGCCTCCGCAAGGAGGCTTTTTCTGTTGGGCAAAGAATCTCATCCGGACTCGGAACAGCCAATAGAAGATATTCACGCTGCATCTAGAATGTCCTTCAAGTGGGAAGAACGGTGCCTCCAGCGCGCGCCTGCATCACCGCAATGCGCATCTCGGATCCAGTCGCACTGGATGCCGCCCAGCCCGCCGCTGCCTGGCAATCCGCCGAACCGGTTCGTTTCAGCGCCGATTGGCAAGGCGGCAGTGTGGATCCCGCGCTTGAGACCGAAGTGCGGACCCTGTGGTCGCCAGCGGCGCTGTACCTCCGATTTGTGTGCCGGTATCGGGAACTGTTCGTCTTCGGAGATTCCGATCGTAACGGCCGCCGCGACCAGCTGTGGGACCGCGATGTCGCCGAAGCCTTCCTGCAGCCGCCGGACGCGGCTGGAGCCAAATTCTATAAAGAATTTGAAGTTGCCCCCAACGGCATGTGGATCGACCTCGACATTTTTCCAGGAGGCATGAAGGACCTGAAAAGCGGCTTGACGCGTTCTGTTCATCTGGATCCTGGTAAGCGGATGTGGAGCGCCGAACTGGCAATTCCGATGCCATGCTTGACCGCAAATTTTGACTGGAGACAATCCTGGCGAGCGAATTTCTACCGGGTCGAGGGAAAGGCAGAACCGAGGCGTTATCTGGCCTGGCAGCCGACGCTTACGACCCAGCCCAACTTTCACGTGCCCGAGGCGTTCGGGGAGTTGGTTTTTGCGTGAAGCTCACGGACTCCGTCTCATTTTGAAATCGATTCCACTCGTTCCCCTGGTCGCTCGCTCCAAAGTATGGCTTAACTAGAGAGTTACTCCCGCTTCCACGGCTACTAACGATATGCTGCGGGGAATGGGTGTGTCGGTTTCAGTGCTGGCCAGCGGAAGCCGCGGCAACGCTGCGCTGGTGGAAAGCTCGCAAGCGCGCATTCTGGTAGATGCCGGGGTCTCCTGCCGCGAGACTTGCAAGCGCCTGAAGTCCGCGGGCTTCGATCCGCGCACCATTTCCGCCATTCTCATCACCCACGAGCACTCCGATCACATCTACGGTTTGGCCACGCTGGCGAAAAAGCTGAATGTGCCGGTGTTCATGACCGGCGCCACGCATCAGGCGTGGGCGCGCGCGCTGCGCGATGAAAACGGCGAGTTGCCGAAGCTCAGGAAGCTGGAATTGTTTTCTTCCGGCCGTTCGTTTCAGATCGGCGATGTCACCGTAACGCCTTTTACCATTCCCCACGATGCCGCCGATCCGGTCGGTTTCACCTTCCGCGCGGAAGGCGTGAAGATCGCCATTGCCACCGATCTCGGCTACATGCCGGCCAGCGTCTGCGATAACCTGCGCAACTCCGACGTGCTCATGCTGGAGTCCAATCACGACCTCGAAATGCTGCGGGTTGGCCCCTATCCCTGGTCGGTGAAGCAGCGGGTAATGAGCCGCGTTGGCCACCTTTCCAACGACTCTCTCGCTCAATTTTTCGAGAAAGACTATGATGGAGGCGCATCTTACATCGTATTAGCGCATCTATCTGAGCAGAACAACCATCCGGAGCTTGCCTTGCGGGCCGCGGAGAACGCGTTGGGTCTGCGGCGCACCTTGTTGCGCAACCGGGTCACCCTGGCGGCGCAAAATGCGCCCACGGAAAGCATCCGGCTGTAGAAATTGAATCATTGAGGGATTGAGTCATTGAATCCTTTGCCGCTCGCCACAAAGTCTCCGCGGGAGATTCGCAATGATCCAATGTTCCGGTGATTCAATGATTCAATATCGATATGAGCCAGTGCGTTGATCCAGTCGTAGGCAGAATTCTGGCAGGCTGGCGCTATGACATTTCCGGCCTCGCGCCCGAGATGCGCGGCGACTACGAGCAGCATTTTGCCGATTGCGAGCGCTGCCGCTCGCGCCAGGCACTGCACCGCGGAATCGATATCGCGCTCATTGTGCTGGCGTCAGTTTCCGGGGGGGTGTTTCTGCTCGCCTTCGGCGTCATCCATCACTTTGCGCCGCGCCACACGCTGATTTTTGAACTCATCGCACTCACCGGATTCGCGCTCTCGGCGCTCATCTGGCTGATTGTGGCCGTGGCTACGCCCGCGCCGATGGCGATCGTCGACGTCGCCAAGCTGGGCGCGCGCCACGTGCACGACCGCCTGCCCGCCGAAATTCGCGAGCGTCTGCCGGAAGAGTTGCGGATGAAGCTGACGGGGTCCTAGCCCAGTTTCACCCGGCCTGCGCGGTCGGAGACCCGCCCTACATGGCGGCGGCTCTTAGGCTTTAATGTGGCAGCTGGCCAGGCCGCGCTTCTCGAGATATTGCTGGTGATAATCCTCGGCTTCGTAGAAGGTCGTGGCGGCGACGATATGCGTCACGATGGGACGGCCGTAGTTGCCTGATTTTTCCAGTTTCGTTTTCGAAGCCTGTGCCGCCTGCGCCTGTTCCGGCGAATGATAGAAGACGGCAGAGCGGTATTGCGTTCCCCAGTCCGGGCCCTGGCGGTTCAACTGCGTGGGATCGTGATTCTCCCAGAACACCTTGAGCAGGTCTTCGTAGGAAACCTTCGCCGGATCGTAATCGACCTCCACCGCTTCCGCGTGGCCGGTGCGGTCCGTGCAAACGTCTTTGTAAGTGGGATTCTTGAAATCGCCTCCCGTATAACCAACACGGGTTGAGTTCACGCCCGAAATCTGCCGGAACGCCGCTTCCACGCCCCAAAAGCATCCCGCGGCAAATGTGGCTTTGGCCATGGATCTACTCCTGCGCATGCATGCGCTGCTTATTCGATGCGCCAGCCCTTCAAAAAGAGCCGCGCATCCGCCTTCGTACAAAGCATGCTTCCGTTTCCCTGGCATCACCCTCAGCGCCAATCATTCCGGCGGGAGCAGGAAGCGGAGCGTCGGGCGGAGTGGAGGAACCTGCTGTATGGCGGGGCCAGCAGAACCGTGCCTACACTTGCATCGCCCCAGTCAATTCTGCAATCCGCGGCACTTCGTGCTCCGCACACCAGCGCCCTAAATCAGCCGCAATCTTCTCCGTGGCGCGCGGGTCCCAGTAGCTGGCGGTCCCAACCTGCACGGCGGTCGCGCCGGCCAGCATGAATTCAATCACATCTTCAGCGGTCGAGATTCCCCCCATGCCGATGACCGGAATCTGAACCGACTTTGACGCCTCATACACCATGCGTACGGCAATGGGCTTGATCGCCGGCCCCGACAGTCCCGCCGTTACGTTGGCAATGCGCGGCTTGCGAGTCTTAATGTCAATCGACATCGCGATGAAGGTGTTGACCAGCGAAATGGCATCCGCGCCGGCTTCCTGCGCCACGTGCGCCATCTGGCCGATGCTGGTGACGTTGGGCGAGAGTTTCACAATCAACGGCCGGTGCGAAAAACGCTTGGCCGTCGTGACCACTTCATCCAGGGTGCGAGGGTCGCTGCCGAACTGGATTCCGCCGTGCTCGGTGTTAGGGCAGGAGACGTTCAACTCGTAAGCTGCAATGCCTTCGCCTTCATTCAACATCTGAATGGTGTATTCGTAGTCTTCGCGGGTATAGCCGAAGACGTTGGCAAACACGACCACATCCTTCATGGCGCGCAGCCTGGGCAGTTTCTCGTCGATGAACGCACGCGCGCCTATGTTCTGCAGCCCGATGGCGTTGAGCATGCCCGCGGCGGTTTCGTACAGGCGCGGCGGCGGATTGCCGATCATGGGCTCGCGCGAGAGGCCCTTCGCGACGAATCCGCCCAGCCGAGAGAGATGCACCACGTCTTCGAACTCGACCCCATAAGCGAACGTCCCGCTGGCGGCAATCACCGGATTCTTCAGTTCGAGGCCGGCAAAGCTGACCCGCAGATCGGGACTCACGCGCACGACCTCGGCTTATCTTGAACATCGACGTTCATCGCGATGCTAGTTTACACGTCGACAAAAATTCGGGTCCGAATAGAATCTCTGAGGAACCATGAACCGGATGCGCATGACGGTGGCTGCACTGGTTTTTGCCGCGCTCATGGCCTCCGTGGGCACAGCTTTTCATCACGCCGGAATTTTGCTCCCACACCAGTTGGGCTTCGCCCGGGTCTTTGCCAGCTTTGTACTCCTGTTGGCGCCCCTGTGGTTCTTTGGATTTGGGGCGGCCGAGCCATTGCAGCAGCTCTCTCCGGCCGCCCAGGTCGCGAGCGCGAGTGCGCTGGCTTTGCCCTATTTTGTGTTTGCCCTGGGCACGCCCGCCTTGGATTGGCGTGCCGCCGTGATGGTCATCGCCCTTCCGGTGCTGCTTGCGGGCTTCCTGCGTTTGTCGAATTTGCCTGCGCAAATGACCTGGCGCGACGCGGCCGCGCTGGCCATCATCGTGGCCGCGTATTTCCTGAAATGGCTGCACCGCGCCTGGCCCTATGCGGCTTTGGCGCTCTTTCCCAAGCTGTTCCTCGCGGATGTCGCTTTGTACTGTTTCCTCATCATCCGGCGAGTGGACGCAGGCTACTCGCTTGTCCCCAGCCGCTCGGCCCTGCTCGTGGGAATCCGGGAGTGGGCGTTCTATTTTCCGTTCGCACTGGTCATCGGCGAAGCGACCGGATTCATTCACTTTCACAGCACCCTTCCGGACTGGCACCAAGCCGTGGGCGCGGTGGTGGTAACGTTCTTGCTGATTGCCATTCCGGAAGAACTGTTTTTTCGTGGGATTTTGCAGAGCCGGCTGGAAAGCCGCCTGGGCCGCGGGGGCGCGCTCGTGCTGGCTTCTGTGCTGTTCGGACTTTCGCATTTCAATCACGGCTCGGTTTTCAATTGGCGGTACGTGATCCTGGCCAGCGTCGCGGGAATCTTCTATGGACGAGCCTGGCGAGCCCATCGGCAGATCTTCGCGGCAATCGTGACTCACACCATGGTGGATGTAGTCTGGTCTCTCTGGTTTCGGTGACGCTGAAAAGCGGCTTCAGGCACCACGCTCCGGGGCCACGCGGCCATCGTCGGCCGTCGTGCGCTTCAAAAGCGCCGCTGGGGTCCACCGTTACTGAATGAATCGTTGGAAGCTTACGCGCTGGTAATTGCATCTTCCTGAGGCCGGAAGCTTGAAGCCGAGAGCCTGAAGCCGCTTTTCTCTCCACGCAATTCTCCTCTGTTACAGTATTCTTTCCCATGCTCGACCTAGCCTTCGTTCGCGGCCACATGCCCCAGATTGAAGAGATGCTGCGCGCGCGCGGCATGAACCCTGACATCCTGCTCAAGGACTTCCGCACTGTCGACGCGCAGCGCCGGCAGGCGATTCAGTCTGCGGAGACGGTTCAAGCAGAGCGCAACCGCCTGGCGGCGGAGATTCCCAAGCTGAAAAAAGCCGGTCAGGACACAACCCAATTGATCTCTGATGCCAAGGACATGCGGGTCCAAATTCAGGAGCTCGAAAAAGCGGCCGAAGAATACGACAGTCGCCTCACCGAAATGCTGGTCAACATTCCCAACATGCCGCATGCGTCAGTGCCGGTCGGCAAAAGCGCGGAAGATAACTTCGAAGTCCGCCGCTGGGGCACGCCGCCAAAGTTCGATTTCACGCCCAAGCCGCACTGGGAATTGGGTGAGCAGTTGGGGATTCTGGATCTGGAGCGCGCCGCCAAGCTGTCCGGAGCGCGCTTTGCCGTGTACTGGGATGCGGGCGCGCGGCTGGAGCGGGCCCTCGCGAACTTCATGCTCGACCTGCACACGAAGGAGCACGGCTACACCGAGGTGCTTCCGCCGTTCCTGGTGAATTCCGAGAGCATGTACGGCACCGGCCAGTTGCCGAAATTTGCCGACGACTCGTTCAGAGTCCCGCACGGCGATAAAGATTTCTGGCTGGTGCCCACGGCCGAGGTGCCGGTCACAAATCTTTATCGCGACGAAGTGCTGGACGCGGGCCGTCTCCCCATCTCGCTGACTGCTTACACGCCTTGTTTTCGCAGCGAGGCGGGATCTTATGGCAAAGACGTTCGTGGCATCATTCGCCAGCATCAGTTTCAAAAGGTCGAACTGGTGAAGTTTTCCCGCCCCGAAGATTCCTACGAGCAACTGGAAAAGCTCACTCACCACGCGGAGGAGATTCTGCAGAAACTCGGCCTGCACTATCGAGTCATGACGTTGTGCACCGCCGACATGAGCTTCTCGTCGGCCAAGACTTACGACCTGGAGGTCTGGCTTCCGGGCCAGCAGCTTTTCCGCGAGATCTCCTCCTGCTCAAATTTCGAGGCGTTCCAGGCCCGGCGCGCCAATATCCGCTTCCGCGGCGAAGGCAAGTCGAAATCGGCCTTCGTGCACACCTTGAATGGCAGCGGGCTGGCGGTGGGACGTACCTGGCTGGCGATTCTGGAAAACTATCAGCAAGCGGACGGCAGCGTCGTCATCCCCGAGGCTTTACGTCCCTACATGGGAATGGACCGGATCGTGCCGCGAACGCTGTAAAAGGCAACGCAAAGCCGGCGGAAACGATCTACACTGTGAACAGCGGCTGTTAGATTGCCCTGGAATGCCGACCTTTTCCGAACGTAAGGAAGCCACGATTAAGGCCGATCCTGTACAACTCGAGCAGCAGGACGCACCCGCAGCCGCGGTTCCGGGAAGGAGCATCTGGCGCACCCTTCGCGGCTTCATCTTCTGGTCACACGAGCGCGGCACCGTGCAGTACGATGTCATGGTCACGCTCATTCTGCTCTTCGTTTTCTTCTCGCCGCGCCTGATTAACTTCAACGATCGTCCGGTGGAGCGCAACCCGCACGGCAGCGTGCTCGTATACCCGGATTCCAGCGGCGGGTGGGTGTACCAGATTGATGCGAAAGCAGTTTCCGCGAAAGAGGAGGAAGCTGTCCGGGATCAATTACTTCGCATTATCGAACCCATCTCCGGCAGCGTCAGCATCTCAAGATATGAGCCTGTAACCGACAAAAAAGGTAAAGTGATCGCGTACAAAGTCTGGGCGGAACACCAGTAGTCCTCGACGAGGCCATATGGCTACAAACAAAGGGTTGCTGTGCTTTGCCGTACTTCTCGCGACCTCTGTTCCCGCGGCTTTTTGCCAAACAGATGGGCGCCTGGATCAGGTGATGGCAGCCATGGATGCGAATGCGAAAGGCTTTCGCAGCGCGCAGGCAAACTTCAACGCCAAGATGTGGAACAGCGTGATCAACGCTTTTGTTCCCCCGGATGATCAGGGAAAGATCTATCTCCGGAAGGCGTCGTCGGGGATCGAGGCCAGCGCTATTTACAGCGTGCCTGCCGAGAAACAGATCGTGTTCACCGGGGACAAACTGGAGGTCTACCAGGGCGGCCAGGTCGACACTTACGATGCCGCCGCCCACCGCGATGAACTGGAGAGCTTTCTGGTGTTGGGATTTGGCGGCAGCGGTGCAGATCTTCGCAAGTCATACGAAATCAAGGACATGGGTCCAGACAAGGTAGAGAATTTCGACACCGAGAAGCTGGAGCTCGTCCCCAAGTCCGCCCAGGTGCTGGCGCATGTGCCCAAGATCATCCTGTGGATGGATCCGAAGCTTGGCATTTCACGCCAGCAGCAGATTTACGTGGAAAAGGAGGGCGATTACCGCCTGGCTCAGTACACCAGCATCGAACTCAACAGGAATATCCCGAAGAACGCTTTCAAGATGAAACCCGCGGGAAAAAGCGTAAGCCGTTGAAAACATAGGAGCATAGCTGCTCACAAGGTTGAATTTTCCAGCTGCGGAAAGCGTCGCCCAAGGTTATACTCGACAAACGAACCCATTACCAGCAGCCTTCATTCCGGAGCATCATGGCTAAGGTCTTTACTATTCCAGTCCCTCCCGACGTCAATCGCAAGCGGTCCCGTGAACGAACTTCCGACCCCAGGTATGTGGATGGCCAGCGGGTTCTGGTGGAGGCGATGAGGTACTTAGCGCAGTCCGACCCAATCGCGAATCGTCATGCCATTGAACTGCTTTCGGAGCACGTGCGCACCCGCTTCCGCATGAGTGACTCCCCTTTGCGCTAAGGCGCAGCTTCTCGTTTTCGAATGAATGCCGCCGCTGCATAGACAATGGCGACGGGGTACATTTCCAGCGTGTAGCGGGGCTCGGGATTTTCCAGGCTGCCGAGGAACGCAGAGCGCAGCACGACCAATAGCACCAGCAGACCGCCCCAGAGCAGTTTGCGTTCCCGCATCCATCCCACTAACGCGCAAAGAATATAGAACAGGTTGATGGCCGCGAACCAGACCGCCAGCACCGACCAGCGCAACTCATCGTTGAACTCCCACCAGCGGCTGTCGCTGGGAAGCATTTCCGTGCGCGGACGCGCCCACATGTCCAGGATTCTCAGCAGCGGAAGCCCAACGTAGTAGCGCAAGGGATGCATATGAATTCTCTCGGCCGCGAGCGCTTCGAAGCGCTGGTCGAGCTCTGGTGAAATGTGCAGGGCTTGGTTGTAGTCGTCGATCAACTGCAGGGTCGCGGCTTGTTGTTGAGCCGTGTCGAAAGCTCGCGAGGGAAGGCGGCTCGCATCTATTGCACTTCCCGGAACCGGCCAGTAGATATCTTCTACCGACGTGTAGTCCGCCATCCAGGTTTTGACCCAGCGATTGAAGCCCATCGGGACAAACTCGGCTTCCTCATTGGCATAGCGCGGAGCTAGCGGCTGGAAACGATGAAAAACGTGCCAATTCCGCACCGTCCAGGGAACGAGCGGGAGGATGGAAAGGATTGCCACCAATAATGCAGCCCGCAAGAGCTGCGGCCGCGCTGGCAACAGGCGCGAACGAGGACTCGGGAAGCATACGTGCCAGCCGATGTAGACAATAACGACGAATGGCAGCATCGCGCCGTCCGGGCGCAGCAGGATGGCGGCGGCGCAGGAAACGCCGCAGCCCGCCCATGACGAAAGTTTCCAGTTTTGAAGGCCGGCGATGGCGCAATCCAGGGCGAGGGCGGTGAAGAATATTTCCAGGGTCTCGGTGAGCGCAGCGGCAGAGTAGTCGGCCAGAAAAGGGCAGAGTGCCGTCAGAAGAAAAGCAATCTTGGACGCCCGCTCTCCAAGCAAACGCCGCGCCAGGTCCGCGCAGATCAGGCAAGTCCCAAGATCCACCAGCAGTTGCGCGACTAATACCGCGCGGTAGTGTTCTACTCCAAAGAGGGCGAAAATGAACGCCAGGAACGCTGGATATCCTGGTAATCGGATGTAGGTGGGCGAAATTTCTTCCGGGCCGCTCAGGCCGTAAATTCCGTGCTGCAGCCAGTTCTTGGCGATGTCTCCGTAGACGAACGAGTCGTTGACAACCCCAGGAAAACGAAGAAGGAAGATGAGCCGCAGGAGAATTGCGGCCAATGTGCCGAGGATGAAGAAGCGCAGGTTCGCCCCAACCAGTTGTCGCACGTGCGAATCTTAGCACCTGGCACTTAGCATTTCGCACTTGGCCGCCTCGCGTTCGGGATGAACCGTGGCGTGCAACGCGCCAGGTGATCTCTTGGCTGCGAGAGCGATGCGCAAGAGCGAACGGCTCAGCGCTCAGTCCAGGTGCTGCGACGTTTGCTTCTCCCTCTTAGTCCCGCTACGATGAAGTTGGTTTAGGGCATGGCCAAACCGGTTTTTTACGATCCCCGGCGCGCTCGCTGGAAGCGCCTCAGAACGCTGCTCGACCTCTCGGGCATCCTGCTGAGCACGGTGATTGTAGTCTTCATCTACACCGCCATCCGCGAGCCCCTGCCTAAGCTGTTGTTGCCTCTTGAGAAGCGCCCGTACCACGCGCTCAAGGAGACGGAACGCTACCGCGAACGCGAACGGCGCCACCTCGCGGCGCTGCGCCGAAGCCATCGCCGCACCAACCGCGCCCCTTCCCAAGTCGAATTGAATACCGATGAAGGCATTCGCGCCGCGTTTTACGTTCCCTGGGACGCCGCCAGTTTCTCCTCACTGCGCGAGTATGCGCGCCAGATCGACTTGCTTTATCCCGAGTGGCTGCACATGCTCACGCCCGATGGGAGCCTGCAAGGGGTTGACGAACAAACGAATACCCACTTCAACGTAGTGCAAAACGGCGCCGTTCACCCGGTGGATGACCAGGTGATGAATTTCCTGAAGTCCGCGCCCGAGGTCTCACTGGAAGTTATTCCTCTGGTCAACAACTCGGATTTCGGCAATCACTGGGTGGACATATCGGCCTTTCTCAAAGATTCCAAAGCGCATGCTCGTTTTCGCCAGGAGATTGCGACGTTCCTCGCCAGCGACAAATATCGCGGGCTGATGGTCGACTTCGAAGAACTTCGTCCCAAGGCGCTCGGCGGATACGTCAAGCTGCTGGATGAACTGTCGCAGGACCTGCACGCAAAAAATCAAAAGCTGTATGTCAGCGTCCCGGCGGGAGACCCCGCGTTCCCCTATCGGGCGGTTGCGAACGCGTCTGACGGCGTTGTGCTGATGGACTACGACGAGCACTATGGCGGCGAAGGCGGCACCGCCGGCCCGGTGGCATCGCAGGATTGGTTTACGCAGAAGCTGGCGGATGCGAAAAAGGCCATTCCGCTCGAGAAACTCATTTGCGCCATCGCGAACTATGGCTATGACTGGGTTGACCTCCCCCAAAAAGGCAAGACGCCGGTTGCGCAGAATGGCGTGACCGTCGATGTGCAGACCGCGTGGCTGGCGGCCCGCGACTCCGAAGCCGATGTCGACTTTGACGACGACAGCCTGAACCCGCACATCACCTATCTGGATGAGCAGAACTTGCGTCACGACATCTGGTTCCTCGACGGCGTCACTGCCCTTAACGAAATGCGCGCGGCGCGGCACCTGGGTGTGCGCACCTTCGCCTTGTGGCGCCTGGGCAGCGAAGACCGCTCGCTGTGGAAAATCTGGGATTTCCCCCTCGACAGCGCCGCTGCTTCGAAGTTGAACGATGTCCCTCCCGGCCAGGACGTCGACATGGAGGAAAGTGGCGAGATTCTCAACATTGAAGCCACTCCCGGGAACGGCAGCCGCACCATCACCCTCGATGCCACCGGGCTGATCACCGACGAGACCATGGACTCGCTTCCCGAGCCCTACCGTATCGGCCGCTATGGAGCCAGCCCCAACCAGGTTGCGATCACCTTCGATGACGGTCCCGATCCCCAGTGGACGCCGAAGATGCTTGATGTGCTCAAACGCGAGCGTGCCACCGCGACTTTCTTCCTGATCGGCAACCAGGCCGACAGATACTCCTCGATCACAAAACGCATTTACGCCGAAGGCAATGAAATCGGCAATCACACCTTCACCCATCCGGACATCAGCGAACTTTCCAAAACCATGGTGAAGCTGGAGCTGAATCTTACAGAGAGCCTGTTCGCCAGCCGCCTGGGGATTCGCACCCTGCTATTCCGTCCGCCCTACTCGATCGACGCTGAACCCGACACGGAAGACGAGGTTCGGCCGCTGGAAATTTCCGAGAGCCTGGGTTACATCGCGGTGGGAGACAAGATCGATCCCAACGATTGGAAAGACAATCCGCGGCCCAGCGCCCAGCAGATCGCGGACTTCGTGCTGAAGCACTTGCCGCCTTGCGCGCCGACCGACCGCCAGTGCGGGAACATTATCCTCTTGCACGATGGCGGCGGCAATCGCAGCCACACCGTGCAGGCGCTTCCTATGATCATTGAGGGCGCGCGGGCAAAAGGCGTCGAGATCGTCTCGGTCAGCGATCTTCTGCACAAGACGCGCGCCGACATCATGCCGCCCATCGCCCGCAACGAGTTGTGGTCCGCCTGGCTGACCTGGCTGGGTTTCTGGATGTACGGCGCGGGCTTGCGGTTCATCGCATTGATCTTCTTCGTGGGCGATCTGCTCATGACCGGGCGGCTGCTGTTCATCGGAGCGTTCGCGCTCTACGATCGCCTGCGCGCAAGAAGAACCGGCCTTGGTGAGGATGTGTTCAGTCCCAAGGTCGCGGTCCTGATTCCCGCCTACAACGAAGAAAAGGTAATCGAGCGCACGATTCGCGCTGCGCTGCGCTCCAGCTACCGGAACCTGCGCGTGATCGTAATTGACGACGGTTCAAAAGACCGTACGCTGGAAGTGGCCAAAGAGGCATTTCGCCGGGAAGTAACCGGCGGCCGCGTGCTGATTCTCACCAAACCGAACTCCGGCAAAGCCGATGCGCTTAATTTCGGCCTGCAGCATCTGCGTCCCGACGAAGAGATTTTTGTCGGCATCGATGCCGATACTGTAATTGCGCGCGATGCCGTCGCTCTGCTGGTTCCGCATTTCGCAAACCGCAAAGTGGGCGCGGTGGCCGGCAATGCCAAGGTCGGCAACCGCGTCAATCTCTGGACCCGGTGGCAGGCGCTCGAATACATCACCAGCCAGAATTTTGAGCGGCGCGCTCTGAATACACTGGGCGCGGTCAGCGTTGTTCCCGGAGCGATCGGCGCCTGGCGCGTTTCCGCCGTGCGCGAGGTCCGCGCTTTCCACACCGACACGGTCGCGGAGGATGCCGACCTTACTATGGCGCTCCTGCAGAACGGTTATCGCGTGGAGTATGAAGACATGGCGCTTGCCTACACGGAAGCGCCGATCAGCGCCAACGGCTTAATGCGGCAGCGCTTCCGCTGGTCGTTTGGCATTTTGCAGGCGGTCTTCAAGCATCGTCAGGCGTTTGCCAGAAAAGGCGTGCTCGGCTGGGTGGCTTTGCCCAACATCATCATCTTCCAGATCCTGCTGCCGCTGGTCTCTCCCTTCATCGACATTATGTTCACCGCGGGCGTGATCTGGTATTTCGTGCAGAAGCACTTCCATCCGGAATCGACCAGCCCCGCGGATTTCCAGCGCCTGGTGATCTTCTTCGGGATGTTCCTGGTGATCGATTTCATCACATCGGCGATTGCATTCGCTCTGGAGCGAAGCACGCCCGATACCCGCGAAGATTCCTGGCTGCTGAGCCAGGTTTGGCTGCAGCGCTTTGCTTACCGCCAGTTATTCTCCATCGTGCTCTTCAAGACGGTGAAGCGCGCCATCGACGGCAAGCCGTTCGCCTGGGACAAACTCGAGCGCACCGCGGCGGTGACGTACAAGGAATCGGAAGAGCACGTGCAAGTGCCGTAACCGCGTTCTAGCTGCTGGCTTCTCGCGTCACTTGGTTCTTTCGCTGGTTGGCAGCTACTAGCTAGCGGCTAGTAGCTTCTGGTTGAATAGCTGCTGCATGCCCCGCACTATCATCGAACCGTTTCGCATCAAGAGCGTTGAACCGATCCGCTGGACCACGCGCGCCCAACGCGAGCGGCTGCTTCAGAACGCTCACTACAATCTCTTCCTTCTTCCCGCTGACGACGTGCTGATCGACCTGCTCACCGATTCCGGCACCGGCGCGATGTCGACGCATCAATGGGCGGCGGTGATGGAAGGCGACGAGAGCTACGCCGGGAGCAAAAGCTTCGACCGCTTCCGCGATTCCATCCACGACATCTTCGGCTATCAGCACGTTATTCCAACCCATCAGGGCCGCGCCGCCGAACGCATTCTGTTCGGAGTCGCCTGCAAAAAGGGGGACCTCGTCCCCAACAACACGCACTTCGATACCACCCGCGCGAATGTGGAATTTGTGGGCGCGGAAGCTGTGGACTTGCTGATTCCGGAAGGCAAGGACCCGGCCTCAAAGCATCCGTTCAAGGGCAACATGGATATCGCGGCGCTACAGTCGTTGATTGAACGCGCCGGTCGCGAACGAGTCCCGCTGGTGATGCTCACGGTCACCAACAACTCCGGCGGGGGGCAGCCGGTCTGCATGGAAAACGTCCGCCAGGTGAGCGCAATCTGCCACGATCACGGCATCCCGCTGTACTTCGACGCCTGCCGCTTCGCCGAAAACGCCTACTTCATCAAGCTGCGGGAGAGCGGATATGGGGCGAAGTCGCCCAAGGAAATTGCGCAAGAGATGTTTGGCTACGGCGACGGCTGCACCATGTCCGCGAAAAAAGACGGCATGGCTAATATTGGCGGCTTTTTGTGCACCAACAATGACCTCCTGGCACAGCAGGAAAAGGACCTGCTGATCCTGACCGAAGGCTACCCAACTTATGGCGGCCTTGCCGGCCGCGACTTGGAGGCGATTGCGGTGGGCGTGCAGGAGGCGCTGGAGGAGGACTACCTGCGCTACCGGATCGCCTCGACGGCTTATCTCGGCAATCATATTTCCGAGCGCGGCGTTCCCATCGTGCAGCCCCCGGGTGGTCATGCGATTTATCTGGACGCGCGCGCTTTTCTGCCGCATATTCCACCGGCGCAATTTCCCGGCGTGGCCCTGGCGGCGGAGATTTATCTCGAAGGCGGAATCCGCTCGGTCGAGATTGGCTCGCTCATGTTCGGCGCGGCTGCCCAGATGGACCTGGTTCGCCTGGCCATTCCTCGGCGCGTATACACGCAAAGCCACATCGATTATGTGGTCGAAATCATTCTCGAGGTGTGGAAGAAACGCGACTCCATTCGCGGCCTGCAGTTGACCTATGAAGCGCCGTTCCTGCGGCATTTCACGGCCCGGCTGCAGCCGGTGAACTAACGGTTACGCCAGCTTGCGAGTGGCTTCGGCTGCCGCCGTCAGGCCCCTTTCAATGGCCGGTGTTCTTTTCAAGTCGAAGTAGACTTCCTCCATTTGCGCCGCGACCTGATCCCACAAATAATGCTGCTGAACTCGCCTACGGGCTTTCTCGCCGGCTGCTGCACGCAAACGTGGGTCGGAGAGCAGGAGTGTCAACATGCCCCGCAGGTCCTCAGCATCTCCCCGGCGGAAGGTGAATCCCGCATCTCCGATCACCTCGCAATTTTCCGGAACGTCGCTGGCCAGCACACACACTCCGGCGCCCATGGCATCAAGCAGGGCGAGGGAGAGCCCCTCCAGGTCGGAAGGCAGGACAAATAAGGCGGCATTGGTGAGCACCTCCTTCAGCGCATCGCCCGAGAGCCACTCCAGGAAGCGAATGCGGTCGCCTTCCTGCCGCCGCAAACCGGCCACGTAGTCGTCGGTGTGACTTGATCCACCGGCGAGTACCAGCTTCATGTTTGTCTCGATCCTCTCAAACGCCTGGATCAGCAAGTCACAGTTTTTTTCCGGCGAAAAACGGCCGAGAAAGAGAACGTAGTCGCCAGGCGCGAGGCCAAATCCTTCCAGGTGCCCGCGCCTCTGGCGGCTTTGCGGGGAGGTTCCGTTGGGGATGTACGCGGCGGTTTTGCCGTGATGTGAACGGTAGCGGCCTTCCAGTGCATGCGAAACCACGATCGTCCGATGCGGCAGGGTGGCCGAAGCCCATTCACCGAGTTTCAGTGTTTCCCGCGCGAGCCACGACCATTTCTTGCGCTGCCAGTCGAGCCCCTGCACGGTCACCACCGTCTTTTTCCCCAGCATGCGCGGAATGAAGGAGAACAACGACGGCCCCAGCGTGTGGTAATGAACGATGTCATACTTGCGAAAACAAGCATGCAACGTGCTCAAGAATGTGTGCACGGCGGTATCGAGGTGCTTGGAGCGGATGGTGGGCAGCCGGACGATGCGCACGCCCCCGTGTTCCGCGATCTTTGGGGTGAAATAGCTTCGGCAATAGGCAGTGACTTCGTGTCCCTTAGCAGCCAGGCGGCTGCCAACCTGTTCGTAGTAACTCTCGATCCCACTGTATTTGCCCACAACTCCCCTGCCCCCGATAAAAGCCACGCTCACCCGCACCGGGCGGGCAGCGCCAATGTTCCATTGCGCCAGCCGCTCATAGATTCCTTGCAGCGCAGCGAAATGTTGCTCCTGCGAGTGCTTCTCAATAACCAATTGACGGCCAGCTTCGCCCATCTTGCGCGCGAGTTCAGGCCGTTCCTGCAGAAACCGGATGGCAGCGGCCAAATGCCCGGGACTCTGAACCGGGTACAGCAATCCGGTCTCGCCATCCTCGACCAACTCCCGGCGCGAGCCCAGGTCTGACGCGACCACCGCGCGGCCCTGCGCGTACGATTCCAGGATGCTTTTGCCCAGGGTTTCGTAGGCGTGCGAGGGAAACACCGTGAACTGCGAGGACGCAATCAGGGTTTGAAGTTCCACACCGGAAAGGTGTCCGGCAAGCGTCACATTTTGGAGGCCGAACGCCTTGATCCAAAATTCCAGCTCGCCGCGCTGCGGCCCGTCGCCGGCAATGACCAGGCGAATGTCGGGCAACTGCGCCATGGCCGCGAGCAGGTCCGTCAGGCCCTTTTCCCGGGAGAGCCGCCCAAAATACACAACTGGGGCGCTCGCTCCCGGATAGGCTTCAGGTTCCCGCGGCAGGCTCTGGAAATGAGGAAGCACCTCGATTCTCGAACCGTTCCAGCCGCTCTCGACCAGCTTGTCTTTGGCAAAGCGGCTGGGAGCCAGGATCAAGTCCACGCATTTCTGGTAGGTTCCCGCCCATCGGTGAACATAAGCTTCGAGCGCGAGCACCGTCGCAGCCGCAATCCCGCCGGGATAGCACCTGCGGCGCACGACATTGGCGAATCCACCTGCCGCGCAGGCTTCGCATGCTTCTCCCCGCGAAGACACCAGGTTGTAAGCCGGGCATAACAGCTTGAAATCGTTCATGTGATACAGCACCGGAACGCCTTGCACCTTCAACTCCCACAGGATCGACGGCGAGAGATGGTGATAGATGTTGCGCACGTGGGCCACGTCGGGCCGAAATCTCTCGATCGCCGCGCGAATCTTCTTGCGCGCTTCGATTGAGTAAATGGCGCGTGCCGCCAGGCGCGCCCGGGAGATGATGCTCTTCGCTCCTTTGAAGTCGGCGTGAGAAACCAGATAGCGATCGTATGCGGCAGCTTCGCCACGCGCGTCAGCCATGGAAAACAAGGCTACCTCGTGCCCACGGCCCCGCATAACTTCGATGGTGTCGAATAAGTAAGATTCGGTGCCGCTGAAGCGGAAGTTATATTTGTTGCAATACAGGATCTTCATGCGCCTCTACCTCGATGAGGTCAGCAGGACGCTGGGCCGCCCGGTTCACGTGACCTAGAAATTGCGTTGCGTAGCTGGCGAGATTGGCTTGCCGGTTGAAGTGCTGCTCGATGTGGCGCCGGGCGGAGGATCGAATTGCGCCCAGGCGACTGCGCCGCTCTGCTAGAAATCGCAGCCTCGCGACGAGGTCGTCCAGCGAATTCCGCTGGTACAAAAATCCGGTTTGCCCGGGTACAACCAGTTCCGGGATTCCGGTAATGGCCGGTGCGATCACCAACCGCTCCATCGCCATGGCCTCCATTAACGTGACCGGCACGCCTTCGCTGTGGCTGGTAAGCACGACCGCATGCGCGTCGGCATAGAGTTCCGGCAAGCGCTCGCGTGGAATGTGACCGAGCAATGTGACTTCGCTGCGCAGGTCCAATTCCCCGATCAAGTCTTGCAGTCGTTGTTGTTCTGGACCTCCGCCCGCGATCAAACACTGAAACCGCACCCCCGCGGATTTCAGCGCACGGCACGCAAGCAAGAGGAAGCTTTGATTTTTGACCGGGTGCAGACGTCCGACGGTCAGCAAGCGAAACTCTTTGGCGCGCGCGGCTTCGGGCCGGGGCGTCCACTCCAGGGGATCGACTCCCAGCGGTTGAACGAGAACCTTCTGCGCATTTACAGCTGGATAATTTTCACGAATGAATTCCCGATTGAACTCCGAGACCGTGATGCAGAACCGGCAATTCTTCAGCTTGAGGTCAAGGTATCGGGGGCGCACCAGCAGGTCAGAACCGTGCAGGGTCAGACTGAATCCGGCATCAAGAATGCGCGCGGCCACCATCCCCACCCAGGCCGCGTAATAGCCGTGATGCACATGGATGTGATCGATACGCTCACGTCGCAACTTCCGAGCCAGGTAAACCCCCAGCCAGGTGTGCGCCAGGGCACGCAACTTGTGTGGAACCGGTTCCGGTCCGTGAACGGCGCGCCAGAGAAAATCCCGGATCGTGAACAGGTGCAGGGCGAACCACAAGCTTGCGCGCAGGCAATGGCCAAACCTAAGCGGAAACACGTAGCGCGTCCCCGCCAACTCCGAGTCCCATGTCGACTGCGCGGGTGAAGCCGCCTGCGCCGCATCCTGCCGTGCCCGGTCTTGCGGTCTGCGCATGGCACAGGCCAGCACGCCGGCCCCGCGCTTTCGCAGTTCCTCAATTTCCTCGCCCACGTAGGCTTCCAGCGGTTCGGGATAGCTGTTTGCCAGGTAGGCGATTCTGGCGTGCCCGCCGCCATTGCGCTCACGCAATTTCATACTCTCTCCTGTTTCGCGCGCTTTGCGCGGCCAGAATGCCGGCAAGCGTGAATAGATATGCGTTTACAAACTGGTAATTCATCACCACGGCGCTGGCATTCAGCAGGTAAACGCCGACGATCACCGGCCAAAGCATTCGAAATTGCCGCCCTAGAAAGGGGGTGTCGTATGGGTCCTGTGTTGGTCTTCTACCGAGGCGAAACAGGCACAGCATCAACCAGGCATACAATCCAAGTCCCAGGATCCCGCGCTCGACTGCCAGTTCGAGGTAGGTGTTGTGAAAGAGATAGCGCTCAGGATGAAAATTGCTGACGCGATTTTCGATTTCTGCCTGAATAGCGGCTTCCGTTCCCCAGCCCGTGATCGGCTTCTGGGTGAACATTTGCCAGCCGGCCTGGTACATTTCGAGCCGGAATTCGACTGGCGACCGGTCTTGCAGGCGATCGGCAAGCCCGTCCGAATTCGCCTCGTACACGGTCACAGCACAAAGCCCGAAGCCGGCCAGCGCGCCCAGCGCCAGTCCGGTGCGCCGCAGGCGTCGATCGAATCGGAAGACTACGAGCGCCAGCACCGATAGGCCCGCGGAGAGCCACACGGCGCGCGTTCGCGTTGCCAGCAGTGCGAGCGGAACGGCAAGGAACAGCACCGCCGCGAGGACCCGAGGCAAACGCCGCCGCCTCCAGGAATGCAGTGCAACCAGCCCGAGAAGGTTCAGGCACACTCCGTTAGCCACTGCCTGCAGGAAAGGGCCGCGCGCCCGGTCGGCGTGGATGCCCAAACTCTCGTCCAGGATGAATTTCGGAAAGAGGAGGGAGGAAAGGTTCAGTAACGAAAAAATCGCCATGGCTGCCAGGTACACCAGCACGACCAGCGAGAAAGTTTCCAGTTTTCGCAAGGCGGATTCGCTGCGAAAGACGTTTCCTGCCACATGGAACAAGGCGACAGGCACAATCCACTTGGCTGCCAGCAAACTCCATGCCTGCGGTTCGTTCGGTTGGGCCAGCACGCCCCACAGCCCCACAAGCAGCAGCGCCAACATCGGCCAGCTTGCCGGGTACGCCGAAAGCTGTTCTCGCGAGATGCACCAACGCAGCGCCAAACAACCCAGCAATACGATGAACGCGATGCGGTCCACCGGCACCGTTTTCAGG
>DASVAJ010000048.1:0-5005 GCA_036376415.1 Terriglobales bacterium
TTCCTCTGCTCGAAGATCGCTCGGCAGGCCATCTGGCACCAACGGACATTGACCATTTGTCTGCCACCCTGCAACATAAAGTTTCCAACGGCAAGTCTTATCTCACCTAAACTCTTTCCATGGCTGACGTTCTCGAACGCCTGAAGATCCTAATTGACTCTTCCACGCCCATCATCGTGATGGAAACCGTCGAGGAGATGCGAGCCGTGCAATTGGTGCGCGAGGCGGCGTCGCCGTTAAACCTGGCGGTGTTTGAGTGGAGTATCGCGAGCGGTTTGTCTCGAAGCGGCGCGCCTGCGGGCGCGGGCGCGTACGAGACGAAATTCCCGGGTGCAACACATTCGGCACTGGTCCAACCGGACCAGAACACAGCGCACGCAATCTACAACAGCGGAGAACCCGCGCAGGCGTTGGGGACGCTGGAATCGATTTCTGTAGAAGCGGTTTTCATCCTGAAAGACTTTCATCGGCACATGGATGATCCGGTAGTTGTGCGGCGGCTGCGCGATGTGGGGCAGAAGTTTTCAACCAATCGGAAAACGGTGGTGATAACGGCGCCTGCGTTGACGGTACCGCCGGAACTGGGGAGCCTGGTTGAATTCCTGGAACTTCCCTTGCCGGATAAAGATCGGCTGCATGAGATTCTCGATGACGTTTGGAAGCGAGTGAGTTCGAGCCGAACGTTGCGCAAAACGCTGGATGCGCCTGGGGTCGATGCTGTCATCAACAACCTTCGCGGGCTCACGGAGGAAGAAGCGGACCGCGCGATCTCGCAGGCGCTGGTCACGCGATATGGACTAGTGCCCGAGACAGTGACCGATGTACTCGAAGCCAAGAAAGTATTGTTACAGCACTCAGGCATGTTGGACTTCGTGGATGCCTCCGAGAACATGGCGACGATCGGAGGACTCGAAAATCTGAAAGCGTGGCTGGCGCAGCGGCGCGGATCATGGGAAGACTCGGCGCGGCAGTTTGGGCTAGAACCAGCGAAGGGCGTCATTATTCTTGGCGTGCAGGGATGCGGCAAATCGCTTTGCGCGCGAGCAGTGGCGGGCGAATGGAAGTTACCTTTAGTTAAGTTCGATACCGCGGCAGTCTACGACAAATTCATTGGGGAAACGGAAAAGCGGATTCAGAAGGTCTTCAAAGTAGCGGAAGGGCTCGCACCATGCGTCTTGTGGATCGACGAACTGGAAAAAGTTTTTGCCGGGAGCGGACCAGATTCGGCTTCGGTCGATGCCGGAGTCTCGTCGCGAATTCTTGCTTCGTTTCTTTCCTGGATGCAGGACCGTCGTGCGCCGGTGTTTGTGGCTGCCACGTGCAACAACGTGACCGTGCTTCCTCCGGAACTGATTCGCAAGGGACGGTTTGATGAGCTGTTCTTTGTGGACCTACCGAATCAGAAAGAGCGCGAACAGATTTTTGCAATCCAGTTGAGCAAGCGGAAGAGAAATCCGACCGATTTTGATTTGCGGCGCCTGGGTCAGGCGGCAGAAGGATTCTCGGGGGCGGAGATCGATGCCGCGGTGCAGAGTGCTTTGTATGCGGCATATAGCGCCAAGCAGGAACTCACGACGCAGAATTTGCTCGAGGTGTTAAGCAAGACAGTGCCGCTCTCGACGACACGCGCGGAGGAGATTCAGGCACAGCGGGAGTGGGCACGGGAGCGCGCGGTGCCGGCCTCGGCAGCGGATGCGCGAGGAGAGACTGCGTAGGGTTGCGGGACGTGCTCGCGCGGTTCTGGGAAGATTTTTGTGAGAAGTCAGCCGTACCTACGACACTCGGGTTCTTCTCCCACGTTTACCCGGCGCCGAGGCGCCGGGCTATTAGTAGCCGTCCGCTCTGCGGACTGAATCATTCACCGGAGGACGCTTGAACGATTATCTACTTTCAGTGGTGCTCGGGATTATTGAAGGGCTGACGGAGTTCCTGCCGGTAAGCTCGACGGCACACCTGAGAATTGCCGAGTCGCTGTTCCACATCAGCCTGGGCGACGGCTACTGGAAGATGTACACGATCGTGATCCAGTTGGGCGCGATCTTGTGCCTGCCTATTTACTTCCGGGCGCGGATTGCAAAATTCTTGAGCACATTTCCGCAGGGCGAGAACGGCGATCGGACGGTGCTGACGCATCCGCTGGGCCTGACCATTGTGGCGTTCGTGGTCACGGCGATCCCGGCATTCCTCCTAACTAAGGTCATTGGCAAGCACCTCGAAAGCCTGACCATCATGGGCACTTCCCTGTTGGTCGGCGGCATCGTGATGTGGGCGGTGGATGCGATGAATGCTCGCGCCGAAAAAATGGGCCCAACAACCGGCGGCAGCCGCATTCACACGTGGAAAATGGAAGCGATGAGCCTGGGCCAAGCGATTTGGATTGGCGCCTGCCAGATACTGTCGGCGGTGTTTCCTGGGACGTCGCGGTCTATGTCGACGATTGCCGCGGGGCAGCTTGCGGGAATGTCGCGGGCATCGGCCCTGGAATTCTCCTTCTTCTTATCAATTCCGACCATGGTGGTGGCGACCGGCTATGACCTGCTGAAGTCGCTCCGCGGCAAAGGCGAGAACCCTATTGGTGTCTCGCAGATCGATGCGCACGGCTGGATCGTGCTGCTGATCGGGTTCGTGGTCTCATTCATCGTGGCGTACGGGGCCGTCGCGTGGTTCATGGCGTGGGTGCGGCGGCGCGGGTTTACGCCGTTTGCTGTCTATCGGATCATTGTCGGCGTGCTGGTGCTGGTATTCGCGGCGCGGCTGGGATAGACGTTTCTTTTTCGCTTGATTTCCGCAACTACGACTCGGCGGGCGAGGGCGCCCGCCCCACACGGTCATCCCGAATTGCTAACCTTCTCTACTGGCGCTAGTCTAATGCGTTGGATTGGTGTGCCCAGGATCCTCAACCTAAATCGTGAATCGACTCGGCCCAATGCTGAGTGCGCAAGGAGATTTCCATGAAGAAAACTGCCGTCGTACTTCTCTTTATTCTGAGTTTCACGTTGTTTGCCGCGGCTCAACAGGACAAGTCGAAGCGGCCCAGTCCGCCCGCGCAGGCACAATGCAAGCTGCCCGATGGAAAGACCATCACAACCGACTATTCCAGTCCGCGGGCGAAAGGCCGCCAGATTTTTGGTGGACTGGTTCCTTATAACGAGGTCTGGCGTACCGGTGCCAATGAAGCCACGACTTTTGTAACGACGGCGAATCTGAACGTCGAAGGTAAAGAGATCCCTGCCGGCAGCTACACGATTTTTACGGTGCCGGCGCAGGACAAGTGGACGCTCATTATTAATAAGAAGACCGGTGAGTGGGGGATTCCGTACCACTACGAATCGGACGAACTAGTACGAGTGCCAATGCAGGTGGGGAAGACGTCCGGGCCAGTGGAGAATTTCACCATCAATTATGACCAGAGCGGCGGTGGGTGCACGCTGCAGATCAGTTGGGAGAACACACAGGCTTCGGTGAAGTTCACGGAAAAGTAGATGTCGGCCGTCCCTACGGGACTTTATCTAATGTTCACATAGCCCAGCGCTGAAGCGCTGGGCTATTGTCAGTTGCCCTTACAGGGCAGTAGCGCCTGGGAACCGGCTGCGGCGGCGTTTTACGCGGTCACCTCGAAGAAAAGCGCGTGAGCAGCGTCCGCTGAAGCGTTCTGTCGCCCCCTTTGGGGCTCCGTGTTGCTTCCCAAACCCACGGCTCACGCGGTGGGCTTTATTCTCTCGCCGCTTCGCGGCTGAGGGCAGATGAACCAAGGCAGATTGCGCGGGATCGGTCCTCTACTTTGCCGACCAGCACGCGCGGCAGATTACTCTGCGGCGGGTTTCCAGCGCAGCACCGGTTTCCGGGCCGCGGCGGTTTCGTCGAGGCGAGAGACCCGCGTCGAATGCGGCGCGGTCTTCACCAGTTCTGCATCTTCTTCGACTTCCTGCGCGATGGAGCGCATGGCTTCCAGGAACAGGTCTAGCTCTTCTTTGGACTCACTCTCCGTGGGCTCGATCATCATGGCACCGGGCACGATCAGCGGAAATGCCGTCGTATACGGGTGGAAACCGTAGTCGATCACGCGCTTGGCGAGATCCATGGTTCGCGCGCCCTTTTTCGCCTGCATCTTGTCGCTGAAAACAACCTCGTGCATGCTCGGGCTGGAATAAGGCAGATCATAGGTTCCTTCGAGCCCCTTGCGAATGTAGTTGGCGTTGAGGACAGCGTCTTCGGTGGTCTGGCGCAGGCCATCGGGACCGTTCGCCAGAATGTAGGCCAGGGCGCGAACGAACATGCCGAAGTTTCCGTAGAACGAGCGCACGCGGCCGATGGACTGCGGACGTTCGTAGTCGAAGCCGAGAGTGCCATCGGGCTTCGAGATGAGCACCGGCTTCGGGAGAAATGGCTCCAACTGCTTCTTGATTGCGACCGGTCCTGAGCCTGGGCCTCCGCCGCCGTGGGGAGTCGAGAAAGTCTTGTGCAGATTCAGGTGCATGACGTCTACGCCGAAATCGCCCGGGCGAACCTTGCCCACCAGCGCGTTCATATTGGCGCCGTCCATGTAGAGCAGGCCGCCTTTGGCGTGGAGCAGTTCAGCGATTTTGTGAATGTCCTGCTCGAAGACGCCGAGCGTGTTGGGATTGGTGAGCATCAATGCGGCAACATCTTCGTTCATTTGCGCTTCGAGCGCGCCGATGTCGACCATGCCCTGAGCGTTGGATTTCAGGTTCTCGACTGCGTAGCCGACCATGGCTGCGGTGGCAGGATTGGTGCCGTGGGCGGAGTCCGGGATCAGTACTTTCTTGCGCGAGCTTCCCTGCGCGTCGTGGTAGGCGCGAACCAAAAGAAGACCGGTCAGTTCGCCGTGCGCACCGGCGGCGGGCTGCAAGGTGATTGCGTCCATTCCGGTGATTTCGAGCAAGCAGTCGCTGAGGGTCTTAATGATGCGCAGCGCACCCTGGGAGGTCTTCTCGGGCTGATACGGATGCGCGTTGGCGATGCCGTCGAGGCGCGAAACCGCTTC
>DASVAJ010000061.1:0-2120 GCA_036376415.1 Terriglobales bacterium
CCGGGATGATCGCGAACGGGCACCCTGATTAAACTCAACCAGAATTGCGGGGCAAACCTGCGCTACTGGGCGCGCAATCGCGCGCGGGAGTTGGTCTACTCTGGACGCCGGCCTGGAAGACGCAGGCGCGGGATGAGTGGATTGGCTGGAGCGACGGGCAGCGGGGACACGCCCTTGTACTGAACCCAAAAAGTGAGACACGGGGATAGGGGACACAATAGAGGTGAAAGGTGAACCCCGAGTCTCAGCAGAAGCAGCAGAAGAAGAAGTCCGGACCGCGGCGGAAATACTCGGACGAGTTCCGGCAGCGGGCTCTTGAACGAATGGAGGCCTGCGACAATGTCACGGGTCTGGCGCGTGAGCTAGGTATACGACGTAAGTGGCTCTATAAATGGCGAGACGAGGCTCTCGGCAGAATCCGCGGGCCGCGCGCGATCGCGCCGGCCAAGCCGGCAGTGGAAGACCGCGAACGCAAGCGCGTTGCGGAGCTAGAACGCCTGATTGCGCGGCAAGCCTTGGAGATCGATTTTTTCAAAGGTGCCTTGCAGCGAGTCGAGGAACGTCGCCGGAAGCGCGAAGAGACTTCCGGCACGGCGTCTACGAGCAAATCCGGCAAGTAGATGGGCAGCAAGGCGAACTCACGGTAGAACGGATGTGCACCCTGGCGGCGGTGAGCCGCGCCAGCTATTACCGGCACTGCGGTCCGCAGCAGCCGGACGACGAAGAAGAATCGTGCTTGCGTGATGGGATTCAACGAGTAGCACTCGATCACCGGCAATATGGATACCGTCGCGTGACTTATGCGTTGCGCGCCCAGGGCTGGGAAGTCAATCACAAGCGGGTGGCGAGGCTGATGCGGTTGGATAATCTGCTGGCCATTCGCAAGCGGCGGTTCGTGCCTGTGACAACGGATAGCAAACACAACCTGGAGATAGCAATTAATGTGGCCCGACGGCTAACGCCGACGGCCATCAATCAGCTCTGGGTTGCCGACATTACCTACGTGCGGCTGGGGCGGGCCGACGTCTTTCTGGCCGTGGTGATGGATGCATTCTCGCGCAAGGTCATCGGCTGGAATCTCGGCCGATCGCTCACAACCGCACTGCCGCTGGAAGCGCTGCGCACGGCGATTGAATCGCGCCGCCCCGCACCAGGCCTGATTCATCACTCAGACCGGGGCGTGCAATATGCTTCCGCTGCTTACGTTGACACCTTGGTGCTACACGGCATCATTGCCAGCATGAGCAGGCCGGGCAACCCTTACGACAACGCCAAATGCGAGCGTTTTATGAAAACGCTGAAGCAGGAAGAAATCTGCTGCTTCGAATACCGCGATATAGAACATTTACGCAGCAACCGGAGCCGCTTCTTCGATACCTATTACAACGCTAAGCGGCTGCACTCCGCGCTCGGCTACCTGTCGCCCGATGACTTCGAGGCGGCTGCAGCGCTCTCGGCGAACCGTCAGGCGCCGGCGGCTCCGAAGATGAGTTTTTCAAGGCATGAGGAGATCTATCAATCCGATGTGAGACCCTGAGCAAAGTAACAGGAGCGATCGCGTGGACCGCTCCTGCCTCATCGTTCTGATGAGTCTCCGGCTGGCTATTCCTGGCGAGTTGCTCTCCAGCATTGCTCGCTTCCGCTTCGCCAGCCAGAACCATCTTTGGAAGCAAATAACCTGTTCGTCTATGAAAAAACAGCGAACAGCAACCGTCCCTTTATTCGCGTGTCTCACGTCACGGGTTCATTGCAACCTCCAGTCGATCGTCAACAATGGCCGATTTCTGATTTTGCCCTGGGTGCAAGTCAAAGGACTGGCCAGCAAGCTTCTGGCGCTGAGCGCACGGCGAATGGCGCGCGACTGGGAGATCCTCTACGGGCGTCGCCCCGTACTGCTGGAAACCCTGGTGGATGCGAAACGTTTTCGCGGAACCTGCTACCGAGCCGCCAACTGGATCCATGTCGGACAAACCACCGGACGCGGCCGCATGGACCGGGAGCACATCGCTCACAGTCAAGCGATCAAAAAAATCTACGTCTATCCGCTGGCGCGCGTCGCGCGGCAACGGCTATGCGGGGATTAACATCGAGGAGAGCCCATTATGCCGGCGAAAAAGATC
>DASVAJ010000074.1:0-144718 GCA_036376415.1 Terriglobales bacterium
CACACCTTTCGTCACACGTACACAACTTTGCTCACTCAGAACAACGAGGAAGTGAAAGTAGTACAGGAGCTCCTACGTCATGCGAACAGTCGCATTACGCTGGATCTTTACGCTCAGGCGGGTATGCCGAACAAGAGGCTGGCACAAAGCAAACTTGTTCGGATGGTCCTCAACAAGGGAGAGGCACTGGCTTAACTGGACCAAATTGGACCATGGCGCAAATTGCCAATTCCTTGCAAGTGCTTGAAAGAAATGGCGGGGACGACGGGACTCGAACCCGCGGCCTCTGCCGTGACAGGGCAGCGTTCTAACCAACTGAACTACGTCCCCACTCGCCAAATCTAAAAGATAATCGCAGTGTGCCGCGACACTTTGGGTGAATATCAAGGTACGAATTTATCCTAACAGCTTCCCGCAGAACACGAAAGGGTGGGACAAAGCTATCGCGGTGCAGGTTGCCGACCTCTTCTGCTTCTGGTATTGACCTGCAAATTCAGCGCTCGAGCGAACCCTGAACGAGCGTTTTCCTCGTCTGAAGCCGTAGTCACAATTGCGCACCACGTCATGGTACATAGAAATCGTTAAGGGATTCTGATCTCAACAGGTCTCGCAGTAAACTGTTTCGCATGCCGGGAAAGCCGCCCACTCGCACAGGCCAGGATCGTGAAGCAGTAAACAAGACGGCACAATCGCGCAACATAACTGAGCAGCCTGGATCCGCACAACAAGAACTGACCGCCGAGCAGGCTTTATCAACGCGCAGGCAGTTCCTGGCTGCGACATCCTCAATGGTTTTGGGCGCGGCTGTTCCGGTTAGCGGCGCAGAGACAAACCCGAATTTAGAAATGCAGCCGCCAACCCACCGCAGGTTTTCAGGCGCGGAACTCTTCGAGCCAGGCCCGCAACGCCGTTTCAGCGGCGATCGAGCCTTGCAGATTGCCATGCCGCTGGGAGGAATTGGCGCCGGCTGCGTTTGCCTGAACGGATACGGCGGCCTGCAGGATTTCTCCATTTGGAATCATCCGACCACAACCGCCTTGCCCGAAGGATTTGCATCGTCCAAGGCAGCATTTGCGGTCCTTCACATCAAAGGCGCTCCGCCGACTACCAGATTGGTTGAAGGCCCATTCCCGCCTTTGAAGATTTTCGATCAGGGACTACAGGGCGAAGGTTACCGACGCGGAGGCTTTGAAGGTTTTCCGCGCTTCGCAAAGGCCGAATTCACGGGCGAATATCCCTTTGGTGAGGTCAAACTCAGCGATCCTTCAATTCCAGTTCAAGTAACGCTCAGCGCTTGGAATCCGTTCATTCCTCTCGATGACAAGAACTCGGGAATACCGTGCGCCGTTTTGGAGTACACGCTGCACAACGTCTCGTCGCATCCGGTGGAATACGAGTTCTCCTACCATCTCTCGCACCTCGCGTCCGGCTGCAAGGAAGACGAAAGCAACAGCCGAAACACTGTCATTCCCGGCCGTGGTGTGTTTCTGCATAACGTGGAAGATCGAGACTCGGAAGCATACGGCAGTGCCTGCCTGATTGCGATCGGCGGCTCTCCCCGAATCAAGGCCATGTGGTTGCGCAGTCCAGGATGGGAGTTTGATTCCCTTTCCGCCCTGTGGCGCGAAGTCTCGACAGGTGCTTTCACGACAAACCAAGGATCTAATGCGATCGATACCGCCGGACGCAACGGCTGCTCGATCCTGTTCGCAGGAACGTTGGCAGCAGGCGATTCTCAAACTCACAGCATCGCAATCACCTGGCATTTCCCAAATTCCTACGTGCAGGTAGGGGGACTAGATGCAACTGCAGTAAAGGTGGAGGGCCCCGACGGGTGCCACGCGCCTTCACCAGGAAATGCCGCTCCCTGGCAGCCTTATTACTCTTCACTCTGGCGCGACGCTCGCGACGTCGCTGACTACATTTTGCAGAATCATGCGTCATTGCGCGAGCGCACGCTGGCTTTCAAAGATGCGCTATTCTCCTCAACCTTGCCGCCATATGTGCTCGACGCGGTTTCCGCCAACCTGGCCATTCTCAAGTCGCCGACCGTTCTGCGGCTTGAAAATGGCGATCTCTGGGGTTGGGAAGGCTGTTTTCCCGACGCGGGCTGCTGCCACGGTTCGTGTACGCACGTTTGGAATTATGCGCAAGCATTTCCGAATCTTTACCCCAAGCTGGAGCGTAGCTTGCGTGAACTGGAACTTGTCCGCTCCATGGACGAGAACGGTCATGTGACGTTTCGCTCGGCGATTCCCGAAGGTCCGGTGAAACATGACTTTCACGCCGCTTCGGATGGGCAGTTGGGCGGCATCATGAAAGTGTTTCGAGAATGGCAGATTTCGGGAGATCTGGACTGGCTGACGAAGATGTACCCGCTCGCGAAACGCAGCCTGGATTACTGCATTCGCACTTGGGATCCGGACCGCCGGGGAGCGCTATTTGAGCCGCACCACAATACTTACGACATTGAGTTCTGGGGGCCAGACGGCATGTGCACCAGCATTTACCTCGGCGCACTGTGCGCGTTCAGCCAGATGGCGAAAGCACTCGGTCAGGCCGAAGACGCGCGGTCGTATGACGAACTTGCGCGCCGTTGTGCGGCGTTCATGGATGAACAACTCTTCAACGGTGAGTATTACCAGCAAACAGTGCAATACACGAACTTGCGAAATACCTCCTTTGCCGAGACGGTGGAGCATGTCGACGAAAACAGCAGCGAGATGCAGAAGTTGCTCAAGCGCGAAGGACCGAAGTATCAATACGGGAGCGGTTGTCTCTCGGATGGGGTGATCGGCGCGTGGATGGCGCGCATTTACGGGATTGAAACACCTCTCAATCGGGAGAACGTCCGCCGCGCGTTGCGCGCGATCTTTCAGAACAACTTCAAAACTGACCTCAGTGAACATGCCAATGCTCAGCGTCCCGGGTACGCCATGGGACATGAGCCGGGCTTATTGCTGTGCACCTGGCCGCAAGGGGGAAAACCGACCCTGCCGTTTGTGTATTCCGACGAGGTGTGGACCGGCATTGAGTACCAGGTCGCTTCGCACCTGATTAGCGAGGGATTTGTTCAAGAAGGGCTCACAATCGTAAAAGCCTTACGCAGTCGCTATGACGGCAGGGTACGCAATCCCTGGAACGAATACGAGTGCGGCAACTACTATGCTCGGGCGATGGCGAGTTTCGCCTTGCTTGGAGCCTTATCGGGATTCCGCTACTCCGCCGTCGACAAGACGCTCTGGTTCGGGCCAAAGCTCAGCCATCGTCCCTTTAAGATTTTCTTCAGCACCGCCTCGGGATTCGGCGTTCTGCATTTAACGGAAAAGGAGTTACAAGTTCGGGCCATTGAGGGTGACCTCGCCATAGAAAAACTCGTGCTGACTGCCAATGGGCAAACCAGGACCCTGGAGTGGAAAGCGACGATAAGGACGGATGCGGTCGCCGTGAAGCAACTCTAGTTCGGTGTCCGAGGGAAGACTGTCTAGCGCCCATCCTGAACGCAGCGGAATCCAACCGTGGCGGACCGGTCCATGCTTGGCGCCATAAGCAAAAGCTTGCCGTGCTCCTCCAGTCGATACGCCTGCGGAAAATACCATATCGAACCCTGCGGCTGATAGTAGCTTCCGCCGCGCAGGATGGCGGCGCGCGTGTGCTCATCCACGAATTCCTCCGTCCACTGCCACACGTTTCCAACCAGGTCCATGACTCCGAATGGACTGGCGCCCTGCGGATGCTTATCCACCGCATCCGGCGCACGCATCGCGCGGCCCTTGTCGGGAATGGGAACCGCGCTTGTGTTCCACTCATTGCCCCACGGATAGACGCGCCCGTCCAGACCCTGCGCCGCATATTGCCACTCCCACTCATGCGGCAAGCGCTTGCCAGCCCAGGCAGCATACGCGCGAGCATCTTCCAATGACACCCAGGTCACCGGCTTGTTCCCCCAGCCTTCGGGATAAGTTCCGTTGTTCCAGTCCCGCAGAAAATTAAGACTGTCTTGCGGGTGATAGTGAGTCGTATCCAGAAACTTTTTGAAGTCCGCGTTCGTGACCGGGTACTTGTCAATCCAAAACGCGTCAACGTGCATAGGATGATCGTGAAAGCGTCGCGGTGAATCTTCCCACGCATACTGCACATCCACGCCAATGTCATCGGAACCCTCAATCTCGATTCCCTGGACGCGGAAGTCGAAGTCCGCCGCCGGAATCTTCACCATGCCGGCGAGCGTTGGGGAAGGAGGCTTGGTCGAAGGGATTGGAACGATCTGCTGTGGCAGAACATTCCACTCGTGCGAATACGCGGCGAGGGGCTTCGCGGTCAGTTGTTTCATGGTTGCCATCAGCCTGCTTATCTTCTCGTCTGGAGCGGATTTCGATGCCAGTACCGCGCCGTAGCCATGCGCTTCCAGGCTGAAGCTCAGCAACACCCGCCCGCTGTCCTCGCGTCGCGGCTTCAGTTCTTCACCGTGGTAGAGATCGTAGAAGTACATGCCTTGCACATCAGGCACCTGCATCTGTCGGCCAGCAAGTTCATATTCATTACGGTTCACGATCGTCCACACGGTTTGACCACCCAGCGGCCAGCGGCTGGCAAACACGCCGTAACGCAGCATCGGCGCAAGCGGCTCCCAATCCGCGCTGATCAGAAACGGAGCCAACCCCCTTTCCATGCTTGCCACCCGCCGAGTGGCTTCGGCATCGCGCGGCGTGATCCCGTTCCAGATGCCCCAAATGTTCTCCCAGCTTTCCCATCCAACTCCGTTGAAGAACGCGAATTGCAGGTTGTCGGTCTTGTCCCGTCTCCAGCGGTCAGAGATGTTGACCATATGCCGCGATTCCAGCCATTTGTAGCGGTCAATCAGGGGAGCGAATGGGTACTGATACTGGCCCCACGTCATCACGTTCCAGGCAAGCGCTTCGTCGGATGGGCCAATTTCAGGTTCAAAGGCGAGCGGATGGCCGGCGGTATCTGCGGCAAGCGAGAACGCCAACGGCACTCCATCCTGCGTGTCGCCATTGATGCCATCGGCTCCGATTTCGGCCATGAGTTCGGCAATGGCTGCCGGCCAGGGCTTGCCAGGGTCACGCGTGCCCTGGTCCCACATCATCATGGGAAAAAGCACCCGCACGCCGCGGCGATGAAAATCCTCGATCATCTGCCGCACGCCCGCAACGCCGCCCGGCATGCTGCGAATCATGTCGTGCTGGTTGCGGTTGTCAATGCCTAGGTTCGGATAGGTTGGCCAAATGAGCACTGCATCGATGCCGCCGTAGCGCTTCTCCAAGTCGTCGACATAGCGGTCGACGGTGTAGCGATGGGCAACCGGATCGTAAAAGTAACGGTCTTGCACCATCATCTGGGGCTGGATGTAACTCGATTGTGTCCACTTCAGGGCAGGTATTTCATAACGAGAACCGTCATAACCGATGCGGATGCGGCGCTCGTCACGCCAGTGTCGAATGTCCTTCAACCATGCCGCGTGTTCCTGGGTGCTACAGGTCGTGGACCCGCCCTCCCAGGCGCCTCGCATGGTCAGGCAGTCTGGGACGGGGATCTGCTGGCCCTGCGGATCGAAGTGTGTGTCTTGAGAGGCCGCCAAAATACTCAAACTGAAGATGAGAACGAAACGGCCGGGACGTCGGAGTGTCATGTGGCGATCCCCTGTAGTAAAGCGGCTGAGCTTTGCGCGAGAGGACTTGCTTTCCCGCGGGTGCATGCAGCGGCAGTATTCTACACAGCTTGGGGTTGCGCCTGAGTCGAACCGTCCGTCGCTGCTCCAGAACCATTACCTGCTGCCGACGACTTCCCTGCAGCGTGGCCGACAATCTCGATTGCACTCGGGCTTGATCGAGTGCCCGCCGCAGCCATTCATTTCAGAGACTCTCGTCCCCTTGCGAGATGGGACTTTCTTCCGGTGGAATTGCCTCCGCGGCGCAACGCGGTTTGGATAGGGCGCAAGTCATGCGGATTTTCTCTCCATTGCAAGGTGATGCGATCTTGCATATGTTGCGACTTACAGCTTGTCGCGTGCGATCTGCGAATGGTTGAAAGACCGCATGGGACTCAGAGGGCGGAGCTGTGAATAACACTTGCGAGTTTTCAGACTGTGCTGAGCTGCTTCCTGCCACGCCGGACGTTCATTGGTTCGCAATCCATACCCGCTCACGGCACGAGAAGCTCGTTTCCTTTCTCCTGCAGGCCCGGGGGATCGACCAATATCTGCCGACGGTAACTGAAGTTCACCGCTGGAGCGACCGGCACAAGAAATTGGAGCTGCCGTTATTTCCCGGGTACGTATTTGTGCGGCTGGCTGACTCGAACGAGCGGCGGGTTGCGGTTCTGCGCGTGCCCGGAGTAGTCGGCTTTGTCGGACTGCACCAGCAAGGGACCGCAATTCCTGAGGACCAGATTGAAGGCGTCAAAACGCTGATGGCGCAGAACGTACCCTGGGCGGCTCATCCTTTTCTGAAAGAGGGGCAGCGGGTCCGAATACGAGGCGGAGCTCTGGAGGGCATGGAAGGCATTTTTCTGCGGCGAAACGGCAAGGAGTCGCTGATCATCTCGATCGACGTAATCCAACGCTCACTGGCGGTCTGCATACAGGGCTATGGCCTTCAAGTATTGAGGGCCTAGCCCTTGCCGGGCGGGAAGCGCTAGCGGCAAAGAGAGCATTGTGAACCAGGCCGCGTCCTAGCTTTCGAGAACTCCGGGAGAACCCATGGCAACCGCAATTCTTAATGTCGAGGATGTCGGCGAACACTTTACCTACATTGCGGTCAGCCCGGTCATGCGCGCGGTGCGAGCCCAAATCGATCGACTGGCCAAGGTGGATGTGCCGGTACTCATCTCAGGCGAAAGCGGAACCGGGAAAGAACTCACCGTCCGGCTCATTCATTACCTTTCGGCAAGATCAAAACAACCCCTCATCAGGGTTAATTGTGCCGCGCTGGACCAGGAATCCCTCGGGTGGGCGGACTGCGGGCCGGCAGTAAGGCATTCGCAAGCGGACGTCTTTTCCGCCGGCACAGTTCTTCTCGAGGAAGTCGCCGATATTCCGATGAAACTACAGTCAAAGCTGGTTGCGATCATGAATGGGCGGCAGTTCGAAGGCAATAGCCCCGGCCTTGCCCATTCACGAGTCTTGGCGACAACAAGCCTTAGCCTGGATAAAGCGCTCACTGAAAAGCGTTTGCGCGAGGATCTGTACTATCGCCTTAGTGCTTTCACCCTGCAGTTGCCTCCGCTGCGGCAGCGTCGTGAGGATACTTCCCTGCTGGTACGCTTCTTCATCTCCAGCGCCGCACGTCGGTACAAACTGGAACCGCCTGCTTTTTCGGACGAACTCCTCATTGCATGTGCGCAGTATTCGTGGCCGGGCAATCTCCGCGAACTGGAAAGCTTCGCTCAACGTTTTGTAGTGATCGGGGACGAAGCTCTGGCGGTGAGAGAAATACAGGAAAAAGCCATGTCCCAGGCTGGAGTCGTAGTCAAAGAAGAGTCCCCGCCAGAGGGCCGTTCAGGTTTCGAGACTCACCACGGTCTCAAGACGCTGGTGAGGAGCGTGACAAGCGAAGCTGAACGAAGCGCGATTTTGGGCGCTTTGGACAAGACGCGCTGGAATCGCAAACAAGCGGCACGACTGCTGGGAATCAGTTACCGGGGCATTTTATACAAGATTGAAAAATACCAGCTCACTCCTCCTGCGCCGCGCACACCTGGAGGCGCATCACTGACGCCCCTGCGGGCCATGTGGCGACCTCTTCCAGCGCCAGGGAGTTCACGATGACTACACGATCGGAGAAAAACCATAGGATCCGACGGCATCTGCCGCTGTTGTTTATGCTTCTAGGCGTTGCGACGTGGTCCTTCTCACAAAGCATGTCGGCCCGGAGTGGGCGGGATACAACGACACCGGCGCCAGCCGCGATGTCGAGCCCGTCTGAAAACGCTGTACCGCCCGGCCAGGCCGGCAGTGCTGAGAATTATGTGATCGGCCCCGGAGATGTGCTGGCGATTAACGTGTGGAAAGAACCTGATGTTTCGAAGTTGCTTCCAGTCCGCTCCGACGGAAGGATTTCACTGCCGCTCGCGGGCGAGTTGCAAGCCAGCGGAAAAACGCCTAAGAGCCTGGAACAGGAGATTACCGCCAAGCTCCAGAGTTATATCTCGGAACCGGAAGTTACAGTCATCGTTCAAGAAATCAAGAGCCAGCGATTCAATATTCTGGGGCAAGTCACCAAGCCTGGGACCTACCTTCTGATGGATTCCACAACGGTTCTGGATGCCATCGCGATGGCAGGCGGTTTTCGTGATTTTGCCAAGCGTAAGTCGATCTATGTGCTAAGGACTAAGTCGGACGGCTCGAAGCAACGCTTGCCCTTCAACTACAACCAGGTCATTAAGGGCGAAAGTCAAGCTCAGAACATAACCCTTGAGCCGCACGACACGGTTGTCGTGCCTTGAATACGGCCATGTCAGTACAAAACCAAATCTTCTGGATTCTGTTACTGCTGGTGATAGCGGCAGGAGCGGCCGCGCAAGAGCAAATAGAAGGATCCACTCCGCCGGCCGCTACTGTGGAATCATCGGTGACCAGCCCATTTGCCAGCGAAAGCGCGAGTTTCGCTTCCGAATTGGAGCGAACGAACTACCTCGACCTGGGTATCGGAGTGACCGGGTCGTATGACGACAATATCTGGGGTGAGCCCTCCAACCGGCAAGCGGATATCAATTATCTGGTTATGCCGAACATCGCATTGAGGCAGTCACGGGGGCGCCTCGGCTGGGGACTGAATTACGTTGGAGGATTTTCCGGGTACAAGCGGTTTTCTGGGTACAACCAGGGCTCGCACGAATTCGACGTCCAGGGTATGTATAAAGTTGCTCCGCACGTCGAACTGGGCGCGGAAAACGAACTTCACGTCACCCGCGGATTCTTCGATCAGCTGAACCAGGGCTCGGTGGGCGGCACGGTGTTGCAGCAGCCCAACCAGTCGGTGGTCACTCCCTTTGCCCGCGAAACCAGCAACACGACGCGGATTCATCTCGATGACCAGTTCAGCGCGTCGAGCATGGTGGGTGCGAGCGGGACGTTTTTCCAGTCCCATTTCAGTCACGCGCCCGCGGACACGCTTCTGATTGACAGTGGCTCCCAGGAAGCTGAGGGTTATTACAACCGAAGAATTTCCAGCAACAGTTCGATCGGCCTCACCTATCGTTTCCAGCGTTTCAGTTTCGTTCAGATTTACAACACTACATACGGAAACAGCGCTTTAGGCACGTTTACCTATAGACCGCGGCCCAGCCTGATGCTGACGTTCTTCGCCGGGCCGGAATACGTCCAGACCAGTTTCCCGGCCGACTTCCTCTCCGGGGCAGGCTCACCTTCCGTATCGAAGCATTTCTGGACGCAGACCGGGGGCGCAAGCTTGCTATGGAACGGAGAGCGAACCGGGATCAAGGCATCCGCCATTCGCGCCCTGAGCGACGGCGGCGGCCTGCTGGGCGCCGTCACCTTGACCGGCGGGAACGTGACGATCCGACATCGCCTGTTCCGCGCAACCACTGCCGAAATTGGCGTCACCTATGGATTGAGCGAACGGCTTGCAGCCACCCAGGCGTTTTACAGGTTCCTGAACGGCGGATACGCCGATGCCGTGTTGACTCAGGGCTTGCAGGGAAATTGGTCGTTGTCCCTCGGCTATGCGCATGCCATCCAGGAGCAGGGATTGCCGCCAACGGGAGTTCAACAAATCAACCATAACCGGGCCTGGACTACGATTTCGTACGATTTTTCCCGCGCACTAGGAAATGAATGATGCCGGATGACTTTGAAGAGAAAACGAAGGAGCCCATCGATTGGCAGTATTATCGCGGACTGCTCCGCCGCCACACGCTCCGGTTCCTGGTTCCGTTTTTTCTGGGCTGGGCGGTGGTCTGGGGAATCAGCTGGGTCATGCCCTCAGTGTACCGCTCGGGAACGCTGATTTTAGTAGAGCAACCCACCGTTCCCTCTGAGTTCGTCGTCCCCAATGTTGCCGGAGATCTGCAGAGCCGGTTACAGAGCATCAGCCAGCAGATTCTGAGCCGGACTCGCCTGCTGCGCATTATCGAGCAACAAAATCTCTACCCTGAAGCGCGCCAGCGGTTATCGCAGGATGAACTGGTGGAGCGCATGCGCAAGGACATCGAAATCGAGCTCAATCGCACGCGCGACGGGCGCGCCTTGACTTCGTTCAATGTGTACTACTCAGCCCGCACTCCGGCGGTAGCACAATCCGTGACCAACGAGCTAAGCAGGTTGTTCATCAATGAAAACCTCGAAGTGCGGCAGCAGCAGTCGCAAGCGACGACCGATTTCCTGCAAGCTCAATTGGAAGGGGCGCGCCAGGAACTCGCCAAGCAGGAACAAAAACTGAAAGACTTCAAAGGAAGTCACCTGGGAGGACTGCCGGGGCAGTTGCAAACGAATCTGCAAGTGCTGGCCGGGCTGCAATCGCAGCTCCGCGGCGAGCAAGACGCTCTAAACCGGGCACGACAGCAGACCGCCTACCTGCAGTCTTTGCTGAACCAGTACCAGGCTGTTCAAGTTGCGACCAAGACAACCGAGAATGGCGCTCCTCTCAGTCTGCCCGCGATCGACCAGGAACTCTCCCGCCTCAGTTCGCAATTGACCGACCTGCTGGCGCACTATACCGAGAAGCACCCCGATGTGCGAAAGCTCAAGAACCAGATGGCGGAAACTCAGCGACTGAAAGCACAGCTGCAGGCTGGCCTGAACCGGCCTAAGTCCCCTACCTCTCAGAATGCAGCGACGTCGGTTGCCGAGCTGAGTGACAAGTCGCCGGTGTTTCAGCTGGAGAGTCAACTTGCCGCGAACAATCTCGAGATTTCCAATCATCAGAACACAATCAAGCAACTCGAAGCGCAAATTAGCGTTTACCAGGCGCGACTCAATCTGGAGCCGGTGTTGGAGCAGCAACTGGCGGACGTCAGCCGCGGCTACGATCAATCCAAGGCGGATTACGACTCGTTGCTGAAGAAGAAAAACGAGTCGGAACTGGCAACCAACCTTGAACTGCAGCAGCAGGGGGAACACTTTCGCGTGCTTGATCCGCCGAACTTGCCGGTTAAGCCGTATTCTCCCCAACGGCTGAGATTGTATGCCATGGGCCTGGTTTTAGGTGTGCTGCTGGGTGGCGGGTTTTGTGGGGTAAAACAAGCGACCGATGATCGCATCTTCAGCGAAAGAGAATTTAAGAAGTTAATGCCGGCGCGCGTCCTGGCAGAAATTCCGCCGGTGCTCACGGATGGAGAAAAGCGAGCGCAAAGCCGCTCTGGGCGCCTCCGCTGGGTTGGCGCAGGAACTGTGCTCACTTCCCTCCTGCTCGCATTGATGTTCACGTACTTACGCGGTTAGGACCGATCGCATGTACAAGCAATTCTTTCATCTCAGCTGCAATCCCTTTGAGATGACCCCGGATCCCGCGTTCCTGTTTCCCACCAAAAAGCATAACGAGGCCCTGGCGGCGTTGTATTACGGCGTACAAAGGCATAAGGGTTTCGTCGTGATCACGGGCGAAGTTGGGACCGGCAAAACGCTGCTGATCCGGTGTCTCCTGCAACTGCTCAAGCGCAGCGAGATTACCTACTCCTACATTTTCAACAGTCTTCTATCTCCCGCGGAATTCCTGCAGTATATTGCGACCGAGTTGGGAATCCCGATCAATGGCAGAAGCAAAGGTGAACTCTTGCTTGGACTGGGGAATCTGCTGGTCGAGCGCCATCAAAAGAAGCTCACGACGGTGCTGGTGGTCGACGAAGCGCATCATCTTTCCGCGCAGGTTCTGGAAGAAGTGAGACTGCTTACCAATCTCGAGACGGCGCAGGACAAGCTCTTACAGATTCTGCTGGTCGGCCAACCGGAACTGGACGAAAAACTCGATTCCTTCGATTTGCGGCAATTGAAGCAACGGATCTCGCTTCGCGCCGAACTGCAGCCATTGGGCGTGGAAGACACTGCCGGCTACATTACCCGTCGTCTGCAACAGGCCGGGGCGGATTCGTACGCGGCTAAGATGTTCCCGGTTGAGACCGTATCGGCGGTGTACCGCCATTCCCGCGGAATTCCCCGACTCATCAATACAATTTGTGAAAATGCGCTCATCACTGCCTATGCCCGACAGAGCAGTATCGTTACCCCCAGCGTGGTTGATGATGTGGCGTCTGACTTGCATCTTGGGCGCATAAGCCATTCGGCTGCGCCCGGGTACGTGGACGCAAACGGGTTTTCTAATGCTGAATTGATGGATGCAATACGTACTCTTTTGAACCTGTCCAGACCCTCAGACGCCCCCCCGGAGACTGACTCAGTCTCGAAGGTGAATCATGAGCCGGTTGTTTGAAGCATTGCAACTGTCAGCACAGGAACAATTCGGCCCGTCCCTGGTGCAGCTTCCTGCCACATTGCCTGAACTGTTGGCCTCGACGAAACCGATCGACCGGCTTGCCGAGGCGCGGACCCTGCAGGAATCGCTGCCGGCCAATAGCCGGCTGGTTGCATTTCGGGATGAAGAGAGCCTGGCCGCGGAAAAATTCAGATTCCTGGCGGTTCGACTTAGGTATCTGCAGCAACGACATCCATTGAAAAAGCTTCTGGTCACCAGCGCGGTTTCGGAAGAGGGCAAGAGCTTTGTGTCCATGAACCTGGCGGTGACGCTGGCGCGCAAGCAGCGGCAGAAAGTGCTGTTGATGGAAGGCGATCTCCGCCGTCCTGGCATTAGCCCGGAATTGGGTTTAGGGCACCTTCCAGGGCTATGCGAGTGCCTGGCGAATGAGCATGATCCCCTAAGTTATATCGTTCACCTGCAAAATGCCCGGACCTGGTTTATGCCGGCAGGAACTCCTCCGGAGAACCCGCTGGAATTGATGCAGTCCCGGCGCCTTCCCGAATTCACCAGCCAGATCATGACGTGGTTTGACTGGGTCATCATCGATTCGCCTCCGCTGTTGCCGTTGGCGGATACTACCGTGTGGTCGCGCATTGCTGATGGCATCTTGCTGGTGGTGCGGGAAGGCCGAACAGAACGAGGTCCTTTGAAACGCGGCTTAGACAATCTGGGTAAAGCCGATCTGGTCGGGGTGGTCGTGAATGATTGTTCCGATGTCGATCAAACCAATTACTACCAGCGCTATGGCCCGCTGGCGGTGACGCGCAGTGAATGAACATTTTGCCATCAGGCGGCAGTCTGCTCTTTTCCCACATGTTCGTCTGATGCCGGCCAGAAATGACCAGCGACAAACACAGGGGTAGATATGGCGCATGCCGTGATCGCAGGTTTTGCTTACAGTATTATCGATTTATTTCGAGCCAATTCGCAGGCTCTGATTCTTGCGCCGCTCGGTTCCGTGCTTTTCCTGATTGGAACTTTGTGGCGGCGAAGGCAGAGCTTGCCCAATCAACAAGCGGATTCGCCGGTAGACGTAAAGGGACCCCACACAGCATTCACGCCATGCCAGCGTCCTGCGGAAAGGATTGCGAGCTGATGGCTCGCTGCCAGTTCCCTTTGCTCATCTAGTAAACCGGTGCGGCTTAAGTTAGTGCGCCTTTAGACCGAGTAAGGATGAACAGTTCGCCCTCCCCTGCTGACGACTGCTGGCTCTGGTTCTGCTCATCTCCGCATAGCCAACAACTCGTTTTTCTAACACAGTGCTCAGGCTGTGATCCGAATTCTCAATCGCTCCGTGTCGGTACGCATTTTGGCCCTCGGAATCGTGGAGGCCATGCTGGTCTTTAGTGCTCTGTTTCTGGCGTTCTGCGCCGGTGCAACGCAGGGCTTCGCCGGGAGGCTCGCGATCTACACAGTCATGCTCATCGGAGGCATCACTCTTGGTTGCATGTACTGCCTGGATGTGTACCAGCCCCGGCTGGCCACTCGCGAATCCACCAGCCTGGCAGCTATTGTCCAGGCAATCGGGTTGGCTGTTCTGGTCGTTGCAATTGTGCCCGATCAGTGGGTGCGAATCGATTCCGCGAGCGTTGTGTTCGGCATGTTATTCGTCATAGTCGCTCTCACCGCTTCCCGCTCTTTGTTCGCTGAGCTTACGACGGCGGCAACTCTAAGCGAGCCCGCCGTCGTGTGGGGCTCGGGAGGCCTCGCCGAAGAGCTCATTCGCAAGCTGTCGAGTCGACCGGATTTCGGCACCCGGATTGTTGGCATTGTCGATCGGGCTTACGCCCATGGCACGTTTGCCGGCGTGCCCTATCTGGGGACGCCCGAACTGCTTTGGACTCTGACCAGTTCAGGCGAGGTCCGGCGGATCATTGTCGCCCTGGAGGACCGGCGAGGCCATCTGCCCGTGCAGCGACTGGTGGCCCTAAAGGCCGGCGGCGTGCGCATCGATGACGGCACCGAACTGTACGAGCAACTTACCGGGAAGGTGTGGCTGGAGGCATTCAGCGCAAGCGCTTTAGTGTTCTCGCCTCGGTCGACAAGTTCCCGCGTGAAACTGTTCCTCAAGCGGTGCATATCGGCATTTTCCGCGGTAATCGCCATTCTCATTTCTGCGCCGGTCATGCTGCTCACTACTGTGCTCATCAAGCTGGACTCTCCCGGTCCCGTAATCTTTCGCCAGAGGCGAGTCGGAGAAAACGGACGACATTTCACGTTGTACAAGTTTCGTTCGATGAAGGCCGGCTCGGATGCCGCCACTCCAGTTCCCGCCACTGTCGACGACCCGCGCTGCACCCGCGTTGGAAAATGGATTCGGCGCCTTCACATTGATGAGCTTCCGCAACTGTTCAACATCCTGAAAGGCGAAATGTACTTTGTCGGCCCTCGGCCCTTTGTGTTGGACCAGGAAAATCAGTTGGTGGAGCAAATCCCGCATTATCGCGAGCGCTGGATGGTGCGGCCGGGGGCGACCGGTTGGGCTCAGGTGCATCGGGGATATTGCGCTTCCATCGCAGATAATGTTGAGAAGCTCTCGTACGATCTTTTTTACGTCAAGAACCTCTCTCCGGCGCTGGATGTTGTGACCCTGGCAAAGACGTTCAAGATTCTCATTCTGGGGCGAGGCGGACGATGAGAACCGCAGCGTGGCTGTTCTGGCTCAGCGTGGCCTGGCTGACGTATGTGTGGATTGGGTACCCACTGCTGCTTTGGCTTCTTTCCTGGGTACGTTTCGTCCGCTTTAGCAGTTCTGAAACTTATGTACCCACGTTAAGTGTTCTTATCGCCGCTCGAAACGAAGAAAAGGACATTGGCTGGAAGCTGGCGCAAACGCTGGCGTGGAATTATCCAAGCGATCGATTGGAAATCTTAGTGGGCTCGGACGCCTCGACCGACGGCACCGACGATGTCGTTCGAAGCATGCATGACCCGCGGGTGACGTTTGTGCGTAATCACAAGCATGCCGGCAAGAACCTTACGTTAAACCGGCTGGCGCGACTGGCGAGAGGGGAAATTCTATTCTTCACCGATGCCAATACTTATATTGGCCCTGACTGCGCGAAGGCCTTGGTCCGTCACTTTGTGGACCCGCGCGTTGGCTGTGTTACTGGGATGGAAAGAAACATTCAGGGCTCGACCTTTGCGCCTCTCGCGCATGGCAGCAATGCTTATCTTGAATACGAATCTCTGATTGACAGGCTGGAAAACCGTCTCGGGTCCGTGCTGGTTTGCGATGGATCAGTGTACTGTCTGAGGCATTCTTTGTTTTCGGACCTCGACTCGGAGCTTGCCAATGACTTGGAACAGCCGATCCGAGTGGGTGCCAAGGGTTTCGCCGTTCTCTTCGAACCACTGGCACGATCTTTCGAGCGCGTCAGTAGCTCGGCCCGCGAGGAGTTCGCGCGCCGTAGAAGGATTGTCGCCCAAGGCGCGCGGGCAGCATGGAAACTAAGACATGAACTGTGCGGGGTTCGACTCTGGCAATTTATTTCCCGTAAGTGCATGCGATGGCTCACCTTGCTGCCGGTGATGGGCGCCTTCGGTGGCTGTTTTGTTCTGCGCGAGGCGCCAGGGTTCACCATGCTCTTTGCGGCCGAGGCCGCATTGTGCGCTCTGGCCCTGGTGGGGGCTTGGCACCGCGGCAATTCAGGAATCGGTTCTCTTGCTCGCCTGCCGTTTGTTTTTTTGCTGGCCGCTGTGGCTGCAAGCGTGGGCGTTTGTGATGCCTGCCGTCGTAAGACGTTCGCCACATGGAACATCGCCGAGCTTTCCCGCGGCGCTCATCCGCAGGGTAACTGATCTATGGGCATCACCAGTTCACCGTCGACTCCCCTCGTCAGCATTGTGGTTCTGAACTACAAACGCTTGAGCGCACTGGAGCAGACGCTTAAGTCAGTGGTTGCTCAACGGTACCCGTCCAAGGAAATGATCGTCGTCGATAATCACTCTGAGGAGGATGTGGCAACCGTCGTTCGCCGATACGGCGCCAATATCCAATTGATAGAGCTGGAAACCAACGTCGGCAGCTGTGCTGGGCGGAATGCGGGCATTCGCGCAGCGCACGGGGACATTGTTATCACTCTTGACAACGACGTCAGCTTTCTGGCTCCAGATGCCGTTGACATCGTTGTGAGACTCTTCCATGAGCACCCCGAATACCACGTTTTAGCCTTTCAGCTGCGCGATGCGGAAACCGGGCAAGTCCGTTTGCGGGAGTGGTGTCATCCGAAGGATTGGCGTCAGTTCGCGGAGAAGTCATTTGCCACTCACTTCTTTGTAGAAGGCGCGGCGGCTTACCAGAGGCAGGTTTTTGAATGTGCAGGCCTGTTTTATGAACCCCTTTTCATTTATCACGAGGGTTGGGATCTTGGGCTGCGAATCCTGGACCGGGGCTACCGCATTCGATACACCCCCGAAGTCGGGGTGCGTCACTTGATGTCGCCGGAGGCACGCTCAAGTCGCCCTTATTTCCTGTTCACGCGCAATTACATTTGGATCGCTTACAGGGATTACCCGAAATGGCTTGCCCTGAAGTTTCTTGCTTTTCGGCTGGCTATGATGGCCTATTTTGCCGCCCGTACCCGTAATCTCTGGAGCTTCTTCAGAGGGGTGTCCGCCGGAGTCCTAGGATGCCGGCATATTGCTCGGGATCCGGTTCAGTCAAGCACGCTTGCGTATATCGATTCCTTGGACAGCGAGCGTCCGAGCTTCTTTCGCCGTCTTGCGAGACACCGCACCGCCCCGCAACTCTAGTTTGTGCTGCCCGCGGCTGTCGAGACTCAGAAACAATGGTTCTCTTTTACATTCTGGTGCTGCTGGCGGCAATGCCGAACCATCCCCTCTTTGAGGAGCCATTCGCGGGCCTGACTTTCGTCAAGTGGCTGGGGATTCTCTGTTGCGGGTATGCATCGTTTGTCTTGCTGAATGAACGCCGGTTGCCCGCCTTTGTGAAGCCATGGCCGGTGCGCTTGTTTGCCGTCCTGTTTGGTATCGCGGCCGTGTCGTTCTTTACGCTTAGCCGGACTGAGGGCCTTACGTTCAACCCCATGTTCACCTATGCCAGCTACGTGATGCTCTTCCTTACGACGATTTCCCTGGTGAACAGCTACCAACGGCTGCACAGGACTCTGCTGGCTTCTATCGCTGGCGCTGCCTGGGCATCGTTGTATGTGATTCGCGAATTCCAGGTTTCAGGCGGTACGAATCTTCGGCCCGGCTATGTCGCGGGCGATTCCAACTACTTTGCCATTTGCGCCGTGCTCGTGATTCCGGCCGCGGTGTATTTCCTGAAACTAAGGACCACTTCTCTGGAGCGCTGGTTCTGTGGAATCTCTCTCGTTCTGATACTGGTTGCGTTCACCTTGGCGTCGTCTCGCGGCGGACTTGTCGGGCTGGGAGTAGCGACCGCCTACATGCTGGTGCGGTCGGGACAATCGCGCCGGGCTGCCGTTCTGACCACTCTACTGCTGATACCGATGCTCTTGCTCGCCCCTTCTTCGCCGCTGTCGCGCTTCCTGCACCCGAGCTATGCCGACCAGGTTTCTGAACAGATACGGCGTGATTTCTGGAGTGCCGGGCTCGACATGATAGGGCGGCATCCGTTAACCGGCGTCGGACTGGGAAACTTTACCGCGCAGTCCATCAGCACGATCGATGGGAAGCAGGGTATGGCCTGCAACACCTTCTTGGAAATTGCCGCCGAATTGGGGGTTCCTGGCGCACTTGTATATGGCGGGATCGTTTTTGCGGCGCTGTGGTCGGCTGGCCAGTTGCGGCGTGCGGGCAAGGATGGCAAGAACACAGTTTTGCTCTACACCGGGCAGGCAATGCAAGCCGGCCTGCTGGGGTTTGCGGCGGCGGCAGTTTTCGTTTCCGCCGAGTATCAGAAGCCGTTCTGGATCATGATCGCGTTAACCTCCGCAATCCCCTTATTGCTCGCGCAGTCGTCACGAAGACAGCCTGCAGCTGAGGCAACATTCTTATGGCGTGAGGACGACTGGGTGAAAGACAACCCTGAATTGGAAGCCTTCATAAAATCGCGATGAAGCGCCATTGCCGTATCGCATATTTTACGAACTCAACCGTTTGGGGCGGGGTGGAGCAGCACATTTGCGGGCTGCTGCGCACTCTCGCCCGCGACTCCTTTGATGTTCAACTGGTGTGTGATCCGGCGATTTCTGAGCGTTTCAAGGCCGGCATTCCAGCGGATATCGGAATAACTTCTCTTGCGCTGTCGAAAGCGGCCCATATTGCGGCGGCGGTTCGATTTGCGCGATGGCTCCGGTGCGGAAACTTCGACATTGTGCACTCGCATATGTTCTGGAGCAGCCTGTTTGCCAGTCCCATCGCGCGGGCTTGCGGAGTCCCCGTGATCGTCGAGACATTGCATGGAACCGAAGCCTGGCGAACAGGCTGGAAGGCACGCTGCCCCATCGATCGTGCAATCACTCCGTTCGTCTCGCAGTACATAGCCGTGTGTAAGTCTGATGCCCGCTTTCTGGAAAGCAAAAAGCACGTGCCCGCCAAAAAGATTTCCATCGTTCCCAACGGCGTCGATGTGCAGCGCTTTCTTTTTTCGGATGCCCAACGTCACCAGATTCGCGGGCGCTTGGGCTATGCGGACTCGGATTTACTTCTTATCGTCGTTGCCCGCCTGCATCGCGGCAAAGGACACCGCATTCTCCTTCGGGCGATGCAGGGTCTGGTAACACTCCACCCAACGCTGAAGCTGGTGTGCCTGGGGGAAGGCGAGGAAAAAGCAGATCTGCTGGCCGAATGCAGTCGTCTGCGACTTACACCCTATGTGCAATTCCCCGGCTACCAGCGGAATGTGGAGGAATGGCTGGCAGCGGCTGACATCAATGTCCTGCCCAGCTATTACGAGGGCCTTCCTCTGACCATTCTGGAAGCCATGGCCGCTGGTTTGCCGAGCGCGGCATCGGAGGTCGGCGGCATTCCGGATGCCATCCAGCAAGGTGTCAGCGGCTTGCTGGTGCCGCCGGGAAATCCCGAGCGGCTGGCTGCGGCGCTGGCAATGTTGCTGAGGGACCCCGCTCTGCGTGCGCGCCTCGGGCAAAGCGCCCGGATGCGTGTGGCGGAACATTTCCCTTTCGCGCAGCAAGTAAAAAGCACCGAACAACTTTACCTTCGGCTATCAGCACTTGCCTCGCGCAATCTCGCGACACCGTTACCCACACATTCGCGTCACGAACAAACCATAGCATCATGACTCGCAGCATTTTTTCAAACTGGGTTGGGCTTGTCGTTCTGGCTGCCAGCACGGCTGTGCTTACTCCCATCATGATCCATCATTTGGGAGCGGTGGATTACGGAGTATGGGTCCTCGTCGGCTCAATTCTGGATTACTACGGCTTGCTCGACTTAGGCATGCGCTCTGCCATGTTCCGATACGTTGCGCTTTTTCGGGGAGCCGACGTTCGCGAAGAAGTGGATCGCACGTTCAGTTCGGCGCTTTTCCTGGTAGTAGCCACGGGCGCATTTATATGTATTCTCTCGATTGCTGTCGGCGCCATTGTGCCCCGGCTCTGGTCGTTGCGCGACACCTCGCCGGCCGCACTGGGTTGGCTATTGCTGCTGCTCGGGATCAGTGTTGGCATTACGTTCCCAACCCGCATGTTGGCGACCTACATTTCAGCGCATCAACGCTGGGATCTGTACAATGCCGCCGGCATCGTCAACATCACCGCTCGTGCGGCGGCCATTGTGATCGTGCTCAAGCTTGGTTATGGCATTCTGGCGGTCGCCATTGCCACCGTGCTTGTCGCATTGTTTTCCCTCGGGCAGCACATTGTGTTTGTCCGCATAGCCGACCCGCTTGTCCATGCGAGGGTTCACCTTATCAGCATCCGCCGCATCCGCGAATTGTTTGCGTTCAGCATGCGTTCGCTCTTGGTTCAGATCGGCGACTATCTGCGCTTCTATTCCAGCGCTGCGGTGATTGCCTCCATCCTGAATGTAGCCTTGGTTACGCCCTTCAATGTAGCCACTCGCCTGATCGAATGCTTCAAGTCGGTGGTGATTGCCGCCGGAGGCCCGGTGCTCGCCACCATGACCGAACTCGACGGATCGCGCCAACAACAGCGACTGCGGGATTTGCTTTTGCGATCCACTCGCTTTCTCGCATTGCTTTCCGTGTTGGGTGGGAGCTTATTGCTTGTGGATGGGCGGGCGTTACTGCGCGTCTGGGTGGGAGAGGAAATGATCTCCGCCTACCCGGTGCTGGCCGTCCTTACGCTTGGCTACCTGGTGAATCTGGCGCAACATCCCGCGCTGTTGATCGTAATCGCCAAAGGACAGCATGGACCGCTTGGCTGGTGGACGATCGCCGAAGGTGTAGCCAATATTGCCTTAAGCGTAGTTTGGGGAATGTCGCATGGACTGCTAGGCGTCGCTGCCGGAACTATGGTTCCAATGCTGGTGATAAAGCTGGTGATTCAACCATACTATGCTTGCAAAGCTGCTGAGCTCGACGGGTGGAAGTATCTATCAGAGGCGTTGGCGCGCCCGATGATCGTTGGCGTCTTGTTTACCGTCGTTGCCGCACGAGTTTTTATCAGCCCTGAACTGAACGCGATTACCTTCTTCACTACCGTAGGCCTGCAAGTTCTTGTCTTCCTGGGGCTCGCCTCGGTCCTTGGGCTAACCAGGGCGGAGCGACAATGGCTGTGGGACTCCGCACGCAGGCGGCTATGCCTGTGGGGAATCCCCCTAAAACACCCAACTTTGAGTACGCAAAAACCGGACCTGAACTGAACACCCCTTACCTCATGCTAAAGATTTCCGTCATCATTCCAACGAAAAACCGTGCCTCTGATCTGCGCGACACGCTTTCAGACCTGCTTGCACAGAACCGCCAACCGGATGAAATAGTCATTGTTGACCAGAGTGTGGCGCCTTCGTTTGATCCCAGAGGGTTTCCGATCACGGTCGAGTTCATCCATGCTCCACAGGTCTCCGGAGCTGCGGTGGCACGCAATGTCGCGATGGACCATGCCACCGGTGACTTATGGCTTTTTCTCGACGACGACGTGATTCTCGAGCCAGATTACGTGGAACAGATCGCGCGCGCCTACGCGCCGGGGGTTGCGGGAGTTTCCGGTATTATCACCAACTACGCGGTTCCGCCGCTCTCGAGACGTGCCTTCGAGCGCATCTTCGTCAAAGGTGCGTTTCATGACGATCGCCAGCCCATTTACTGGAAAGCGGAAGAGTTGCGATCCGGGGGGCCCGTACGGGTCAAGCAGTTCGGGTGCGGCGTTATGAGCTTTCGCGCGGATGTGATTCGAAGGCTTCGCTTTGACCCGGCCCTTACCGGCTGCTCGCTTGCCGAGGACATCGACTTTTGTGCGCGTCTGCCCGAAGGATCGACATTAGTCATCGCTCCCAAAGCCCGCCTGGTTCACAAACGCAGCAAAGCGGGCCGCGAGACTTCTCACTGGCTGGAGGCTCACGCTCAATCCAGCACTTACATGCGCTGGCGAAACTGGCGCCGAGGGTTGTGGGATGACTTGTGCTTTGGCTGGCTGCAAGTCGGCTACGCCCTGATGGCCACGCTCGGTTCGATCAATCGTCGCTCTCTAGAACCTTTTTACGCTTGGAAACGGGGCCGGGCGCGGGCGATCAGCTTTGCGGCGCCTAAGTCCCGCTCCGCAGGGTCCGCCCGTATCGAGGAGGAGGTTGCGTGAGGCGGGCCCTGCTGTTGTGCCTCTTTACGCTGTGGGGTGGACCAGGACTACTCGCTCAGGTTGATGCGTTCGGCGGCACGCTTACTCAGGCGTGTAATCGCATCACTGGTTATTTTCATGTTGAACTCAGTAATGGGCAATCCATGTTGTGCACGCCAGAGGGGCATCGCTTATTTATGATCGGAGTCGATGCCGTTGTCCCGCCCGAATCAGGCAACAACGATGGCCAAACGCAGGTGGAAACCATCATCCATAAGTATGGGGATGCCGAGGCGGCCTGGGCAGAAGCAACCGCGCGCCGCCTCCAGTTCTGGGGTTTTAACGCCCTGGGCACATATTCTTCGCGGTTTATTGAACCGACATATGTGAGCGACAAGTACCCGAAAGACCTTCGAGGCTTGCGCTCTCATCCCACGAAACTGCCGTTTATCGCGCTTATACGCCCCGCCTACTATGCGATGAAAAACGAGCGAAGCTTTGTGACTGAGCCCGTCAAAAATTTAATTTATGGGGTTAGCCCATTTTATCAAGGGCACTCTCCCGCAAATGGGATCGCTGATTATTACGATGGGAAGATGAATGACTGGCTGCGTGCTGATCTGGCGAAGGAAGACTACTGGGTCGAACTTAGAAAGTCTCCATATGCGAACTATATGATCGGGATCGCCTGCGAAGATGGCGATGAAGTGTACGGCTTCGGAGCGGGTGACCACTTTCCGACCGTGCCATCGCGCGGCTTTAACAATTCTCACTTAGGTTGGTTAGTCGCTACCGTTGCGCCGATCCAGAGTGCCAATGCGACTACCGGGACCCTGTATGAGGACACTACGGTTTACACCAAGCGCGCCTGGGCGGACCTTCTCAGAGCGAAATATCACAGCATTTCCGCTCTCAACGCGGCCTGGGGATCCACTTACACAACTTTCGAGTCCTCCGCAATTGTTGTTTCCGACGAACCTGTTGCTGTGGGAGATGGCAGCACCACGACGTTTTCGCACGTGTTCGCTCAACCGCTGCCATCGAGGTACTCGGTACAGTTCAAAGCTAATGGGAAGCTCATCGCAGGCGACACAAACCGCGATACTGGGAGGTCCCAGCAAGTGGCTGCTGCTGGAGCCCAGCTCTTTGGGCCTGGCGTGCAGGGAACCATTGATTACGGCAACGGCATTGCAGCCTTAAAATTCACAACCCCGCCACCTCCGGGGGCACGCATCACGGTCAGCTACCTTCAGAACGGCTGGGGCATCGGAACTGGCCTGCTCGATGAAGACGGTCGCCGGCAACACCAGAAGTGGCTGGGGAAAGATTTTCTCTCGCTTTCCGACACGCGCCCGGCCGTCAGGTCTGATCTAAACCTGTTCTTGAAAGCTGTATCCGGCCACGTTTTCAGCACCTGTAAGTCAGGCATTCGCGAAGCGTTCCCGAACACGCTTTTCCTCGGGCCAGACACACTGGGAAGCTATGGAGTTCCGCCTCGGCCCGAGGTGCTGCAGTCCGCGTCGGAATACATTGATGTATTGCTCCTGGCAGGCGGTGGCGGCTTCAGCCGGCGCATGCTGGATTACATTGCCGCCAATGTCGGGGAAAGGCCGATCATTGAGGTAAACTTCAGGGCGGCAAACCCGGATTCCGAACTGGCGTCCTATCGCATGGCTTCGGGCGTCCCTGGATTCGCCACCCAGCACGATCGCGGAAGCAATTATCAACGGGCGTTAGCCCGTGTGCGCCAGGCGGATACCTCGCAAGGTTTTCATCCTTATGTTGGTTTGCTGTGGTGGCAGTATGCCGATAACTGGAACGAAAAGCTCAATTGGGGACTGGTCACACGATTCGACAACGCCTACGACGGCCGCGAAGACACCAGGCACTTGGTGAACTGCTCTGCTCCACTGCAGGAGCTCAACTGCGGTAAAGAAAGTCGAGATTACGGTGACTTAATTACCTCCGTTCGAGAAGCCAACCTTGGCCGTTCTCCACAACCCGCGCCCGAATCTCCATTCAATCAGCTGTCGCTTTCGCTAATTACTGCGGCGCTGTTGCTGTCCTTGGCGGTCGGCACGGTGCGAAGCTACTTCGGCGATCGCCGAACATGTCATCGCGTGGAGCTTCACAAATGAGTTGCGGATTCGACTGCACCCTGCAAATGGGAAGCCGTGCAGAGCCGGCTTCTGCCATGAAAGCAGCGAAGGAGCTCATCATCAAGGAAAGCGTGCGTTTGTGCTCCGTTGCTATGGGCGGCCGCGCGCGCGCGATCGTGCTGACGGGAAGCATGTCGCGGGATGAAGCCACTCTCAAAAAAAACGGCAGCGGCTGGCGTGTGCTAGGCGATGCCACATTCTTGGTCGTTGCCGACAGATCCTTGGCGATTGCTTTGCCTGAACTCCAACAGCGGATCGAGTGGAGCCTGTTCAGACAAGCCATCCGCTGCAAAGTCGTGATTATCGTGTGTATGACGGCCAGCCTGCGGAAGATGAAACCGTCCATTTATGCTTTCGAGTTGCGCCAGCGCGGGCGCGTGGTCTGGGGCGATGAACGTGTACTGGGCCTGATCCGCAGCTTCAGTGTAAGCGACATTCCTAAAGAAGATGGCTGGTGGCTGCTGTGCAATCGGATGATCGAGCAGTTGGAGGAGGCTGCGGCAATCAACGGCGGGTTTGACGGTACGGCCTTGCGCTATCGAACAGCCAAGCTTTACCTGGCCATGGCGGGTTGTTATCTGCTGTTGACCGGTCAATATGAGCCGAGCTACCAACAAAGGGCGGCGCGCATGGCGCGGCTGGCTGAGAGTGAAACATCGTTAGCGTCCCCTATTCCCCTGCGGCGCTTCTCCAACCTTGTCTCGCAATGCACAGAGTTAAAACTCCATGGGGACATGCAATGCGCTTCGGCTGTCTTTCCTGATTGGAGTGATGCGATTGCGGACGCAGAAAAGGTCTGGCGCTGGGCGCTCGGTGAGATGACCGGAACCAGCCCATGTCCGAGTCTTTCAGCATCGTTTCGTAAATTGGCTTCTCGCCAGTCGTTCATTCTGCGGGCAAAGGGATGGCTGCGTGCGGCGTATGTAAGCCCATCTTCTCTACCACGAAATGGTTTGCGCTGGGCGCGGCTTGCCCTTTCATCCTCGCCGCGTTACCTGGTTTACAGCGCCGGAAGCCGGCTGCTGTTCGGGAAACAGGCGCAAACCACGCTCACTCCAGAACAACTGGGTGGCATCGTTGGACGGCTTCCCTTGCCGCCTGGAACACAATTCCCATTGACGTGGGGTATCGCCGCCCGGACGGTTGCCCACAACTTCCACCTTTTTGTCGACTCTACTCGTTCCTAGCGCGGGTTTGAATCATGATTCCGGAAACTGTGTCGTACCACTTCCATGAAGCAATATGGCGGATTAAGAAAAGTGTCTTTGCAGCCATCGCACGCTTTGCCACTGGGAGTATCGGGACTACCAGCCAATCGAAACCAATCACTTACCATCACTTGCGGCTTGGGGCGGCGCGCGATCGCTTGCTGCTCCGCGACTTCGAGCCAATCAGCACCTTGCGAGTCCACACCAGCGAAGTTCGCCGAGCCCGATTCCCTGTCATCGACATTCACTGCCATCTCAATGATGGTGTGGTGATGACGCATGCGGTGAAGCCGCAGCGGTTTATTCGTGTAATGGACGAAACCAATGTCAAAGCCGCGATTACCCTGACCGGCGGCTGGGGCGAGCAGCTGCGGCGATCCGTAAACGGCCTGCTCCGCGAGTTTCCCGGGCGCTTCTTCGTTTTTTGCGAGATTGATTACAGCCATCTGGATGAGCCCAATTATTTGATGGAGGCTCTTGAGGAGGCCAGAAGTCTGGGAGCCAAAGGAATCAAAGTGCTCAAGGATCTTGGGCTAACCGTCCGCGACCGCGCAGGCCGCCTTGTCCGGATTGACGATCCGCGACTCGATCCGGTGTGGGAGAAGGCTGGGCAGTGGGGAATGCCAGTCGCGATCCATACAGCCGATCCCGACGCTTTTTTCATGCGAGTGGATCGCCATAACGAGCGCTATCAGCAGCTCATCGTTCATCCGACCTGGAGTTACTTCGGCAAGAACTTTCCGTCGAAGCCCGATCTATTGGCGCAACGTAATCGCGTTATCGAACGTCATCCTGGCACTCGCTTTTGGGGGCTGCACATGGCAAATCACCCCGAAGACCTGGATGAAGTTACTCGATGGATGGAGCGGTATCCGAATCTATCGGTTGAACTTGGCGGCCGTATCGCGGAGTTAGGCCGACAGCCCCGCCGCGCCGCCCGGTTTTTCCGCCAGTTCCCCGATCGCATTATGTTCGGAACAGACGCGCCCCTGACCACCGATACCTACCGCACCAGCTTCCGTTTCCTTGAGACGGAGGACGAATCCTTCACTTACCCGGGCTATCCATGGTTAGGCTGGTGGAAAGTTTCCGGATTAGGTTTGGACGACGATATTCTTCGCAAGCTTTACCACGATAATGCTGCCCGCGAGCTAGGCCTGCCGATGCTGGAACCGGCAGCGGCATCAACTGTCGCGTGACTACATCACACCATGGGTTCCATATGACAACTTTCCCTGCTCGAGCTGGTCTACGTCCTACCCGTAAGCGTCATATCACTCTGTGCGTGCTCATCGACGCTTTAGGATGGAAGGTCCTTGAAGATCAATATTTTCTTAATGACGTGCTAGCATTTCGCCAGCCTCTAAAAACAGTCCTGGGCTTCAGTTCGGCTGCCATTCCCAGCTTGCTGACGGGGCGCGCACCCAGCGAGCACGGTCACTGGAATCTTTTTTACTACGACCCGGAGCACTCGCCCTTCGCGCGGCTCCGCTGGCTGCGCTATTTGCCCGGCGCGCTGGTTAACCATCGTGTTTCCGAAAAGTTGATCAAGGAAGCCGGCCGCCATCTATTTCATATGGGGCCACAGTTCGAGTGTTACGTAAAGCCGGCGCTTATGCCCTGGTTTAACTGGGTGGAGCGCCGTTGCATCTATGAGCCCGGAGGAATTTCAGGCGCACCATCAATTTTCGACAAGCTAATGGAGGCAGGTATTCCTTACCGCGCCTATTCTTATCACCATTACAACGACAAAGAGATACTGGAACGTGCTAACGATGATTTGCAGAACAGCGATGCCGAGTTTTTCTTTGTGTATTTGTGCGAACTGGACGCTGAGTTACACGCTTTCTGGACCGAGCCGGAACGGTTACAGGCGCGACTAAACGCGTACGGAACACACATTCACACTTTATTGGACACCGCGCTGCGCGTTGATTCTGAGGCATCGATAGCGGTGTTCTCCGATCATGGGATGGCTCCGGTAACCAACCGGTATGACCTGGTCAAAGACATCCATGCGCTCGGCTGGAACATGCCTGGCGATTATCTTGCCGTGTATGACTCCACCATGGCTCGCTTCTGGTTTTTCAACGAGGAAACACGGCAAAGCATAAACAAGCGCCTGGCTGCGGAACGCTGTGGGCGCATCCTGGCGGAGGCCGAACTGCAAGAGCTTGGCGTCTTGTTCCCGGACCGACGCTATGGAGAAACCATTTTTCTTCTCGACAGCGGATACATGTTTTACCGCAGCGACTTTCACTCGGGAAACTGGCTGCCCGCGGGCATGCATGGTTACCATCCAAATGACTCGTACTCGGATGCGGTGTTTCTGTGCAACCGCGCTCCTATCGATCCTTTGCATTGCATTCGCGACATATATTCATACATGGCATCGTGCGCAGGCCTGTCCTCCACGGAACTTGTTGTGTAATACCCCGAGTTGCAAGCACGAGAAGATGTCGGTGAGTACTTTCCAGGTTCGCATTTGCGACGAGCACGATCAACAACGGTGGGAAACGTTTGTGGATCTGCACAAAGACTGCACAAGTTACCACCGCTGGCCATGGCAGCACGTTTTTCACGACGTGTTCGGCTGGAAAGCAATTTATCTGATGGCGGAGCGGAATGGTGAAGTGTGCGGAATTTTGCCGCTGATTTGGCAAAAGTGCTGGTGGCATAGCTACTTATCTTCAATGCCGCATTTGCAGGGAGGAGGAATTGTCGCAAACAGCGATGCCATTGCTCACGCGCTCGTCGACTCGGCGATCGAAATGACGCAAACCCTTAACGCAAGCTACCTGGAACTGCGGCATGCGACACCACACGATCTGCCGCTGCTTAAACGACAGGATAAAGTCGCTGCTTGGCTGGCGGTGGAGCCCGACGTTGACCAGCGCCTGCGTCAACTGGATAAGAAAACCCGCAACCTGGTGCGAAAGTCTCTTTCCTTCGGCATGACGGTAGAATTTGGCCGAGAGGAGCTCCTGGAGAACTTTTACGACGTCTATCGCCGCAATATGCACGATCTAGGGTCTCCGTGTTATTCGCGCGCTTTTTTTTCCCACATTCTGAGGTGTTTTCCGGCGCACGCTCACCTCTGTGTGGTGCGGCAGGCGGAGCAAAGCGTGGCCGCCGCATTTCTGTTGGGCTTTCGCACAACCCTCGAGGTAGCCTGGGCGTCAGCTCTGCGTAAGTTCCTCAGCATGAAACCGAACATGTTTCTTTATTGGAATATTTTGGCGTTCGCGGCCGAGCGCGGTTATCAGATTCTGGATTTCGGACGCTCCAGCCGCGATTCTGGCAGCTACGCATTCAAGCTTCAGTGGGGCGCAATTCCGCAGGAGTTGCCCTGGAGCTACTGGCTAAACGGCGCAATGAGCGCTCCCGCCACACACTCGAGCGGAATGCAGCTGGCAAGCCGGCTCTGGCAGCTGATGCCCGATCGCTTGACCGACTTGCTTGGACCCACTCTCGTGGAACACATCCCTGGAATATAGCTTCGTTTATGCTCAACCCTGAGCCGTGCATGTTTTCGATTGATGTCGAGGACTGGTTTCATATTCTCGATGTCCCTGCCGCGCCTCCAATCGCCCGCTGGCCGGCGTTGCCGTCGCGAGTTGAGCGGAACTTTGTCCGCTTACTGGATCTCCTGAGCGAATCCGGAAAGCGAGCGACCTGTTTCTTCGTGGGGTGGATTGCCGAGCAGTTTCCGCACCTGGTACGAGAAGCGACCGCTCGCGGACACGAGATCGCCTCGCATGGGTATGCTCATCGCCTGGCTTACACGCTGACCAGGGCCGAGTTCGCCGCCGATGCGCTGCATTCCCGCCTTCTGCTCGAAGACATCAGTGGCACCGAGGTGATTGGCTATCGCGCAGCAGGATTCTCTTCGACCCACGCCACCCCGTGGTTCTTCTCCGAACTCAGCGCCAGCGGCTACGTCTACGATTCGTCAGTTTTCCCGGCTCGCCATGGGCATGGCGGGAGCCCCGGCGGCCGCATCGGGCCGTATTTTCTCGATCCTGAAGCATTGATCGAACTCCCCATGAGCGTCGCCGAGTATGGATCAACCAGAATGTGTTTGTTTGGCGGTGGTTATTTGCGGTTCTTTCCCTATTGCGTGATTCGGCGTATGGGCAAGCGTGTATTGGCCGCCGGCTCGCCACTGATGTTCTATATCCATCCCCGGGAAATTGATGCGGAGCACCCGCGCATACCCATGTCATACATTCGTCGCTTCAAGTCTTATGTAAACCTGAATACAACCGAAACAAAACTCCGTCACATTTTGCGCGATTTTCCAGTCACGACTTGCCGCGACTTTCTTTTTGGCTCTGACCACGGCATTCCCGGTAACAAGCCGCCTGTAGGCAGGCGGCTCGAGGTGGATCGCGTAAGCGCGAATCATGGCGATTTCGTCTATTTCTCGCATTAGAAGCAAGAACCCTGCGCAAAAGGCCGTGGCAATTATGCATTGGAAGTTGGCTTGAGGCCGCGGGCGCTTTCGACCTCACGGGTACCACTTACGGACACTATTTATTCCATCGTCATATTTCTGTTCTCGCATATCACGAACACTTTTCGCACGTTAAGGAGTTATTCCAATGAACCGCTCAACAATGTTCCTTTTTGATGTAGTTGTGCTGGCTATTATTGGCGCGCCACTCTGCTTCGGCCAGTCACAACTAGTTAGCGATACCTTCGATACTGGTCCAACCAGCACTTATCTTGGCGCCAACTGGACTGGCTGCGGGTATGACGCAGGCGCTTACAGCAGGTTAATGTATGAAAATGCGCAGGCCGGCGGCTCGGGTTTTTATGGGCAGGACTGTGCCCTCTATATAGGTTATGGGGCTTTCCCCAGCGACCAATATGCCGTCGCAACCCTGGTAACGCCCAACCCTTCGGGCATCAAGCAGGCAGCGATTCAGTTGCGTGGCAACGCAAGTCCTTTTACACCTGAGTCGTATATCGCCTGCGGCTGGAACGCTCAGGACTTCCATGCCGATTATCACTATCGCATTTGGAGCCTGAAGCCCAAGGACCCAGGGGCTACAAGCCTTTACCTAAGCACAGTTACTCCGGCCACCAATGACGTGATCTGGTGCCAGGTGCTCGGGAGTACAGTTACCATGAAGGTGAATGGGACGACCATTGCCACTGTGAATGACACTTCGGGAGTGACTAGCGGGTATCCCGGCTTGTATTACATGGACCCCAATGGCGGCCCGCCATCAGCGACCGACATTGCGTTTGACAACTTTGTGGCGGGGAGCGGCCCAGCGCTCGTGTCTGTCGATATCCTTCCCGACTCTTCCACGGTGTTCGCGGGTACGTTTGTGCAGTTCACGGCAACCGCTTTATTTGCCGACGGCAGTACAGCGACGATTAATAACTGGTTGTCCTCCGACAATTCCATCGCAACGGTCGACGGCACCGGGCTGGCGTTTGCGGCGAACGCGGGAACTGTGACTTTGACGGCGGCTTCCGGAAGCGACAGTGGTGTTACCACGATGATTGTGCAGCCGGGGAATGGTTACTCTCCGCTAGTCAGCGACAGTTTTTCGGGAAACACCGGTTTCTACCTGGGTTCGAACTGGACGGGCTGCGGCTACAATGGCGGCGCTTATAGCAGGTTGACCTACCAGAACAACCAGGCTGGGGGGTCGGGCTACTACTCACAAGACTGTGCGCTGTACACAGGCTTTGGAACCTTTCCCGGCGATCAGTACGCAACCGCCGTCATGGTAGCTCCAGCCCCCACCAGCCGGCAGGCCTCCCTTCAGTTACGTGCCAATGCGATTCCCGCTACGGCCGAATCTTATGTTGCGTGCGGTTGGGACGCGCAGGACTTTCCCGCGGATTACCATTACCGCATATGGAGCCTGAGGCCATACGATCTGGGCCCAACTAACCTTTATTTGAGCCGGCAAACGCCTGCGAAGAACGATGTGATCTGGTGCCAGGTGCTCGGAAGCACCGTGACCATGCAGGTGAATGGGAAGACAATTGCAGTGGTGACCGACACCTCGGGGAATACGACCGGCTACACCGGTATGTACTACGTCGATCCCAATCCCGATGCTCCGCCGATCACCGATGTCATTTTCGACAACTTCGTTGCGGGCCGCATCGATCATGCGGTTCTGGCTTCGCTTTCCGTTACTCCTTCATCCGCAAGTGTCTTCGCAGGATCAAGCGCGCAGTTCACGGCCAGCGGCACGTATACCGATGGAAGCAGGGGCAATGCCGGGACATTTGTGACCTGGACCTCTTCAAATCCCGCCGTAGCTACGGTGAGCGCCACCGGGCTTGCGTCCGGCGTGAGTCCAGGGACGGTCACGATTTCGGCGGCATCGGGCACAAACATCGGCTCCGCCACTTTTACGGTCAGGCCGATTCCCCCCACCATCACGTTTAAAGGCGCACCGTATAGTGCCTCGTACAACAGCACGTTCACCGTAACGGCAACGACCAACGCTGGTGTGTTGCCGAGTATAAGTGGCACCAGCGGGATCTGCTCGGTGGGGCGGGTCACCGGGACTGCAGCGAGCGCGCAAGCAATTGTGACCATGACCAGCGGCACGGGTACGTGCACAACAGCAGCCTCATGGCCAGCCTTCGGGAAGTACTCGAGCGCCACGGCCACCCAGAGGACGGCCGCGCTGAAGGTTTCCAGTTCGATCGCGATTACGTCCAACTCGCCCAATCCCTCTACCCTTCGCCAGGCAGTAGCGGTCGGTTCTGCAGCTTCGGGAACCGGCGCTGGACCTACGGGTTCCGTGACGGTAAACGCCAGCACCGGGGAGTCCTGTTCTGCGACCCTGTCTTCAAATCGCACGGCAAGTTGCACAATCAGCTTCTCGAGGGCAGGCACCAGGACGCTCACCGCCCGCTATGCCGGAAACAGCAACTTCAACAGCAGTTCGTCCTCCAGCGTGTCGCAGACAGTGAATGCGCCCACGGTCACCCTGAATCCCACCGGTGTGAACTTCGGCTACGTAGCGCGGAACACTGCGTCCATCGTCGCCGAGACGATCACCAATATCGGGACCGGGGCACTGATCAACCTGTACTGGAGCATCAGCGGCGCCAATGAATTCCGCGTCTCCAGCGCCACGTGCGCGGCGACGTTGAACCCTGGCGCCAGCTGCGTGCTCAATCTCCGATTTCGACCGAACTCTACTGGAACCCGGTCAGGCACGTTGAGGCTGACCGACAATGCTGTAAACAGTCCCCAGACGATTGCGTTGACGGGCATCGGATACTAGTGCCGGAAAGAGAGTTTTTGTTGCGGGACACGGCAGGGTCAAAGGTCGGGGACAATTCAGGCACTGTGAATTCTGCCGCACACATCATCGCGGTTGGGGGACCGTCGTGTGCTGGAAAGACGGAACTGGCAAAAGCGCTGGCCCGGGAATTGCGCTGCTCCATCCTGGCGCTGGACAATTATTACCGGGATTTGAGGGTGCTCGCGCTTTCCGAACGCGCCCGCATCAATTTCGATGATCCCCAGGCACTCGATCACGAACTCCTCATCGCCCAGCTGCGAGCTCTTAGCCGCCGGGAAAAGGTGCAGCCGCCACTTTACGACTTCACTACCCACACCCGCGTGCCGCGTGGAGAAACTTTCTGCCCGGGCGATTTTCTGATCGTCGAAGGTCTGTTCGCGCTTTACTGGCAGGAATTGCGCGAACTCGCCCGCACCAAGGTATTTGTGGATGCCCCGGACGATCTCTGCTTACGCCGGCGGCAAGCCCGCGATGTTGTTGAAAGAGGCCGCACCCGGGAGTCGGTCATTGCCCAGTTCAAAACAACAGTCCAGCCGATGGCCGCTCTGCACATACGCCCGACGTTCACATATGCCGATCTGGTGATCTCTGGCGAGCAACCGCTCTCGCAATCCGTAAATGTGGTTCTCAAACACGTGCGTGAGAATTCTACGACGTGAACGCAGCAACCGGAAGGCCGATCAGCCGAACCCGTGTTTGCCGAATCGATTCTGTGTGCCGGTTAATAAGGATAATCGTTTTACCAGTTGAACCTTAGTCGTCCTAAATGATGCGTGGGCGTTCTTTTCATGGCCGTTTTTCTTTGCTGTTCCTAACCACAATGTTGCAAGGGCAGTGTACTCTCGTGTGTCCATGTGAGTGCGTCGTTGTGTGTTCTCTCTGCTACGCTTCAATCAAAGACCGAAGCCCAGAGAGGACGACCAATGGTTTATCTGCGCTCCGTCCGGTGGCACCTTGTTTCAACACACTTTCTGGTAACCATCACGGCGTTGCTGGTAGCAGCGACGGCGGAAGCCCAAACTCTGATCACCACCGATTCCCTGCTTAACACCGGAAGCCCAGTCTCTACTACTTACACTGCGCCCGGGACCAGCGGTATCAACGGTCCGGTGCCGCTGGCCACAAACAGTTCCTCGACGTTGTGGCTGATGTATGACAATCCCTGGGGCATCAATAGCGGGAGTGGCAGCATTGCTCAAGACTATACCGGCAGCGGCGCGATCAAGACCGCCATTAACTTGAGCGGTCTGCCCGGAGGCGGAGTGGACGCTTACCCCTTCCTGCTGTATGGCTGCGATCCGTACAGCGACTGTTATAACGCCCAGCCGCCGCAGTTCCCCAAGCAGTTGTCGGCGATGTCGTCCCTGGTTGTGGACTTCAACTATGCCCTGACTGGCACAATCACCGGGCGTGATGTCGATCTGCTGTTCGACGAATGGGTATGCAACTCCAATCATCCCACTGACACTTCCCAGTGCCTTGAAATTGAAGTGCTGCCATACTACAGCTTTATCTATTTTGGTGGCGGCAGGTTCGTCAAAACCATTAATGAACCCGTGACCCTCAACGGCGCTGTGACCACGTTTGCCTTTGATGAGTACGTAGGAGGCACGAACGTTCTCTTCTATCCGCACACCATGCCGGGATTAGCATCAGCGCAGCTTCGCTTCAATCTGCTGGACTTTTTGACTGCCGGAGTCGCGGCTTTTGGTAATAGCACGTATCAGTACATTTCTGGAATCGAACTCGGTACGGAGTTCGGGGCCAGTTCATCGCAGTCGTACACGCTCGCCCTCACCAAACTGGATATTGAGCAGACCTTGACCGGCACCAGCCCGGCTCCCGCTGCACCGACCAATCTGACCGCCGTAGCCCAATGATCTGGTCGCGGAGGACGAGATTTAAGAAGAGTTCCAGTTGATGGTGTGACAGGAAGTACTTCCACTTGTAACTTACTCGGTCCGCTCAGGAGTAATTGCGACCGTGCTGACGCAAAGCAATGCTCGCTGGTTAAGATTAAACTGCTTGCTGTTTGCAAGCCTGCTGGTTGCCTCGTGTGGCGGCGGACCACAATCCCCGTCCACCCAGGGTCCCGCGCCAGCCAACCTGGTAATCAGCAGCAACACCGTAAATTTCGGCAACGTCGCGGTGGGCCAGAAAAAATCGACGAAAATTACGGTGACGAATTCCTCGCCTGCCGGCAGTGCCCAGGGAACGGTGACACAGTTGTCGGCGTCTGGGACCGGTTTTAGCGCTTCCGGTCCGGCGGTGCCATTTACGCTCGATCCTGGGCAGAGCGCTTCCATCGTCGTGGTTTTTGCGCCGAAATCGGCGGCCGCCGATAGCGGCCAGCTCTCCCTAACCATTCAGGGAGTAACCCAGCCTGAAACCGTGGCACTCTCAGGTGCCGGGCTGGCAGCCGGGCAGCTAGGCGCAACGCCCTCCACGATGAATTTTGGAACGGTGGCCGTTGGCGGCAGCCAGACCCAGGCGGGCGTACTCACGGCAGGCGGAGCGGATGTAGTGGTTTCAACTGCAACCTGGAGCCAAGGCTTCACTCTGAGCGGGATTACATTTCCTGCGACCATTAAGGCGGGAAGCAGTGCGGGGTTCAAAGTCACGTTTACGCCGCAATCGGCGGGCAACGCAAGCGGACAGGTGTCGTTTGCCGGTAATGCCGCCAACTCGCCAACCCTCGTCAGCCTGGCAGGAAGCGGCAGCCAACTCGCATCCGCGAACATTACCGCCAACCCCAGCGCTGTAAACTTCGGCAGCGTAGCCGTTGGCAGCCGCCAATCCAACAAAGTTACAATCACCAATTCCGCACCCGCGGGCAGCGCAACTGGAACTGTCACGCAGATTTCTTCGACCGGATCCGGATTCACCTTGTCTGCCCCTGCCGTCCCCTTTACCCTCACCCCCGGGCAGAGTGCTTCGCTGACCGTAACCTTTGCCCCGGCCTCGGCCGCCAGCGACAGCGGGCAAGTCTCGATCGTTGTGCAGGGAGTGAGCCAGCCCGAAATCGTTACCTTGTCGGGCGTGGGAGTTGTGGCGGCGGGACAGCTGGCCGCAATTCCATCTACGATGAATTTTGGAACTGTTACGATTGGTAGCACTCAGGCTCAGAACGGCAGCCTCAGCGCCAGCGGCGCCGACGTGGTAATTTCCAGTGCTCAGATGACTGGCCAGGACTTCTCCCTGGGCGGAATCAGCTTCCCGGCTACCATCAAGGCAGGGACGAGCATTGCGTTCAGCGTTACCTTCGCGCCGCTGTCCTCGGGAACCCTTAACGGGCAAGTGGCATTCAACAGCAACGCCGCGACATCTCCCACACCGGTTAGCTTCACAGGGACTGGAAGCCAGGCCACGCAGCACAGCGTTACCTTGTCCTGGAATGCCAGCACGTCACAGGTCGTCGGCTACAACGTTTATCGCGCCTTGCAGCCGGCAGGTCCGTTCGGCAGAATCAATTCATCGGCGATAACCACGCTTTCGTACAAAGATCTGACCGTGCAGGCTGGCACTACGTACTACTATTACGTGACTGCGGTGAACGCGAGCAACGTGGAGAGCCTGCACTCGAATGTCGCCACCGCCGTGGTCCCGTAGCCTTTCAATCCCTGCGGCCCTTGGCTTTCTGTGCCGCAGAGGAAAGTGCGTTCTGCGCTGTCACACGCGATTAACTCTGCACAAGAGAAAGCGCCCTGATCGGGCGCTTAAACTGGCATTTCCAAGTTGAGCTGGCGGGCACTGGTGGCTGAGATCTACCCGGAAACTACGGGACCAGCACCTGCACCTGGTTCGAATACTTGCTTTCGACTCCGCTTGTGTTGACCGCTGTGGTCACATAGAAGTACGTCTGGCTGGCGGCAACGGCCGTATCCGTGTAGGCGGTCAGGGGAACCAGCGACGAATTGATTTTCGTGTACGGCCCACCCGATACGCCACTGCGGTAAACGTTGTAGCCGCTGATACCGGAGCTGCCATCAATCCAGGTCAAGGAAACGCTGTGCTGAACCGGCGTTACTCCGCTGCCGCTAAGCGACTGGGTTACAGACGGGGTGTAGGAGCTAATAAAGGATAACGTCGCGCTCACCGATCCGCTGCTTTGCGGGTCAAACGAAACCCTGAACGGGACGGTCTGCCCGGCGGCGATGGTCAACGGAAGGGAAAACCCGCTGAGAACGAACTCAGAGCTGCTGCTGGTCACAGAGGACACGGTTACGCTGCTGCCGCTCGCGCTCAGGCTGCTCGACAAAGTGGAGGTTGTACCCACGTTGACGTTGCCGAAGTTCAGAGCGCCGGGAGAAACGTTTAGCTGCCCTGCTGTCGCTCCCGATCCGCTTAACGCCACTGCAGCGCTCGAGTGACCAGACTTAGAGCTTACATAGAAGCTTCCCGTGACAGAACCGCCGGCTTGCGGCGCAAAGGCGATGGTAACTGTCACACTCTGACCGGACGCCAGCGTCATGGGCAGCGTGAGCCCATTGGCACTGAAGCCGGAGCCGCTAGTGTTCGACTTCGAAAGGGTCATACTCAGAGTGCTGTGGTTGGTTATGGTGGCGTATTGCTGGGCACGGCTGCCCACCTGCACGGCCCCAAAGCGTATGCTGGTTGGAGCCGCGGAGAGATCGCCCTTGCCATAGGCTGGGGAGCAGATCGGAAGTACACAAACGGCAAGCACGCCACACAAAAGCCGCGATCGTATCCGGACCCGTGTGATAGTCATAGGAACAATTTCCAGCAATATTCCTTAGCAGAACAGGTCTCGAAAGTTCACGTGAATAGCTGTTTCCCAGCACGAAAGTGCATTATGCAGTAGACATGCAGGCATGATGTCGCTCGAGATGCAGAGGCCCGAAGCGCAATTTCCCGCCGAGGAACCTTATGACCACCAAGGCTGATATGTTTCGCGCGATCAAGCGCTATTTGAACCGCAAGAGAATTTTGTTTCTATGTACCGCCGAGCGCACGGCGAAAGCGGGTGACGCGACATTGCCGGCTTCGAACGCTCCGCCTGCCCGGAAGAATGCCGACTTTGCGGTGCTGTATCGTTCTCCATGCTTTGGGATTATTACCGTGTGGCTGAAGGTAGGAGTTCATGCGGCTGCAACAACCCCCGCGCAAAAACGTTTTCACAAGGTTGTGCTTGCGCACCAGCATCTATATCTGGTGGTGAAATCCGCAAGATCAGTCAGTGAATGGTTTCAATCTCCCCCCGTTCGCCACAAAAAAATTACACAGACGGGTGATCCAGATCACAGCACGCCAGCACAGACCGCGATGTAGGATAGAAGTCAACCTCCCCCGGGGCAAAGTGTACTTGTATACGCGAGGGGACTTCTATGATTCGTCGCCCGGTTGCGCCACCCGGCGATAGGCCGGCTGTCTTTGTTGCCGATTCCAATCCCTTTGATTGCCAACTGCTGTGCGATTCTCTGAGCCGCGACCACCTGCGAGTGATCGCTTGGGCGGTCGATTCGGCAACGGTCATCGCCGAAGTGGCCAAGCAGAGGCCAGATGTGGCCGTGGTCAGCATGCGGTTGCAGGATGGGCCGCGCGCCGGCTTGCGAGCCGCGCGCGAAATTCGCACCTCCCAGCCCGACACTCGCATCATCATGCTGCTCGACGCGAGCGACCCGGAGCTCGTCGTTCAAGCCTTTCGTAGCGGCGCCGCCGGCGTCTTCTCCCGAACCCACCTTTCCTCGGATCTCCGTAAGTGCATCCGCTGCGTGCTGGCGGGACAAGTGTGGGCGCGTCACGAAGAAGTGCTATACGTCATAGAAGCTTTAAGGAATTCCTTCGCCCCGCGCATTTCGAATTCCAAAGGAATTGAACTGCTTACCAAGCGCGAGGAAGAAGTGGTTAACCTGGTGGTCAATGGGATGACCAACCGCGAGATCGCAAAGGAATTAAAACTGAGCGAGCACACGGTGAAGAACTACATGTTCGACATCTTCGAAAAGGTCGGGATCTCAACCCGGGTTGAACTCGTGTTGTGCGCGCTCAATCACAACCATCATTCAGAGGTCGGATAAGCAGATTCTTAAAATGCGAGCGCGATTGCTTTTCGCAGGCGCTCGAGCCTGCCGACCGACTCCCCGCCACGAACGGCCAATTCAAGGCGGCTGACCCATGCGTGGGCGGAACGGGTGCGGGAGTCGAAATTGCGAGAAAACCGGGCAAGAACGATGCCCTCAACCGTCAGTGATACGGCTTGAAGCCGGCACGTTCCATTCCCCTTTGGGCTTCGGGATTTTCCATGAAAACCTTCCACAGGTACCCGGTGCGGGCGTTCTCAGTCATGAGCATGGTAATTCCCGCATCAATTCCAACCACGTCGCTGTCGTACCAATCCTTGAGCGGATTGAGCGCGTCGACAAATCCATAGCAGCTCCAAGCCTGGCCGTAGCGAGCGCGAATGTTGCGAAGCACGCGCATGCATTCCTGCGGAAGGAACGGGATGGACCCGCCGGCAGCCGCCGGGGCAATGGTGCCGTCGATGGGCCCAAGCGCGGGCGGACCGCCCCAAACAACGTAGCCGCGCATGGAATCAGAGGCGGTGATTCCCCACAGGTCGGGGCCGTAATCCGGAAACCGCCTGGCCAATTCCAGGCAGAAGCGCCGGTGAACTTCCGTGGCCACAACGGAATTCTGAAAATAGTCTGCGTAGCGGTCGCGCTTCCCGCGAAAATCGAACCAGGCTTGCGAGTACTGATGCACAAACAAGGGAGCGAAGGAACCAATGTAGCGCATGCCTTCATAGTCGAATTGGGTTCTTTTCCAGGCATCCCAGGCGTCTGCCCGCAGGGGATAGGTGGGCGAACCGAGGCCCAGCAGGTACATCATCATCATCTCGTTGTAGTAATCCCAGCGATAGGGCAGAAAGCCGCCCTCGGGCAGCCAGCCATGAGGCAGGAGGGTCGTATCCTCGGAAAGCCAGGTCCACTCCACCCGATTGCTGATGCTGTGCGCGAGCAGGGTGATGTCGGTGTCGCGGAAGTGGGTGCGGCAAGTAAGGATGCCGCAAAGCAGGATGGCGGTATCGATGGAGGATACTTCGGAATCCCAAACCCGCTCGCCGGTGTTGATATCCGCCCAGTGATAGAAGAAGCCGCGGTGGTGCGGCAGTTTGTTGACCAGAAAGTGCAGGGTCGTGATGACGCGCTGCCGCGCCTCGGAACGGGCGATATAGCCGCGATGCTCGGCGATGCAGATGGCCGTGAGCCCGAACCCGGTCGACGCAATACTTGCGACGGTAGAGTCATCGGTCGCGGCTTTGCGGGCGTTGCAGCGGTCCTTGATGAGTCCGGTTACCGGGTTGGCCTGCTCCCAAAAGAAGCAGAAATTGGCGCGCTCGAGGTCATCGAGCAGTTGATCATCTTCGGGAGAAAATCGTGGCGCGGCGGTTGCGGGTGGCGGAACGGAAGACTGCGCAAAAACCGGAAAGACGCGAGCGAGCGGCGCCACAACTGCCGCCCGACTGATGTTCTGGAGCAGCTTGCGCCGCGAGAACTTCAAGCCGGAATTTCCCACTCCACGATGTTAACCGATTGGGTCAATTCTTCGAATGTCCGGAGAGATTCGCCTCCCCAGTATTTTCGTAGTTTTTCCTGCCATAGCTATCCGGGAGGGCGCGCGGCTCGGAAAGGGCACAGGAAGCCGCACAAAATTGTATAGTGTGGGCATGAGCGCCAGGAAGATTTTCCTGTTGGTCGTGCTATTGCTCGGGATTCCCGCTTCCCTGCTCTGGGTACGACATCTGAAGCGGCTGACGATCACCGTCGAAGGCGCCGTTATCACCAGTAATCCCGATCCCAGAAAGCAGGAACCTATCGGCGGAGTCCACGTCACCGCCGAGTACGGAACTACCGTGGACCATGCCGTTTCCGATGCCTCCGGCCTGTTCAGGTTTACCTTTCGCAAACGGTTGCTGTTGGGAAAGCCCATGGTCAAGCTGACCTTTGAAGACCCCAGCTACCAACCTCTGCGAATGACAGTTTTAACCTTCGGCAACATTACCGTGGCGCAAATGGTTCCCATTCCGCGCCCGCGTGATGCTGTAAAACTCATCGTCGACCATACTCCCCAACAAACGATCGCGAACGTCGTCGTACGCTATTCCATTAAAAGCGCGACCGAGGTGAACGTCGGAAGTGTTGTGCGTACGTTTGAGGTCGCGAATAAGGGCAACGTGCCCTGTAACGGCGCGTCCCTCTGTTCGCCCAACGGAAAGTGGAAGGCCTCGCGGGGAACACTGACCATCGACGCCGGTGCCGGCGATCAGTTTCGCAATTCCCGCGCTTCCTGCATAGCGGGGCCATGCCCGTTCACAAAAATCGATACTTCAGGCCTGGAGAAGGGCGGCCGCACGGTCAAGGTTTCCGCCATGACCTGGTCCGAGACCGCGACTTTCCTGCTGGAAGCGGAAGTGGTTCACCCCATGGTCAGCGATCTCGTGAGGAATTCCTACCCTGTGATTTTCGGGAACGCGCTCAACTTCACCTTGCCGCCGGCCGCCGAAGGCGTCAGTATTCAGGCGGATCTCGAAGGCCAGAGCATTGTCTTCCCGCTGGGGCCCTTGAACCTCCTCAGTTGGGCGAATTGCAACGAACGGGAGAATCCCGACCAGACTCGCGTCTATCGCTGCGAGTTGAAGCCGGGCTACCGCTGGCTGAACGCCAGTTCCTGAAATTGCCGGCAACGGCTCCGCTGCTACTGCCCCCAGGAGACGTTCAGCCCGGTGGTGAGGATAATGTCGTTCTGGCGCTTCGTCGGTGGCGGGTTGGTAACGTAAACGTCTGAGAAGGAATTCTGCCAGCCCAGATATTTGCTCAGCTTGGTGACGGTGCCGAAGTCGAAAGTGCCCCGGAAATCTCCCGCGCTGCTCAGGTCGGGGAAGAAATAGAGCTTTTCATTGAGGACGGTGCTCTTGCCAAGCTTGTGCATCAGTTCTTCGCCCAGCGTCAGGGCCGCCTCGTTGCGTTTCAAGACCGTATACGACTCACGCGTGTAGTTGACGCCGGCAAGCACATCGAGAGTTGTATCAGGATTCTTGATGAGGTGGTATCCGGCGCCGGCGCTGAACACCGACCGCAGGTTCAAGCCTTGCAGCGCGTCAGAAAAGAAGTCCGCGGATACAAAGCCAAAAACATCATCGCGCAAGTTGTGGTCGTAACGAGCCCCACCCGCCGCAGTGTTCGCTGTGGTTGTTGTGGTTCTGGTCGTTACTGGTGGCGTCGTGCTGGAGGTAACCGTCAGCGTGCTTTTTGCATAAACGGCATTGGCGTACAAGCCGAGTTTATCCGTTAGGGTCTCGCGGCTGCCGATGAATCCTAAGGCAAGGTTCGAAGTCTCGCTATTGCCGCGGGTCAGAGCATAGCCGAGGTTCAGCCCCGTTTTCCATTCTTGCAGCAGACCCGGATGCAGGGTTTTTTCGTATGCCGCCTCTTCCGCGTTGTTGCGAAGACCCTTCACGGAACTGAGGTTTGTGTCAACGGTGGCGCCGGATTTGGTCACGATTTGCAGCTTGTCATTGGAACCACTGACCGGGCCCGCCACGGTGCGGCCGTCCTGCAGTTGTACGTGCAGTTCGTGGCCGGACTGAATTCCCTGAATTGCCTTCCAATCGAGGTTGATGTCGCCCGCGTAATCCGTGTGCAAAACCAGCGTTTTCCCGTCGGCTTTAACGATCGTGCCGCTGAGGCGATCGCCATTCTTGAGTGAAACCTGATCGGCAAAAAGTTGGGCGGAAAGTAAGAGAAATGTCGAGAGTGCCAGCATAGCCGATGGGCGCACGGGAGTCCTCCAGGAAAAGTATTCGCGATTAGTATCTTACTTGCGCGATCAGGTTGTAAGCTGAAGGTCTAAAGTTTTGCCGTTAGTGGCTGGCAGGTATTTCTGCGGTCGCAGGGATCACAGCCGTGTTGGGGTAGTAATGAGACAGGATTTGGTGGAAGTCAGCGCCATCGTCCGCCATGGCACGCGCCCCGGCTTCGCACAGCCCGATCCCGTGCCCTTGGCCGACCCCTTGCACAACCACCTTCCCTCCTTCCGGCCGCGTCGTGAAGTCGTCGCTTGGGATCGTGTCCCAGCCGAGCCGCCTTACGATGATGATTCGCGCATTCTCGTCAAGGCTGCGGAGTTCGGTTAAGTCTTGTCTGCGGATGCGGCTCTCCCAGCGTGCTGGATGTTGGCGGCAATACCTGCATTCCACCGAAAAATACGGGTAAGCAGAATGCGTCATTCCCAGCTCCGACGGTGTATGCGTGCGGCCGCTGCAACTGCGGGTGTACATGGGGGCAAACACATGGTCTTGGTAGGCGAGGACCAGGCCGCGGGTAGCGCGAGCGGCTGTCGCGGCCGGCGAACTCTGCCCCGGCGGCTCCCGTAGATACTGGCAATGCGTGGTGTCGCAGAAATCGAATTCCTGGTGACGGCCCCTGCCTGCAAGCAGGTACGATCGGGCTGCGATCGCCTGGGCCTTGAGAGCTTCGAGCGGCGTGTTTGGCAGGTTCTCAGCAGCAACGATGGACGCGACCGCGGTTTCCAGATCCATTGCAACAACTGAAATCAAAACTCCTGAGCGAGACCTGATTTCCAGCTTGCCGCGATAGCGGCGCGTGATCTTGCCGGGAACGCCGAGAAAAAACTCCGCCGCGGTTGCCTCCCTGCGGGTGACCGTGATTTCGTCTCCGCGAGCTGATGTGGTTCCACAGTGGAAATCTATCCCACTTGGTCCGGACGTAATTGTTGCGACCCGGCAGGCAGAGGTGTTGTCAATAACAAAGGATTGTTTCCCGACGTGAGCGACAACGGCTGCGCCCGGAACGGCGCTCACAATCAACTCGGTTGGGCGAAACAGACCGAGAACTCCGATGCGCACCACCTGCGCGTGAGCGGCGGAGGCCAGTGTCGCAACAAGCAGGACAACGAGCGTTCCGGTCTGCGGGACCATGCTATTCCTCGATTTCGTGCAAGATCTCTCCGGCAGTTTTGGCCGCCTGCGCGCCGGGTACACCGTGGACCCGGACCATCAGGAGAATCTGGGGATTGGCGGCAGGCGTGAGCGCGATCGCAAATCCGTCTCCCGTCGCGGGGCGGGCATGAGTGCAGGAAGCTGTTCCGGTCTTGACCAGGGCGTCCGCGCGGCCGAGTGCACGGTCAACTTCCGCCCCGGTGCCGCGTTCGCCTGATTGCTCCATGCCGCGGATGATTTGCCGCACACCAGGCTGTTCGCGACGCCGCACTAATTCGACGTACGCAGCGGCCATGCTCAGTGGAGAAATACGCCAATGGTTGCCCACTCCCGCCAGAGAAATACCCTGGGCGTCCGACTCAGGCGCGTGCAACCCCAAACTTCGCGCAACTGGCGCGACCTCAGCCCAGGTCATTTCTGCGGTGAGCATTCGAAAATAGGAATTGCATGAGTATTCGATGGCCGCGGTAAGGTTAACTCTTCCGTGTCCGCGGGGAAGCCAGCAACCGGATGCCGCTCCTCGACACATGTGCGTGGGATATCGGAACTCATGATTTTCGCCGTAAGCCAGCGCAGTTACGGGCTTGACGAGCGAGCCTAGCGGGATCGGGACTTCCGGGCCCGGCCATCGCGATGCGAGCACCGCCCCCGATCGCGCATCCAGCAGAAGAAAAGAAATATCCGCTGAGCGCCGGCATTCGCCGAAATTCGCGGCCGGAAGTTCCATGCACGAGTCAAATTGTTCCACTACCCTCCTCGCGGCTGCCTGTGCAAACAGCGACTCTGAAGGAAGCGCGGAAGGATCTGCCAGCAACCTTTGAGGAAAGCGAATCGGCGCAACCAGCAGCGCCGTAATCGCAAGCAGGGCGATGGTCCTCATTCTGTCCACTCGTATGTGACTATCTGCCGCATCTTCATACCATCGGTCCGGATCACAATCTGCTCGGAAGCCACGTGGCTCAAGACAGCGCTCAAGCTGCCGACATTTTCGGAAAAAAACTGCGGCTGTCGCGCCTGTCCGGGGATCTTCGGCTGGAAACTGGCCTGATCAAGCACCCCGGTAAATCGCAAAAAGTTCTTTCGTTCGCGTCCATGGTTAAAACCCGCGATGAACACAGCCGGCTTGGTTTCGATCGAACGGCTGAAATTCGCGAGCACTTGCTCGATAAGAGCGGGATCGTCAGCAGCAACCAGGTATTTTCCGCGGATGGCCAGCGAGAGCGGCCACAGGCCATCGATTTGCAGATGGGCCGATTGCTGCTGCCATTGCACGCCCAGTTGGCTGGCAGTCAGCGCGGGAGCGATGGAGTCGGTAAATGCGGATTCAACAGCGCTCGGGTTCCAATCGTCGGCGGAAAACAGGACCACGGCGGAATGAAGTCTGACGAATACCCCGTTGGTATCGGGTTGCGTGGACTGCAATTGCAGCGACGCCACAACCTGCGACTTCTCCAGCAATTGCTGTACCGGCGATGCAACCTTCTTAGCCACAGGTTCGGCCGCTGCGTAATCAATTCGGGTTTCCAGGTCCGACCTCGCGCCGGTTTCCCCGGACGTGAGTTGCACCTCAGGCGCCGCCTGCGATGCCGGCGCCTGTCCCATATGCGGCGCCAGCAGCTTGGTTTCAAGCAGAGTCATGCAGTCGCGAAGCGAGGGAGAGGCTTTGGCTTCGTAGATTCCGATGTTTTCCGGGACCAACCGAACAAGGTCAGCGGCGGCTTGTGCTCCCGCCTCGGAACTGCTGGCGGGCGCTGCTTTCGCGATCAACAGTCGATCTTCACGGTAATCCTTACGGGAGCGGAATAGATCGGAAACCGCCGCCGAGTACTGCTTCATGTCCGTAATGTTTTGCTGAACCCAATAACTTCGGAAGTAGGGGCTGGGCACAAGCTTTTCGAGATTGAGCACCATGCGGAGATCTCCGGTTGGACCGGCCGCGCCCACTGACTGCGACCACCATGGCTCACTCTCAATGGTGAGTTCTTTATTTCCCGAGACCAATTGCAGGGCTCCTGCGAGCAGGTCCTCTCGCGTGGCCAGCAGCAGGTAGTCGCCCGAAATCGCAAAAGCAACTTCCTTCCGCGACTCGGGATCGCGCCGCACAAAAAAGTTCACCCCGCCGGCGCTGCGAGGCTCGAATTTTGCCCGCGACTGCCAGAGCGTCGTCTGCATGGACTTCGCGGAAGGAAGATAGGTGATGTAGAGAAACTGCAGATTGCCGATGTCGTAGAGCGCAAGCGCGCTGTGTCCGCCGGCAACTTGCGAAAGAAAATTCATGTCAGGCGGAAGGCCGGCGGCTGCGGAAAACTGATCTCCTGCCCCTTTTAGCCGCAGAAACAACCGCGAACGCGAAAATATTTCGTAGTTGTTGCTGCCAACCCAACCCCGCTTTTCCGCAGAAGCATTCCAGTCGGCCAGGAGCGAAGAGAAATCCTTGGCCTCTAGGTAAAGGAGCGAGCCCGCGGGAATCCACGACGAAAGCGAGGCTGGGGCCGGCGTCGCGGCCTCGTATGCCGCCCCTACAATCCCCAGTGAAAGGATCACGGCGACGAATGCAAGGCTAGCGCGTTTCATGGCTGCGCACCTCCTTTGACGTTTGCCGATTGGCGAGCCGGGGTGAGCCGAGCCGCGAGCTTTGGCCGCACAATTCGATCCTGGTCAAGCGCCTCATGCAGGATCGGTTGCCGGGCCGCATTCTGCGCCTGTATTCGTATTTCTGCTCGCACTTGTGCAATGGTTCGTTCCAGTGCCCGTCTCGTCGGAGCAGCCGTCTCCGAACGGCGCGCTGCCTCGAAGTAACCCAGCGCATCGGCGGGCCGATTCAACCGAACCAGGCTTTCACCCATTTCTCGCGCAACTTGAGCGCGCTCTGCGCGCGAAAGCCTTGGAGCAAAGCTCTCCGGAATGTTCGAACCGTCCTCCTCTTCAGAGGTTTCGGGACTCTCCTGCGCGGCCACGCTTCGTGCATTGCTCACGAGAAAACGTGCGTTCATCACTGGCTCAATGGCAGCCAGTGCGAATTCATCGGACTGCGCCGACACTGCAGCCAGAAACAGCGGGACCCGAGCTTCGTCGCGACGCGGAAAGTCGGTAATGCAATGCGAGAGCAGCTGCATCTTTGCAGACGCGTCATTCGACACCTGCGCCGCGCGGATGCGAGCTTCGTAATAATAGAATTTGTCCGCCGCGGCCGGAGTGATCGTGGAACCCGCCTGCGCCAGCAGGTTCAGTTCCCCGCTTCCCAGATCCGCATGTGCGCGGCCCGCGAGCGCAGTTGCCGCCTGGCTTCGCAATTCATACGAGTTGGCTTGCGATGAGGCAATGCTTATGAGCGCATTCTGTGCCGGAGCCTGATCCTGCCCCGCCGCCAGCTGCGCTTTTGCCAAGCGCAGGCTATAGCTGGCGTTCCATGGCGCCGACTTCACTAGCTGTTCCAGGAACTCGATGGCTTCCGCGCTATGCCCGGTTTTTTCGAGCAACGCCGCAGCCGGATCGAGATTCTCGAAAGGATTCCCAACCACAACGACTAGACGATGCAGAAGGTCGAGCGCGCCACGCGTATCGCCGGACGCGAGCCTTACCTCGGCAAGGCCTAAAAAGTTCGAGGCAATGAGTTGATGGTTGTCGATCTCCCGCGCAAAGACAAATTCCAGAATCTTGCGAGCCGATTGCGGATCTCCCGCCTCCAACAGCTGATGAGCGGCTCTCCGCAACAACTCCGACACAGGCGCGTCCTGCGGAGCCTGGCGATAGCTTTCGAGCTTCGAATCCAGGGTCCCCAGTTGCGCGGCCACACGCAATTCCAGCACTACCAGGGAAGCAACCTGAGAGTCGCGGGTTTCTTTCGGCAAAGCCGTGAGCGCGTCGGCCGCCTGGGAATACTTTTTGGTGCTCACCAGATATTTGATCCAGCGCACTTGCCATTGCGCGAGGTCCTGCGGCGCGGCATCTCGTTCTGCGCCAGCCGGCTTGCCCACAGCATCCTGTTTCAGCTGCAGGATGCGCTGATAAACCGCTTCGCGCTGCTGCGGCGGCATCCAGGTCGCATCGACGACATCGGCTAAGATTTGCGCCGGATCCGCCGCGGAAGATGAAATCTCAAGCATCCAGGCGGTTGCTGAGGCTGGATTATTCACCGCCAAGTACGCGGGCTTCAGAAGGGCGTTCGAGCGCCAGCTTCCATTACGGTGAAGATAGGCGCGAAGAAGAGCATCCATGTCGGGCTTAAGGTCAGCAAAGAGATGGCGCGCGCGCAATTGATCGCAGGTGCGCCCAAAATCGGACCAGAAAGTCTCGGGGACCCGCGCACCCTCAAGCTGTTTGGAAAGCTCTGTGAGCGCGCGTTTCCATTGGGTGAGAGCTGCATTTCGGTCGCCCTGCTTGAAATAGGCGACGGCAAGGTCGTCGTAAACATCCGCCCGTGCAGGCGCCAGCTCAAGCGCATGCTCGTAATCCCGGATGGCAGCTGTTGTGTCTCCCGCACCCGCGTAATAATCGGCCAGAGTTAAATAGTGCGATGCCGTTGCGGGACTCTCCTCCAACATGGCACGAAGGTAGTCTTCGGCGTTGCCGTGCCGGGTCGCTCCGAGGTACTCGCCATAGCGAGATGCGTAGTAGTACCAAACCCCGCCGGCAAGTTCCTCGCCTCGGTCGATTTTTGTTGTCAGGCGCTCGCCGATCGTGCGATTGCCGAGAGCCCCGCGGAATGCGTCATTGGCCTGCGGAGTATTTTCGCTGAAGTATAGACCAACCAGCGCGTTGTAGGCCCGGTTCCACGCCCGTGGACGAATCCGCGAACGCGCCTCAACTACCGCATGGGCGAGTTCTGGGCTGCCGTGTGCAACCGCGTAATCCGCCGCCCGTTGTCCCGGAAACGTCCATTGTGCGGCAACCCGCAACAGTTCATCCGGCTTGCGGGCCAGAGCCAACTCAAAGAAGCGTTGCTGATGCGAATTATCCATGGCCCCCGTGCCGCCTGAAACTTCATTCAACACACGGAGCTCATTCGCTTGATCTCCAGCCGAACGGTAAGCATCGGCGGCCGCGAGCAGCGCTGGCATCTTCATGCCGGATGGATAGGCAGGCAGCGTAGCCGCATACTGCTCGAGTTCGCCCGCTAACTCCACCAACCGGCCCCGATGCCGTTGCAGGTCGATTAATGGCTGCATCTGCACGTAGTAATTTGTGCGGGCGCGCGAATTCGACAGCATGACCTCGAAGCGCCAGCGTGCTTCCTGATCCGCAAGCGCCGCCGATTGCGCCAGGGGAATGGCAAACTTCTCGACATCCGAGATGCTCATCGGCTTACGCTTGGCCTCCACGAACGCAGAAAAGTTCAGCCGTTCTTCCGGCGTGAAGTAGGCATTCACCGTACCGCCCATCTCCTCCAGCACGGACGCCATGCCATTGCGCGCCGCCTCGATGCGGTTCTGCCGTACGCGGTCGCGCCAGGATTCATTGGTGATGCTCGCAATTCCCTGCCTCGCGACCTGTTGTTCGAGAATATTGACCGCCGAAGCCGCATCCGAAAGCGCCGTCTCCATGCGGTTGTACGCCTCATCATGCTTGCGCAGGCGGGTCATAATCTGCACGTACGTCTTGGCCCCGCTCAGGTATTGAGATTCAGCCAGCAGATCTGGTCCAGCCATTTTTGTTCCCTGCTGGGCGAAATCTCGTGCCTGGTTCAGCATTCCCCAGCCTTCCAGCCGACGCGCAGCTTCGAAGTAATTCGCGGCATTCTCCGGCCGCCCCTCGATCAGCGCTGCTTTTAGACCTGCGACTGCATCCGTGGTGCGCCCCTGGCGGGCGCGTATTTCGGCCAGTTTCTCCATCCACTGCGGGTCTTTGTAATTGAGCAGGTAAATGTTCTGATAATCCCCGGCCGCCGCATCAAAACGCATCAGGCGCTCTTCCAGTCCAGCCCTCGCAACCAGCAGGTCGGAACGATCTGGACGAATCTTTAGGGCATTCGCATACCTGTCGATGGCCGAGGGATAATCCTCCAGACTGGTGTAAATGCGCGCCAGCACCATTGACCAGCGGTAGTCGCGCGGAGATTGGGCGACCGTCTTCAAGTAGAAGCTGATCAGCTGAGATTGCCGCTGGTGCTGCTGAGCATACAGGGCGGCTTCGCTGACCAGCGCGTCGTCTTCCGGGAAGCTGTTGATCAACTCAATGTACTGATCGACACCGCCTGCATAGTTCTGGTGGCGGGTGAGCGCGGGAATGAGGCTGCGCCGCAAACTCGCAATTTGGATTCTGCGTGCCTCGGGCGGCAATGACGAATCGCGGAACAGCGCAATCTTGTCACGATAGAACTGCTGCAAACCGGCATCGTCGCCGGCACGAGAGTAAGCGTCGGCCATGGCGGCCAGATATTCGCTGTTGTAAGGATCGCCGTCGAGCAACTTGGTCAGAAGCTCGCGCGCCTGCTGATAGTCTTTGGCCTCGGTCGCCTTGCGGGCGGCTTCGTAGGTGAACTGCTTCTTCAAGTCAGGATTGGCATCCTTCGCCGCCTGCAACAGGACGGTAATCGCCGGCGGATATCTCCTGGCATTCCAATAAAAATCGACAGTCGACCTGACTACGCCAAGAATTTTCGGATTTTCTTTGTAGAGCGCTTCAATATTGCTCTCCGCCGATAGAAAGTCTTTATGACTCTCGTAGAGGCGAACCAAAGCATAACGAAGCTGCATCCGGTTGACCGGGTCGGTAGTGAGCGCGATCTGCTTCTCGAGTGCGTGCTGGCGCACGGTTTCGAGCGATTTCTCTTGCGCGAGGTTGCCGATGGCTTCGGCTTTTTCGAGCGACGTGGCGTTGCCGATAACCGCGTCGAGGAAAGACTCCATTTCTGACTTGCGATTCTGCGCATCCAGAACTTTTACCCGCAGATTGACGGCCGGCATCATCGGATCTGGAAGAGGCGCCGATTTCGCGGTCGCCTGGTCCACCAGGCCGCGCAGCTTCGGACGCCGCGCCAATTGCAGAAGGCGGAGTTCGGATGATGAACCCGGGTTTGCAAGCGCGCCCTTCACATACTCATCGACAGCGCGCGCGTAGTCACGCTGGTTTTCATAGATGGCGCCGGCTTCGTAAGAATAAAGGTTGGGATTTTTCAGATAAGTCCGGCCCTGGTTCAGCAGGCGCAATGCGTTCGCGAAATCGAAATAGTCCCAATAGATTGTGGCGGCTTCAAGGTATCCGCCAGGCTGTCCTGGAGCAACGCGCGCGATCCGTTCCCAGTAGGGCGCCGCCTGTGCGAACTGCTCGCGATCCGCATGAATATCGCCAATGCGCGCCAGCGTTTCCGTGTTGCCTGGATTGAACTGCGACAGATTGTCTTCGATCTTTGCCGCAATGGCGGTAGCGGAAGGATCGAAGTAGGCAAGTGATCGATACACCGCAGAAGCGGTGTGCGCAATGCCAGGTTCCGCAGGATATTGCGCCGCCAGCGACTTCAACTCCGGCGCGCTCTCCTCGAAATGCGAGCGCCACAGGTTGGCATTGGCCAGGAAGTCGGCAGCTGCCGGATTCTTTTCCCAACTGGCTGCATCAGGAGCGACTTGTTGCAGTTGTTCCAGCTCGGATTCCAGCTGGCCGGTTCGGGAGAGATACTCGAAGAATTCATTGCGCAGATCCGATTCTTCAAACCAGTGCTGGCGCAACAGCTCTTCCCAGGCTGCTTCATTGTAAGTTTCCTTCATCCGATATGCCTGAAGAAGGTTGCGAACAAACAGCGGATTGTGCGGGAAACGCTGGTTGGCGTACTGGTTCAGGCGCAGGTAGAGGGCCGGGCTGCCATCAACATTCCTGAAGTATCGTTCCAGATCTGTGCCGCTGAAACTTTTCACCGCCTCGCGCGTCAATTGCTCGAATTCCGACTCCCGGCGATTCCGGATATAGAACCGCGCCAATTTATCCCACCAAGAGCGGTCCGGAAAACGCGCCATGGCGCGGCGATAGACTTCCTCCTGCTCGGTTCCCAGGCGATTCTGCTCAAGAAATACCGCGAGTCGCTCGTACAGGCCGGGGTCATCCGGATTGCGCTCGATTTCGCCGCTTAAGACCGAAAGCGCGCGTGGAATTTGTTTCCTCTGCGCCAGCCGCGCCAGATAGCGTTCAAGAACGCGCGCATATTCAGGCGAACGCGCGCCGCCAACGCCAGAAACGGGATGGGTTGAGCCGATCTGAAAGGCCTGGTGCGAAGGCGATTGCACGCCTTCGTGCGGCTCCTCACCCTCAGCTTCGCTGTTCTCTTCCTCATTCTGGTTCACACCAGGATTTCCATATCTGGCGTAGTTCTGATAGCCGGAAGCGGAGTCGACGGTGGCCTTTCCCAGCGGCACATTCTGCGCGCCGGCCGCGAGCTCACGCAGGACCGAGTCGTAGATTGCGAACTCGCTGGTGGTGTCGTCGCGACGCGCGTACGCATCCGCCATCAGCAAAGCGACCTGCGTACGTTGTGGAGAGGTCTTGAAGTTGGCAAGAAATTCACGTCCGCCCTGAACGACGGCCTCGCTCTCCCCCGCTGCCGCGTAAAACTCCAGCAGCTTGGCGTGAAGTTCCGGCCGGTGTGTCGAGTTGGGGAACTTGCTGTCGAGCATCGCGAGCAATTCGGCGGCGCGCGAACGATGAAAGTACGGAACCGCCTTTTGCTCTTCCTCGAAATACACCGCGGCCGGCTCAGTGGTATTCAGAATCAGGGAAAGAATTCCGTTCAGGTATCCGGGGCCCTGGTCCATGGTGCCGATGTCGCGGTACATCGAAAGCTCACCCGACCCGAAACGAATTGGCATTTCGGGCGCAGTCAGCAGGATATCCGTCAGCTCCGCGATAGCTTGTTCTTGCGCATCCGGCAAACCCTGGCTGTTATACAGCGCAAAGTAATACCGCGCAGACTCGGGATAGAAATGAATCTCCTCGAGCAGGCGCGCACAGACGTACAGCTCCCGCGAGGTCCAGGGCGACCTGGCCGCTTCCTTATGCCGGCGAAACTCGGTAATCGCCTGCGCCGCTGCCTGCAGCCTGCCTTCCTGCTGGTAGTAGTAGAAGACGCGAGCCGTGGCGTTTAAATCTTCAGGGTTGGCGGCGATAGCAGTGCGGGCCTGATCCAGAAAATTGCGCAGGTTGTCAGTCTCGCGCAGCAGATCGAAGTAGCTTTTGACCAGTTCCGGATCCCAAAGCGGCTCGAAGCTTCGCTCGTACACGGAAAGTCCGTCGCGCACCGAGGTGCGGCGATACTCGAGCATCGCCTTGGCCTTCACGGGAAAGATCTGGTCTGCGGGAAACTGCTTCTGGTAGCTTGCGATTACCTGGCCAGCGACGGTGAACTCTTTCTCGCCGACAAGGAATTGCAGAAAGCGCGAGTAAAGCGACGTCTCCTGTGGATAGCGCGCAATCCACGCGCGATATTGAGCGATCGAAGTCTCTTTCGCTAGCCCCTGCTCCTGAATAATCCCGAAGATGCGCTCAAACGCCAGCCAGGAACGCTGCTGATCGACCGCTGTGAGTTTCTCAGCCGGAATCGGGCCGGAGTTGGCGATGACCATAAGTGCGTTAATCTCATCTCCCGGACGCAGGCGGCGATGGTAGAAATCCCCCAGCGCAAATTCCGCATTGAGCTTGTCGGACGAATGCGCCGCATAGGATTTCCAGTCGGCCTCGGCTGCGGCAAAATCCAACTGTTGCTCATCTTCTAACGCGCGCAAGGAATAAAGCTCCGCGTTGCCGGGTTGCGACTTGATCAGGTTGCCCAGTTCCGGCCGGGTTTCGCGCGGCGGGCGCCGGAAACCTACAGCTCCATGCGCGACTGTCATCCTGCGAAAGAAAACCGCTTCCAGCGGACTGCCGGATTCGATATTGCGAATCCATGCGGGCAACTCCGCCATGGCGGCGAGCGTGGACGCGATGGCGGCAAAGAAGATCGCCAGCGGAATCCAGTGGCGCCAGACTCCGACCCGCTTTCGCGAAGGCTCAAGGAAGCACTTCAATGGGCACCTCCTGCGTAGCGATGTTGTGGGCAATGTCCTCCGCCGTCACCGTCAGCCTGTAATTCCCGGGAAGCTCCTGCTCAGGAATGAGGAGCTGCCCCGTATTCGCGCCAGCCTTCGCATCCCAATGCAATTCGACCGGAGCTGCGCCCTCGAGCCGCGCCACCAGCGTGCGCGTGCTTTGCGAAGCGCGCACGTGCAGCGTCACCGCCTCGCCACGTTGGAAACGCTTGCGATCGAGCCGCACATTTAGGACCGGAGGCTTGCTCGCGATGACAAATGTTTTCGCTTCGCGATAGGTATGCCCCAGGCGATCACGCAAAATCAGCCGCACGGTGTAGGTTCCGTCCTGCATGTCAGTCGGTGCCAGGAATCGCGTTTGCCAGACGTCTTCCGCCGGAAGGTATCGCAAAGACTGCGTCAGCCCGAATGGAAACAGCGCAATCACAGAGTTGATCGACTCATCCGTCTTCACCCGCAGGATAGGATCACCCGGCCGAATGACGCGTGGGCGCAGCAGCGCTCGAGGTACAGCCAGAAACGACGTGTAGGGAGTCACGAACTTGTACTGCCGCGCCAGCCGGATAATTTCGTCGATGGTCGCCGTGTCCTCGCCGTCGCGTTCGATTTTTTCGAGCAGCGCATCGACACGGGCGCGCGCCCACAAGCGCGGGAGTTGCGGGTGCTCGAACGATTCGCGGGGAAGATTCGTGCCGGTCGACAGCTCCACGGGCGCGCCTTCGCGCATTCCGTGAACGGTGAAGCTGACGTTGGTTTCCGGCTTGTCGTAGCGCCCGACCCAGGAAGCCAGTGAGCCGGAGAAAGTCGCGTCCTGCAGCGGATACACTGCGTTCACGGCAGTCGAGGGGTCGACCGCCAGTGCCAGGTCCCCCACCGGGCTGCGGCCGATCTTGGAAAGGAAAGAACTCAGCTTGAATTCCATCGGCTCGGTCGAGAGCACTTGCTCCAGAACTCCGTCGTTGCGCGCCAGCATGCGCAGGAGCGGCAGATTCGCATCATCCCCGATAGCCAGAATGTAGGTGTGCGGACGCTGCACACCCTGCAGCCGCTTCCATGCTGACTCGTACCAGGCGGCAATTTTGCCATTCTGAATGGGCCCGCGCGTCGCACCGCCGTCACTGAGCAGAACCAGGTAGGTGTTCCGAGCATCCGGCAAAGCGGCTTGCTGCAAGCCTGTTGCGAGCGCCTTCTGGAGATCGGTGCCTCCGCGCAACCGGCTTGCCCGCACAAACTCAATCGCGCGCTGAGCGTTGGCTGCATTTGCGGAACCGAGCGGCAGGACCTGCGTTTCGGAATTAAACAGCACAAGCGCGAAGCCGTCCGCGGGATGGAGTGTGTGCAGCAAGGTCTCGAAAGCTTCATAGCTGCGCTCCAGCTTGTCCCACTGCATGGAGAGAGACGTGTCGAACAGCACGATGACCGTCTTGGGGACACCACCCACTGCGCTGGAACCCGACTTTGCGTGCATGCCGAGCAACGCTTCCGCCTCGAAGAATCCTGGTTCATTGGTGCTGCGGACCGGAGACATCTCGGTTGGCGAAGGCTGTCCGCTTACCGGATCGCGATAGGTCAAAACCTGCAGCGTATCTGCCGACGACGGATCCAGTTCATAGGTGGCTACGAAATCCTCGCCAAGATTGACGTTCTCTCCCTCGTAATGTCCTGTGACCACGTGTGCTGAGTTCTCCGTCAATTGCAGCGAAAAGGTCTTTGCAGGCGCCTGAAAGTTGCGGATCGGGTGCGCCGAACGCAATTCGAAGTTGATGCGCAAATGCCGCGCCGCTTGCCCCTGGTAGGCGTCGGGGCGCAGCGGAACCGCAAAATAAGACTTAAGATTCTCGACCGGGATCGACTGGTGGTATTCGATCGCGAGCCGCTTGGTGCCAAACGCGGGAATGGGGACAATCTTCGCGCTGAACACCGCCGTACGCTTCGCCTCTTCCGAGCCGCGTTCCCCCATCTGCAGCAAACCGGGATCAATCCGCTGCTGCCGGAGTTCGTTGTAAATCTCCTCAGCGCGCTTGCGTTCGAGAATGACCGCAGGAATCCTCGTGGGACCATCCCAGGTGGCGAAGTCGGAAACGGTCGCGTGACTAGGCAGCGCGAACACGTAACTCCCTTCCTCAATCAGTCCCGTATGATTGGCAAAGATCTGGCGTACGAACACCCGCGCATCGCCGTTATCGATCCGAACATCGATCTCCATTTCTTCCAGCGAGAGAATGTTCGGATCCGGCTGCTGCTTGTCTCGAGGCAGAAGGATGCCGGCATCCCCGAGCGCCAGCGGCGCAATGGTCAGCGAAACAAGAAACGACAGCAGGACGTTTTTCATGAGCGCAGCTTCTGTTCGGCAATGCGAACCAAACCGTTATCCGTGCCGACGTAGATAAAACCGCCGGACGAGTAAAGCGCGGTTACATTCGGCGAGGGCAACCCTTTCTGAATCACGGACCAGCGCCCGGAAGAGCGGTCATATAAGTACAGACCGTTCCCAAGCGTTCCAGCCAGCACAAGAGTCGGGGTGGCCAGCAGGGCGTTGGGATTCACTTCAAATTTGCCTGAGCCAACTTCGAAAGAATGGAAACGCCCGGAGCGATCCAGGCCGAGAACGCCGGCACCGTAAGTGCCGACCATCCAGTCGTCTCCCACGCGAACGACTGCCGTGATCCAGTTGTGCGTGAGGGTCGAGTTGCCGGTCGTGTAGTTGGCGGCTACCACGCCTTTGTCCAGCAGCGAAATTCCGCCAAGCGTGCCGGCGAACAACTGATTGCCGGAAACGCCGAGCGCGTAGACGTGATTGTTCACCAGGCCATGAAAGGCGTACATGCTGCGGGCGCCGCTCGCATCGAGGAAGGTCAGGCCGGCGGGCGTGGCCAGGGCAAGACCATCGCCGTAAATGGCAATGTCGGTGACGTCATCGGCAATCAGGCCGTCAGCCCGCGTGAGCACCTGCTGTTCTTTGCCGGAAGCGTCGAAGCGCACCAGGCCGTTGGCGGTGGCCACGTCGACCCCTCCGGTTTGTTCGTCGGGAAAAATGCGGTTAACGCAGAAAACGTGCTCGTCCTCGAGGTGGACATCCCGTTTCCCGCCTGGCGCGAGCACGTCGAGGCCGCGATCAAAATAACCGATCCAGAGGTGGCCCGAGGGATCGGAGGCAAGCGCGGAAATGTTGCGGTCCGTTAAAGTCGCGGAACTCGGTTGCAGGACCGGTTGCCACGCAAATGAGTGCGCCGGCATTCGATAAATGCCGCGGCGCGCGACCGCAAAGGCAGAACCGCCTGACGCGAATAATTGCTGGACTTCCCCGAGGGATGAATTGTCCTGCAGAGGCGGATTCGGCCGGCGGCCCTGGAGCGCGATAGAAACCACGCCCTGGTCTTCCGACCCGACGTACAACTGTTCCGGGGTTGGCAACATTGCCGTGACAAAAATGCCGGAAGCCAACACTCTCGAAAAGCGTCCTCCAGTGAATTGCGCCACCCCGAGCGGCGTGCCGACGTAGGTTTCTGCACCGGAGACCGCCAGAGCGGTCACTTGCGGGTCAGGCAGGCCTTGCCCTTCTCCGAATGCTTCTGTCTCTCCCGCGTGAAAATGCAAAACTCCGCGATTCAAAGTTCCCGCCCACAGGTCGGCTTCATCTCCCGCCAGTGCGGTCACGTAGCAGTCGCTAAGCCTGGGGTGCAGCGGGGCAATCTTGCTTCCGTCGTAGATCAGCACGCCTTTCTTTTTTGTCCCGACAAGCAGATGACCGGAAGCGGTTGCCAGAAGCGCTGTGATAGAACGGGCGTCCGCGTCAGCGGGAACGATCTCACGAAAGGTCCGCCCGTTGAACGCGATAATGCCTTCGCTGGCGGTCGCCATTACAAGTTCCGGTTCGCGCGAATCAGAAAGGACTGAGGTAGTCAGGGCGACCAGGGGCGAACTCGGCAGATCCCGGCCAACAACAAAACTGTGCATTAATGCGCCGGCTGCATCGTATTCAAACAAACCGCCGGGCCCGGCAAGAAAAAGGCGGCCGTTGAACTCGGAGGCGTGCTCAAAAATTGCCGGAGAGCTGATGGTTTCAAAGCCAGTGTCCGCTGCTGACGCAAGCGGACGAACCACAAAGCGAAACTCGTGCGCGGCGCGAACTTCCCGCTCGGCCAATTGCCAAGCGTGCGCGGCGCGCCAAATCACAATCGCTACTGACGCGACTACGATTACAGCCGCGGCAACCACCGTGCGCCTCGAGACGAAGGACCGGCGAGTCATAGCCACCTTTTCAGGAAAGTGAAATATAAATCGCTGCAACTGCGCTGAGAATAGAAAGCAAGGTACTAGCCAAAGCCTGGTTCCTGGATGGGAAGGGATTTCCAAGCGGCAAATATCGATGTGGTTGTGTTACGCCGGGCACAGTGTGTTACTGCCGGCACAAGAAGGCGAGTTTGCCGACCGCGCTATTGCGTTTGCGCCGCGCTCGGCTTTTCCAGCCTGACTTCGTGCCTGGCCTGGCATTCTGTCGTGGGATCGTCGGTAGCGATGCCTTCCAAGCCATCTTTCGAAGCGTGGAATTCCAATGGCGGCCGCTTCACTCGATCCGGAAGCCCGGTGAATCGCACTTTACCGGCTTCATTAGTGCCCGCCTGAAGATCGAGCTTGCGAAAGCCGCCGAAGCCGTAGGCGATGTGCACCTTCACGGTAGCCGCATACACCGGCTTGCCGTCAGAACCCAGGACAGTCAGGTCCAGTGAGCACGGACCTGCGCCCCCGTCCATTACCGGGACTTGGTTCTTGTCCGGCTTAGATTGATCGCCGGACTGCTGGGCGGATGCCACGGCCACGCTGAGGAGAATCCAGAGGATGAGACGAAGGCTTGCGTTCATGCGCAAATTATACGGGCAACCCGGAAGTCGCCAAAGACGGCGGTAAGGCTGCCTTGGAAAACGCCTCGGCCTGCGCCTCCGGCGTTTCCCGCTTTCCCACCGCTCCGGCCGCGGCTGCTACGGATGAAGTTTGTCGTATTCTTACGTGAACGAAAGCGGGGGGCAGGTCAGTAGGTGTAGGAATTCGAGTACGTGCCCGTCAGGAACGTGTACTGTGTGGTCGTTCCGATCAGCCGGCCCATGTTGTCGTAGGCAAATCCGTAGGTACCCGTGGGATCCGTCACCTGCTTGATTTTGCCCACGAGATCATAAACATAGTTGGCGCTGGTCGAATCCGGGTAGTTCTTCTGAATGATCCGGTTCAACGCGTCGTATACGTATTGAATTGTGTTGTTCTTGCGGTCGGTCTTGGAGGTGAGATTGCCTACCGCGTCATAACCGTAGGTCTCGTACAGCGTCGATGGGAACGTGGTCTGCGTCACCCAACCGCGACGCAGCTCCCTCCCACAACAACTTCCCCTGCCGGCGCGCTAGCCGTGGCCCCCGCTCAGTTCCTTGACGATGTTGGTGACGAAAGCCTTGGCATCCCCGAACAGCATCAGCGTATTGTTCATGTAATAGAGCGGATTGTCGATTCCGGCAAACCCTGGATTCATGCTGCGCTTGATGACCATGACGGTGTGGGACTTCTCCACGTCGAGCACCGGCATGCCGTAAATCGGGCTGGATTTGTCGGTCTTGGCCGCAGGGTTGGTGACGTCATTGGCCCCAATAATCAAGGCCACGTCCACCTGCGGAAAATCGCCGTTGATGTCATCCATTTCCATCAGGTGATCGTAAGGGACATCGGCTTCCGCCAGCAGGACATTCATGTGTCCCGGCATGCGGCCTGCCACTGGATGGATGGCGAAGCGAACGTCGACGCCGCGCTTGGTCAGCGCGTCGTAGAGTTCGCGGACTTTGTGCTGCGCCTGGGCAACCGCCATTCCGTAGCCGGGAACGACCACCACGCGGGTTGCCGCCTCCAGGATGGAAGCTGCCTCCTCCGCGCTCGCACTGCGCACGACCCGCTCTTCCTTGCCCTTTTCCGCCGAAACCTGCACCTGGCCGAAGGCCCCGAACATGACGTTCGTGAACGAGCGATTCATGGCCTTGCACATAATCACCGAAAGGATGAAGCCCGAGGAGCCGTCGAGCGCGCCGGCAACCACGAGAACCTTGCTGTTGAGCACAAATCCCAGCAAGGCGGCCGAGAATCCGGCGTAGGAGTTCAAAAGCGAAATGACCGTGGGCATGTCGGCGCCGCCGATAGGGGTCACCAGCATGATGCCGAAGATCAGGGCGACCACCACCATGATTGGAAACAGCAGGTGCTGGACGGGATTGATCACCAGCACGATGGCAAGCGCCAAAGCCGCGCCAAGAATCGACAGGCTGACGATGTTCTGGCCGCGATAAACAATAGGTCTCTGCGGCAGAATTTCCTGCAGTTTGCCGGCCGCGATCAGGCTGCCCGTGAATGTCAAAGATCCGATAATGACTTCCAGGGCAATCTCGCCCATCTCGAAGCGAGTCAGGTGCTCTGTGTTGACGTAGTATTCCGCGATGCCGATCATGGCCGCGGAAGCGGCCCCGAACGCGTGGCTTAATGCCGTCCGCTGGGGCACGGCCGTCATCTTCACCATGCCGAGGGGGACGCCGACGCCCGCGCCAATGATCAGCGCGATCACGATCCACTTGTACTGAACCAGTTCAGGATTGAACAGCGTGGCCGTCACTGCCAGCGCGGCGCCAATTTCACCCGCCAGCACTCCCCAGCGCGCGCTCACCGGCGAACTCAGCCACTTGAGCGACAGCATGAAGAGAACGACCGCGATGATGTACGCGAAGTCGAGGTATTGCTGCAGCGCGACGGTGGTCATTTCTTCGGCCTGCCGGTCTTGAACATGCGCAGCATGCGGTCGGTGATGAGGAAGCCGCCGACCATGTTGCTGAAGGAAGCGGCCACCGCCACCGCTCCCAGCGCCGTGGTTAAAGGCGTCTCATGACGCCCCGCAATGATGATCGCCGCCACGACCACGATGGCGTCGAGGGCATTGGTCAATGACATCAGCGGTGTGTGCAGAAGCGGAGAAACCCGCTTGATGAGCTCGAAGCCCACGAATCCCGCCAGGATGAAGACATATAAGTTGGAGATAAAATCCGCCGGCACTATTTCCTCCTTAGACCCTAAGGGTGTCCCACCTTCCCGTTTTTTGGGAGGGTAGGGACTATGACTTCAAAATCCCGCCCTGGGGCAGAAACCGCGACAACCGTGGGCACCCTCGTGATTCCATTTCACTGCGCCACTAACGCTGGCAGTCCCAGAATCTCCCTCACGCGCGCATTCACCACTTCCCCGCCTTGCGTCAACAACGTGTCGCGGATGATCTCATCACTCTCCGGCGGACGCACCTTGCCGTCTTTCACCAGGTTCTGCAGAAACGACGTGAGATTGCGCGCATACATCTGGCTGGCGTGGTAGGGCGCTCCACTGGCGAGGTTAATCGGCCCGATGACGGTCACGTTATGGACAACCACGGTCTGCCCCGGGCGCGTGACTTCGCAGTTCCCTCCGCGCTCAGCCGCAAGATCCAGAATCACGGACCCGGGCGGCATCCGCTTCACCATCGCTTCGGTTACCAGGATTGGCGCCTTCTTGCCCGGCACTACCGCGGTGGTGATCACAGCGTCGCTTTCGGCGATCACATTGCCCAGCAGTTCACGCTGCCTGGCGTAGAAGGCTTCGTCTTGCGCCTTGGCATAGCCGCGGGCATCTTGAGCATCGCCGGTTTCGAGCGCAAGCTCGACGAAACGTCCACCCAGGCTTTGCACCTGCTCTTTGACGGCAGGACGCACGTCATAGGCTGAAACCACCGCGCCCAAGCGCTTGGCGCTGGCAATTGCCTGCAATCCCGCGACGCCTGCGCCTATGACCAAAATACGGGCCGGCGTGATCGTGCCTGCGGCCGTGGTCATCATGGGAAAGATTCGCGGGAGGGTGTCGGCGACAACCACCACGGCTTTATATCCCGCAATCGATGCCATCGCCGAAAGTGCGTCCATGCTCTGCGCCCGCGTGGTGCGCGGCATCAACTCCACCGAGAAGGCGGTCACGCCGGTCTGAGCGATTTGCTGCACCGCTTTCTCCGAGCCCAACGGCCGCAAAAAACCGATCAGCACCTGGCCGCGGCGCATGAGCGGCAAATCCTGCGCGCCGGTCTTGTCATTCGCGCCGTGGCAGAGGACTTGCGCAACGATATCCGACTGCGCGAACACCGCCGCGCGATCGGAGAGCAATTTCGCGCCCTTCTCCTGGTACTGCGCGTCTGGGTAACCGGCCGACTCGCCCGCGCCCGCTTCGATCACCACTTCCAATCCAGCTTTGGCGAGCAGGGGCACGACGGCGGGCGTCAACGCCACCCGCCGCTCTCCTGGAAAAATTTCCTTCGGAACGCCAACAATCACGGAGCCGTCCTCTCAAGAAATGAGCATTCTACTCGGAGTGCTAAAACAAGGAAAGTGATTGGGATCACAGTTAGGTGTGTTGGAGGGGACTCCGCCTGAGGAAAATCGGGTGATCGAGTAATCCGGTCATCTGGCGATCGAAAAAACCACGGAGTTTACTCTCGCGTGGCGTGGGACGCTTGGGAATAGCGAAAGGCGGGCCCGGGAGCCCGCCCTTCCAAATCGATCGGCCTTACTTTTGTTCAGTGGGCGTTACTACCTGCGCCTTTTCGGCTTTTGAATCCGGCAATGGCTTTTCGGTGCTGGCCTTTGTGGCATCGGTCAGTTTCGATTCCGCCGCAGAAGCCGACTCCGGGGTTGTGGTCTTCTGCGCGTTTTCGACTCCGGGCAGCTCGACGTCCTTAATCTTCGCGGTGGTCAGGATTCCTTCCAGTTGCTGGAACACCTTGCCGCGGTCAACCTGCGCCAGCTCTTCGTCCTCGCTCCGCGTAGTCTCTACTGAGAGGGCGAATTCGTAGCAGGCGCTGTTCTTGAACAGGTGGAAGTACTTCACATCCGACTGCCCATAAGGCTCCGCCGCGGTGTCCTCAAGTTCGGAAAACTCATTGCCGCCGAGTTTTATAGCAGTGGACTTCATCGGTTTGGAATCCGGGCTCGAAATGAATTGTTGGCACTGGTCCTCCGTCATTCCGGAACTGACGCTCACATTCAGCAGAGCTGCGGAGAAGTCAGTATCGGGATAGGCGTTACTCGGCATATCCACGGACGCGACGTTGACGGCGTTCGAAGCCAGGTACTTGGCATTCAGCGGCAGGGATTTGTCGTCCTGCAGCATGTACTTCACCGGATAGCTGAATGACACGCCATAGGTGCCGTTCACGTACGTAGCATGGGCCGGGCGATGATGTTTCTTCAGCTTCTTCGGCGTTACGGCCACGGGAGCTGGCGCAGCGCTCGGCGTGGAAGTGCTCATTTGCGACGCGACGGGCGGCGTCATCTTGGCGACTGGCGTATTGTCTTTCTTGGAACAGCTGACCGCCACAAGCAGCACAACCGCCATGATTGTTGCGGCACAGATGGCTGGCAGATACAGGCTCAGCCAATTGTCTTTCTCGAATTCCTTCTGATTTCCATTGATCGTGGTCATATTCCCCTCCGTGGGACTGCGATCAGGGGAGGGGCATGAAGGCGACCAAAGCGATCGGCGCTGATTTTACCGGAGTTAGCGGGTTCGCAGGCAGAATGAGTCGTGGATGGATTCACACGCCGTGTGCCCGTTCCCACAGCTTGGCCACATGCTCTCGTGCTGGATTCAAAGCGCTTGCTGCGTGCAAGAACAAAGCGCGCCAAAAGTAAACTCCGGGCTTGCCGGGTAAGGCACTTATACCTTACAATGGTTGTAGGAGAGATATGACGAAGCTCACTGTCACCGCCAAAGGCCAGGTCACGCTTAAACGGGAGTTGCTTGAGCATCTCGGGGTCGGTCCCGGAGAGAAGATTGAGGCGGACAAACTGCCGGATGGTCGTGTCGTGGTCAGAGCGGCTGGGCCGGAAGGGACCATCGCCGATTTCATCGGTTGCCTTTCCCGGCGGGATGGTAGAAAGCTGACTATTGAGGAAATCAACGAAATAGCGGCAAGCGGATGGGCAAAGAGGAAATGAAGATTACGGCTGACACCAACGTGCTCATTCGGGCTGCAGTCGAAGACGATCCGCATCAGGCGCGGCAAGCCGCAAAAGCCTTCCAAGCAGCTGAGTTGGTCGCGATTCCTATCCCCGTTCTCTGTGAATTTGTTTGGGTGCTTCGCCGCGGGTATAGGAGGTCTGTAGCCGAAGTCGCCGATGCCATTCAGCGGCTGATCCGAAGCTCGAAAGTTGCAGTAAATCGGCCGGCGGTCGAAGCGGGGCTATGCCTGCTGGAGGGCGGTGGGGATTTTGCGGACGGCGCCATTGCGTATGAAGGCCGGTGGCTAGGAGCGGAAGAATTTGTTTCCTTCGATTCGACAGCGGTTGCCTTGCTCCAGTCTCAGGGCAGTCGTGCACGTTTACTCTCGTAGAGCTAAAGAGGGCTGGACACCTGGCGCCCATGAGGTTGACATCCTGAAGACAACAAAACTCCCGAAAAAGTGCTCTAATAATAGAGTTGCTCCCTCTGGAGGTGCCTATGTCCGGTAAGGCTCTCTCTCGCCTTCTGGTTTCAGCTTTGTTTCTTGCCCTGGTTTCGCTCCCTGCATGGTCTGATTCGCAGGTGCGTATTGTCCGTCTCAGCTACATAGACGGCGGCGTGCAAATTGACCGGGGAACCGGGCACTTCGAAGCCGCCATTGTAAATCTCCCCATCACCCAGGGCATGAAGCTGCAAACCCGGGATGATGGGCGCGCCGAAGTCGAGTTTGAGGACGGCAGCACGCTGCGCCTCGCGCCCGATACCGCCGTCCGGTTTTCACAGCTGTCGCTGCGCGATTCGGGAGACAAGATCTCCGCTGTCCAGATCACCGAGGGAACCGCCTATGCCGATGTTGCCGGTACCAAGGGCAATCAACTGACGGTTGAGTTCGGACACGAGAAGCTCACCCTCACCAGCGCAGTTCGAGTGCGAGTGGGCGTAGACGAAACCGGCGCGTCGGTGGCTGTCCTCAAAGGCGACGTTCAGATCGACACCAGCTCCGGAACCGTGGAGGCGAAAAAGGGCCAAACCGCGAATTTCGACTTCACGAATAACGAGAAATTTACGCTCGCCAAGAACATTCAGGAGTATCCGTACGATTCATGGGACAAGCAGCAGGACCAGTTCCGCCAGGTCTATGCTGCCAAGAATGCCAGCAACAGCTACTCGCCTTACGCTTATGGCACCGCCGATCTCGCCTACTACGGCAACTTCTTTAATGCGCCGGGATACGGGATGCTGTGGCAGCCATACTTTGTCGGCACGGGCTGGGATCCATTCATGGACGGATTCTGGTCGTTTTCCCCAGGCTGGGGTTTTGGCTGGGTCTCGGCATATCCGTGGGGCTGGCTGCCCTACCATTATGGAAGCTGGATGTTCGTTCCCGGATACGGTTGGGCTTGGCAGCCGGGCGGCGCGTGGATGCCCTGGTATTCGCAGCCGATGATCCTGAATCCTCCCCGGGGATTCACTCCGCCACGAGCGCCGGCCAGCGGAACCAGCACGGTCGCGGTGAATCGTGGTCCGGTTTCCGTCACCAAAGCTGGATTCCTGGGTAGTAAGCTCGTGATCCGTAACAACTCCGCGGGCTTGGGCGTGCCGCGCGGCGGGATCGAGAATCTGCCCAAGCTTTCCCAGCGGGTGGAGCAGCATGGCAGCGCGACGCAACGGGTGGCCAGTGAAGCTCCTCCGCAGATGGGCATGGGAACGGGCATGCCGCGCACCGGACCAGCTCACGGCGCGTCTGCTGCGGCTGTGCGCGCGCCAAGGGGCGAGAGTTCATCTCCACGGATGAGCGCTCCAGCGCCGCGGATGGAAGCGCCACGCTCGGCGCCGCCTCCGCCGCCGGTGAGCACCGGACCGCGCAAGTAGCATTGAGTGGACATGAAGCGACTGTCTCCCAGGCATTGCACGGCTCATCGCATGCAATGCTTGGGGCCCCTGACATCGATTTATCAATTCCTTGACAACTCTTCCATAGTCCTGCGGTATTCATGGCGTACTGCGGGAGCGCGTGTCCTCACCATCGACCAAGGTTGCAGCTGACTCTGACCGTATCCCGAAGCGAGCGGGCATGCTGGCCCTCGTGTTGTTAACCGGCGTGTTCGTTTACCTCCAGGTTTTCATTCTTCCCCACACGCCGCGCTTTGCATCCGGTGATCAAGCCATCTACCTGCATCACGCCACTCGAATGTTGCATGGTGAGCTGATTTATCGCGACTACGACCACTTCACCTTGCCAGGGACCGACCTCCTGTACATGGCCCTGTTTCGAGCATTTGGGATTCGCATGTGGATTCCCCAGGCAATGCTGATCCTGATCGGCGTATGTCTGGGTGTATTGATCACGGTTGCGTCGAGAAGCATTCTGCCGTGGCCGGCACTCTTGCTTCCCGCTTTGCTCTTCATTTGCATACCATTCTCCAGCTACCTCGATGCGACCCATCACTGGTACAGCGCGATTTTTGCGATCGCTGCCCTGGCCGTGCTGATGAATTCGCGGAGCTCCGGGCGGCTGGCGGCCGCAGGCGTCCTCACTGGCTTGGCGACCTTTTTCACGCAATCGATGGTTTTGCTGGTGCTCGGCTTCGCCATTTTTCTGATCTGGGAGTGGCGACGCGACAGGCGCCCGCGTCGCTTGCTGTTGACCAGCGAAGCGGCCCTCTGGGCAAGCTTCCTGGCGACGATCAGCGCCTGCGTTGCTTACTTTATTACGGCCGTGGGGCTGAAACGCTTCTTCTATTTCACCGTGGTTTTCGTCGTGAAGTATTACCCGGCCGACTGGTTCAACAACTGGCGCGTGTATCTCACCGGCCGTCCGCATCTGCACGATTACCCTTCGTGGATCGACATTCCGGCCTTCGGTGGCATTCACGTCATCGTTCCCGGGATCTACATCTTCTTTCTGTTCTGGCTGTGCTGGTCCAGCCGCGGCATCGAGGAAGGCTTGCGCCGACGACTGGTCCTGATCAATACCACCGGATTCCTCCTCTTCTTGTCTGTCGCATCGGCGCCCGCCTACACGCGGCTTTACGTGGTTTCCATACCCGGCCTCATGATTCTGGTCTGGCTGTTGTATTCCTGGAGAGGTGGCCCTAAGCTTATGCAACTGCTGTGGGCTGCGGTCCTGGTGATGTTCATTGCGCGGCCTGTGTTTACGCAGCTTCGCCACAAGGAGTTTCTCAATCTTCCTACCGGCCGTACGGCATTTTTCGAGCCATTGCTCTACGACAAATGCGCATGGATGTTGCAACACAGCCACCCCGGCGACTACTACTTCGGAGATCACCTGGTCGCCTTCGCGCTGCAATTGAAGAATGTGGGCCGCGTTCCCTTCCTGCGGCCTACGGATTACACGCGCCCGGAAGAAGTCGACGACGCCGTGCAGGCGCTCGATAAATTCCACGTGAACTACGTGGCCTGGTATAGCGGCTTGAATACCGAGACGCAGGGGCACCGGCATCCCGAGGGCGATCATCTCGATCCCATGTGGGCTTACCTGCACCGGCACTACCGGCCGGTAGTGACTTTTTCGAATCTGGATCAGATCTGGGAACGCGATCCGTAGGACGAGATTCGCCTCGAGTTACCGCTGGTCGAGCGGGACCCAGTGCTGCGGATACGGCGGGCCGATGTAGTCGGCGCGGGGCCGGATCAGGCGGTTGTCGTCGAGTTGCTCGATCACGTGCGCGGTCCAGCCGCTGATGCGTGAAACTGCGAAAATCGGCGTGAACAGGTCGACATCAATTCCCAGCACGTGATACGTCGAAGCCGAATAGAAGTCGACATTGGCATTCAACTTCTTTTCTGATTTCACGAACTGCTCGATCTTGCGCGACATCTCGAACCACTTCGATTGGCCGTGAGAGCGGCAGAGATCTTCCGACATCTGCCGCAGGTGCGTGGCCCGCGGGTCTTCGGTGTGGTAAACCCGATGCCCAAAACCTGAAATCTTTTTTTTCTGCGCCAGCATATCGCGGACGTAGGCGACCGGGTCGGCGCCCGTGGAATCAATCTTCTCCAGAATGTGGAACACGGCTTCGTTGGCGCCCCCGTGCAAGGGCCCCTTCAGCGCCCCAATGGCGGAGGTGATCGCCGAGTGCATATCGGAGAGTGTCGCCGCAGTCACCCGGCCGGCAAAGGTCGAAGCATTCAGTTCATGATCGGCGTGCAGGATGAGAGCAATATCCAGGGCCCGCTCGGCAGTGGGAGAGGGCTTGGCGCCGTTCAGCAGCAGAAGAAAATTCGCGGCGTGCGAGAGCGCGGGATCGGGCGCAACCGCGTTTTTGCCTTTGCGCATGCGATCGAAGGCGGCAACGATCATTGCGATCTGCGAAGTCAGGCGAATTGCCTTATGAACGTTGGCCCGGTGATCGTTGTTGGCCCGCTCGCTGTCATACAGGCCGAGGGCCGAAACCGCGGTGCGAAGAACGTCCATGGGCGCTGCGTTCTTTGGGGCGCTGCGCAGGAAATCCAGGATCCCAGCGTCAAGCTTGCGCTCTGCCGCCAGGCGGTCGCGGAGCTCCTTGAGTTCGCTCGCGGTCGGCAGTTCCCCATACCACAGCAAATAGCAGGTCTCTTCAAAATTGGATTTTTCGGCTAGCTCATGAATATCGATGCCGCGGTAGGCGAGCACTCCGTTCTCGCCGTCGATGTAGCAGATTTTGGAGGTGGTGGCGACCACGCCTTCCAGGCCCTTAGGGGCGTGTGTCATCGTCAGGCTCGACATTCTTCCTCGCTCATTTGAATTTGATGCCGCGGAATGGCGCGGCGGAAGCGGCAACTAACTTTTATACGCCAAAAACCCGCAAGTTTCCAAGCTGGGCAGCGTTCTTGAGAACGCGTCCGGGCCCATAAAGCACAGACAACGCGCTACCCAGAAACCTGATTACCAACGTTCCTCGAAAGTACAGGCACACCTTGAAAGCTGGCTACGCGGTAAGAGTTCCCGTTTACAATCAGAGCATGCGTTGGGCGCGGCACGTGGCATTAACCCTCGCTCTTTCGACGGCGGGCGCTGCTAAGGAGCAACCGCCGGAACCGTTGCTCCCCTGCCCGCAGGCTGCGAGCCAGGCCATGTGCAACCCTTCCAAGCGCGACCAGAAGCAAGCCAAAGCCGCCTTCGAGCGCGGATTGAAACTGGAGCAGAAGTTTCCCGAAGAGGCCTATGCCGAGTTTCAACATGCCGCCGAACTGGTCCCTCGGGATGTCAACTACGTCACCGCCCGGGAACTCACCAGGCAGCACGTAGTCTCAAGTCACATTGAACGCGGAAATGCCGCGCTCGAAGCCGGCAAGCAGGTGGAGGCGATAGCGGATTTTCGCACGGCACTCAAGCTCGATCCCGGCAATCAATTCGCGGAAGAGCGCTTGCGAGACGCACTGGGAGACTCCGCCCCCAAGACCGCCGCGCCTCCCAAGATCGTCGACCAGTCCCCTGAAATTCATGTTTTTCCCAGTCAGAATCGCGCCAGTTTTCATTTTCGCGGAGACAGCCGCGAACTGCTCAACATGGCGGCGCGGGCCTATGGGATATCCGCCCTCGTCGAAGATTCAGTACAGTCGCGGCGCGTGTCTTTCGATATTGACGACGTCGATTTTTATAAGGCCATGATCGCGGCAAACGCGGTGACGAAATCATTCTGGGCGCCGCTCGATAGCAAGCAGATCATCCTGGCTGGCGATACGCCGGAGAACCGCCGGTTGTATGAGCGGATGGCGATGCGGAAGTTCTATATTCCGGGCGCGTCCGCCTCGCCCACCGCCCTCAACGAAGTCGCCAATCTGCTGCGAAACCTGTTCGAGGTTCGCTTTCTCACGCCCGATCTCAGCGCTTCCACCATCGTGGTCCGGGCTCCGCAGACGACGCTGGACGCCGCCACGCAGCTTTTGGAGCATCTCGACAGCTCGCGGCCGCAGGTGATGATCGATGTTCATGTGTACCAGGTCAGCCACACGCTGATGCGCAACCTGGGTGTGCACATTCCCTATACCTTCAATCTGTTCAACATCCCGGCGGGTGCATTGGCTGCGCTTGGCGGCCAGAACATCCAGGATCTCATTAACCAGCTGATCTCGAGCGGGGGAATCAACCAGGCGAATAATCAGGCATTGTCGGCGTTGCTGGCGCAACTGCAGGGGCAGCAGGGTTCAAACTCGATTTTCAAACAACCCCTGGCCACCTTTGGCGGAGGCAAAACGCTGACCGGCGTCAGCCTGGACCAGCTTAGCGCGCAGCTCTCGCTGAACGAGTCCTGGATCAGGACGCTGGATCACGCCAGCCTGCGCGCTGCCCAGGGCACCGACGCTACTTTCCGCATGGGCAGCCGCTTTCCTATCCTGAACGCGACCTTCGCGCCCATTTTCAACACTTCAGCAATATCGAACGTCATTCAGAACGGCAGCTTCACGCCTGCGTTCCCTTCATTCAACTATGAGGATTTGGGGCTGACCATCAAAGCCAAGCCCGCCATCAGCATGGCAAACCAGGTTGCGCTGCAATTGGAAATGAACCTGCGTGCGCTGGTCGGGCAATCCTTCAACGGCGTGCCCGTGATCGGAAACCGCGAGTACAAAGGCACCATTACTCTCATCGATGGGGAGCCTGCCGTGGTAGCAGGCCAGATCAGTCACTCCGAGACCCTGGCGCTCAGCGGCATCCCCGGTCTTGGCCAGGTTCCCGGCCTGAACAAGGTCGCGACCAGCAACAGTAAGCAGATTGACGACGACGAACTGCTGATCGTGCTCACCCCGCACATAACCAACCGCAGCCTGGGGCAGAACTCGGAAGTGTATTTGACCAGGTAGAGTGTGGCGCGGGCGAGGCCGCCCCCGCCACCCTTACTTTTCCTTGGCGGCAAAATCGACGATCTGTTTCAGCGCGTCGTAATTATTGCCGCTCACTCCCACCGGCCTTCCATTGATGAACAGGGTGGGAGTTGAGTTGACGCCAACCGATTTGCCCAAATCAATGGAGGCCTGCACCCGCGATTCGGTTTCAGGCTGGGCTGCGCAGGTGGCAATCTCGGAGCCCTTCACGCCGGCTTTGTCCGCCAGATCGGTCAACTTCTGCTCGGCGTTATCGGCAGTAATATCGTTCTGCCCAGCGTAAACGCTGTCGACAAACTTCCAATACGCGTCATTCGAAGCTCGCCCCACGCAATCGGCGTAATCTGCCGCTTTCATCGCCCAGTTGTGGCTCGGTAGGGGAAAATTCTGGGAGATGAAATGCACGTCGGGGTCTTCATTCAACAACTTCTCAATAGTCGGATTCGCCTCCTTGCAATGCGGGCATTGCAGGTCGCTGAACTCGACCACCAGCACGGGCGCATTGGCCGCGCCCCGCGAGGGGCCATTCGCTTTTTTCTCCAAGATGCGGCGGGCGGGCTCGAAGGGATGGGCGCCGAAGGGAATGATTTCTCCCACCACGGCGTGCTTGCCATCTTCGCTGACAAAGAACCTTTGTCCGCCCTGTCCCTGGGGTCCGCTGATCTCGACGTTGACCTCGGCCAGGCCCTCGGCCTCGCTCGGCTTGATGCTCACGATTTTCCACGTGAGTTGCGGATCATAGCCGAAAGTGGCTTTCATAAAGGAGTTGACCTCGGCTTCCGTGGGCAGTTTGGTTGTCGAATCAGCTGCAGATTCTCTGCCGGCAGTGCCGGGCTTGGTTTTCGCCACAGGTTTTTGCCCGAAGGCCAAGAGTCCAAGCAAGAGCAGGATCGTAATCAGCAGGGGCTTGCGCATTTATATCCTTCAAGTAAAGGGGTGATCATTCCTAAGCTGCAGGCAATGGTCGCGCCTCAAAAATCCGCTTTTGCGGCGATCGGAAAACGCCGGCCGAATCCAAAGGCTTTCGAAGAAATCTTGATGCCCGGCGCAGCCTGCTGGCGCTTGTACTCGTTCCGTTCCACCATCCGGATGACGTTCTTCACCAGCGTGAGGTCAAACTTCCGCTCGCGCGCGATCTGTTCCGCCGAATGTGACTCCTCGATGTAGTCTTCCAGAATAACATCGAGAATCTCGTACGGCGGCAGTGTGTCCAAGTCTGTCTGTCCGGGCCGAAGTTCGGCGGACGGCGGCTTATCCAGGCTGGCCTGTGGAATGCGCGGCTTTTGTGAATTCACGTAACGGCTTAGGCGGTACACCATGGTTTTCGGCACGTCGCTGATGACCGCCAGGCCGCCTGCCATATCGCCATACAACGTGCAATAGCCCACGCCCAGTTCGCTCTTATTGCCGGTGCTCAGGACGAGCGCGCCAAACTTATTGGAAAGCGCCATCAGCAGGGATCCGCGAATGCGGGATTGAATGTTTTCTTCGGTGACGTCCTCGGGGCATTGGCTGAAAACCCCCGAGAGGGTTTTCTTGAAAGCCTCAAAAATCTGAGTGATCGGGAGCGCCTCGAACCGGATGCCGAGACTCGAAGCCAACGAGCGCGCGTCCGCAATCGAACCTGCGGAGGAATAGGGCGATGGCATGCCGACGCCAATCACATTTTCTGCGCCTACGGCATCGACCGCAATGCAGGCGGTCAAGGCTGAATCGATTCCCCCGCTCAACCCGATAATCGCCTGCCGAAAGCCGCACTTGTGCACGTAATCGCGCGTACCCAGCACCAGGGCGGCATAGATGCTTGCCTCCTCGCCTTCGATCTGCTCATGCATTTCGCCGGTCAGCGAGTCGGAATCGAAAAAGATCAGGTCCTCGGCAAACGATGCCCCTTGTGCGACCACCTTGCCTTGCCGGTCGAAGACCATGCTGGAGCCGTCGAACACCAGGCTGTCCATCCCGCCGACCTGGTTTACGAAGACGACGGGAACGCGGTGGTTTCTGGCGATAGTGGCCAGCATCTCGCGGCGCAGTTCCCGCTTTCCCATCCAAAAGGGAGAAGCCGAAATATTCAAGACGAAGTTCGCACCGGCCTGAATCAAGGCTTCGACCGGATCGACGCTGTACAATCGGCGCGGCCAAAAATGCTTGTCGTTCCAGGCGTCTTCGCAAATGGTAAGCGCCATCTGCTTGCCGCAAAATGGAAATAGCACCTGGCTGCGCGCCGGGGCAAAATTGCGCGAGTCATCAAAGACGTCGTAGGTGGGCAGCAACATCTTCGACTGGACAAACTTGATTTGCCCGTCCATGAGCAGCCCGGCGGAATTCATCACCGACTTGCCGGTTTCCGCCTGGGCAGGCGTAACCAGTCCCAGAATGACGGCGATGCCGCGGGTTTCGCCGGCGATATGCTCGGCGGCTTCGCGGTTGTGAACCACGAATGACGCGCGTTCAACCAGGTCGCGGGGAGGATAGCCGCAGACTGAGAGCTCGGGAAAAAGAACGAGGCCCGCGCCCGCCGCCTTCGCACGCTGGGCGAAGGCGATGATCTTCGCCGAATTTCCCCGGAAGTCGCCGACTGTAGGATTGATCTGCCCGAGCGCAACCTTCACAGCTCCAGTTTAATGGTCGGAGCGCAGGAGAGCCAAGCGGGGGTGACGCGCGCCGGGGCCCTCAATACAGGTCAGATATACCGGCCATCGTGGGAAAAGGATCACCGCTGTGCGCCGGCGCTCCTGCGTTCATGCGCCTTATCCCTTTTTTGCGCGTACATGAGAGCATCGGCGCGGCCCAGCAGGGTCTCGAGGTCCGAATCTTTGGCCGCGTCGGCGGAAACAATTCCCATACTCAGCGACAGGCGATAGCTTCGTTCCGCTGCGGCATTGCATTCGGCAAGCTTCCGCAGGATTCGCCCCGCGATCTTCTCGTGTCCGGCTTCGCAAATGAACACGGCGAATTCATCCCCTCCGAGCCGGGCGATGATATCCGACTCGCGGAAGCAGTCGCGCAGCACGCTGGCCGCGTCCTGCAACGCCTGATTTCCTTGCTGATGGCCGAAGGTGTCGTTGATGTCCTTCAATCCATCGAGATCGACGAACGCAATAGAAAAATCTTCGTCATTCCGATAGGCAAGCTTCATGCGGTGATCGGCAAGAGCTAAAAATCCTTTGCGATTGTAGAGGCCGGTAAGGTCATCGATGAGCGAGAGGTTCTCCAGAATCGCATTGGATCGCGCCAGGGCCTCGGCCTTCAACGCCAATTGCTCTTCGGCGAGCTTGCGCGCGGCCACATCCTGCTTCAACTGACGGTTCGCCTCCAGGAGTTCCGCAGTCCTTTTTCCAACCAGATCTTCTAGACGCGCGCGATATTCCTCCAACTCCGTTTCTATACGCTTGCGCTCGGTGATGTCGCGGGAAATGCCCATGGTGCGATGATGTTTCCCTGTTCATCGAGGAGGGGCAGCTTGGTGGAAAGCACCCAGGTTTCGCGTCCATCGGGCCAAGTCTCTTTTTCTTCTTTCTCAATGATGGGGATGCCGGTACGGACGATCTCCTGCTCATCCGCGAACGCCTGCCGCGCATGTTCTTCGCTGAACATGTCGAAGTCGGTTTTGTGAATTGCATCCGCGGGATTCTTCAGGCCAAAGCGAGACGCCAGCGAGCGGCTGATGCGTACAAAGCGGCTTTCCCGGTCTTTGAAGTAGACGCCATCCGGGATGTGTTCGAGGAAAGCCTTGAGCAGATCCTCCTCAAAGCCCTGGCTCAACCGCAACCCACTGATGAGCTCTTTAGCCATCGGTATCCGACATAGAAATCGTACGACTCGCGAGCCAGGACGCACTAACCCTGATGGGCACGAAAATGATCGCCAGCCATAGGTCTCGTCAGTATCGGCAGACTGCGTACTCCTGAGTAGTCCTGCGGAATCAGGGCTTGTACGCGGTCGCGCAGTAGGTATAGACCACTGCGCCGTATGGAAGCAAGAATATTCCGAGCTTGTGGTTATTGCATGGACAGGCCATGCGGCCCCATAAATTAGTGGCGTAGGTCCAGGAAGTGGCCCGGCCCGCCGGGCGAATTCGAGGGGGCTTCTTCCCCAGGCCGCCGCAGACTTGGTGCCTTAGCAGGACGCTCTTCTTTCTGCGCCGCGGTGGCCACCGTAGGACCGCCCAGATCGATTTCTTTCTCGGTCTTTACGACCTTCTCGCCGTTGACCTTCATGGTTTCGACGCGGATGACCTCGTCCCCCACTACGCGGACGAAGTCAACGTCTTGAGGAGGCTCGCCGTAGATCCAATCCTCGTACTCCGTCCCTTGCGGGTCTCTCTCGCGAATCTTCTTGGGCGGGCGACCCTTGGCATAAATCACCATCTCGCGATTCATGCCTACCAGAACCTGGTGATTCTTGATGGCGTCCTTTACTTTGGGAGGGCAGGTCTCGAGATACGCCTCCACGGCCGACTTGGAATCGAAGTCGAACACCGGCCAGAGCATCTGCTTGAGCTGCTCGACCGTAAGATCCGGGATGTGATGATCGAAAACCAGGTCAACGTACGAACCGCGGGGATTATTGGTGGGCGCGTTCTGATCGCCGCCGGGCGTACCCATATTGCCGTTCACGCCCACCTGGACGTGCTGGTACCATTTCTGCTTCTTCACCGGGCCGCCGTTGATTTCGAAGCGCATGCGGTCGCCGCGGATTTCGAATTTCGTGATCAGGGCGCGATCGCCGGGCTTCACGGAGGGACCCCAGAGGGCAAGCATGTGATTGAGTTCGTCTCCACTGGGGGAGATCTTTCCGTCTTTGAGCGTGAGCCCGGTCTTGCCCATGGGGAACTGCGTGCGAATGTAGACCAGGTCGGAGTTGAAGGTCCGGATCAATTCCATCCGGTGCTGCTCACTTAAGCTGGAGGCTTTGTCGTCAGCTCTGCAGAACGCCGCGCCCAAGACGCAGACTGTGAAAAGGAGCACCACCCGGCGCGGCATCATAAACACTACCTCGGCTGATTATAGACCCTTCGACTGCGGCCCGAAGCTGGCTGTTGGATGGCGTGACAAGCGCAGCGTCTGTCCAGAAGACACCGTCAAAAAACAGTAAAGGCGCGCCGCGTGGACGCGCCTTTGATGAGGAGGGCCGCGCTTACCAGGCGTGGAACGTCAATTTGTCCAGGTAAACAGAATAGGGAGTCAAATACTTGTTGCTATCGATTTGGTAGTTGATGGTGACGCCGTACCAGCTGGTTGAGGTCGGCCAGTCGTAGCGGTTCAGGTTTGCCGTGTAGCCGTTCAAGGTGATGGATTTAAACAGCAGGTGGCCATCCGACGTGCGCTGCACCTGGATGGTCAGGTGGTTCCAGGCATTGCTCTTGGGATTGCAGGGTATGCCGCTGGCAACCCAATGTCCTCCGCCGTTGCTCCAGGTATCCCACTCGTGGCCGCCGTCGATCCGGCATTCGTGGCCCCAGATGTAGGATTTGCCGTTTACGAACTGATTGATGTCGAACTCCAGCGCCTGCGAATCGCTGGTGTTCCCCAGCCAAAAGTAGACGTCATAAGTGAAATTGTGCAGCGTGGGCACCAGGGTCTTGCTGAAATCGGGCAGTCCCTGCGAGGAAAAGTCGCCGATCAGGTGATTGTTCCAAAGAATGTCGGCCCACTGCGTCGTTCCGCCGCCATAGGTTGTCTTTGTCGAAATTCCGTCCGTGGAGGGCGAACTCACACCAGGAGACCACGACCACTTTGCCTTTGAACCGGTCGAACTGCAACCAGAGCAGATGCCAAAGCCGGGGGGGAGCAAGGCGTAGCCCGTCCAGCCGCTGCTGTGCTGCAGGCTGTAGAAGGTTTTGCCGCTGGAACCGGAGGAAGACAAGGTTGAAGATCCGACGGTGAGAGCTACGGCTGCCGTGGAGCTCCACCCGCAATTGTCCCATTCTTGAATAACCACGTTGTACTTGCCGGCGCTCATCTTCACATAGGTATTCAGGCTGGCACCATTGACCTTGTACGCCAATACATAGGGGGCGGTGTAGATTCCCATCGCGGCTACGCCTTTGGAGCAGTTTGGTGAACTGGCGCGGGCCACAAAATGGACGGGGGAGGCAGCGGTACTGCCACTGGTGGGCGAAGTTATGCTAACCCCAGCAAATGCAGGCAGAGCGAACATGGCGCATAGGCACACTACAAGGGAGGGCTTGCCAAAAAGCATTTCTACATCTCCAACTTAATTTTTTGTTAAATCGCTGCGAACAGGCAGCTAAGTTGAGCTGAATTCTAGGAAGGCCTCTACTTACACTCAATGAAAAAAGGCTGTATATAGACTCGAAGGTACTAAGGCGGAAACCTTAATTTTCTACTTGTTGCTTGGCGCCTGCACCTATATGAGCTGGTCGCTGGGGCCGGCTCCTGCCGAGAAGACGACCGCCCAAGCCTGCGGTGACAGATCGCACGGTCTTCGATTAGAGGTCAATATGCGCTGCTGGCTAAGGATTTAGGCCATGCGCAGAATGTTAACGGCACTCTTGCCTAAGGTCAGCACCGAACGCATTTGGCTAAATGCTAAGTGCTAAATGCCGAATACGGGTGGTATTCTCAGCCCATCCCGCGCCACCTGCAGCGGCAGCACCCGAGCCCCGGCATCTCCGATGGCCGTAGCCACCCGGCTGGCAGCGCCTTTCTCGACTAGAAAAATCACGCACCCCCCTCCGCCGGCCCCGCAGACCTTGGCGGCGCGGCCACCATTCTTGCCTGCTACCGAGATCAGTTTGTCGATCAGTGGGGTGGTGATGCCGGGCGCATTGCTTCGCCGCAGCTTCCATTCTTCCCGGAGAAGGCGGGCGACGCCGTCCCAATCCGCCCCAACCAGCGCCTTATGCATGGCGCGAGCAATGGAGGCAATGCGTTCGAAGTTGCGGGATACGCGCTTGTCGCCCTCGATGTGGGCCTTGAAAACTTCCCAGTTGTTAATGCCCGATTTGCGCGGAGCGCCGGTGTACGCCAGCACAAAGCGCGATTCTATTTCTTCCGGCAGAATGGGGACGGCCTCGCGATGGATACCATCGGCGTCCAACCGGATCGCGCTCACGCCGCCATAGAGCGCGGGATAGTAATCCTGGCAACCGGTGGGCACTTCGATGATCTGCGCCTCCACATTCTGCGCGATCACACGCATCTGCTCCAGCGTGAGGTTGCGGTCGGTGAAACGGGCCAGCGCCGCCGTGGTCGCAATCATCAATGCCGACGATCCCGAGATCCCTGCCCCGGCCGGCGATTCCGAGTCGGTCTCGATCAGCGCGCCTTCCTTGGGGGCAAAAAATTGAAGCAGTCGCCCGGCAATTGGCAAGCGAAACTTCTTCCGCGAGCGGACTTCCTCAAAGCTTTCGAAATGCTCTTCCTTCCTGGTATCCAGCGAAAGCAGGTGAATGCTTTTTCCCTTCAACGGTGTGATCCGGCACGTGGTCAGAATATTCACAGCGAAATTGAGCGTCATCGCTCCGCTATGGAACAGATACAGGGGCCATAGGTCAATCGTGCCGCCCGCCAGATCGGCGCGACAAGGGGCATGGGCAACAATGGTAGGCGCAGAGGGCGAAAAACTGTACTTGGCCATGAGTTTGCGGAATTATAGCGCCAGCACTTCACCTCCGGGACCGCCAAAAGCATCCAATTGCGTTCCTTACGGGAAGGTGGAGTATGGCGGTGGGAAAGCCCAAAATCCTCTTTCTGGACGACGAAGAGAACATCCGCCTCACGCTTGGCATGTACCTGGAAGAGCAAGGGTTCTCCGTCACCACTGCGGGGACCGTGCCGGACGCGTTGAAGTTGATCACTCAGCAGACCTACGACGTGCTCATTGCGGACCTCAACGTGGGCAATCCGGGGGACGGCTTCACCGTGGTGAGCGCCATGCGCAGAATCCATCCCGAGGCCGTGACCTTTATTCTGACCGGCTATCCGGCGTTTGAAACCGCTCTGGAAGCCATTCGCCTGCAAGTCGACGACTACATCACCAAGCCCACCGACACCGATGCTCTCGTGGAAAAGATTCAGCAGAAACTCTCGAGGCCGACCCAGCCCCACCACATCGAGACCAGGCGGTTGAGTGAAATTATTTCCGCGCACATTGTGAATATCACCCAAGAGTGGCTGGCCGCCCTGCGCAAAGACCCGGAACTCGCCGCCATCGGGCTGAGCGATGCGCAATACACCGATCACGTACCGCGAGTCTTGGAAGTGGTTTTGAGAGTGTCGCGCGGCGATGAAATTTCTAAAGTCGACCGGAGAGCCGCTCAGGAGCACGGCGGAGAACGCCGCAAGCAGGGTTACACCGTCCCCTTGTTGATTCGCGAGTCCCGCCTGCTGCATGACGCGATCGCCCGCTGCGTGCAAAGCAACCTGCTGGCGGTCCAGATCAGCTACCTGATCGTGGACCTGATCTCCATTCATCGCACCCAGCAGGTACTGCTGGAGGAGTCAGTCGCGGCATTTCTGGCAACGACGGCGAAAGGGAGAAAAGCCAGCTAGCTGGTCAAGTTCAGCGCGCGCTTAACCGTCCCACGCTCGGCTTGAATCTTTTGCTGCAGCAGGGTGATGGAGTAAATCAGCTGCTCTGGACGCGGCGGACAACCGGGGACATAAATGTCGACCGGGATCACCTGGTTGACGCTCTGGACCAGCGCATAATTATTGAATACGCCGCCCGACGTAGCACAGGCGCCCATCGAGATCACCCACTTGGGCTCCGGCATCTGTTCCCAGAGTTGCCGGATCACCGGCGCCATCTTGTTGGAGACGCGGCCGGCAATGATCATCAGGTCGGATTGACGCGGCGACGGGCGGAACACCTCCGCGCCGAAACGGGCGATATCAAAGCGCGAAGCGCCCATGGACATCATCTCGATCGCGCAGCAGGCCAGGCCGAAGGTCATCGGCCAGATCGAACTCTTGCGCATCCAGTTGACCACGTTGTCCACGGTTGTGAGAACCACTCCTTCGGGCGTGGGATTGCCATAGGTAAGCTCTTTGACCACGCGCTTGCCATCTTCAATCTCGACGTAGGGACCAAAATCCAGTGCGTTTGCCATTGCTCTTATTTTAAACCACGGCCCGTGGGGAACGAAAAAGCGCGGGTGCTCCAAAGCCCTGTGGGCACGGGCGCCCTCGCCCGGTACAGCGGAGCGAAGCTCCGCAGCGAAAGCGCCGATGATCGCCGTGGCGCTTATGGTAAGCCTTTCAGCCCCAACTCCCCGGCAATTCCCTTCATTGCTTCAATGCAGAAGGCGATGTGCTCGTCCAAATCCACTCCGAGGTCCTTTGCGCCGTTCACGATGTCGTCGCGGCTGACGCTGCGCGCGAAAGCTTTGTCCTTCATTTTTTTGCGAACGGATTTCGCGTCCACTTCGGCCAGCGTCTTGCCGGGCTTAACCAGCGCGACGGCGGTGATGAATCCGGCAAGCTCGTCACAGGCGAACAGCGCCTTCTCCATCGGAGTCTCCCGCGGAACCCCGCTGTAATCGGCATGCGAGAGAATGGCGCGACGAATCTCGTGGGAGTAACCCCGCTCGTGCAGAATCTCATTTCCCTTGAAGGGATGTTCCTGCGGTGTGGGGTACCTTTCGTAGTCGAAATCGTGGATCAAGCCAACGATGCCCCACAGCGCCTCGTCCTCGCCCAACTTGCGGGCATAAGCGCGCAGGCAGGCCTCGACCGCTAAGGCATGCTTGCGCAGGCTTTCGGATTGGGTGAACTCGGTGAGGAGGTTCCAGGCTGCGGCGCGCTCGGGCATAGATCAAAGCTATCACCACGCGGAGTTCGGCAGCGACCGTCTGGGGTGAATAGCTGCGGAAAGGGCTCAGGGAGCTTGTGCCAGCGGCGCACGGTTCAAGCGTTCTCGCGCAATTCTCTGGCTTGCGATGTACTCGGCGACAATCCACGCGGCTCCTACAGCAGCCAGGTTGTACGCATTCCCGCCCCACGCAAGATGGTTGTGCGGCGATGTCAGGAGGCGAGGCGCAAGGGCCAGCGCGCTGAAAACCAGGAGCATCAGGGCCAGCAGGCGCGCGGCCAGCACATCGAAAATGCCGATAACAATCGCGAGCCCCGCCAGGATGAAGGCGATACCGGTGAGCACCGCCCAGAAGTCGCCGCCCAGGGGAATCCACTTCGGAACCAGCGGAGCCACACCCTGGACGCCGGTCAGGTGCGCCAAACCGAAATCGACTGAGCAGAGCCCAAACACCCAACGAACCGCCGGCGCGAGCGCCCACCGCGGCGCTGAGCCGCGGCGCGCCGAGGCATAGATGATCAGTGCGGCTGCGACCAGAATGAGTTGCTGCCCTACGCCGACCAGCACGCCCAGGTACAGGCCGATGTGAGCGCCGAGTAAGTGCGGCGCGGTATAGAACCGCGGCAACCAGAACACGGCAAAAATAAAATAGATCAGCGCCGATGCCATGGCGCCCCAGCGAGCGCTGCGGCGCCGGAGAATCGCCGTACCGGCCGCGATCAGCCAGATGGCAGCAATGTAGGCAAACACCCTTTGGCCAGGAATGTGGTCGCCCCAGGCTTGAATCGGTTGATGCCCAGGCTCAAACTCACCCCAGATGAGATCCAGAATGCCGGTCGCGATAGTCGCAAGACCGTAGATGTAAATGCCGAGTCGCATGTGCGTTCACTCGCATTTGGGGTTTGCCAGCGGCATGGTAACACGCAGGGTGCCTCGTCCAAGCATCGCCTCAACGGTTTTTGATGTGAATCCTTGAAGGGCATCGGCGGGTTTGGCGAACACGGGAGCACCAGACTGGAATCCACTTAGTAAACAAGCGCCGTCGCTGCCTAAAGCTCGATTCCTGACCCGATTTCTTTTGCCTTTTGCACGACGCCTGGTGGGAACGAAGAAGCGGATCAAGGGAGTTTCTCCAACATTTTTCTTGACTTCCACAACCTCTCTACCGCACATTACGCAAAGTAGTTGGAACTCACAATGCGTTGGGTTCCTGGGTCTTGCCCGCTCTGGCAACTCCCACCACTAATGGCCACCACTCTTGCCCCGGTTGATTCCCGGGAAGTTGTTCGTTGCGACCGCTGCCTGCTGGTTCAATTTCGCACCTCCAACAACCTGTGCCGGCGCTGCCACCTGTCCCTCGATGAGGAAGAGCCTGAAATTGTGCAGGCGCCCGTTCCCCAACTGGTGCCGCCCGCGCATCGCGGCCACCTCAACCTGGCGTCGTCGATTCGCGCCATGCGCCTGCGCAACGGCCTTAGCCAGCGGCAGCTCGCCGGACGCATGTCCGTGCCCCGCACCTACGTCTCGAAAATTGAAAACGAAAAGGCTACGCCGACCCTGTCATCGTTGGAGCGGCTGGCGAGAGCCCTGGAGGTCTCCGTGCCCGAACTGCTCAGCGGCGGCGAACGTAACCGTCAGGAAGAAGTAGCGGAGTTGATGAAGGATCCCTTCATCGCGGAAATGCTGCCGTTTGTGTCATCCCTGAATGGAATGCAGATGTCGAGCATCCTGACGCAGATTCGCGACCTGACTTTGCGGCCCAGGAGAAGCGCGTAAGCTGGGAGATTTTTCCGGGCTGAGTGCCTGCCTGCAAATCGGGCGGACAAGAATGTCCCACCCATAGCTGTTGTTTTATCCGGGCGAACCTGCCAACAAAAAACCGGAGCCGCAAGGCTCCGGTTTTTTTCTTACTCAATTCATCCACTCTATTTCTTGTTACCGTAAATCTGCGTCGTCACCGACGCAGAATTGTTGGCCAGGTTGGGATCAAAGTTCGGCGAACTGGCGCTGGCGGTGTTGGTGATGGACGCCTTGTTTGTCGACCCGTTGATCTTCACCGTCACCGTCACCCTGGCCGCTGCGCCGCTGGCCAGGTTTCCGAAGTTGCAGCTGACCGTGCCGACGGTGCCCGCAGCGGGAGCGGTGCATGAGGCGCCGTTCGCGTTCATGGAGACAAACGTCGAAGGCGACGGCACCGGATCATTCATCACCACCGCAGCTGCCCGGTAGGGCCCCAGGTTCTTCACGCTTATGGTGTAAGTCAGGGTGCCCAGAGGCTTCACCGAAGTGAGATTCGCACTCTTGGTGACGAACAAATCCGACTTGTTTTGCGCGGTGACGTTCGCCACGCCGGTATTGTTCGCGGTGTTTGGATCGAAGGTAGACGAGGTAACCGACGCCGTGTTGCTCACGATCGCGCCGTCTACCGCGCTGAAGTTGAGAGTTGCATTGATGGTGATCGTGGCGTTTTGACCATTCAGCAGCGAAGCCAGGCTCAGGCTGGCAACTCCGTTGACCACATTGCAGGAACCTATGGTCGAGGCGCAGGAATTGAAACTCACTACGCCAGGCTGAGTATCGCTCAACATCACGTTTTGCGCGTCGTACGGGCCGGCATTCGACAAAGTGATGGTGTAAGTGAACGAATCTCCCGCCACCACCGTCGCCGCTGACGCTTGCTTGGTGACCACCAGATCCGCCCGATTATGCGCGGTGAAATAGGCAGTGCTGCTGTTATTGCTGGTGTCGAGGTCAGTGGGCGACGCCGCACTGACGCTGGCGCTGTTGCCAATGGTCAGTCCGTCGGTCACCCCTGAGTTCAACGTGGTTTGAATGCTGACGGTTGACGATGCGCCTGACGCCAAAGTCGAGTAGGCAACCGTCACCGTGCCGGAACTGAACGTGCAGACGCCACCGGCATCCGCTGAGCAGGAAACGAAGGTCAGGGTAGACGGCAGCGCGTCAGAAACGGTCACGGTATTCGCCGTATTCGGTCCGTTGTTCGTAACCAGGAGCGTGTAAGTGACCGTCTGGCCAACCTGGGCTGCGCTGGGAGACACGCTCTTGGCGATGCTCAAATCGGCCGACGGCGGAGGCGCCTCGTAGGCGCCGATATCGGAATGGGCACCCTGAGGCCGCGTTATCCCGCGTTGATCCGTGGCCAGCGCGGTTGCATCATCGCCGGCATCGACGGCCGGGCTCACGCCGTTCTGGATGGCCATGGTCGGCGTGTCGCCGGGAGAGTTCAGTTGCAGCAAACCGACTTGCGGGTCGGACGTAACCGCCACGCCGGGACAGCCACTATTCGTCATGATCAGGTTGCCGGCACCCTTTGTTCCCACGGAGCTGATGGTCTCGCACTCGAAATCGCCGCCGTTGTTGGCGAGAATCGTGTTGTCGAGAGTGAGCGACGCAGACGCGCCATTGTTGACGACGGTGATGCCGCCGCCATGGGAGTTAGAACGATTACCGCTAATGGTGACGTTCTGAACCGTGAGCGAACCATTGCGCGAGAAGATGGCCGCGCCACCGTCAGATCCGCCATTGTTGGCGGGACCTTGGCCGGGAGCGACGGAGTTCTGATTAAAGGTGCTGTTCTGAACCGTGACCGTTCCGCTGTCGTTGAAAATGGCTCCGCCGAGGGCAGCGCCACCGCCACCGGCACCGCTCGTGCCCGCTCCAGCAAATGCTCCGGCATTGCCGCCGCCGGATTGTCCCAGCGCTCCTCCTCCACCGAAACCGCCATTACCGCCATCTGGGCAAACACTGACTTCACAGTCGCCGGAAGCTCCGCCGCCACCACCGAAACCGCCGCTTCCCCCGTTACCACCGGGATCGGTTCCGGCACCGGAGCCGCCACCGCTGCCCCCGCCACCATACGCACCGTTGGCGCCGTCCGGCGCCTTGAACAAGACGGCGCCGCCAACTTCCTCATTGCCACCCCCGCCGCCTGCGCCGCCGCCGGGACAGCTGCCGCTGTGGCCGTCGCTGTCGGGATCGCCCCCATTACCGCCACAAAACACTCCACCCGCACCCCCGACATCGGAGGAGCCGCCAGAGAATACCGTTCCGCCTCCTCCGCCTCCCCCTTGGTTATTGCTGGGTCCGCCGTCTCCTCGCGCTCCTCCTCCACCGCCGCCGGCACCGCCATTATCAGCTCCGTAACCGCCGCCATTGCCGCCCAGGCCTCCACCGCCGCCCCCCGGCTTTGTGTTGTCGAAAGCGATCACCGAGCAATTGGATTTGTCGCTGCCGGATCCGCCCGTCGCTGTGTTGCCGTCAAACGTGCTGTTGACGATAGTCAGTACCGGCGTGCCGCTGGAGACTTTGCCTAGATAAATAGCTCCGCCAGCGCCCATGCCGCCCCCGCCGCCGCACGTGCCATTGCCGCCGTGCACCTTGAAGCCCCTGACCCAGACGTCCTGCAGCGTCAGGTTTCCCGTGCCGGAATAGGACGTTCCATCATCCAAATTATTCACCGACACCTCGGCAATCGCGAACAGACGCGAGTATCCTGCGCCCGTCCATTGCAGCGTGGCGCCGTTCCCCTGGATGGTTATTGGCTTAAAAATGACGGGCGTAGCGGTTGGCCCGAATGGATTGTGGGTGTCGCCGTCCCACAACGCGTTGAATTGATAAGTCACATTCTGCAGCACGATCGTATTCCAGTTGCCGGTAGGGTCCGTGCACCCCGTCTGGTAAGTGACATCTTTCCCGTTGAAGTACTGGCTAACGGCTTTGTTCGTGCCGAACTCGGCTGCATAAATCGCTTCCTGCAGCGAACACTGGCCGCTGGTGATTCCCTGGGCGGTCGTGTTTACAACGATCTGCGCCGTGCCTGGCCGCGCGACCATCATCGCGATCAGGACCAGGGCAATTCGTAACCCGCGTGTGCTTGTTGCGCTTTTACGACATGGATGGAAAAGCCGAGCCTTGAGAGTCATGGCGCAGACCTCGTTTCAGGAGTTTTTGCGGCAAGCCAGTCGTGGGCGTTCGCACGAGCCCGTCCGCGATTTCGGGACTTTAAACGGACGTGAGTTCCCGATTTCTACATACGCAATCGGAAACGGCAGGCAAAAGACGACAGCGAGGCTGATCTTTTCTTTAGGGCACGGAACTGCAGGGGGGCCGCGGTTAGTGGGCGTCAGTGAGCCGGTGTTGCGCGTTTCTTTGCCAGCCGGATAATGGCATGGAACCGAGGATTGCCGCGCAGGGATACGAGCTCGGGATCGGATTCCACGGCTGACGTCTGTTGGGTAGAAAGCCCGTGCTCTACCGCCAGCTGCACCAGCGATAAAGCCTGGTCAGTCTGGCCACGATGAGCGGCGATGCGCCCCAGATCGTAGCGGATCAAAGCCGTTTCCGGATGATCCGGTCCCAACAGCCGAAGGGCGATCGGCAGGTTCTTGCGGAAAATTGTCTCTGCTTCAGAATCACGGTGCTCGTAAATCAGAGTCTCAGCGAGGTTGTCGTTCGAGCTCAAAGTTTTAAGATTGTCGGGCCCCAGGACTCGCTCCTGCGCGGCGGCGGCTTGGCGAAACAGGGCCTCGGCTTCGGCGAACTTGCCGTCTTCACCGAGAAATGCTGCCAGGTTGTTGGTCATGGATAGCGCTTCGTCGCTCTCCGCCCCCAGCACGCGCCGCTGAATGTCGAGCGTCTCGCGCCCCAGGGTTTGTGCTTCCGCGTGACGCCCCTCGATCTCGAGCGTGACACACAGATTCACCATGGTGGAAAGCGTATCCGGGTTCTCCGGGCCGAGCACCCGGCGCTGTAGTTCGAGCACCTGCCGCTCGATTTTTTCCGCGTCGGCCCACCGGCCCTGCTGGCTCAACACCCAGCTCAGGTCGCTCATTGCGCCCATCGTTTCGGAATTCGTAGGACCGAAGTTGCGCTGAGCTGAATCCATGGCCCGGCGCAGCAGGGATTCGGCGCGATCGTAAATCCCCAGATTCTTGTACACATTCCCCATCACGTGCATCATTCGCGCCTGCAACTCCGGATCCTTGGCTAAGCCCGTTTCTATGTTGCCGGCCGCTTTGTCCAGAATCTCGCGAGTCGACCGGCCGCTGGCCCGCGCCTCGGTCGGGTCGGAGACCTTGAACATGTCAGTCATGAAATCCGTGACCCGGTTGGCGCGGTCGCGTTCGAGCTCAGCGCGATCGCGTTGCGCGAAAGCGAAGTCTCGCTGCCGGCGGGCGGTGCGGGCCTGAATCAGCGTTCCCGTTGCGCCGGCAAAGATCGCGAACAGGGCCAGCCCACCCAGGGCGACGGCGGTTCGATTTCTTTGAATGAACTTCCGGGCGCGATAGGCAGTTGAATCGGGACGGGCGCTGATCGGTTCGTGCCGCAGATAGCGGTGGAGATCAGCCGAGAGAGCGGTCACGGAAGGATAGCGCTCGGCCGGGTTCTTCTTTAGAGCTTTGAAAACGATCGTGTCGAGATCTCCGCGCAGCTCGCGACGCAACTTGTCGACGGTCGTGCTCCGACTCTCGGCGATGTGCCTGGCGCGTTCACCGGTGACTGTTTCCGCGAGGTGCGCCGGTTCCATTTCAAGAATCGACTTGACAATTTCGGCGGCCGAACTGAGCTTCGCGCCGGCCGGATGTTCTCCGCTAAACAGCAGGTAAAGCAGTACTCCCAGCGAGTAAACGTCCGTTGCCGTGGTGATGGGCGCGGCGCTGATCTGCTCCGGCGCCGCGAATTGCGGCGTGAGCGCCCCTGCGCCCTCGACCGTCGCCAATGAAGGAGCGTTCGCATCGGAAGCGAGAAGTTTGGCGATCCCAAAGTCGAGCAGTTTTACCTGGCCGTCGCTTCGGACCAGGACGTTCGAGGGCTTGATATCGCGGTGAACGACCAGGCTCGCGTGCGCCTGCGCGACCGCGCTGATGACATCGAGAAAAAGGCGGATGCGTGGCTCGACACCCAGCTTGCGCCCATCGCAGTACGCGTCGATGGGTTCGCCCTCGACATATTCGAGCACCAGGTAGGGCTCGCCCTTCGGTGTCACTCCGGCATCGATCAGTTCGGCGATGTGGGGATGAGCCAGTTGCCCGAGAATCCTGCCTTCGCGTTTAAACCGCTCGAGCCCGCCTTGCGCGGCAATGGAGAAGTGAAGAAACTTGATGGCCACCTGGCGCTGGAAGCGGCCGTCACTGCGCTCCGCCAACCAGACGGTGGCCATGCCACCTTGGCCGACGGGCCGCAGGAGCGTGTACGGCCCAATCGCCTGTCCCGCCAGCGAAGAATCGATTACCGGTTTCCGGGGACTGGCGTCTAAAAAGTGCTCGGAAGCGGCCGCACGCTGCTCATCGAGCAGCTTGCGAAGCGTATTCCCCAAATCGGGGTTTTCCTGTTCAAAGGCACACAGCCAGGCTTCGCGGTCCGCCTCAGCGAGCGCCAGAAGATGGTCCAGGTGCGGGCTGAGCTCGCGCCACCGTTCTGGAGACAGGGTGGACATGGGATTCAGGCCTCAATCTCGGTGCGGAGCTTGCGATGGAGATAGATACGGGCTTTTTCCCAGTGCCGTTGGGCCGTCCGCTCGGAAACCTTCTTTAGGGTGCCGATCTCCGCGAAATTGAAGCCGCAGAAAAACTTCAGGTCCACAATTTCCGCCAGCGTGGGGTCGGCTTGCGCCAGTTCATCCAGAGCATCACTGATGTTGGTCAATTCCTGCGCGTCCACGGGATCCTGGATTTCGGCGCCCATGGATGTGATCTCAAAGTGACCCCCGCGCTTCTGCGCGCTGCGGTTGCGGGCATGATCGATGATCAGCCCGCGCATCACCCGCGCGGCATAACCCATGAACCGCCCGCGGTCGGGAAAGCTGTTGCCGTCCCTTCCCGCCATCTCGATGTAGGCTTCATGCAGCAAGGTTGTGGCGCTCAAGTTGGCCAGCGACCCCTGCCTCGCCAGCTCGCGCTTCGCCAGCCGCCGCAGCTCGTTGTACAGCGCGCTGAACAGCGCGTCGGCCGCGGCGCCGCCGCGTGCCTCGGCGGCTTCGATGAGGGAAGAAAGGCTGGACTCCACGTTGTGAACCCCGGGGTCAGGAACAAGCAGCTGCCGGGGAAGCAGCTTGGAATATTCTATGTTGCCCGTCAAGTGCCGACTGGGCCTGAAGTTCGGATCATTTCCGCTTGCGCGGGTGGTGGGCCCGATGGAACATGCGCTTGTCGTAGAGGAGGGCCTCCAGCTCGCGGACGGTTATTTTTTGAAAACCAGAATGTGCCGGATTCAGCAGCGCATTGTGCTCCCCCGGGGCAAGCGCGGACGGCACCATCAACAGGGCACAATCGCCACGCTGTATGAAATCGTCGCCCCAGTGCTTCAATTGATCGGGCGCGGGGGTTTCACGCCAGTTCGAGGGCAGCTTCGATTCGTCTAGCGATTCTCTCCCAACTTCGTCCGGGACCTCGGCACTTGCCAGCACCAGGTCCGGCGGAGGATCGTCCGCGTCCAGGTGGACGAAATACTCCAGCATCGCCAGCGACTGATATTCGGAGGCGTAGCTGACGCGAACGCCGGGACTCGACCAGCGCCCACCGTAGCGGTACGCCCCTTCACCGTCGAAGGGTGCTTGCGCAAAGGCTTTTCGCAGGACGCGGTAAATGCGGGTCAACTAACTCCGCCATGGGCGATGCGGCCAAGGACGTTCTCGACCTGGCGCGCGCCCGGTTCCGTGTCAACGGCGGCAATGGGAGCAATTCCGCCCAGCGCCCGATTGGCTCTTTTCAGCCAACTGGCCGCGCGCTCCTGGCTGCCCAGGCTCTGGCGCGCCAGCGCGACGATGCGCGCGAGCCGATAAAGCCGGTCCGACTCAAACCGCGCCAGCCGCCCCGTGCGCCGCCTGCGCTGCAGGCTGCGCGGCGAAAGATCCAGGGCATCCGCCAGCTCTTTGAGCGTCAGTCCTGAGGCCTGCATCAGTTCTTCGACGACTCTTGGCGGGAACCCCTCGCGGATGGCTTCGCGGAGGTCGCGGTCGCTGGCCAGGGAACGGCCCAGGGCATGCGGCCCGCCCAGTTCGCGGATTACGGCTTGCACGTCGTTTACCATTTGTCGCTTATCATAGCGACAAATGTCGACTTTGTCAATGTAGGTGCCTGCGCCCGGAAGCCCCGCGCGCTCGTGCTATATTCCAGTTTCCCCGTGAGTGAGACTAAGCTCTATCCGCGCACCCTCCTTGCCCTGCTCACTGCGCTGAACCTGCTCAATTACATCGACCGCTCGGTGCTGAATGCCGTCCAGCCGTTGATTCAATCTGAGTTTCGCGTTTCCGACGCGCAGATCGGGCGGCTTACGACGGTGTTCCTGATCTTCTACACCATTGCCGCGCCGTTCATGGGACCGCTGGCTGACCGCTACTCGCGCAAACTGATTGTGGTTTTGGGGGCGGTCGCCTGGAGCGGAGTGACTTTACTCACCGCCTTCGTCCATACCTACCATGCCCTGCTGATCCGCCACACGCTGGTGGGAGTTGGCGAGGCCAGCTTCGTCACCATCGGGCCCACGATCGTCGCCGATCTTTTCCCCGAATCAATCCGCGGCCGCGTGCTGGGAATCTTTTATCTCGCCATTCCCGTGGGCTTCGCCCTGGGATACCCGATCGGCGGATATTTCGGCACGCACTATGGCTGGCGCTTCCCTTTCTACCTGGCCGGAGGTCCTGGATTCCTGCTGGCGGCGTTGTTGCTGTTCGTTCCCGAGCCGGAGCGAGGCCGTTTCGATTCGCTGGAAGAAACCGCTGAACGCAGATCGGTCTGGGGACTTGCAAGGAACCCTGCATTCATCCTGGCGACCTTGGGTATGGCGATGATGACTTTCGCCCAGGGCGGGCTCCTGGTCTGGATGCCGACTTTCCTATCGCGCATGCGGGGATACAGCCTGCTCAAAGCCAATGAACTCTTCGGCCTGATCATCGCCATCGATGGCACCCTCGCTGCCCTGTTCGGCGGCTGGCTCGGCGACCGGCTGCTGCGCAGAACCAAAGGCGCCTACTATCTCGTCTCATCGGTCAGCATGGGACTGGGAATTCCGGTAATGATGGTTGCGCTCTTTACCAGCGGCCGCGCCATGGTCCCGGGCATCGCGGTCGCGGGTTTTCTGCTTCTGGTGAACACGGCTCCATTGAATGCCGCCATCATCAACTCCGTAGGCGCTCACATCCGGGCGACCGGTATCGCGGTGAATCTTTTCGTCATCCATTTTCTCGGCGACGCGCTTTCGCCATGGGTGATCGGCAGAATCTCCGATCGATCGTCCCTTGAATCGGGATTCATCAGTACGGTCATCGCCACCGCGTTGTCGTCGGCGATCCTGTTGTACGGAATGCGCTTCGCCTCGCCCGTAGCCGTGGCCGGGCAGTCCAAACCTGCGCAGGCGCACGTGGGATGAGCTACTTCGCCTGGATCACCGGAATCCTGCTTGCCCTGGTGTGGCTCTCGCGCGTAATCGACGCCGCCCGCGGCGTGCCGAAAATTGCCGACCTTTCCGCGCCTGACTGGGACCGCAAGCCTTCGCAACCGCACCGCCTGGCCATCATCGTTCCCGCGCTCAACGAGGAAGACTCCATCGAGGATGCGCTGCACCGCCTGCTGGCGCTCGATTACGACGACTATAAAGTGATCGCGGTTAATGACCGCTCCACCGATCGCACCGGTGAAATTATGGATCGCGTGGCGTCGGAATCAGGCGGCCGTCTGAAAGTGGTCCATGTCGAGGAACTGCCGTCCGGCTGGCTGGGCAAGGTTCACGCCATGTGGACGGCCGCGCAGCAGGCGCAGGACTGCGATTGGCTGCTCTTCACCGATGCCGACGTCATGTTTCGTTCAGATTGCCTGCGCCGGGCGGTCGCTTATGCCGAAGCCGAGCGGGCGGATCACCTCGTGCTCTTTCCTCACCTGATCATGAAGCGTGCCGGCGAAAAGATGATGATCGGCTTTTTCCAGCTGCTGTTCGTCTTCGGGCACCGGCCCTGGAAAGTCGCAGATCCTGATGCCAAGGATCACATGGGCGTGGGCGCGTTCAACCTCGTGCGCCGCAGCGCCTACCAAGCGATTGGCACCTACAAGACATTGAAGTTTGAAGTGGTCGATGACATGAAGCTGGGCAAAGTGATCAAGAACGCCGGCCTGCGCCAGCGGGTTGCTTTCGGGGACAACCTGATCGAGATTCGCTGGGCGCGGGGGGCGCGCGGGGTGGTGGGCAATCTGACCAAGAATTTTTTTGCGGTGATGTCGTTTCAGACCTGGCGCGCGCTGCTGAGTTGCCTGGCTATGGCGATTCTGAATCTGGGCCCGTTTATTGGCGTGCCTTTTTCGCCAGGATGGTCGCGGATTCCTTATGCCATTGCGGCCGGCTGCATGTTTTTGTTGTACGCGGGGATTTGGGGACGGGTTGAAATCGAGCCCTGGTACTTCTTCCTGCATCCGGTGAGCACGGTTCTATTTATCTACACCATGCTTCGCTCGACGTTTGTGACCTTGTGGAATGGCGGCGTGGAGTGGCGCGGAACAAGGTATCCGCTTGAGGAGTTGAGGAAGGGGTTGGTGTAGACGCTCGCGCGGGAACCTCTTTCTCCTCCGCGGCTACCTCTATTTCACTTTGATCCACGGCTTGAGCCCTGGGCTTTATTCTTGCGCGCTTCGCGACCTAAAAGCTGTCCGGGAATCGTTTCAGCCGTATATTGTCCTGACCAAATCCCGCTCGAAACCTTGACTCTCAGCGCGACTCCACATCCTCGGGAATATCCACGGGAATCGTTGGTATGCCTTTCTTTTTGGTGGTGCTGCGGCTCTTTCTGGTTCGAAATGTGCCGGCGCTGAAACGGCCCCGCTGCTCGACGTCGAAGCTCCTCGGAAGCGGCGGGATTAGACCGGCTCCGCCCCCCAACTGCCTGGCGCTTTCCAGGATGATTTCCGCGCGGTCGTCATATTCCTTGATCTCGCCGCGAATCTCGATCAGCTTGCCGGACAGGTGGCTGACATCTCCAACATTTTTCAGATCGTGGGAGAAAACCACCACGGAAAAAGTGCACAGCCGGTAGTCTTCGCAGAAATCGAGAAAGTGCACACCGCCATTCCCGGCCTGTACCCGAAGAACCGTTCCCTTCACGCACTGCGTCTCCCCAATGTGGTTGCGGGCCTGCTCAAAAGGGATGCAGTCGCCGAGACATGGGAGGCATGCCGCCAATAGAACCGCGCAAATGCGCAGCAGATTCACGAAGAAATTGTAGTTCTGCGGAGCACGATCGAGAGTAAAAGAAAAGCTTGCCTGTGGAATTTATTCCCAGAAAGGAACGATGGGGAGGGCCAGCAGAGCTACGGGCGGCAGCCTGCTCTGAGCGAAGTCGAAGAGGGCGGCCCGTAGCTCCAAATCTGGTGAAGATCTTACCGGAAGGCCTTGACCGCTGCCGCTTCGTCGTCCTTAACATCGAAGACGGTGTACAGCTTTGTGATCTGCAGCAGGTCATGGACTTTCTTGGTCAGGTTCAGCAGCTTGAGCTCGCCGCCCTGGTTGCGCACGGTGGTGTAGGCGCTGACCAGTTCGCCAATTCCCGAGCTGTCGATGTAGTTGACGTCGCCGAGGTTCAGCAGGATTTTTTTCTGCCCCTTGCCGAGCAGGTCCTTCACGATGTCGCGCAGGACGATGCTCCCCTCGCCCAGCGTGATACGACCGCTGCAATCGACAATATTGACCCCATCTACCTGGCGCGTGCTGGTTTTCAAGTTCACTGCGAAGCCTCCTTGCCGCCCCCCGCTCTAGCGTGGACGTGCTTGATCAGTTTGATTTCGGTTCCCGTCTGGGACGGGTGAATCTGCACATCATCCATAAATGAACGGATTAAGAAAATTCCCCTGCCTGATGTTTTTAAAAGGTTTTCTGGGGCAAGCGGGTCGGGTATTCTGGCCGGGTCCAGCCCCTTGCCTTCATCGCGAATGGTGATGACCAGGTCCTGATCGTTGCGCTCAAAATCCAGCTTCACTTTCTTGTCCGGATCGTAAGCGTTGCCATGCAAGACCGCGTTCACCGCCGCCTCGCGCACAGCCATGGCGATCTGCAGCACTTCCTCTTCCGCGAAGCCGCAGTCATTCGCAATTTCGGTGGCGGTCTGTTCGGCGCTGTCGACCGTTTCCAAGGTCGAATCCAGCGTGTACGATCGCCGCTCTGGAGTCATAAGCACAGGGTTAAGAAACTTGCGAAAACCGGCGGACCGCGGACGTCTGCTTCTGCCGCACGTTTCTGGCAGATTGGGTAGTTTGCCTTGCTCTTGTGGAAATGTCAACGGAGGCCCGTCCGCGGTCATACCACCGTAGAAATGTCCCCCGTCTGACAAGTCTTGGATTGCCGGCTCTGTCGAACCGAAGCAACATCTTCTAACATTTGAACAGCACTCAGGCGCTGAACAGAACGCTACTCTTTGCTGACCGTGGAAAGCGACGCAAGCTCCTTGGCCAGGTTGGTGAGCGCGTCGGCGGCCAGCTGCGCCGCGTGCGTGGAGGCCTCGGGCACTCCTCCGACATGGTTCACAATGTCGTCTTTTCGGATTCTGGCGGCGTCAGCAATGGATTTTTCGTGCGCGAGTTCGGTCACCGCGGACCCACAGGCCATCGCAGGCACGCAGCCCTTCGCCTGGAATCGAATCTCCACAATGCGGCCCTGCGCAAGCTTTGCCGAAAGTCTCAGCACATCGCCGCAAACCGGGTTTTCTAGCTGCACGGTTGCGCTGGGGTGTTCGACGACGCCGGAATTCCTGGGATGTTCGAAATGGTCCAGCAGTTTAGCGGAGTACACGAAAGCATTTTAGTCTGCAATACTCGTCGGATGGGCTATGCTCCGCAACGCATCGTTTCGCTGCAGCCCAGCGTGACCATAATTCTGCGCGACCTCGGCTGCCTGGACGCCCTCGTCGGATGTACAAAGTACTGCGCGGAATTTTGCCCGGAGGTCAGGCAAGGCAACATTGCCGTTGTGGCGGACTCCTGGACTGCACAAGCCGCGCAGATCGCGGCGCTTCGACCTGACCTCGTGATTGCTTCCGTTCCCTACCAGGAGAAGTCGATTGCGGAAATCATGAAATCGGGTGCGCGTTTTCTGGGGTTCGCCCCGAAATGGCTGGCGGAAATTTATGGCGACATCGCCATTCTCGCCGGCCTGATGAACTTGGCGGAGCGGGGCTGCGAGATCATTCGCGCCATGCAGGAGCAGATCGAGTCGCTGCGATCTGAAACTCGAGAGCTCCCCAAAGTGCGGGTGTTTTGCGAGGAATGGGGAAAACCTCTGATTGCATCACAGCCTTGGGTGGCCGAGTTGGTCGAAGCTGCCGGCGGTAAATTCCTGGGAACCCCCGGCGCACAAATCGCGCCTGAGGAGGTCGAAGCGCTTGCCCCGGAAGTGTGCGTCGCCGCCTGGTGCGGCGCCGGAGACCGCGTGCCGCTGGCCAGGATCCTGCAACAGCGACGATGGGACAAGATCCCAGCGGTGAAGAAGCGCCGCGTTTATTGCATTCGGGATGAATATCTCAACACGCCGGCGCCCAGCCTGATACTGGGCTTGCGCGCATTGGCGGCAGCCATTCATCCGGAGCATTTTCCTCTCGTCGAGGGAGTGCGGCGCATTGAGTAAAACTAAATTGAGGAATTGTGTAATTTGGTAACTTAGAACCGATTTTGGGGAGCGCGTCTCGCGAGGTGCGGGATAATCTCTCAATTACCAGATTTCCCAATTACTCGATCCCTATGAAGCGCGTGGTCGCGGCTTTGATCTGGCAGAACGGCAGGATTCTTATCTGCCAACGCACCCGCCATCAGCCCATGCCGCTCAAATGGGAGTTTCCGGGAGGCAAAATCGAGGAAGGCGAGCAGCCGCGCGACGCCCTGCGCCGGGAGTTGGACGAGGAGCTCGGCATCGGCGCCGAAATCGGCAACGAGGTCGCGCGCATACTTCACGAATATCCCAATGGCAATTCCGTAGAGCTGCGTTTTTTTGATGTGCGCGCGTATTCCGGCGAGCTGGAAAATCGCATCTTCCGCGAAATTGTCTGGGCGGTGCCGGCAGACCTGGCCAAATATGATTTTCTTGAGGCAGACCGCACCCTGGTAAGAGACTTGGCGGCCGGCAAGTTCGCCTGAAGCCGATGCTATGAGACCGGCTGCTCCCGCGACCCGGTCGCAGACTCAGCCGGCGTTGTCGCCGCTGGCCGGCGTTTGAGTGTCGGCCGGCCAACATCATCCTTGCGATGATGATTCTCCAGCCGGTTCAGCCGCTCCTTGACAGCTTCAAACTCCGAGGTATCAACCGTGTATTCGGCCTGGGGCGGCAGGAGCGTGTTGATTTCTTCCTGCGTCTTCAGAATGCGGTCGCGCGTCTGGGGATGGGTTTCAAACGCCCGGGCCACTGCGCTTTCTTTATGTTTTTCCAGACTCTTGACCCGCTCGAAAAAGGAGGTCAGCGCCTGCGGATCGTAGCCCGCTTTGTACATGTACTGGATCGCCAGGAAATCGGCCTCGGACTCGAACTTGCGCGAGAATTTCATGTAGGTGAAGGGCATGGCCACGGTCAGGCCCTCGTAGGCCGCATAGCCGATCGGCCCCCCGATCATCATCATGGGAAGCGTCGCCATATTCATCAACTGCCCGCGCGTGCGGCCACGGGCGGCGTGGCAAGCGGCGACGTGGGCGATCTCGTGGGCCATCACTCCCGCCAATTCCGCTTCATCTTCGGCGGCGTCGATCAGGCCGGTATCCACATAAAAAAATCCGCCGGGTAACGCAAAAGCATTGATGTCGTCGGAATCAATGACCTTGATCGTAAACGGCACCTGCGAATCCGAGTTGCGGACGAGATTCTGCCCGATTCGGTTGATATACGCAGTGATGTCTGGATCTTTGACCAGCTTTGAGGTCGCTTCCACCTGCGACGAGTATTCCTTCCCCATGGCGATCTGGCGCTCGAGGCTGTACCAGTTGCCAATGCCACGGCCGCAGCCTACGTTGCGTGTGCCAATGGCATCGATGTCGCGGATACTGTGGTCGTGGTATACGCGCACCGGTTCAGGTGAAAGCGCCTTGGCGCCTTCGGAAGGCGAGGGCGCAACCGTCTGCGCGAACACGGAAATTGAGAGTAACAATGCCGGGAGAAGACAACACACGAATCGGAGCCGCATCTTTGACTCCAGGGGCCCGTAACTTCCATAGGCAGGCACCAAGTTGCCGAAAAGGTACTCCAGACGCGACGTTTATGCAAGATTAAAGTGGAGGAACAATCAAATCAGCGAGGCATTTCGAAGCGGAAAGATTGAATCCTTGAGTCATCGCAGCATGGAAGGATTGAGCGCTATCCGTTCTCGGCGTGTTCCTCTACCCATCGCGAACGTTGCGCGCCGCCGCGCTCGAAACTTGAGGTGCTGATTTCGCGGAGAAAGGTGCAAATCTCTTCACCCGTGAAAAAGTTTGCAATGAGTCCATCGCCCGATACTTGAATCAGGCAACTGCTTACACGCCATTGGGCCGCTGGCGGATGAGAGATAGGAACTCCTGCCGCGTTTCCTGCTCTTCACGAAAGCAGCCGAGCATGGACGAGGTGACCGCGGCGGAGTGCTGCTTCTCGACTCCGCGCATCATCATGCACAGGTGGCGGGCCTCAATGACCACGCCGACGCCCTGGGGCTGAATTACCTTTTGTATGGTCTCTGCGATTTGGGTTGTCAGCCGCTCCTGAATCTGCAGGCGGCGGGAGAAGACCTCGATCAACCGCGGCACCTTGCTCAGCCCGATCACCTTGCCGTTCGGGATGTAGGCGACGTGCACCTTGCCGAAGAATGGCAGCATGTGATGCTCGCACAGACTGAACATCTCCACGTCCTTCACGATGACCATTTCGTCGTAACTGACGGTAAACAGGGCCTTGGTGAGCAGGGCCTCAGGGTCTTCGTTGTAACCGCGGGTGAGAAACTCGTAAGCCTTGTGAACTCGCTCCGGCGTGCGCTGCAGGCCTTCGCGGTCGGGGTCTTCGCCAAGGCGCACCAGGATCTCTTTCATCAGCTCTTCGAAGCTGGCGGAAGTCAGGGTCGGGATTTCAACTCGGGGTGTCATCGGGTGATTTGGTAATTGCGTAACTTCAAACCCTGGCTCCACAGGCACGTCTACTTACCCAATTACAAAAATAGCAAATTACAGATCTCTCAGCTTCCGGCGTACTCGAACGAATTCAACATCGTTTCTTCCAGCCGCACCCTTTCCAGATGTGCGGCGGAGAACTTTCGCTTCAAAATGTCGTAAATCACTGTGCAAAGGTTTTCCGTCGTGGGCACGGAATCCGCAAATTCCGGCCTATTATTCAGATTTTCCAGATCGAAAAGGGTTACAACCTCGCGGTTGACGCACTCGTCCAGCTCCACCAGGTTGCAAACCATGCCGTTGCGGTCCACCGGCCCGCTGACCGTAACCTCCAGCACGTAATTGTGCCCGTGCCCATGGGGATTATTGCATTTGCCGTAGGTAACCCGGTTCTCTTCCTCGGACATCTGCGCGCTGTGCAAGCGATGTGAGGCCGAGAAACGGTACCGGCGATGTAGATGGACTTTCATTGCAGGTAACTGTGGAATTGAATCATTGCATCATCGGGCGATTCAATCATTGAAAAACCGTATTCCTTTGCGAACTTTGCGGACTTTTCTTCGCGGCCTTTGCGGTCAAAAGCTTTTAACCGCAAAGTGCGCCAAGGAATCGCAGAGTCGTCGAAATCATAAGATTTTCAATGATTGAATCGCCCCGATGATGCAATGATTCAATTCCTCATTCTTCTCCGTAATAATCCACAAACAGATCATGGTTCTCGTAGACCCGCACCCGGTGCAGCCTGGCCTTAATCAGCTTGGGAGCAAGTCGCCGCCAGATCGCGATGGCCAAGTTCTCGGTGGTGGGAATGCGTGTGGCAAATTCCGGAACCTCTTTATTCAGGAAGCGGTGGTCCATGGCGTCGAGCACCTCGCGGTTCATGATTTCCTTGAGCTGCTTCAGGTCGACCACGAACCCGGAGCGGGGATTCACCTCGCCTTTGACCGTGACTTCGAGGACATAGTTGTGCCCATGCCCGTTGGGGTTGTTGCACTTGCCGAACAGGCGACGGTTCTCCTCCGGAGAAAGCTCCGGATTGTGGTAGTAGTGCGATGCGGCAAATTCCGCTTTGCGGGTGAGGTAGAGCAAGGATTCGTTCCGTTGTATCTAAGGTCTCATTGTAAAGGAAGCAGGCTTATGAACTCGGGCGGCTAAAGCGCCAGGTTATGCGTGGCCTTTGCCAAATCGGCACTATATTCTCTGCCCTTCCAGGTCACTCCGCCGTGCCTGTGGCGTGACGCCGACCGCAGAAGCAAATACGCCGTTAGGGGAATTCCAAATATCACCGCAGCCAGGTTGGGTACGATCCGGAATCTGGCGCGGGCAATGCGAGCGTAGAGCACAAAGATCCATGGCAGCCAGTAGGCCAGCTTCCAAGATCCCGCCACGATTGCCGCCAGGCCGAGGCCAAAGGTGATCCAGGCGAACGCCCACATTGCCAGCAACGTCAGCGCGCGCCGCAGCGGATGCTTAAACAGCAGCGCCAGGTTCTTCGTCCATCCTTCCTTCATCTGCGACCAGCTGCGGTACATGCGGGTGCGGACGGCATCGCCACCGTAGCGGAACCGGATGCGGCGACCGGAGGACTTCACCAGGCGCGCCACGGCAACGTCCTCGAGCAGGTCGCTTGCGACCTCCGCGTGACCGCCCACGGCATCGTAGGCCTCGCGCGAAATGAGCAGGTACTGGCCATTGGCGGCGGCGGTGGGAGAGGCCGGATCGCTCACCTTGCTGGGAGAATAGGCCGCCGCCAGCTCGGCGAAGATCACCGGCATGAGCGCTTTTTCTAAAAGCGTCCGCACCTCCTGCTCGGGCGAATAGGAAAGCAGCGAGGCGCCATGCCGCTCCGCTTCCGCCACAGCGTGGGCGAGCGAAGCGGGCTGGTGCACGGTGTCCGCGTCGGTAAAGAGCAGCCACTTCCCGCTTGCGAGTTTTGCGCCAGCCGCCATGGCGTTGTTCTTGCCGGTCCAACCCTGAGGAAGCAGAGGAGCGGAGATCACCGTGACAAGCGTGTTGAAGCCTCTTGCTTCGATTGGGGTAGTGCCCGGCGAGGCTGACACCATGCCCTCCTGAACCGTATCCGGTTGAGGAGCCCCGAACGAGCGTGCAATCTCCGGCGTGCGATCCGTCGAACCGTCATCGACAACGATGACCTCGAAGGGAATTCCAGTCTGCTTGACGAGCGATTCCAGACAGGAGGCGAGACACGCCTCTTCATTCCGTGCGGGGACGATCACCGAAACGACCGGACTATTCTCTTGACCCATGTGGAATATTGCGCAGCCTTGTGTTTCGGACCCCGGCGACAACTGAGTATGCTACTTACCCGCGATCGCTCCCAGTGCGTTTATTATATTGGGGTGCGCTCTTCCGCTCTTTTCCTGGCCTCCGCTGCCGCCCTGTTCGCGACCGCCTGTTACCACGGCTCGAAGCCCTCGGAGATCGGCAAACTCGCCCCCGATTTCACCATTCAGGATTCCGACCATAGCGTCAGCCTGAGCCAGCTTCGCGGCAACATTGTGGTGCTGAACTTCTGGGCCACGTGGTGCTCGCCGTGCGTTGAGGAAATGCCCTCGCTGGTGCAACTGCAGAAACGCATGCAAGCCCAGGGCAAAGACGTCCGTGTGCTAGCCGTCAGCGTCGATGACGATGCCGCCGATTATCACAAGTTTCTCAAGGACCACAGCGTCGACCTGCTCACTGTCCGCGAAGCCGGCGAGCGCACCAGCAAGGGCGTCATCGCTCCGGTTTCTGAGCGATATGGAACGATCAAGGTGCCGGAGACCTACATCATCGACCGCAGCGGCATGATCCGCCGCAAGTTTATTGGAGCGGTGGATTGGAGCCAGCAGGAGATCGTGGAATATCTGAGCAGGTTGTGAGAAGAGCAGGCTTCAGGGGTTAGGATCCAGCCTCACGGATTGATCAAGCATGTTGCGCAGAGCACACCGTCTCGACGGTGAAACTCCCGAAGGGTTGAAGCCCGGCGCCTGAAGCCTGACCTCTTTTCCCTTTACAATTTCTCTCGTGAAATCCTGGGACGCGATCATTGTTGGGGGCGGGATCATTGGGCTCTCGCTCGCCATATCGCTGCGCAAAGAGGGTCTTCGCGTTCTGATCGTCGAGCGCGGCGAGCCGGGGCGCGAGGCATCGTATGCGGCGGCGGGTATGTTGGCGGCCGGCGCCGAGATCCCCCCCGCGCTCAAGACTCTCGCTGAAGAGAGCGCCCGCCTATATCCGGAATTCGTGCACGAACTGCAGGATGAATCCGGAAGCAAAGTGGACCTTCGCGATCAAGGCACGATTCTGCTTTCGTGCGGAAGCCCGTTTCCTGAGTCCGCCGAGCGCCTGTCGCCGCAACGCCTGCGATCGCTGGAACCGAAATTGGCATTCCCTTCCAAGTCTCGATCTGCAGGCCCGGAATCGTTGAGTTCCTCGCCAGACAAACCTTCACCTCGCCAGCCAGACGAGATTTGCGCCGCCTATTTACCCGAGCGATCGGTGGACCCGCGCGCGTTGACTGCAGCGGCGATCAAGGCAGCGCATCATCGCCAGATCGACATCGCTTCCGGCGCCGAGGTCAAAGCCCTGCTCGTCGATGGCGGCCGGGCGAGCGGTGTGCAAACCGAGCGCAGCACTTACTCCGCAGCCATGGTCGTGAACTGCGCGGGCGCGTGGTCGGGAAACATTGCTCCTTATGAGTTTCCCGTGCGGCCGGTCAAGGGACAGATGTTGGCGGTGGTCGGAGGGCCAAGCTTGCAGCATGTCATTCGTTCGGAACACGTTTATCTGGTTCCACGAAGCGATGGCCGGGTCCTCATCGGCTCTACCCTCGAAGATTCCGGTTTTACCAAACAGACGGATGTGGACACGCTGCAGCGCCTGTTTCAGGCTGCGCTTGAGATCGTGCCTGAACTGGCGAGCTCCCGACAACACCAAGCCTGGGCCGGCCTGCGGCCGGCTACCCCCGACGAACTGCCGATCCTGGGCGAGACCTCAACCTCGGGCTTTTTTGTCGCCACCGGGCACTATCGCGACGGAATTCTGCTGGCTCCCATTACCGCGAGAATCATGACCGCGCTGATCGCAGGGAAACCACCGGCATTCGACCTTGAGAGCTTCTCGCCCGGCAGGTTTGCGTAATTCACCACGCGATTTCCACGCAGCAGGTTCGCCACCAAGACCAAGAACAATTAAGAATTTCTCCGGGTCTCCCTGCCTCTGTGGTGAACTCCTCTTTCCGCTATACTGAAGCGTTTTTGAAAGGATCCCGCCATGGCTTCCCCTGCAGTGGCTTATGCCCGCGAAAACCAGCAACGCTTCCTCAATGAACTGAAAGACCTGCTGCGCATTCCCAGCGTCAGCACCGCTCCCGAGCACAAAAGCGACGTGCAGAGGGCCGCGGATTATGTCTCCAGCGAACTGCGGCGCATTGGCATGGAAAATGTCGAGGTCATCCCCACCCCGGGGCATCCCCTGATTTACGCCGACTGGCTGCATGCGCCCGGCAAGCCCACCGCGCTCTGTTATGCCCACTACGACGTGCAGCCGCCCGATCCTTTGAACGAGTGGATTTCGCCGCCCTTTGAACCCGCCGAGCGCAACAACAATCTGTATGCGCGGGGCGCGGTCGACGACAAGGGCCAGCTGTGGATGGAAGTCAAAGCCTTCGAGGCCCTGATGAAAGGCCATGGCGGCAGGCTGCCCATCAACGTGAAAGTCATTCTCGAGGGAGAGGAAGAGGTCGGCGGCGAGTCCATCGCGGCCTACGTGCGCAAGCAGAAAGCAAGACTGAAAGCCGACTTCGCGCTGGTCTGCGATACCGAGTTGTTTGCGCCCGATCTGCCTACCTTGTGCGTCGGACTGCGCGGGCTGGTTTACACGGAGATCGAAGCCGCGGGGCCGAAGACGGATTTGCACTCCGGCGTTTATGGCGGCGCGGCCCCCAACCCATTTTTCGCGCTGGTCGAAATCATCAGCAAGATGAAGGATTCCAAGGGCAAGATTCTCATCCCGGGCTTTTACAAGAACGTCAAGGCGCCGACCGCGGCCGAGTTGAAGGCGTGGAAGCAACTGCCCTTCAACCAGGAGCACTATCGCAAAACCGAAGTTGGATCGAAGGTGCTGACTGGGGAGCCCGGATACTCCGTGCTTTATCGCACCTGGGCCCGCCCCACCCTGGAAGTCCACGGCATGCCCGGCGGCTTCACCGGCACGGGAGCCAAAACCGTAATCCCGGCGCGCGCGCAAGCGAAAGTTTCCATGCGCCTGGTACCCAACCAGGATCCCGAAGACATCTTGCAGCGCTTTGAAGCCTTCGTGAAGAAAAACACGCCCAAGGGGATCGAAACCAAAGTCAAGGTGTGGAGCAAAGGGCCGGCGTGCGTGGTCGGCACCGGGAACAAGTACATCCAGGCGGCAACCGAAGCGCTGCACGATGTCTTTCGCAAGCCGACCGTATTCATCCGCTCCGGCGGATCGATTCCCATCGTCACCGACTTCCAGGACGTGCTGAAGATTCCTTCGGTCATGATGGGCTTCGGCTTGCCCGACGACAACCTGCACGCGCCCAATGAGAAATTCCACATCCCGAATTTCTACCGGGGAATCGAGTCCATCTGCCTCTTCTTCGAGAAGCTGGGGGCGTAGCCGCGGGCATTCAGCGCTCCTCGTTCTGCGATCAGCGCCTGGGGGCACGCACAAAAAAACTCTGCTTATCCATACCTGCCGGCACGGCCACGTCAAAAAAGCCTACCATCATCTCATTGTAGGTCTGGTCGCCCCACTCGACCGGGCGGCTGGGATCGGGATTGTGCGGATTGTTCTTCGAGTTGTCGTACCAGGCAATGGCTTCGAGTTCCGTGCCTGCGGGTAGAAACCGCGGCTGCGCCAGAATGTAACTCAATTGCCAGTAGAAATCGTAGTGCACGCGCAGCAGCGTCTCCCGGCTGCCGTCCGCGTGCACGATGTTGTACTCGAATTTTTTCCCGCGCAGGTGCATATGGGGGAAGAAGCTGAGCAGCAGGGCGTCATTGGGAAGCGTTCCGTGTACCTCTACGCGATAGTTGTCCGTGTTGGCTGGAATCGGGATCCTGTCGTGTTCGTTCGCCAGTTGCAAGGTGAGCACGCGTTTTTCCGGCGCCGTTTTCGCGAACACCAGGCCGATGCTGGTCTGGTCCTGCGCCGCCTTGCCATTGGTGGTGTAGTGCATCTGAAAAATCATGTCGGAATGGGCGGGGATATATTTCGCCATGCCGCTGGGAAAACTTTCGGGCGAACTGCCGGGCGCGTAGACCAGCAGCAGGTCGCTGGTGGTGAAGTGGGCTTCGTGCATGAGGTGAGGATCGCGCAGGGTGGACGCGGTAAATGGCACGCCGACGGGCGCCCCCCGCAGCCAGTTCGAGCCGGGCGGCCGGATATAAACCACGGCGTGATGCACATGATCGCGCGCCGAGGGACGCATTTCCGCCATCTGCACCCACTTCCCTTGGGCAAAATTGGTGGGCACGATTTCGTAGGTGTATTCGACGTCGCCCTGCTCCGGAATCTTCACCGCGACCGGCATGTGCAGCACCAGGTCTGGGTGCGCGATGTTCCAACCTTGGGTCCAGTGCGGAGGGGGTGGAGCATCGCGCGGATCGCCGGCAGGCGTGCCCGCCGCCACCCAGCCGGCAAACGTCTGAATCTGCGCGGCTGTAAGCGAGGCGTCGTTGGCAAACTTTCCGCAGCAGGGATCGGCAAACCACGGCGGCATCTTGCGGCTTGCCACCGCATCGGGCAGCAGCTTGGCCCATGCTTTTGTATGAGCGTAGGTGACGAGCGGAAACGGCGCAATCTCTCCCGGCCGGTGGCACACCTGGCAGCGCCGCTGCAGGATGGGAAGGATGTTTTTGTAGAAAGTCGGCGCGCTCGCATGCTCGCCTGGTGATTGCGCGACAACCGGGAATGACAGCAGCACGAAAATCACTTTCGCAACGTGTCGCAACAGGCCTTCCTGGATAAAAACTCTGTCATTTCTAGAGCAGAAGGATATGAACTTCGGTTTCGGGATGACAGGGCATATTCTCATTTCCGCAATGCCGAGGACTTCGACGCCCCTCCCACACACTGCATTTCCTGTTACAAATATTGCGACATGAAAATTCTATTCATCGGCGGAACCGGCATCATCAGCACAGCCTCCACCGCGCTGGCGCTCGAACGCGGCTTTGACGTCACCCTGCTCACGCGCGGGCAACACATGGCAAAATTGCCCGCCGGCGCCAAGACCCTCGCAGCCGACATCAACGACCCTTCCCTTGCCTCGAAGCTGGCGCACGAAAAGTTTGATGCGGTGGTCGACTGGATCGCCTTCACCCCCGCCGACATCGAGCGCGACCTGCGCCTGTTCCGCGGTCGCACCCGCCAGTTCATTTTTATCAGCTCGACCAGCATCTATCAGAAGCCGGCCACGCACTACCTGATCACCGAATCGACGCCGCTGGCCAATCCCCACTGGGATTACTCCCGCAACAAGATCGCCTGCGAAGAGCGGCTCATGCAGGCCTACCGCGACCAGGGCTTCCCGGTTACCATCGTCCGCCCGTCGCTCACCTACGGCGAAACTCTCGTTCCCCTGGTTTTAAACAGCTGGGCCGATCTCTCCTACACCGCGGTCGACCGCATGCTGCGCGGCAAGAAGCTGGTCGTTCCCGGCGACGGCTCCTCGCTCTGGGTGATCACCCACAACACCGATTTTGCCAAAGGCTTCGTTGGATTGCTGGGCAACGCGCAGGCGATCGGGCATGCCTTTCATATCACCTCCGACGAAGTGCTCACCTGGAACCAGCTGTTTCGCACGGTCGGCGAGGCGGCCGGCGTTGAGCCGCAGTTAGTGCACATCGCATCCGATTTCATCGCCGCCTGCGTGCCCGAGAAAGAAGGCACGCTGCTCGGGGACAAGGCGGTCAGCGTGGTGTTCGACAACACCAAGATCAAGCGCTTCGTTCCCGGATACTGCGCCACCACCAGCTTCCGCGACGGTATCCGCCGATCGCTCGCGTGGTTCGACGCCGATCCCGCGCGGAAGAAGATCGACCAACAGGCGAATGCCACCTGGGACAAGCTGATCGCGCTTTACGAGAAAGGCATGGCGGAGGCGGTAGGGAGTTTCCGCAGACCGATGCCCAAGTAATTCCTGGACCGCCTACACCTGCGGCTCGCGCAGCCGTTTGGCCGCGATCTCCGGCGCGACGGGAGAGTAATACACCTCTTTGAAGGTGTAGGACTTGGCCTTGGCCGCAAGGATCGGCATGATCTCGATGTGCCAGTGATAGTCCTCCTCGAGCGTCTTCCAGTAACCCAGACTCGCGGAAGCATGGAATTTGTTAGGCGACGTGTGCAGCACCATGTGAAAGGACTCGGTGACGGTGCGGATGCGCAGCAGCGTGCGCTTGAGCAGCGAGGCCAGTTCGCGCATGCTGGCGGGACGGGCGATGTCGGTGTGCTCGAAGGAGGAATCGTGCGTGCGGGGCAGAAGCCAGGTTTCATAGGGCACGCGCGTGGCAAACGGACACAGGGCGATAAAATCCCCGCGCACCTCGATCACGCGCTGCCCGCTGTTCATCTCCTGCGCCAGGATGTCGCAAAACACGCAGCGCTCCTTCTGCTTGAAATAATCGAGGCTGGCGCGCAGCTCGTAGAGCACGCGCCGGGGAATGAAGGTGGTGGCCGCCAGTTCGGAGTTGGGATGCTCAAATTCCTGCCCCGAACCGGGGCCGAAGTTCTTGAAGACGGTGATGTAGCGGAAGCGCCCGTCGCCCTTCAGGTCCTGAATGCGTTGCGCGGCCAGCAGAAGAAACTGCTCGATGTCGCTATCATCGGCCTCCCACAGCTGGCGGTCATGCCGGGGATTTTCCACCAGAAGTTCATGGGCGCCGACGGTGGGCATGCGGTCATAAATGCCGTCGCCGCGGCGGTCGGGCGCGCCTTCGATGTGGTAAATCGCCGTGGGATGCACGACCGCCCGGGCCGACCAAGGTCCGCCGCGCAGTCCGGCGCGGCTCGAAATCTGCTGCAAGTGGTCCTGCGAGACCGGGCAAAGGCGGCATTCGGCGCCCGAGCGCGGCACCAGATCATGCACATCGTCGCCGGTCAGCACCCAGGAGCGGGTCAGGGGGTCTTTGCGCAGTTCCATTGGCGGAGAAGATTATCGCACGGAGGGCGTAAGGGACGAGTTTTCCACGCCCCGGCACAGGCGGAGGGTTGCTATAGTTCGATTGAACTGGAAAGCGGCTGCACGCGTCCGGCTTCAGGAAATTGCAGGGAGCATAAGCCATAGCCCGGATCCCTGACGGCGGAAGCCTGACGCCGGAAGTCCGTTTCTTTCTGACAACCAAATGCCTGAGCCTTCCACCCCGCTGATGCGGCAGTACACTGCAATTAAGAATGAGCACCCGTCCGCCCTGTTGTTTTTCCGCCTGGGCGACTTTTACGAGCTGTTCTTCGAGGATGCCGTGCTTGCCGCCAGGGAGCTGCAGATCACGCTGACCTCGCGCAACAAGGAAAAGGGCGTAGCCATTCCCATGTGCGGCGTCCCCTTTCACGCCGCCGAAGGCTACATCTCGAAGCTCATCCGCCGAGGCTACAAGGTGGCGGTCTGCGATCAGATGGAAGACCCGCGGCTGGCGAAGAAACTGGTGCGGCGCGAAGTGACCCGGGTCATGACTCCGGGCACGGCGGCGGACTCCTCGCTGAGTGCCGAAGAAAACAACTTTCTGGCCGCCGTGGTGGTCAACGGCGAGCACGCAGGATTTGCCGCTCTCGATGTCTCGACCGGCGAGTTCCGGGCAACCGAGTTTTCCGGCCAAGGGGCGGAGCGGCGCATCCTTGATGAGCTGCAGCAGCTGCGCCCGAAGGAGCTGCTGTACGCCAGCTCCGCGCCGCTGTTTGAACCCTCAAATCGGGGAGCAGCGGGCGCCTCCCCCGCTGCCGGGCCGGGCGCCGGAAGCTGGGCGTGCACGCCGCTCGAGGACTGGATTTTCGCCCCCGACCACGCCATCCCGCTTTTGGAGAACCACTTCGGGGTGCTCTCGCTCGAGGGCTTCGGGCTGTCCGGCAAGCCGGCTGCGGCTGCGGCAGCGGGCGCGATTCTTTATTACGTGCGCAGCACCCAGCGCGGCACGCTCGACCACGTCGATCGCATCGGCTTCTACGAGCGCCAGAACTGCCTGGTGCTCGATGCGGTGACCGTGCGCAACCTGGAGCTGATCGAGCCGCTGTTTGCCGGAACCGACGCCGGCGTTACCCTGTTCCGCTCGCTCGATGCGACGGTCACCCCCATGGGCAAGCGCCTGCTGCGCGCCTGGATGCTGCGGCCGTCCATCGATCCCGCCGAGATTCAAAACCGCCTCGATGCCGTCGAAGACCAGGTCAGGCAGACCATTGCCCGCGAGGAGCTGCGGCGCGCCCTCGAAGGCGTGCTCGACCTCGAACGCCTGCTCAGCCGGGTCACACTGGAGACGGCGAATCCCCGCGACCTGCTGGCGCTCGCCGCATCTCTCGGCAGGATTCCGGCGGTCCGCGCCGCACTCGCCCGGCTGACTGCTCCCCGCCTGCGCCAGCTTCACGCTTCCATCGATGAGCTCTCCGATGTCGGCGAGCGCATCGAGAAGACCATCCTTCCCGAGCCGCCGATTTCGCTCAACGAAGGCGGCGTAATCCAGCGGGGCGCCGACCTCGAACTGGACCAGCTGCACGAGCTCAGCCGCAATGGCAAGCAGTTTCTGGCGCAGATGGAAACCCGCGAGCGCCAGCGCACAGGGATCCAATCCTTAAAGGTCCGCTTTAACTCGGTCTTCGGCTACTACCTCGAGATTTCGAAAGCCAATCTGCACCTGGTTCCCTGCGATTACGAGCGTCGCCAGACGCTGGTCAACGCCGAGCGCTTCACCACCCCGGAACTGAAGGAATACGAAGCCCGGATCCTGGATGCGCAGGAAAAAATCGTCGAAATCGAGCGCCGGATTTTCGCCGAGTTGCGCTCGGCGATCGCCGCCGAGGCGCGCCGCATTCGCCAGACCGCCCTGGCCCTGGCGGAGGTCGATGTGCTGGCCTCATTCGCTCATATCGCCGCCCTGCGCAACTACTGCCGGCCCGGGTTCGACGATAGCGCCGATATGGAAATCGCGGGCGGCCGCCATCCGGTGATCGAGCAGCAGGAACTCGCATCCTCGGAGCGCTTCGTGCCCAACGATCTTTACCTCAATTCGACCACGCACACCATCCTGGTGCTGACCGGGCCGAACATGGGCGGCAAATCCACCTACCTGCGGCAGGCGGCGCTGATGGTCATCCTGGCGCAGATGGGCTCGTTTGTGCCCGCGCAGAAGGCGCGCCTCGGGATCGTCGACCGCGTCTTCACCCGCATCGGGGCCAGCGACAACCTGGCGCGCGGACGGTCCACGTTCATGGTGGAGATGACGGAAACGGCGGCCATCCTGCACACCGCCACGCCGCGGTCGCTGGTTCTTCTCGACGAGATCGGCCGCGGTACGGCCACCTACGACGGCCTCGCCATCGCCTGGGCGGCGATCGAATACCTGCACGCCCGCACCCGCGCCAAAACGCTTTTCGCCACGCATTATTTCGAATTGACGGAACTGGCCGAGCAACTCTCGGGGGTGAAGAACTACCACGTCTCGGTGAAAGAAACCGGCGCCGGGATTGTGTTTCTGCGCAAGGTGGAGCCCGGCGCCGCCGACCGCAGCTACGGAATTGAAGTGGCCAAGCTGGCGGGCTTGCCGGAGGAAGTCGTCCGCCGCGCGCGCGAAGTGCTGGCCGAGCACGAGGACGCCGAATCGCGCCTCAGCGCCCAGCTTTCCCCGGGCAATGAGGGGCTGCCGCGCTCCACGCAACTGACCATCTTCACGCCCCTCTCGCAGCCGGTCCTGGAAAAGCTGCGCGAACTCGACCTGAACCATCTCACCCCGCTCGAGGCCCTCAACCTGCTGGCCGAGTTGAAGAAGCAGGTTCAGTAACCACCCGGCTGGTTCGATTCCCACCCAATCTTGATATCCTTCTACTGTTCTCCCATGAGCGCGTCGAAGAAGCAACGATCGCCGGCCGGCGAAGTCGGGCAATTACTGGTCATCGGCTTCGACGGCACAGAAATGTCGCCGCGGCTTGCCGACCTGCTTTACCGCGTACAGCCGGCCGGAGTCATTCTTTTTGCGCGCAACATCGTCAACCCGCAGCAGACCCACAGGTTGCTGAAGGATTGCCAGGCGGCGGTGAGCGAACCGCTGTTCACGGCGGTCGATCTCGAGGGCGGCCGCGTCGACCGCTTCCGCAAGGCGCTGGGCGCCGCCCCCGCCGCAGCCGAGGTTTTCGCCTCCGCGCGCCCGCAATTGTTTCGCAAGCACGGCGAAATCATCGGCCGGAATTGCCGCGCTCTGGGTTTCAATCTCGACCTCGCGCCCGTGCTCGACCTCGCCTTTGAAAGTTCGCACACGGTGATGAGCTCGCGCTCGGTTTCGCAGGATCCGAAGCAGGTGGTCGAGTATGCGCGCGCGTTCCTGGCTGGACTGCGCGCGGCCGGGGTCGTTGGCGCCGGCAAGCATTTCCCCGGACTGGGCGAAGGCAGCATCGACTCGCACGAGGACCTGCCCATCATCAACAAAGGATTCCACGCTCTGTGGGACGAGGACCTGGTTCCGTATCGTCTGATGAAACGCGATCTGCCCATGGTGCTGGTCAATCATGCCAGCTACCCGGCGGTCACGCGCGATCGCTTGCCGGCTTCGCTTTCGAGGAAATGGATTACGGACGTGCTGCGACGGCGAATCGGCTTTCGCGGGCTGATCCTCTCCGATGACCTCGAAATGGGAGGCGCGCTGAGGGCCGCGCGCGTCGATGAGGCCACCGTGGAATTTGTCCGGGCCGGCGGAGACCTCGCGCTGATCTGCCATGAGCAGGAGAACGTGGAATGGGGATTTGAGGCGCTGGCGCGCGCCTGCGAGCGCGACCCCAAGTTCCGCAAGCGAGCCCGGGACTCGGCCCGCCGGGTTGCAGCCTTTAAAAGAAAGCACATCAGGTTTCTGCGCCCGGTACCCGCCCCTGCCAAGGAAAAGATCGAACGGCTATCCCGCCAGCTTTGGGAGTTCAGCGAGCAGATTCGCCTGCGCCAGCTCAGCGCCGGTGCCGGCCGATGATCGTGGCCGGAGTCATGAGCGGCACATCCGCGGATGGAATTGATGTGGCGTTGGTGCGGGTGGAGAATGCTTCCCCTGCAGGGCGCAGCCGCGCCAGCCGTCCGGGCGGGCAAAAATCTCCCACCGGCTTTGAGCTTCTCGGCCATGCGGCATTTCCCTACCCGGCTGCGGTGCGGAAGACCGTCCTGGCAGCGATGAATTCTCCAGACGCCGGCGTTGCGGACCTGGCGCGCCTGAATTTTCTGCTTGGCGAGTTGTACGCCGACGCGGTGCTGGCCGCGCAAAAACGGCTTCGTCGCCAGGCCGAGCTGGTTGGCTGTCACGGCCAGACCATTTACCACCAGGGCGAACCGGCCCCGTTTCTCGGACGCAAACTCGCGGTCACCTGGCAGAGCGGGGAGGGCGCGGTGATCGCCGCGCGGGTCGGAGTGCCCGTGGTCAGCGATTTCCGTCCCGCCGACATGGCGGCCGGCGGCCAGGGCGCGCCGCTCGTGCCCTACCTCGACTATCGGCTCTATCGCCACCACCGGGTGGGGAGAATCGCGCTGAATATCGGCGGCATTGCGAATGTGACCGCCATTCCTGCGGGCGCAACTGCGGCGGATGTGATCGCCTTCGACACCGGCCCGGGCAACATGGTCATCGACGCGCTGAGCGAGAGGCTCTTCGCCCAGCGCTACGACCGGAACGGAAAAATTGCCGCTGCCGGACGCCTGCTCGAACCTCCGATTTCCCGTTTTCTGCGCGCCCGTTTCTTTCGCCAGAAGCCGCCGAAGACCGCGGGACGCGAGAATTTCGGCCGCGAATTTGCGGAGCAATTCCGGCGCGATTGCCTGGCTGGTTCTCCTGGCCAAGCGCAGGCAGGACGAGTTCAGAAGGCGGACATCATTGCCAGCGCAACCGCATTTACCGCCCGTTCCATCGGCGATGCGCTGCGGCGATACGTGCTGCCCAGGGGCAGCTTCGCCGAATTGATCGTTTCCGGCGGCGGCGCCGGCAATCCCACATTGATGGCCGGTCTGGGGATCGCGGCCGGCGGCTTGGGTCTTCGGCTGCGCTCTTCCGAGGAATTCGGCATTCCTTCGGCGGCAAAAGAGGCGGTTGCCTTCGCGGTGATGGCGTTTGAGACCTGGCATCGCAGGCCCTCAAACCTGCCCTCCGCAACCGGAGCGAAACGGCCGGCGGTCTTAGGAAAAGTGTCGTATCCGTGAATGCAGTTTTCATTTATCAGTTATGAGCGATCAGTGATCGACGTGAGAACGGAACCGACCACTGAGAACCGACAACTGACTGACAACCCATGCCGGTCTACATTGCCATGCTGCGCGGCATCAACATCGGCCCGCACAAACGAATGAAGATGGAGAAGCTTCGTTCCTCGTGCGCGGCGCTGGGGTTCGCCGAGGTGAAGACCTACATCCAGAGCGGAAATATTGTTTTTTGCGCCAAGAAAGCCGGGCCGGAAGCGCTGGCGAAAAAGTTGGAACAGCAGATCGTCCGCGACTTTGGTTTTTCTGCCGACGTGATTTTGCGAACCAAAGAGGAACTGGAGCAAGTCGTTTCCGGCAATCCCCTGCTGCGCGAACCCGCTATCGACGAAACCAAACTCCACGTTGTTTTCGCGCGGCAGTCTCCGTCTCCTGAATCCCTCGCCAAGCTGGAATCGCTGGTCCAATCGCCAGACCGGGTCCGCCATGCGCGCAAGGAGATTTACTTTTATTTCCCCAATGGCGTTTCCGGCAGCAGCCTGTGGAAGCACCCGCTCGACCGCATCCTGCAAGTTCCGGGCACCATGCGGAACTGGAAAACAGTAATCACCCTCTGCGAGATGGCAGCCGAATGCCGGTGAATCCGTTCTCAGCCGTCAGTTCGCAGCGGTCAGACCACCGGGAGCAGATCCGAACGCCACTGCTGGCCTTCGCGGTCGCATGCTGGTTGATGACAGCGGCTTGCGCGCACCGCCCGTATGCCAACACGCTGGTGATGATGATCGAGTTCAGCCCCACCAACCTCGATCCAAGGGTGGGGCTGGACGCGCAATCGGAAGATATCGACGGGCTGCTGTTCGACAATCTGCTCACGCGCGATGATCACCTCAACGTGAAGCCGGAGTTGGCGGAACGCTGGGACATTCCCGATCCCAAGACCTACATTTTTCATCTGCACCCGGGCGTGCAATTCTGCGATGGGCGCCCGTTGACCTCGCGCGATGTGAAGTGGAGCTTCGACTCCATACTGCAAGGCAAAATTCATACCCCCAAGAGCGGATCCTATGGCTACGTCGATCGGATCGATGCGCCCGATGATCGCACCGTTGTTTTCCATTTGAAAGAGCCGTGGGCGGGGCTGCTGTGGAACCTGGCCGGCGGCGAAGGCATGGGCATCGTTCCGTATGGCAGCCTGGGCGAACTCAGCCGCCATCCCACCGGTTCGGGGCCGTTCTGCTTCGTTTCCGCGGAGCAGGATCGCTATGTGGAAATCCGCAAAAACGAGAACTACTGGGGGACGAAAGCCAGGCTCGAGCGCGTACGCTTCCTGGTCGTTCCTGACACCACCACGCGTGCGCTCGAGTTGCGCAAGGGCAGCGCCGATGTTGGACTGGAACTGGCGCCCGACATGGTGCTGACGCTCCAGCGCGAACAGCATTTGCAGGTCCTCACGGGACCGGGAACGCGCGTGCAGTACATGGCCTTCAATCTTCGCGACCCGATCCTGAAAGACGTGCGCGTGCGCCAGGCCATTGCCTACGCGCTCAATACCGGCCCCCTCATTCACTACATCTGGCGGGACTTCGCGCGCCCCGCCGACAGCGTGCTTCCGCCGGAAAGCTGGGCCTACAATGGCGACGTCCGGCACTATGCGCACGATCCCGCCAAGGCCCGCCAACTGCTCGATGCCGCCGGATACCCGGAAACGAGTGGCATCCGGTTTCATCTGCAGATGAAGACCTCGACCGAGGAAACCTCGCGCACCATCGCCTCGGTCTTTCAGCAGCAGTTGCGCGAGATTGGCATCGCGCTCGACATTCGCAGCTTTGAGGCGGCGACGTTTTTCTCCGACGTGACCCACGGGCAGTTTCAGACTTATTCGCTGCGCTGGGTGGGGGGAAACCAGGATCCGGAAATATTTGAGTACGCGTTTGATTCGTCGAAGATCATTCCCCATGGCGCCAATCGGCAGTACTACAGCAATCCCAAGGTGGATGCGCTGATTGCTGGAGCGCGCGCCCAACTCGATCAGAAGGCGCGCAAGCGGGACTACGGCGAAATCCAGCAAATTCTTGCCGATGACCTGCCTTACATCGATCTGTGGTATTTGAACAACGTGCTGGTGGCTTCTCGCCGCGTACACAACCTGCAGTTAGATCCATCCGGCAATTTCGATTTCCTGAAGACCGCGGAGCTGGCGGGCGCCCCATAAATCCTGGCCGATTGCGCAGGAACGGCACAAGCCCGGCCGCTCACCCTGTATTTGCAATGGCGTAAGCTCCCGTGTTCTCCTAACACGCACTCGTGAACGTCGAAAATTCAGATCGTGGGGGGCAACCCCGCCACTGGCACGCAGTCAGCGCCGGCTTCCTCGGCTGGACGCTGGACGCATTTGATTTCTTCGTTCTGGTTTTCCTCGTCGACACGCTGGCGCGCCAGTTCCATGTCCAGAAATCTGACATCGTCTGGACCATGACCGCAACCCTGGCGATGCGCCCGGTGGGCGCAGTGATTTTTGGGCTGCTGGCAGATCGATACGGCCGCCGGCGCCCGCTGATGGCCAACGTCATCTTCTTCTCCCTCATTGAATTGCTTTGCGGCTTCGCCCCTAATTACTCGGTTTTCCTTTTCCTGCGCACCATCTACGGCATCGGCATGGGGGGCGAGTGGGGCGTGGGAGCATCCCTGGCGATGGAGGCCGCTCCCGGAAGATGGCGCGGCATCTTGTCGGGAATCCTGCAGAGCGGATATTCCATCGGTTATCTTCTGGCGGCGCTGGCCGCGCGCTTCATAGAGCCCCATTTCGGCTGGCGTGCCATGTTCTGGGCGGGAGGCGTTCCTGCCCTGCTGGCGCTCTATATTCGCGCCACCGTTCCCGAATCCGAAGCCTGGAAAAAACACCGGGCGCCGACCACCGGCGCCATCCTCAGCGTTGTCCGGCAGCAGTGGAAATCGGCGCTATACCTGATTCTGATGATGACCCTGATGATGTTCCTGTCGCATGGCACGCAGGACCTCTATCCCGATTTCCTGAAGTCCACGCACGGTGCCAGCGCGCGAATCGTCTCTTACATGGCCATCTGGTACAACCTGGGGGCCATTGTCGGCGCCGTCATCTTCGGACACCTGTCCGAAGTCCTGGGGCGCAGGCGCAGCATGATTGCCGCACTGGTCCTATCTCTCGTGGCCATTCCCGCCTGGGCGTTTGCCGGCCCCATGCTGGCGCTCGCGGTGGCCGCGTTCGTCATGCAGGCCGGAGTGCAGGGCGCCTGGGGCGTAATCCCGGCGCACCTCAATGAGTTGTCACCCGACCAGACGCGCGGGTTATTGCCCGGGCTTGCGTATCAACTCGGAATCCTGATCGCCGCTCCCGTGAACTCGATCGAATACGCGCTGCGGGCGCGCTTCGGTTATGCCTGGGCCTTAGCGGGTTTTGAAACCGTGAACATCGCGCTGCTGATTACGGTTCTCGCGCTGGGGCACGAGCGCAAAGGCCGCAGCTTTTACGCATAGGGCGGATCTCCAGACCCGCCCTCTAGCAGCTACTGGGCAGCGATTCCCTGAAGCCCCGGCTTCAAGGTCACACTGCCGATCTCCGCCAGGTTTCCGCCGCTGACGCTGAAAATCAGCACCTTGCCCTGCGCCGACTCATCGACATAAAGGAATTTGCCGTCGCGGGAGAGCGCCGAATCGATGGGAGCGCCGCCGGGATTAGCCGCGACTGCATGGGCCAGCGTCAGATCACCATTGGCATCGATGGCGAAGGATGACAGCGTTCCGCTGCCGGTGTTTGATACCAGCGCAAACTTCGCCTCGCGCGGCACTGAAATCCAACACGTCGCCATCTGCGTATCGGAAACATCGCCGCTGATGGGGCTGAGCATATCCGCGCCGCTGAGTTGATAGGACGAAGCCGCGCCAGAAGCATCGGCGATGAGCGCCACCTCGTTGTGTCCGAAGCGGATGCCGAAGGGGCTGGCGGCAGCCGAGGTCTGGATGACGGGGCTGGAGGCGACTCCATTGTTCCCCAGCGGGAATACCAGGATCTGGTTCGTTCCGGAAACCGCCACCAGCATTTCGCTGCCATCAGGCGCGAAGCGGATGTCGTTCGCTCCCGCATCCCCCGCCGGGAGAGCAATGGTGGCGATCCAGTGCAGAACTCCGTTCACATCCAGGCGAAAGCCGGTGATATTGGGGGATGCGCCTTTCGAGTTCAAGACGTAGACCAGATCGTGCGAGAGGGCAATGCTGTTCGGGAATGTCCCGCCCGAAGCGGTTTTGCTGAGCCAAGTCAGTTTTCCATTTCTCGGCCCCAGCACGGAGATTTCATTACTGCCGGCATTGACGGCCAGCAAAAACGAACCATCTCCGCTGAGGACGAGCGAATCCTGCGAGCCCAGAGGATCGGCTCCGTTCGGGCCCGTGCCGTTGCCGCCTGTCGGCACCTCGCGAAGCCAGGTCAATAATCCGTTACCGCCGCGCTGAAACTGAATGACTGAATTGCCAGGATTCTTGTTCGTCATCACGTAGACGAAGCTGTCGCCGACACTTTGGGCATGGAGATGGACCACACCCATGCTGAAGGCCATCCCAATGGCCATGAGATAGGTGGCGATTGGGATGGGGGAAGACATTTTTGCGTGCATACTTTCCTTTCCGGACTTGCGGTGCCGATTCGTGAGATTTGGCAGGAACCTCTGCCGTGGAGAGAGTCGGTGCCAGGACAACAATCCCCCGCGTTTGACAACGTTTTGACAAGAAATAATCGCCGCGTTTTTTTGTGCAACGAAGGCAAGCACCCGCGCATCGCAAGGCTGTGCGGCAAGTGCACTTCTTCTTTTTCTTCCTCACATCTGCGATTACGGTTTCAGCGCAGGCGAAACCGTATGCCGGCGTGCTGGGCGGGCTGGCCACATTGTCGGGGGATGCAGGCTCGCAGCCGACAGCGCAGGGATTGAATCTGTCTTCCTACGCGCCGGCGAATGGGCCCGCGCTCAACCTCTTCGCGGGTCTGCACCTGCACAACTACTTCAGCGTTCAGGGCAACTTCATCTGGAACCGAAACGGCCTGCAGCTCAATTCGGCTTCGTCGGCGAGCGCGGCTTCCTACCAGGAGAGACGCAGCAGTTCGCAAAAGGCGGGAGTTTTTGATTTTCTCGTTTATTTCCGTCCGCTTCGAAGCCGCATCCGGCCATACCTTGGCACCGGAGTGGGCGTGATTCACCTCGCATCAACGCAAACGAAGCTGATCTCGCTGCAAGGTTCGCTCGTGCTGCCTCCAGCGAGCTTTTCGTCCACGGGCCCGGTGTTTCGTTCGCATGTCGGTATCGACGTGACCCTGGCGCGCAATTTCGCCTTGCGCTACAGCTTCAGCGAATTCATCGGACAAAACGAGATCAGCGAGCATCTATCGCCGCCAGCGCCCCGCGGATTGAAAAATTTCCAAAACCTCTTCGGCTTCGTAGTTCGGCTTTGACTTTCTTTGCGCCCTTCGCGGCCTTTCTTCGCGACCTTCGCGGTCAAGGGCTTTTTCCGGTCTTCAAGATTCCTTAAACTTCACGTACGGGCAGTGAGGCCAGAAAATCGGCGGATTATCAAAATGTTCGGCCAAGACCCGCGCATGGCAGACCTGGCAGAAGAATGGAGACTTTGCCGGCTCGCCGATCGGCGCGATCTGCACCAGTCTTTCAAATACGCAAATGCCATGGCCGGCCTCAACCGAAGCGTCGAGACTGGCTAGCCGCCCGCTTTCCTGCTGCTGGTGAATGAGTTGCGAGTAAAGCCGCGCCTTCATGGACGAAGGCGCCCGCTCGGTGGCGGCCTCGCCCTCCGCCAGCATTGAAAAGAACTGTTTCTCCATATCAGGGCTGGGCATCACTCCACCTTTTTCGAAAATTCTCCCGGGCCCGGGCCAGGAGCCTCTCCATGGCTTTCTCGGTCTTTCCCGCCAGTTGCGCCATTTCGCGCACGGTTTTTTCTTCGCGGTAACGCCATATCAGGGCCAGCGCGTAGGCCTCGGGCAACGCTGAAAGCACTTGCTGCACTCTCCCTTGCCGCGCGGCCATATCCAGGTGCTCGTCGAACAGGGGCACGACGGCCAATTCCTCCGCCGCATCGTCATCGCCTGTCGCGTCCGCGTCTCGAAGCTGCTTGCGGTAGTAGTCTTCCACCTTGTGCCGCGCGATTCCCAGAATCCAGGCCCGCAAGCTTGCATCGCGTCGAAAATCAGGCAAACCTTGCCATGCTGCCAGCAGGACCTCTTGCATCAAGTCCTCGACTAACTCCGATCGCGGCAGCAACCGCCGCCGAAGAAACGGATAAAGCCAATCCGCGCAGCGGTCGACGAACTCGGCCGTGGCTTTACGGTCCTTGGCCAACACACCGGCAAGCAGGCGGCCTTCCTCGTCCCACCCTCCAGAATCGGCAATCGGAACTATGGGAACGCGTGCTTCCATCCAGAGACTCGGCCCGTTCAACTAGTCGAAATACCGCCGGAAATCCCCCTCTTGACTGCGCGGGCTGTGGACAAGGTGGGGTAGCGTACGGGGCGACAGGCGACTATTGTCGCAGCTTTGGATGAAGGGATTGTCTGCAAAGAGCAGTTGCCGCAAGGCACGCTACGTTCTTCTACTTAGCCACGGCCGCGGACTGCCGCACCGTGCTGATGAAGGTGGTCGTGGCTCGGGTAAGCGTGCGGTCTCGGCGGTAGGCCACGCCCAGTTCGCGCCACAGTTCTTCGCCTTTAATGGGGATCAGCTTCACGCGCCCGGCGAGAACCTGGTCGCGGGCAAAGCTGGCGCTGATGATCGAAACCCCCAGGCCCGCCGCGACAAAACTCTTGATCATGCCCACGCTGGGCAGTTCCATGCGGATCTGCAGCTGAGCCTGGTACGGACGGAAGAGTTTGTCCATCAGCCGGCGGCTGAAACCGGTTTTAGGCATGAGCAGGGGCTGCCGGGCAATTTCGCTGATGGGCACCACGTCGAGCTTGGCCAACGGGTTTTGCGGGCTCACCATCAGCATCAGCTGATCGCGAAAGATAGGATGGGATTTCAGATTCGAACTCTTGACCGGCATGGTGACGATGCCCACGTCAATTGAGCCGTTCTCCAGCTTCTCGACGATCTTGTAGCTGAAGTTGCGGTAGATGCTGATCTGCACGCCGGGGTAGAGGCTGCAGTATTTAGCGAAAACATCGGGCAAAACATACAGGCAGGTAGCTTCATTGGCGCCGACGGTGATGGTGCCGCGCGGCGTGTTTCCCTGGTCGGCGACGGCCAGCAGCGACTCGTCGCGCAACTGCAGCATGCGCTCGGCATAGGCGAAAAGAGCGCGCCCGGCGGGCGTGAGCGTCACGTCCTTGCCGCTGCGGTCAAGCAGGCGGTCGCCGTAGGACTGCTCCAGTTGACGAATTTGAGCGCTGACCGCGGATTGCGAGCGAAAGACCTTTTGCCCGGCTCTGGAAAAGCTGCCGAGTTTCGCCACTTCCAGAAATGTAACCAGTTGATCAAAGTCCATCGGTGCGGGAATTATAGCGGATCAGTTGTGGCTTGCCAGTTCCCAGTTGCCAATCACGATTAAGGGAGATCCACCACGAAGAACACGAAGTCCCGCGAAGGAAAGCCACGGAGAAACGGCGAACGGGCGGCTGCTATTACTCTTCCACCCCCGCAGGCACAAGCTGCACCAGGTTCGCGGGCGGCTTCGGTTCGGCTGCCGCGGTGTGCAGCCCGCATTCGGTCTTGCGGAAGCCCGACCACCGTCCCGCGCGCAGGTCGTCACCGGGGGCGATGGGCCGAGTGCAATGCATGCAACCGATGCTGGGATAATCGCGGTCGTGCAGTTCGTTGTAGGGCACATTGTTTTGCACGACATAATGCCAGACCATCTCGCGGGTCCAGTCCGCCAACGGACTGATCTTGACCAGGCCGAACTTTGCGTCCCAATCCACTTTTCGTATGCCCGCGCGCTCCGGCGTCTGGCCGCGGCGAATGGCTGTGACCCAGGCATCGAGCGTCGACAATTTGCGCCGCAACGGCTCGACCTTTCGAACATTGCAGCACTGATCGGGATCGCGCGCCCAAAGCTTCGGCCCAAACTCCTTCTCTTGTTCTTCCGGGCTCAGCAATGAGTAAAGCCGTTCAATTTTGATCCCGTAGCGCTCCTCGACGCGATCCATCAAATCGTAGGTCTCCGGGAACAAGAACTCGGTATCGCCGGTAAAGACCTTCAAATCCGGATTGATGCGATGCGCCATGTCCAGCAGGGCCATCCCTTCGACGCCCATTCCGGTGGCCAGCGCGACGTCGTCTCCGTAGGTCGCGAACGCCCACGACAGCACTTGCTGGGGATTCCAGCTTTCCGCATGAGTCTTGACTTGTTCGAGATCCACTTTCACTCGGCGCTCTCCAGCCCATTTGGGCTCACTTCTGGATGCTTGCTCAGGAACTTCGCTGGGTTGAATTGGTCTTCGAGAACTTTGCGTTCCGCAAAGCGCACCACGTCGCCGATCACCAGCAACCGCGGCGCGGGCAGACGGGGCGCAGTCGCCAGATGGGCCACGGTCGCAAGATGAATCTGTTCCGATTCCGTGGACGCGCCGGAAATCAAAGCGCAGGGAGTTTCGGGCGAAACCCCTGAAGAAAGCAGCCTGTCCTTGAGCCTGCCGAGGTCGTGCCCCGGCATATAGACGACGATGGTTGCGTTTGAAGCCAGGCGGTCCGGCCAGTTCGCAATGTGATCGGAATGCTTGCTGCTGCCGGTGACCAGGATCAGCGTCGATGAGTCGGCGCGGTGAGTTAGGGGAATCTGCACGCCGGCAGCGGCTCCCAGCGCCGCGGTGATTCCGGGAACTACGGCGACTTCGATTCCAGCGGCTCGCAGCGCTTCGAGCTCTTCCCCGCCCCGGCCGAAGATAAACGGGTCGCCGCCTTTGAGCCGGACGACATTCAAATCCAGAAGCGCGTACTCGATCAGCAGCCGGTTGATGTCTTCCTGGCGGGCGCTCTTTTGCCCGCAGCGCTTGCCGACATTCACCAACTGGGCGCGAGCTGGAATGAGCGCGAGAATCTCCGCGCTGACCAGCTCATCGTGCAGAACCACGTCGGCTTGGCGCAGCGCCTTCGCCGCCTTCAGCGTCAGCAGCTCGGGATCGCCCGGCCCGGCGCCCACCAGCATCACTTTTGTTCCCATCGGTTCTCCCGTTTGCGCGCAAAAACGAAAAGCCCATTGCCAGCTTCTACTGGCGATGGGCCTCTGATAACCGGTTTTACTTAAGATTGCTTAGGTCAGCAGCTCTCCCGCGCGCCAGTGTAAGCACACGTACAACAACAAGAACAACACTGGCACCGCATTTGGCGGGAAAGACTCATTAGCTCCATAGATGCTAAGAACTCGCTAAGGATTCTGTCAACATTACAACTGGCTTGCCGCGATTGAAAATTTAGATGGGCGTCATCTGTGCGGCTTCTAGCCGCCAGCTGCTAGCTTCCGGCAAACCCAAGATTTTGCTGCGTTCACGCTGAATCCATAGGACTGCCAAGTTTCACGTCAACCCAAGTCCCGAGCACTAGTGACGGCTACGTGGCTTGCCGGAGGCTATTAGCTAGCAAATTTAATGCGCCATCGACGGCCCCTTCCCCCCTTTAGGCTTTTTCATCAACGCCAGCAAAGGCAGCATTATCAGGAACATACCTCCCAGGAAGCGGAACACGTCGTTGTAGGAGAGCATGGACGCCTGCTGCTGCAGCATTCCCCACATCGCTCCGTAAGCCTGGCGAGTGGCGGTCGCAAAATCCGCCCCATGGGCCATGAAATTCTGCCGAAAGGCGGCCAAGGTTGTCTGAGCTGTCAGGCTCGTGCTTCCCACGTGTTGTCCAAGATAGTGGACGTGGGCCTGCATGTAGCGGAACTGCAGCGTCTCAACCGCAGAAATGCCCATGCTGGCGCCGATGTTCCGCATCAGGTTGAAAATGCTGGTGGCGTTGCCCATGCGTTCGCGGGGAATGGGATCATTGGTGACCGTCGTCAGGGGAACGAAGATCAACCCCAATCCCGCCCCCTGCAGCATCAGCGGCCACCAGAAGTTCCAGAATCCTACATTCAGGCTAAAGGTGGAGACCATGAACATGGCGCCGGCTGTCGCGGTGAGACCAACCGCGAGCAATTTGCGCGAATCCACTTTGCCCGTCAGGATTCCCACCACCGGCATGAATAAGAATGACGCCAGGCCGCGAGGAAGGTTGGTCACCCCGGCGTGGGTCGCGGTGTAGCCGAGCAATTCCTGCATCAGCAGCGGCAGCAACACAGTGCTGCCGTAAAGCACAAACCCGACCACGGTCATCAGAAAAGTTCCTACCGCATAGGAACGGTATTTGAAGACGGTAAGGTCAATGACGGGATGCTCAGTTTTCAGCTCGCGAACGAGCAATCCTCCCAGTCCGACGACCGCCAGGACCGCCAGCGTAACAATGAAGTGCGACCCGAACCAGTCCTCCTCCTGGCCTTTGTCGAGCATGATCTGCAGCGATCCCATACCCAGCACCAGCAGGCCGATTCCCCAGTAATCAATGCCGGTGCGTTCGCGCCGCAAGTAAGGAGGATCAAAAATAAATGCCTGGGTCAAAAGAATCGCGATCACGCCAATGGGCACGTTGATGTAAAAAACCCAGCGCCAACTGTAATTGTCGGTAAGCCAGCCGCCGAGAACCGGCCCGAGCATGGGTGCAACCACGATGCCGAGGGCCCAGAATGCCATGGCCTGGCCGCGCTTCTCCGGAGGAAAAGACTCCAGCAGAATTGCCTGCGACAGCGGCTGCAATCCACCGCCGCACGCGCCCTGAATAATCCGGAAAATGATCAGGTAGCCAAGGCTGGGAGCGAGCCCGCACAAGAACGACGCCGCGGTGAATCCGATCACCGCCATGGTGAGCAGGCGTTTGCGCCCAAAACGCCCAGCCAGCCACCCCGTCATGGGGAGAATGATCGCGTTCGCAACCAGGTAGGACGTCAGGGTCCAAGTGGCCTCATCCACGGTGGCGGACAGGCTGCCGGCAATGTGGGGCAGAGACACGTTGACCACGGTCGTATCCAGCACTTCCATGAAAGTGCTGGACATAACCGCGATCGCGATCAGCCACGGATTGATGTCGGGCAGGGGTCTTGCCTGGGAGCTCATGCTTGCCTGTGCAAACTCAAACTACATTCGATTCGCTGGTTTCGGGTTCGGGTGCAACATGTCATCGGGGTGTCATGCTGGCCAGAGTAACCGGCCAGGTAATCCGGTATCGACAGTATTGCGGCTAAGAGGCAATTGCAGCCAATAATTAAAGTGCTCGGCGTTCTCCCTTGCTGGTATCCCGCCCTTCCTGGAAGCCGTGAACGGCGCATATCCGCGATTGCACGGCTATGGCAATTCGCATTCTCATTGCTGACGATGATGCGGCCATCCGACGCCTCCTGCGCCGCCTGATCGAGAACCACCAGGATTGGTCGGTTTGCGGCGATGCCCTGGACGGAAAAGACGCGGTCGGTAAAGCCGCTGAACTTAACCCGGACATCATCGTGCTCGACCTGGCCATGCCGCAAATGAACGGTTTGCAGGCGGCGCGCGCGATCTCGCGTACGATGCCGGAGATCCCCATTCTGCTGCTTACGGTGCAGCAAGTTTCTAAAGAGCTGACCAACGAAGCCCTGCACGCCGGCTTCAAGGGGGCGGTCTCCAAGAGCACGGGCAGCGAAGTGGTGCGCGCCATCGAGAGCCTGCTCAAGCACGAGAATTTCTTTCAGCCCGTACGCAGCGACGTATACGCTTAATCCCTCTTCAGTTCCCGTAACGCCTCGCGCAGACCGCTTTCCGGCGCAACCGGCATGCCTCCTGAAGTGGATGCCACCCAGGCTCCCATTTGATTGGCAAGATCGTTCATGTCCGCCAACGACTGGTCTCTCAGGTAGGCGTGAACCAGGCCTGCGGTGAATGCGTCACCCGCGCCGATCGTATCTTTTACCGTTACTCTGAATCCGGGATGGTCGTGAACAGCACTTGCGCTCGCAAGCAGGCTGCCCCGGGCTCCACGAGTAATGCACACCAGCGCAACACGAAAGTTCGCCATCATTCCCCGGGCAAAATGCAAGTCGTCTGTGCCCGGAATCGCAAGCAACTCCGCAACCCGGGGCACCTCTTCGTGGCTCAGCTTCACGACGTTAGCGAGAGCAACGGACTCTGCCAGAATCTCGGTTGAATAGAACGATTGCCTCAAATTCACGTCGAAGATGCGCACAGCTTGCGGCCGGAGGGCCTGGAGAAATGCTCGAATGCTGGCTCGGGATTCAGCCGATCTCTGAGCAAGAGAGCCGAAGCAGACCGCGTCGGTGAATTGTGTGAGCGCACGCCACTCTTCGCTCCACTCCAGAAAATCCCAGGCCGCAGGATAGTGGATCTCGAACCTGGGCTGGCCTTCCTCATTCACCTCTACGCCGACCGTGCCGGTCGGGTGGTCGAGATCGCTCTGCAGGAATTCATCCGTCATGCCGCAGCCGAGCAGGCGCGTGCGAATTTCTTGTCCCAGCTCATCGCCTCCCACGCGGCTGGCGACAATAGCCCGGTCGCCGAGCAAATGAGAAGCGTAAGCGAAGTTCGCCGGCGCTCCTCCCAACTGACGTCCCGACGGCAGCAGATCCCATAGAATCTCACCTAAGCCGACCACGGTTGCGACAGTATGCATTTTGGAGAGGCCACCCTGAGAACGAAGCAAGGCCTTGAATCACTTCTTTCGCTCGAGCTGCGCTTTGGCCTGCTGAAGCAACTTCTTCTTCTCCGCATCCACGGTCGGATAAGCCAGCTTGAGGTCTTTCAAGGTGTCGACAATCGCAGCCGCCACCACCACCCGCGTATACCACTTGTTATCCGCCGGAACCACGTACCAGGGCGCATGCTTGGTCGCGGTTTCCGCGATCATTTCTTCGTATGCGCTGGCGTAGTCATCCCAGGACTGGCGCTCGTGAACGTCTGCGGTCGAGAACTTCCAATTCTTCTCCGGAGTCTCCAGCCGCTCCAGAAACCGGCGCTTCTGCTCTTTTTTCGACACATGCAAGAAAAACTTCCGTACCACGATTCCGTTGTGCGAGAGATACTTCTCAAAGTTGCGAATATCCTCAAAGCGCTCCTGCCACAAATCCTTTCCCATGAGCGACGGAGGCACGCGCTCTTTCTTCAAGATTTCGGGATGCACCCGCACCACCAGCACTTCCTCGTAATACGAGCGGTTGAATATTCCAATATGCCCGCGTTCCGGCAGGCATTTGCTGGTGCGCCACAGGAAATCGTGGTTCAAATCCTCCGGCGAAGGCGCCTTGAAGGAAAACACCTGGCAGCCCTGCGGATTCACGCCCGACATCACATGCTTGATCGCGCCATCCTTGCCGGCGGCATCCATGGCCTGAAAAATCAGCAGCACCGCCCATAGGTCCTGGGCGTAGAGCTTATCCTGAAGATCGGCCATCTCCTCGATGCCGCGGTCGAGCATCTCCTGGGTATGTTCTTTCTGGCGAAAATGCCCCGTGGACTCGGGATCGAAGTCCTTCAGGCGAAATCCCTTGCCGCTCTCGATGCGGTAAGGCTTCGACAGCTTGCTCGCCCAGCTCATGCCAACTCCTCAAACGGCTGAAGTAACTCGCGAGTTTAGCATCACAGCGGATGGACCGCTCAGTGGCGGTCACTTCGGTAAGCTTGTGCCCCAATGTGCTCATCACCGATCGAGCCCTGAATGGTAATCTTGCAGTTGCCAATTTCCCCAACATGGATGTTCTGAAAGAGCTGTTCGAGAGGCATTTTCAAAGCCCCGTCGTCAGTATTCAGCCCTTGCAAGGGCAACTGAGCGGCTCCGGCCGGCGCATCATTCGCCTGCGCGGCGAAAAGGCGTGCGCTGTCGGAATCCTGTACAACGTTCGAGAAGAGAACCTGGCCTTCCTGGAATTCTCGCGCCATTTCCGGCGACACGGCCTGCCGGTCCCGGAAATTTACGGGGAAGACTTGCAGCACGGAGCCTATCTCGAGCAAGACCTCGGGGACACCACACTCTTTGATTTTCTTTCCGCCAATCGCGGCGGGGGCTTTATCGCGCCGGCGGTGGTCGACGCTTATCGCAAGTCGCTGGCCATGCTGCCGCGCTTCCAGGTGGAAGCCGGCCGCGACTTGAACTACAAGGTCTGCTATCCGCGCGGCAGCTTCGATCGCCAGTCGATCGCGTGGGATCTCAACTACTTTAAATATTATTTCCTGCGCCTGGCAGGGATACCCTTCAACGAGCAGGCCCTGGAACAGGACTTTGGCCGCCTGACCAAGCTCCTGTTATCCGCGCCGCACGACTACTTCTTGTACCGCGATTTTCAGTCGCGCAACATCATGCTATGCGACGGCGAAGCCTATTTCGTGGATTACCAGGGCGGCCGCAGGGGCGCGCTGCAATATGACGTCGCTTCCCTGCTCTACGACTCCAAGGCCGACTTGCCTCCCGCACTGCGGCAGGAATTGCTGGATCATTACTTAAACGTCCTCGCCGGCTTCATTCCACTCGACCGGGCGGCATTCCTGCAGCACTACTATGCCTACGTTTACATCCGCATCATGCAGGCGCTGGGTGCGTACGGATTTCGCGGCTTCTATGAGCGCAAGCCGCACTTTCTGCAAAGCGTCCCTTACGCGCTGAAAAACATTCGCTGGCTGCTGCACAACACCAAATTGCCGGTGGAACTGCCGACGCTCATCGAGGCGTTCCGGGCCATGCTGGCCTCGGAAAAACTACAAAATCTCGGCGGGACGGCAGAGCCGGAGGCGCACCAGCATGGACCGCGTCTGCTGGTTCGGGTTTTCAGCTTTTCCTTCCATCGCGACGGCCCGCCGAAAGATGACACCGGCAACGGCGGCGGCTTTGTTTTCGACGGCCGCGGCCTGCCAAATCCCGGGCGCGAGGAGCGCTTCAAAACCCTCACCGGAAAAGATGCCCCGGTCGCCGAATATCTGGATCAGCAGGAAAGCGTCCACCAGTTCTTCTCCAATGCCGCGGCCCTGGTCGACGCCAGTGTCGACGTTTACCGCCGCCGCGGCTTCCAGAACCTGATGGTGGCATTTGGCTGCACCGGGGGCCAGCACCGCTCGGTTTATCTTGCCGAGCAGATGGCCCGGCACCTGCGCGAAAACAACGGGGTCGACGTCGTCGTGCATCACCGCGAGCTAGAGACGGCCGCCGAATGAAGGCGATGATCCTCGCCGCCGGCCTGGGTACGCGGCTGCGCCCTCTTACCAATGACCGCCCCAAGGCTTTAGTGGAAGTCCACGGACGCACGCTGCTGGAGATCACGCTGTCCCGCCTGCGCGAGTTCGGCATTCGCGACATCATCATTAATGCCCATCACTTTGCCGACCGGATAATCGAGTACCTGCAGTCGAACCATAACTTCGGCCTGCGGATTGAAGTCTCGCGGGAAGATGTTCTGCTCGATACCGGCGGCGGCCTGAAGAAAGCCGCGCACTTCTTTCTCGGCGATTCCGCCCCAGAGCCTTTTCTCCTGCACAACGTCGACGTAATCAGCGCCATCGACCTTGCCCGCATGCTGCGCTTTCACACCCAGCGTAAGCCTCTCGCTACGCTGGCCGTGCAACACCGACACAGTTCGCGCCGTCTGCTGTTTAATTCCTCGCAACAGCTTTGCGGAAGATACTCCGGAGACAGCGGGGCCGAATTGGCGGTCGCAGATTGCGAGGCGAATCTCGCTCCCCTGGCCTTCTGCGGCATTCACATCATCTCGCCGCGCCTGCTGGCAATGATCACCGAACAAGGCGCGTTTTCGATCATCGATACCTATCTTCGGCTGGCCACGGCGGGCGAGAAGATCCTGGGATTTCGCGCGGATGACTACTACTGGCGCGATCTTGGCAAGCCAGAGAACCTGACACAAGCCGAGGAAGATGCAAAGGCCGGCCGTGTCTCAGTCTGAGCGAAGACTCGGGCGAAAGACCGGCGGACTACCTTTCCAGTTCCCACCCATCCGCGGTTTTCACCAGCGACACAGTCGAACTGGTGGGCGCCTGCCGGTAGAAGCGAGCTCCGTAGAAGTCAATCAAAGCTGACCGCTCGCCGCTGCTGATCTGGCGCATAGCCGTGGCCGAGGCATCGAAAATCTCCCCCAGCCGGTTTGGGCTCCAGCGCCAGGTGAAGTTCACCACGGCATGTCTGGCGCCCGCTGTCCGTATGCTCGAGACATCCTCCAGCCGCATCTCCGCCAGCGGCACCTCGTAGGCGTATCTGCCGCTCGGTTCCTTCGACTGCTTGACCCCGGGAATCTGCTTCAGAAGGTCGCTTCCCTTTACCGTCAGGCTGACGTGTGCCGCGGAATTACCTTCCGGCACGACCTTAATGATCCCGGCTCTTTCCAGGAAGCGGTACTCAGGGTCGCGCGCACTCTCGTTGACCTCGTCCTGGATCAAACCAGTATGAAAACTCACCATAATGGGCCCTTGGGCTTGAAGAATCTGAGCAACCGCACTCGCCGCCTCCGAGCGCGTGAGTGGCCTGTTGCTCTGCAGCAAGAAAAATGCCGCAACCGCTACCAGACCAACCGTTAGGGCCACGATGAAGATGTGAAGCACGGCGCCGGGACGGCGCCTCTGGGTCTGGTTTTCGGGCATGGCCATGACTGCACCTCCCACACGAAACGCGTAGCTTGTCACCATAAGTCTGCACCCTCCCCAAACGCCTGTATGTGATCCGGCTCACGCGCGTGTTCGTTTTGGAAAACAGGCGAATTCCTAAGCGCGATGCTTGCAGTGGAACACATGGGTGCCCGGTGGCAATCGTCACATCCCGAGGTGACGGCACACACAGCGGCAGTCCGCCGAACCCACTAGGGTTAATGCGGCTGCAACCCTTGCTGTCTTCAGCTCGAACTTTCCGGAGGATCCCCCATGAAAATCGGATTCAGTTTATTGCTGGTAACTGTGGCGGCTCTGTTTTTCACCATCGGTCGAGGCACCGCCCGGAACAACCAGCCCATTCAGACACAAACCCAGAAGAACTTAGCTAGCGCCATGCATGGCGAGTCCTTTGCCTATGCCAAGTACTCTCTGTACGCCAAGCAGGCAGAGAAAAACGGCAATGCTGAACTGGCGAAGCTGTTCGAAGCCACGGCCAGGACCGAGCGCTTCGAGCACTTTGCCGAAGAGGCGCGTATTGCAGGCCTGGTGGGAAGCGATGCCGACAACCTGAAGGATGCGATCGCGGGCGAATCGTACGAAGTCGAGACCATGTACCCGGATTTCGCGAAACAGGCGGTGGCAGCCGGCGATAAAGCGGCGGCAGACCGCTTTGAGGAAATTCGCCGCGACGAAATCAAACATCGCGACGCATTCAAATCAGCCCTGACAAAGATCGGCCTCAAAGCTATCGCGTCGCGCTGAAAACCGGCGGCTTCGACCGGCAAGAGCCGCTGGAGGGGCACGTGTGCGTCGATGCCAAGCGGAGTTTCTACGTCCTGCGCAGGAGTGCTTATGAAATCGTGGATAGAGAAGTCGCTGTTCGGAGCCGTGCTTTTCTTGCTGGTCATCCAACTTTTTCCTTCCAAGACGACGAATCCGGCGGTAGATTCCTCCCGCACGATTCACTCGACATTGAGCGTCGATCCCGCGGTCGCGGCGACCTTAACCCGCGCCTGCAACGATTGTCACTCGAACCAGACAGTGTGGCCCTGGTACAGCCGAGTAGCGCCTGCCTCCTGGCTGGTGGTCAGCGACGTAAATCGAGCGCGAAAGGAACTTAATTTTTCCGAATGGAAGTTGTTGAGCCCCGAGCGGCAGAAACGGATTCTGCCTGAAATTTGCAAAGAAGTTGCCGAGGGCGAAATGCCGACGCCGGCCTACTTGCTCATTCATCGGCAAGCGAAATTGTCGCGCGCGGAAATCGACGCGGTCTGCGATTGGGCGCACTCCGCTGGCGTGGCGCCAACCGAGCAAGCGTCAAACATTGAGTAGCCTTCGCGAATTGGCATTGCACAGGCGCGCTTACTGGCGCTCCTGTGCGCGGCCCGAAACCCCGACCGCCACTCGCTTGTAAGCAAGCAACCGCGGATGTATTCTCTTACTCAAAAGAGTAAGACATGCGCGGCTTTACCTGAATCCTCTCCTCTTAAACCCCCGGTGGCGGTTCCCAGCGTAGCCCATCCATAGCCAACAACCCAATCTTCCGAGGTGAGTGTATGAATCGGCGGAGATTCCTGCAGTCGAGCGCGGCCTGCGCCGCGGCGGCGCTGACCAAGTCGATGCCTTTGCGCGCCAATGCCCGCTCCGGCGGCGGATGGCGCACCTTCGAGGTCACAACCCGAGTGGAGGTATTGAAGCCGAGCGGCGTCACTCGCATTTGGGTGCCGGCAGCTCTCATCCGCGACACGCCGTTTCAAAAGACCCTAGCCAACAACTTTCATGCCGAGGGCGTGCCCGCGAAGTTCAACCAGGACCGGCAGAATGCGCTGGGCGTGATCGCAGCCACTTACCCTGCAAATGCCAGGCCCGTGCTGACGGTAGCCAGCCGAGTCATGCTGAAAGATTACGCTGTCGACCTCTCAACCCCCGGTCGCATACGCCCGCTTTCGCCGTCCGAACTGGATTACAACCTTGAGCCCAGCCGCTATGTCCCCACCGACGGCATCGTGAAAGAAATTGCGCTGAAGGCAACCGCTGGGGCAGCAACGGATTTAGACAAAGCCCGCGCGATTTACGACTGGATCGTCGAGAATACGTTTCGCGATCCCAAAGTCCGTGGATGCGGCCGCGGCGACATTGCCGCGTTGCTGGAATCCGGCAATCTGGGCGGCAAGTGCGCTGACTTGAACTCTCTTTATGTCGGCCTGGCGCGCTCCGTGGGACTGCCCGCGCGGCATGTGTATGGCGTGCGCGTTGCCAGGTCCGAATTCGGCTATAAGAGTCTGGGAATCCCAACCGACATTGCCACCCATGGCCAGCATTGCCGCGCCGAGGTCTACTTGCGCGAGCATGGGTGGGTGCCAGTCGATCCCGCCGATGTTCGCAAGGTGATTCTGGAAGAACCGCCGGGCAATCGTCCGCTGAGCGACGACATGGTGGTAAGAGCGCGCAAGCGATTGTTCGGCTTCTGGGAAATGAACTGGATGGCCTACAACTTTGCGCACGACGTGAGGCTGCCAGGCTCGACGGGTGAGCCGTTGATCTATTTGATGTATCCGCAGGCGGAAACCTCCGCCGGACGCGTAGATCCCCTCGATCCCGACAACTTCCGCTACGCGATCACGGCCGGGGAGATCACCTAGACGTCTCACGACTCCAGCAGCCGTCTGGCGCTCCCTGCGCATAGCTTGGCAGCGGTCTGGAAGTTGGCGCCATGGCCGACCTCGGTCAGTCGGGCGAACCGCGCCCGTGCGATAGAATGCGATCAGCCTGCCCGGGTGGCGAAACTGGCAGACGCACGGGACTTAAAATCCCGAGTCCTGAAAGGGACGTACCGGTTCGATTCCGGTCCCGGGCACCAGGTTAAGTCCTGCTCTGTCAATACCTTTATCCCGCCCGCTTTCCCTGTGCGTTTGGGGCTCCTGGCTTTGCTGAGCCTTGCCGCCATTCCTTCCCAAGTTGCTGGGATGCTTCGGTTACGGGCGTGTGCAGCGTGATCTCAGCCACTTCGCTATACTGATCTGCGGATGGACATTGAACGCCGGATTGCCGAGATCGAGTCGCTGGAGCGGTGGTTTGCCGAGCCGGACACCAGGCCGCTCACCGCCACCGACATTTCGGCTGCGAATCGAAGGCATGATGAACGGCTCGCCAACAGCCCCTGGTTTCGCCTGTGGCAGAGCTATGGCATCTGCTGCCGGCCGGTGCCCCCAAAACTTGGGCTGGGCGAAATCGAGAGCTAGACCCCTTCCCTGCGCAGTTCCACTCGCCTGATCCCTCACTCACTAAGCAAGTTGTCCGCAAACGTCCGCGTCGAGATAATCTATTTCGATTAGTGCGCCTTCCAGACGCGCTTGGGTATTCTACGAAACCACTATGACTTGGATTAAGACGACTTCCCTGTCCGAAGCGAATGCACAACTGCTGCGCGCATTGGAGGCCCAGCGCCTGTTGTACCCGAAGGAATATGAGCTGCCGGTGTTCAAGGCGGACCGCATGCAAGGCATTGTTGGCTCCCATAGCCTGATTCCTGACGCCCTCTACCACGCTTTCGCCGAGTTTGGCGTGCTCATGTCGGCGGACCTTCCGCTGCAACGCCGCCAGCACGAAATGATCGCGACCATGGTGTCGGTTACCAACCGGTGCTTTTATTGAATCGAATCGCACGCAGAGTTTCTGCGTAGGGTGACGTTGGATGAAGGCCTGGTTGGGGCTTTACGCGAAGACTACACCAAGGCGCCGATCACCGAACAGGAGCGCGTGATGCTGGACTATGTGGTCAAACTGACGAAAGACGCGACCCAGTGCTCGCCCGAGGATCACCAGCGCTTGCGCGAAGCTGGCTTTGATGACCGCGGAATCCTGCAAATCACGCTGATTGCCGCCTGGTTCAATTACATCAACCGGGTTGCCGACGCGCTGGGTGTGGGACGCGATTGGGACACATCCGAACTGGCCCGGCAGCCGCGGCAGGCAGAAGCTACGGAATAGAAACCAGTAGCGCGGGTTATCTTTTTCGCTCCTGACATCAATTTGAGCGCGGGAAGCGCTCGCCCCTCTTCAAGTGCAGTGCGCTATAGACCGGCAGTCCGATCAGAACCACCATCGTGCCGAGGAGCGCCTCTCGCGGGCTGTGCAGCGCCAAAAGAATCATTAACGCAGCAATCAGAAACAAGTACGCAATGGGTGGAAGGGGATAGAGCGGGGTGCGAAACGTGGGTGCTTCGCCTCGATTTTGCGATCGCGAGATCATCAGGCCCACACCCGTGAGACCCAGGAATACAACCGCCACAAAGATGAAGTAGGCGATGATCTGCTCGAAGTTGCCGAGCAGCACCAATCCTGATGCGATTGTCCCTTGAATCAGAATTGCTGTTGCCGGCGTGCCGTAGCGGGGATGCACTCGAGCCACTGCATGCAGGAATAATCCGTCCTGCGCCATGGCATAGTAGACGCGCGGCGCAGCCATAATCAGCGCGGCCAGGCTGCTGAAGACGCACAGAACCACAATAGCCGCGAATATTTCGCCGCCGAGCGGTCCGAACAGCACGGCGCCGGCCTGCGCCACGAAGGTCTCATCGGAAGTGACTTTGGCGACCGGAACCAGGTAAAGAAACACTCCGCTGACCAGGATGTAAGCCGCAGTCACGAGCAGCACGCCCAACAGCATGGCGCGCGGCAGGGTGCGGCCGGGATCGCGCATCTCGCCGCCGATCTTGCTCACGTCCCACCAACCGCCGAAGGAAAAGAACGCGCCCACCATTCCCGCGCCCAGCGCCGGCCCGAGCGGCAGCGATCCGCTGTTCTGATGCACAAACGGCACGAAGTTCGACCAGGAGCCCAGCCGGAAAGCTAAAGCCCAAAAAATCAGCACACCCAGAATCCCCAGCTTCAGCCATGTAGTCCAGCGCAACACGCCTGCGCTGATCCGCAGGCTGAGGACGTTGAGAATACAGAGCGAACAGATCACCGCCACCGCGAGGAGCTTCATCGCGATTGTTGAGAAATGAAAAACGTACGCCGCATAACTGGCAAGTCCGGTCGCCAGGGCTGCGGTCAGCCCGGGATCGAGCACCAGCAGGCACATCCAGCCATAGAGGAAGGCCACGCGGGGTCCGAAATTCTCCAAGAGATATACATAGACGCCGCCGTCGCGCGGGAACCTCGAAGCCAGTTCGCCAAAGGTCAGCGCACCGCTAATGGTGAGGAGGCCGACCGCAATCCAAACCAGCAATAACCAGAACGGCGAGCCCAACGACTTCGCCATGCCTGCGGGGGTGAGGAAAATTCCTACGGCAATGCATTCCCCGGCGACGGCTGCAGTCGCCGAAGCCAGGCCGAGTTGACGCACCAGGCCCTTGGGCTTCAAGGAGTCGCTCGACACTGCATTGATTGGAACGGGCGCGTTCATCCCACGAGAGAAAAACCAGCAGATTACTGAAATATCTCGTCGCCGGACAATAGTACAAAAAAATCACTCTGCCAATGCTCGCCTACTATTTTCAGGTTATTGTTTCTGACCTCCACCACCGTCGATAATCCCGACACTTTCGTGGACCTAAATTCGTCTGCAAGGACAACTTCGCTTCGCGGCAGTGACACATCCAACAAAGGAAGCCTCCTAATGAAGGGCTGGAATGTTTTTCTTGTAATGCTGCTCGCCGGCGCCTGTGCCTCGGCGCAACAGATCACGGCCAACATCCGCGGAACCGTGACCGACCCTAGCGGGGCGCTGGTACAAAGCGCAACCGTCACCGCGGTGCGGGCCGAAACCGGGCTCACTCGCACCACGACCACGGACCGCAACGGAAACTACGTGCTGCTCGAACTTCCTGTCGGCCACTATCGCCTGGAGGTCAAGGCAACGAGTTTCGAAACCTACGTGCAGGAGGGCATCTCGCTCAACGTCAACGAGACGGCGGTGGTGCCCGTGCATTTGGCCGTCGGATCGGAAAAGGAGCAGATCGAGGTTCAGTCGGATACGGAACTCATTCAGCCCACCGTCACCAGCCTGGGCCAGCCGGTTTTGGAGCGCGAGATTGTGGACCTGCCCTTAAATGGCCGTGATTTTTCGCAACTGGGAACGTTACAACCGGGAGTAGTACCGCTCACTCCGGGTCTTCTCGAGGCGGGCGGGTCCTTGCGCGAGCAGCAGGGCTTCGCGGTGAACGGGCAACGGCCCGAGTCCAACAATTTCCTGATCGACGGCGCCAACAATTTTAACGGCGTGGACGGCGGATTCGTACTCGAGCCGCCCATCGATGCCATCGAGGAATTCCGCATCCTGACGCACAATTCCAGCGCTGAGTTCGGCCACAGTTTGGGATCGACTACCAACATCATCACCCGCTCGGGCACAAATTCGTTTCACGGGGCGCTGTGGGAGTTCGTGCGCAACGACGCTTTCGACGCTCAGAATTATTTCGGGCCCCAGCCGCTGAAGTGGAACCAATTCGGCGGCAGCATGGGCGGTCCGATCCATCGCGACAAGACCTTCTTCTTCGGATATTACGAAGGCTTTCGCAAACGCCAAGCCGAGAATCAGGTGAGCACCGTGCCATCGCTGGCGGAGCGGCAAGGAGATTTTTCGCAACTTTGCAACAATCCTCAGACTGGTGAGCACGTCGATCCGACGACGGGAATGTGCAGCAACCCGAACGATCAGCTGTTCAATGTTTTCTTGAACCAGCCATACCCATTCAACCAAATGCCGGGTCCGAACCCCGCAAACCCGATGGCCCAGAGTTCGTTCTCGCAAAGCTTGCTGACGCTGTTTCCCAAACCCAATGACGGAACCAACGGATTTCTATCTTCACAGTCGCTCAGCGACGATCGCAATCAGTTCGGCATACGCGTCGACCACTATCTCACTCCGGCCGACACGCTGAATTTCCGCTACATGTTCAGCAACATCAACCGTATCGATCCGCTATCGACAGCTGGCGCCACGATTCCTGGCTATCCCGTGGGCGAGGATCATCGCGCGCAGAACTTCGTCGGCCAGGAGACGCACACGTTTTCGGCCAGTACGGTCGGAGTGTTTCGCTTCTCGTATCTGCGAAACAAGTTTCTGGTTGACGAGCACATCAACCACACCACCCCGGCAAGCCTTGGCTTCACCTACACCCCCAGCCTTGATATCGCAGTGGGGCCGCCTTTCATTCAGGTCAATGGCTATACCAGCGTGGGCGATCCGATCACCGGCCCGCGCAACTCCTATGAGAACGCCTTCGACTACTCGGCTTCGTTAAGCTGGGTGCGCGGCCCCCACGAGATCAAGTTTGGCGGCGGGTATCAGCACCTCCAGGTCAACGCCTTGCAGGGGATCGCCACGAATGGATTTTTCGTGTTTGTGCCGTTTCCTGTGACCGACTCGTTCGCCAGCTTTCTATGGGGATCGCCGGTGGTCTTCCTCCAAGGCCGAGGCGACTTCTCGCGCGGCATCCGTGGCAATGCGTTGAATGGGTACGCGCAGGACAGCTATAAAGTCACGCGGCGGTTTACCCTGAATTACGGCCTGCGTTACGAACTTCCCTTCCCCTATACCGAGATTCACAACCGGCAAACCCTCTGGATTCCCGGACGCCAATCCAAGGTCATGCCCAATGCTCCGCAAGACCTGCTTTATCCCGGAGATCCCGGTGTACCGGCGGGCCTGATTCCGACATTCAAGAAAGCATTTGCTCCCCGGGTTGGAATTGCCTATGACCCAACCGGAACTGGAAACTGGCTGGTCACCTCGGCCTACGGAATTTTCTATGAGCCCTATTACACTGGCCAGGGCGGGCCGCTGCAGTCACCGATCAGCGCCCCTCCGTACCTGCAGACACCGCAGATCGGGCCGAATCCGGGAGCGCTGCCGCCGCCCTTCTTCAACTTCTCCGATCCCTTCAACGGCCCTCCGCCGATGGCCGGGCAATTCTCGACTCCGTTGACTAACTTGACCCTTACGCCCAATCTCCCTCTGCCGTACACGCAGGACTGGGACTTGAACCTACAGCACTCGTTTGGCAGGGATCTGCTGTTTGAAGTCGGATACGTGGGCACGAAAGGCACGAAGCTGCCACGCTTCATCGAAGGAAATCCGGCGATCTACGTGCCAGGTATTGATCCCTCGGGGCAGCCAAACTCCACTTCCAGCAACGCCGATCAACGTCGGTTGTACTCCGGATGCACGCTGAACGATGCGCCGAGCAAGTGTATCTACTCCTCGACCGGGTTGATTGCCGGTATCGCGAACTCCGAGTACAACGCGCTCGAAACCAGCTTGCGCAAGCGCTTCAGCCATGGCCTTTCGTTCCTGGCGTCGTACACCTATTCCAAGGATATCGACGACGCGTCCTCGTTCAACATGACCGGTTCGGCATCAAAGCCGGTCGCCGGCGAGAACGATCTCGCGCAGAACCCGTTTAATCTGGCGGCGGAGCGCGGCCTGTCGTTATTCGACGCGCGCCATCGTTTCGTGCTGAGTTATCAATGGAATCTCCCCTTCTTTGCCCATCCGCACGGGTGGTATGGGCAGGCGCTGGGCGGATGGCAACTGAATGGCATCGCCACGCTCATGAGCGGGACCCCGTTCACCGTTTTCGATTCCAATGATGTCTCGGAACAAGGCAGCGCGCCGGAAATCAGCGGTTTCTCCGCGAATCGGCCGAATTTGGTCGCCGGGCAAAACCCGAATGATGGACCGCACACCGTCAGCGCGTGGCTGAACGCCGGCGCATTTCAGCGCATCACGCCAAACCCGCTGTCTCCGGTGCAGCAGTTCGGCACTGCAGGACGAAACATCGCTATCGGGCCCAGCTACAAGGATTGGGATTTCTCAGCGTTCAAGAATATTCGCCTTACGGAAAGCAAGTCATTCCAGTTCCGGGCAGAATTCTTCAATTTCCTGAATCACCCGAACTTCCGCATTCCCGACAGCGACATCAGTTCGCCAACCTTCAACCGCATTCAGTCGGCGCAACCGCCCCGGCTGATTCAGTTGGCGCTCAAGTTCCTGTATTGATGCATAGAATGCAAAGGCACAGGCACCTTATCCTTATCCTGCGGTGGATCACGCAACGTGGCTCATGACGATGTCCAGTTCCGTCTTCGAGCCCACGCAAGGCCTGCAAATCAGTCTTAAAGTCTCGTACACCGCCTCAGGATCTGCTGCCTCGGAACGCACCAGATCGCTGATGGACAACATCCCGCGCAGCTGCATATCTGCATCCACCACGGGCAGGCGCCGCACCTGGTTCTTGCGCATCAACCGGAGCGCAACTTCCACGCCCTCATGGGCACTGCAGCAAATCGGGTTCAGGGTCATGCACTCTCGCACCCAGGTGTGCGCCGGGTAAAGCCCGGTGGCAACGGCGCGCACGCAGAGATCGCGGTCGGTGACTACGCCCAGCACACGCTGATTGAGCACGCTCTCCACCACCGGCAAGATTCCCGTGCCCACATGCGCCATGAGCGCCGCCACCGCCTCCACTGTCCAGTGCGGCTCGCAATAGCTTGGCTTTGCATTCATCACATCCCTGACCTGCATAGTTCACCTCACACAGAGCTGTAGCGGAAGTTGCGCCTCGATGAGCCGCGCGACTTCATCGACCCCGGCCATCACCTCTGGCGAAACATTCGACCCAAGCTGAAACTCCTTACCTTCGATTCCGAAAATTCGCAACCGGCGCGGCAGACGGCCGAGAGCCCGCGCCAACTCAACCGCCTCAGCCACGCCAAAACCATGACTCGACGCCTGAACACCCACCGGCAGCGCTCGCGGGTTCTCCCAGATATGGACAGTGCCGGCTCGCGCCCCCGTAAGCACCGCGTCGATGACGATCACCTCGTCCGCTCCGCTCCAGGCCTCGATCAGCGACAGCGCTTCCCCACTCTCCACCTGAACGTCGACGCCAAGCGCCTGCAGGCGCTCGCCCACCAGAATTCCAGCCCCATCATCTGCGCGCTCGCAATTTCCACAGGCAAGGATGCGCATGGACTCTTTACTCCCGCTCGATATTCAGTTTTAGAAAGTGGGTCGCACACGAAATACACGGGTCGTAATTGCGAATTGCCTGTTCGCATTTCCAGGTGGCTTCGTCGAGCGGCCAGGCGGCGACGCGGGGGGCATACTCCCGAAGATCGTCCTCGATGCGCTTCTGGTTCTGCGAGGTCGGTGGAACAATCTTGGCGGCGATAATCATGCCGTTTTCATCGAGGGCGTAGCGATGGTACAGAATTCCGCGCGGCGCCTCGGTAATTGCCTGCCCGACGGCGGCGCGGTTTTCGGGTACCCCGCGGGGCGCGTCCGAAGGCTCGTATTCCTCTATCACCCGCAGCGCCTCCGCGCAGGCGAACACCAACTCGACGGCACGCACGGTGATGCTGCGGAATGGATTCTTCACCGGCGGCCTTAAACCGGCATCATGCGCTGCTTGTCGCGCAATGTCCGGCAGGTTGGCAAAGTTCAGGTTGAAGCGCGCCAGCGGTCCGACCAGATAAGAACCTCTGCCCCGCACCACCGAATGCAGTGCATTGGAATGCCGGACATGTTGCTCGACGAAGTGATCCTCGTACTCGGCAGCGTCAATATCCAAGCCCTGACTCGAGACCAGCCGGCCTTCGTTCAGCGGATATTCGTCCCCGTGGCGCAGGGCGACGAACTCGTAGTCCTGCTCGAAATCCGGAAATATCAGCGTGGCAGTCCAGCGCACCGTCTCCAGGGATGCATCGCGGGCCCATTTCAGGTCGTCCGTCAGTTCGCGCAAACGGGCCTTTGTCGGGAGCTTGTGAAACCCACCCACGGCCGCAGAGATGGGATGGATCTCCCGGCCTCCAATCAGGCTGACGATGCGATTGCCTATTTTTTTCAGGCGCAGAGCTTTTTCGACCACCTCGCGATGATCGCGCGCCATGCCCATCACATCCTGGTAGCCGAGAAAGTCGGGCGCGTGCAACATGTAGACATGCAGGGCATGGCTCTCGATCCACTCGCCGCAGTAGAACAGGCGCCGCAGCAGCCGAACCGCGGGATCGATCTTGATTCCCAGGGCGCGTTCGATCGCGTGCACGGCGCTCATCTGATAGGCGATGGGGCAGATGCCGCAGATGCGGGCGGTGATATCGGGCGCTTCCGAAAAATGACGTCCGCGCAAAAACGCCTCAAAGAAGCGTGGTGGCTCGTAAATGCGGAGCTTCACATCCGCCACCCGTTCCCCGATCAGGCGGATGTCAAGCGCCCCTTCGCCCTCCACCCGGGCGAGCGTGTCAACCCGTATTGTCCTGGTTTTTCCTGTCATCGCCGTTCACACTCTTCGCCGGCCTTGCGGAACTGCCACGCCCAGGCGTTGAATCCGCGGAAGGCGCGCGAAATTTGCCCGTCGGTCTGGCCCAAAATGCGGAATTGATTGGTCAGCGAGCCCGTATTCGGGGTGTCCATAGGCCCGAAACAGCCATAGCAGCCGCGGTCATAGCTGGGACAAAGCGCGCCGCATCCCGCTTGCGTGACCGGACCGAGGCAGGCCATTCCGCGCGCCACCATGACGCAAATGTTGCCTCTGCGCTTGCACTGCAGGCAGGTGCTGTGGACCGGGACATTGGGTTTGCGCCCGACCAGCGTTGCCGCAATCAACTCCACCAGTTGCGCCTTGTTGATGGGGCAGCCGCGCAGTTCGAAATCGACCGGCACGTGCTCGGCGACGGGGGTGGAAAGCTTCAGGGTGCTGATGAATTGAGGCGTGGCGTAGACCACGCGCACGAACTCATCCACGTCTTTCCAGTTGCGCAGCGCCTGAATCCCACCGGCCGTGGCACACGCGCCGATGGTAACCAGCGTTTTGCATTGCCGGCGCACTTCCTGAATGCGTTGCGCATCGTGATGCGTGGTGACGGAACCTTCCACCAGCCCGATGTCATACGGCCCCTTCTCCATGGCGCGCGTGGCTTCGGGAAAATAGGCGATGTCCACGGCGCCCACTACGCTCAGCAGTTCATCTTCGGCATCGAGCAAGCTGAGTTGACAACCATCGCAGGATGCGAACTTGAACACCGCGATCTTCGGCTTGGCGGCATGCTTGATCTTAGAGCTCATATTTCTCCAGCAAGGGGTGCATCTGGTCGTATGTGAATACCGGGCCGTCCTTGCAGATGAAATGCGGCCCGTACTGACAGTGGCCACAGAAACCGACCGCACACTTCATGTTCCGCTCCATCGAAAGATGGATATCTTCCCGTGCCAGTCCGTGCAGTTCGAGTTCGCGGGTGACAAATCGCATCATGATCTCGGGTCCGCAGACCATAGCGACCGAACGCGATCCCTGCAGGCGCGCGTACTTGAAGACACTGGTCACGACCCCCACGTGCCCGTGCCAACCGAGCCCGCCGTAGTCGACGGTGACCAACACCTGGGTATCCGGCTGGCGCGCCCAGCTTGCCAGCTCCTTTCGATACAGGAGTTCTCGCGGGCTGCGCGCGCCGTAAAGCAAAACCAGGCGCCCGTACTGCGAGCGATTTTGGAGCACTTCGTAAATCATCGGGCGCAGGGGAGCCAGGCCAATTCCGCCAGCGATAATGACTACGTCTTTGCCTTTGGCGGCCTCGATCGGCCATCCCTTTCCGAACGGACCCCGAACTCCGATGGCATCGCCGGGCTGCCGGCTGACCAGGGCGTGCGTAGCCTGGCCTACCGAGCGGACGGTGTAGGTCAGTTGATCGGTCTCCCCGGGATTGCCGCTGATGGAAATCGGCAACTCGCCAACGCCGAAAACCCACAACATGCTGAATTGCCCCGGCTGAAACCGGGCATGCTCGTCACCCCGATCCTCCGCTTCCAGCGTGAGGGTGAACGTGTCCGGCGTTTCCTTGCTGATCTGCCGCACCAGGTACGGGCGGGGCAGCATCGGGTCAGCTGCGGCCAGAACCGCGCCTGCTTCACTTAACGGCATAAACGTCCAGCAATTGAAAGCGCGTCGACTCCAGGCGCTGAGTGATAATTCCGACAAAGCGTTTCAGTAGTTCATAGCCAAAGTCGCGGTTTTGTTCGCACTTGCCGCGCAGGCATTTACCGTCCAGGACAATCGCCAGCGTGTCTTCGAGAGCGCGGGCGTGAAACTTCCATTGGTAGGGCGCGATCAGCCACGACCAGCCGAGAATCTCTCCCGCGCTGAGCGTCTCGACCATGATGGGCTCGCGCTGCGGAGCAAAGATCTCGAGCGAAACTTTGCCCTTTCGAACCAGGTAGAACTCGTTGGCAGGTCCACCCTCTCGGAAGATGTAATCTCCCGCGCGGAAGCGCGCGTTCGAAGCGCAGCCCACCAGCAGGTTGGCGAACTCCGGTTCCAGGCCCTGGAAGAACGGATGTTCTGCGATGACGTGTTCAAGTGTTTCCATGGACTGCCTCTCTTAGGGCGCGAGCTTCTTGGGTGATGTCAATTCCGACCGGACACCAGGTGACGCAACGGCCGCAGCCCACGCACCCCGATGTGCCGAACTGGTCGATCCAGGCGGCCAGCTTGTGGGTCATCCATTGGCGGTACCTCGCCTTGGCGGAAGCCCGGATGCTGCCTCCGTGGATGTAGGAGAAGTTTTGTGTGAAGCACGAATCCCAGCGCCGCCAGCGCTCGGCGTGCTGTCCTGAAACATCGGTTGTGTCTTCGACGGTGATGCAGAAGCAGGTGGGGCAAACCATGGTGCAATTGCCGCACGCCAGGCAGCGGCTGGCGATCTCGTCCCAACGGCCGTGGTCGAAGTTGTCGTAGAGCAGTTCCCTGAGCCCGTCGCGCTCGATCTTGCGCAACTGTTGAGCGGCGGCCGTGGCGGCAGCAGACTCTGCCCTCTGCAGGTCGTGCGGCGGAACATCCGTGACTTCAAGCTCAGAAAGGACCTCTGCGCCGCGGTTGCTGCCCACTTCCACCACGAAGCGGTGCCCACCATCGTCGATGAGTTCGGTGAGGGCCAGGTCGAAACCAGCTTTGGCCTTCGGGCCGCTCCCCATTGAGGCACAGAAGCAAGTGGCAGCAGCCTGGGCGCATTGCACGGCGACGACGAAAGCGCTTTCACGCCGCGAAGCATAAATGGGATCGCGATACTTATCCTCGAGCAGGACCCGGTCTTGCGCCGCGATGGCCGCCAGGTCGCAAGCGCGGACCCCAAGCAACGCCAGAGGCTGGCGCGGCTCTTCATTGTTCAGGATACGAAAGGAGCCATTGTCTCGAACCGCCGCCCAGAGCCGCATTTCAGGGGGATGAAGAAATCTCTTCCAACTATGCGGGCTGGCTGCATAGCCGAACAAGGCTTGGTCGTCTCGAAGCTTTATTCGGTAGCGGCCAGGTTCCTGCTCGTCCGTCCAGCCCAGTGGCAGGTCTTGAGAAGACTCAATGGGCTCAAGAACGATAGCCCCATCGCGTACGGTTGGCGCGATCACCCTGTAGCCCCGGTGAAGCAGAGCAGAGACCAGTTGGCGCAGCTGGTCGGCCGCGAGCACGGCGTGCTCAGTCGTCGCTTGGGCACGCGCACCCGAAACTCCTGCGGCACCTTCAGGCATGGAATTCTACCTACCCGTTGGCATCCTAGGACTGAGGCATCAGTGACGGCTGTGAGTGCAGTCACAGAACCTGGTGATTGCATTGCCAAGGACCGCAGCAGCAGGGAGGGCCAGAGTGGAAGACGGCTGGGTTGTACAAGTCTCAAGGACAAGAGTTCAACGATAGGCTGCGCGTCGTGACTTAGAGCCCCCGCTCCATCCGGCTTTCCCGGGCCTGCGCCATCCTCCGCCAAGGCTGATCGAAGATTTTGTCGAATTGCGCTTCCATCATGGAGTAACACTCACAAGCGCCTTTCACCAATCCGTCGGGATCGAGAATGGTCAGCTTCCCATAGCGGTAGTTAATGAGTCCGGCCTTCTGCAGTATGCTGGCCGCGGTGGACAGGGTGGGGCGGTGCACCCCCAGCATCTGTGCCAGGAATTCGTGACGCAGGGGAAACTCCGTACGACGTGCCCGGTTGTAGGTCATTCGCAGCCAGCGGCATAGGCGCTGATCGATGGAATGCATGCGGTTGCATGCCGCCGTCATCGATGTCAGTACCAGGAACCCGTGCACGTAGGCGGCCACCAGGTCATTCAACGGCGACGGTTTCTCGCGCACCTCGCGAATAAAATCTTCGGTGCTCATCCGGTGTCCTGAGCCTGGCACCTGCACAAAGGTTGTGGACGCGGTCGCGCGCTGGCGCAGCCACACCTGAACGCCGGCCAGGCCCTCGATTCCCATGAGGCCAGTCTCAATGCTGGAGCCGTCACTCATCTCCTGTACCGTGGAGGTCACGGCATCGTAGGGAAAATAGACATTCTCAATCGGCTCCTCCGGGGCGGTGATCGGTTGACCTGCCTGCATCTCCTCGCGATGCAGGAACGGGTCCAGGCGGTCCCTTTCGGCCTCGGGCAGGGCGGCGAGCAAGAGATTTTCAGGCGGACGTGAGCTGGACATAAGCGCTGTTCCGTGGAACGTCATTTAGATGACAAATATGGCGTCCGCCCGAAGCGCTAATATGCGCCGTAGTACCTGCTTCGGCGCAACCGGGCATTTACACTCCAAAAGGTCATTATGAGGACAGATTCCGGTGGTCGCGTTCGCTACTTTATTGTCATGGAACCCACAGCCAGTGCTCGTAGCCGCGAGTCAATGCCTCTGACCGAGAGGCTCGCCAGAGCAGACCAGGTCGTCGCGGTAATACAAAAGCGCGTGGAACGCACGAGTCTACGTGTCGCCGAAACCCTCACCGTCCTGCGTATCTCGGAAGCAACGCTGCGGTCGCAAAGAATGGGCTTCGAGTAATGACAAACCTGACAAATGATAACGCTGAGCGCTGGATGCAACTTTGCCAAGAAGCAGGGGGCGAGCAAGACCCCGACAAACTGCTCCAACTGGTGCAGGAAATCAATCAACTGCTCGCCAAAAAAGAGCAGCGGCTGGCTGACAAGCAGGCTCCCGTACTGCCGGATGTGGATGCGGAGCGCAAATCCGGATAGTCCGAACTGCCGTCGCAGTGGGCTTCAAATCTGGTAATCGATCTCAATGATCGCCTGCAGCGAGGCGGTAGACTCTTTTCCCGGAGGC
>DASVAJ010000076.1:0-7662 GCA_036376415.1 Terriglobales bacterium
CTCCGTCAGTTGACCAATGCGTTCGCTCAACAGAGCGATTTGGACTTCTGGACTGCCCGTATCGGTGGGATGCGTTCCGTACTGGTCAATGAGGGATTTCTTTTGCTCTCTGGCTAGCACTAACCTGATGCACTCCTTCTAATTTTCCAATCGTTGGATTGTATGCGTTTAGGCTAACACGTTGGAATGGAAGGTGTAAAGGAGTGGGCGGGTGGCCCCACTCAAGCCTTACTTTGGCCTGAGTAGGGCAGTTCAACTTCGTTCAACCACTCAAGGCCGGGATCATAAGCCCGCAATGAAAATACCCACACCAGCAAAGGACGTTTGTGTGGGCCACCCAAGCGCTTGTGATATCATGATATCACTATGGCACAGCTCATCGTGCGCAATCTCGAGAATTCCGTGAAAGAGCGGCTGCGAGAGCGCGCGCGGAAACACCGCCGCAGCATGGAGGAGGAAGCGCGCGAAATCCTGCGCAATTCCGTCAGCCAGGACGAACCAGCGCGGGAGGGCCTGGGAACGAGGATTGCCTCGCTTTTCCGCAAGCACGGATTCGACACCGAAATTCCCGAACTGCGCGGGCACACCCTCACTCCGGCGAAGTTTGACGAATGATTGTTCTGGATACGAACGTCCTCTCGGCAGTGATGAGAGCGACTCCCGAAGCGGCGGTTGTCCGCTGGCTCGATAATCAACCGGAAGACTCAATCTGGATCACTTCGATCACGGCACTTGAGGTGAGGTTTGGAATCCAGCTTCTGCCGCGGGGAAGGAAGCGGGCAGCGTTGTCGCAGGCATTCGATTCGTTTCTTGAATCGATCCGGAACAGGATCGCAGCGTTTGATTACGATGCCGCCGAGCACGCGGCGGCGCTGATGGCCCGCAGGAAGCAGGTAGGCCGCCCGGTGGAACTGCGCGACACCATGATCGCGGGTATAGTCCTCGCGCGCCATGCCACGCTCGCAACGCGCAATACAGCACACTCTCAGGATACGGGCATCGCCCTGGTTGACCCGTGGCGAGAAACGTAAGCTTGCGGCCTCGCCCACGAAACTGCCAGGAAGCTGGGACCGACAGAACGTAACTTCCTTTTCGCCGAGGGCGGCAAAACACCAGCAGTGTTCCGTCTGCCTTTTCTGACCATTTCCGTTCTAATCCCATAACGTCGCCACAGCCGCGAAAAAAAACGCCATGGATTGAGGAATCCAGGCAATGTCATGACTCATCCCATGAGTGTGTTTGGGTGGTGGAGGTGCAGTTCATGGCACCGCATGTGATCATCGTCGGTGGTGGCTTCGGGGGACTGTCCGCGGCCCGTCACTTGGGCTCCGCTGCGGTTCGCGTGACGCTAATCGATAAGCGGAACTACCACCTCTTTCGCCCCATGCTCTACCAGGTGGCCACGGGACTGCTTTCGGATGATGAGATTGCGGGGCCGCTGCGCTCCATTCTCAGCCATCAAAAAAATACGGACGTGTTGCTCGATGAAGTCACTGGCATCAGCCCGAACCAGCACCTTGTCCATCTCAAACACCGAGACTTAGCCTACGACTTTTTAATTCTTGCCACCGGGATCCAGTACAACTATTTTGGGCACGATGAATGGCGGGCATTCGCGCCCGGCCTCGAATCGCTCGATGATGCCGACGTGATTCGAAGCAAAATCCTGCTTGCCTTCGAGCGGGCTGAAGCGCTAGCTGCGGCCTCGCAAGGGAAGTCCGCGGAAGAAATTCGCCGCCTCCTGACCTTTGTGCTGGTGGGCGCCGGAACCGTGGGCGTGGAGATGGCCAGCACGCTCGCCGAAATGTCGAGCATGGCCTTGGCGCACGACTTTCGCCACATAGATCCCAGAACCGCGCGGATCCTTCTCTATGAGGCCGCACCTCGCGTTCTGCCCGCATATCCCGAGGCGCTGTCGCTCAAGGCGCAACGGCACCTGGAGAGTCTAGGCGTTGAGGTCTTCACCAGCACTCGGGTTACGAGCGTGGATGCGGAGGGAATCGTGGTTGGCGGAGACAGAGTTCCGGCCGGAACTGTACTCTGGGGAGCCGGCGTGGTTGCGTCTGCCGCGGGGCGATGGCTAGGAGCGGAAACCGACAAATCCGGCAAGGTCATGGTCGAACCGGATTTGTCCGTGCGTGATCATCCGGAGGTTTTTGTGATCGGCGACACGGCTCATCTTGTCGCTCCGGTGCGAAACCTATTCGGCCTTAAACGGCCGCCGATGCTGATGCCGGGCGTGGCTCAACCCGCCATCCAGGAGGGCAAGTACGTGGCGGAGGTCATCCGTCGCCGTGTGGAGAAGCGAGCGCCACCCCAACCGTTCTGGTATTGGGATAAAGGCGATCTCGCGATCGTGGGCCGAACGTACGCGGTCGCCGACTTACGCTTCATTCGGTTTGCAGGTTTCGCCGGATGGTTTCTCTGGGCGACCGTGCATATTTACTTTCTCATCGGTTTTGCCAATCGCCTGTTTGTGTTGCTGCAGTGGGGCTTCGATTTCCTGACCAAACGCCGGCGTGTGCGAGTGCTGGCCGAGGAGCCTTCATCGGCGCAGAACCTGATTGATCCCGCGGCATGATGTCGCTCGGCACGCCAACTGCCCTACACACTTTACCCGATTGACGCCACTTAGAATCGCTAGTATCCCTTAAGTATCATTTACATGTGAAAACGCGGTACGCCAGACGGTTGCTACGTTTCCGTCCGTTGCGCCTCGCCCATCTACTCAACCGTTAGCCACTCGGGCTTGTCGTTCTCGTCGGATAAATCAAGTCAGTCCGCGCCTGCGGCGGGTTTCCTTTCACCCCTAGCCAGCGAAAGGAGCAAGCACGTTCACACGCGTAACACAACCGGCATTGCAAGCTCCCGCGCTGTTCGACATCGATTTATTGTCGGGCGCGAAAGCTGAGTGATCCCCCGCGCCTAGGGCGCGAAGCGCGCATCGGTCTCATCCGCTCCACGCTATTTGTCTGTCTAAAACCGAGGACTCTCAAAGTGCTCGGTCAAACATAGGAAAAGGAGGCAATCATGAAGGTCGTAGTCATTGGCGGTACTGGGCTGATTGGATCCAAGCTTGTCAACAAACTTCGCGAGCACGGGCATGAAGCTGTAGCGGCAGCACCCAACACGGGAGTCAACACTCTCACCGGCGAAGGGCTGGCCGAAGTGCTGAAAGGCGCCGCGGTAGTAGTGGACGTGTCGAACTCTCCCTCCTGGGATGACGCCGAAGTGCTGAAGTTCTTCGAAACATCAACCCGCAACCTGCTTACGTCGGAAGCCGCGGCGAAGGTGAAGCATCACGTGGCCCTCTCGGTTGTGGGAACCGACCGGCTGTCGGAAAGCGGCTATTTCCGCGCCAAGATTGCCCAGGAAAAACTGATCCGAGAATCTTCGATCCCCTATTCCATCGTGCACGCCACGCAGTTCTTCGAGTTCCTCAAGGGACTGGCCGACATCTCCATGGTCGACGGCAAGGTGCACTTACCCCCAGTGCTTTTCCAGCCAATGGCGGCCGACGATGTTGCCAGCGGTGTCGCCAGAGTTGCAGCAGGTCAGCCGGTAAGCGGAATCGTCGAAATTGCCGGTCCGGAACAGTTTCGCGTGGATGAACTCGTACAACGGCGGTTGGCCTCGCTGAAAGATGCGCGCCAAGTGATCGCTGATCCAAACGCCCGTTACGGTGGGGCGAAGGTCAGCCAGACAACATTGCTGCCTGGCGACAACCCGCGACTGGGAGAGACTCGTTTTGAAACCTGGCTCACGCAACCCGCAGCACGTATCGCTAAAGCAGCGTAATCGCCATGGCGACGCACTGAGATTGCGCCGGTCCACAGCAAAAGGTCATTTATGACATTCACGAAACTGGTGTTTGCGATGGCATGTCTCCTGTGCAGCACGCTCGCCGCACAAGAGGCCAAAGTGACGCAGCTCATGTCGAAAGACTTCACCAACATTCCCGGCAAACAAGGAGTGATGATCACGGTGGAATATCCGCCGGGCAGCTCGGATCCAATCCATCGCCACAATGCGCAGGCGTTTGTTTATGTCCTGGAAGGTTCGATCGTTATGCAGGTGAGAGGTGGAAAAGAAGTCACTCTGACACCTGGTCAGACCTTCTACGAAGGCCCGAATGACGTTCACGTCGTTGGGCGGAACGCAAGCAAGACCAAACCGGCGAAATTCGTCGTGTTCCTAGTGAAGGACAAGGGCGCTCCGATTCTGGTGCCAGCTAAGTAAAACCAGCATGGAAGTAGGTCCATTTAGCAAAAAAGGAGGAACTTATATGAGCACAATTACGGTGAAAGATGGCACGACTATCTACTACAAGGACTGGGGCAAGGGTCCAGTCGTAACGTTTTCGCATGGATGGCCGCTGAATGCAGATGCTTGGGACGGACAAATGCTGTTCCTCGCCCAGAACGGCTTTCGCACGGTCGCGCACGACCGGCGCGGCCATGGCCGCTCCACCCAGGCTTCGTCGGGAAATGACATGAACGGATACGCCGATGACCTGGCCGCGGTCATTGAAGCTCTCGATCTCAAGGAGGTCACGCTTGTAGGTCACTCCACGGGTGGAGGCGAAGTCGCCCGCTACATCGGACGGCACGGCACCAGGCGCGTGGCCGCAGCCGTGCTGATTGCCGCAGTGCCGCCGCTCGTGGTGAAGACCCCTGCCAATCCCGAAGGGATCCCGATGGAAGTGTTTGACGGATTGCGCAGCAGCCTTTTCAAAGATCGCTCCCAGTTTTACAAAGACTTTGCCGTGATGTTCTATGGCGCGAATCGGCCGGGCGCAAAGGTTTCGCAGGGAATACTCGACCAGTTCTGGCTCTGGAGCATGCAGGGAGGCCTTAAGAACATCTACGACTGCATTAAGGCATTTTCCGAAACCGACTTTACCGAGGACCTCAGGAAGTTCGACGTGCCCACACTGCTCATGCACGGCGAGGACGACCAGGTCGTTCCCATCCACGACTCCTCGAAGAAGTCGGCCAAGCTGATCAAAGGGGCGCAGGAAATTTACTATCCGGGCAGGCCCCACGGGCTTACCTCAACCCACCAGGATGAAGTCAACGCCGACCTGCTGAAGTTTGTGAGGTCGGTGCAACAAACTCGCAGGGCAGCAGCCTAAGAATTCTTGCACCCGGCAGGTCGCATTTCCTTGCCGGGTGCCACTTCTCGCCACGCTACGCCGGCGGAAGTGAGATCGGCCACCGCCTTGGACGTTCAGGTCTGTGCCTCCCACCCTTCGAACACCGCGAAGGGTGGGGCACCCATTTCTTCTATAATCCCCGACAAAACCCTAAGGACGAAGGTGGCCCACTAGGCCGGCCACTACGACCGAGAGGCAACCATGCCGAAAACAGTAGCCGTTTGGATCATGCTTAGCTGCGCCCCGTTCTTGACCTTGCCATCTGCTTTCGCCCAGACGGTCACGTGGTCTGGCCGCACTTGGAAATTGACCAACGGTGGCATGGCTGGGGTCGCGCCGGGCAATCCCGCCAATGTCACAATCGATGAGCACGGGTATCTGCATCTGCAAATCGTGAAGCAGAACGGAAAATGGACCGCGTCAGAACTGTTCACGACCGACAATTTGAGCTTCGGAACGTATCAATGGATCGTGGAGGGCAATGTGTACGCCATGGATCCAACGACCGTGCTAGGCCTGTTCACCTATGGCCCAACGCATCACATCGGCACCGACGCGGAAGACGAAATCGACATCGAGTTTTCCCAATGGAATAAGACCTGCCATGGATGCAATGCCGACTTTACGGTTTATCCCGCCACTGGGCATCGCAAGCCTAAGGGAGTTTCCGCGTGGGAAGACAACTTTCGCGTCAGCGGCGGAACCCTGACCACCGCCCGGATGGAGTGGTTTCCGGATCACATCGTGTTCACGCTGATGAACGGCGCTCAGCCCATCGGGAAACTTGCGGAGGTGATCAAAACCGAAACGTACACCTCAGACGCAACCAACATTCCCCAGGTCGCCGCCCCGGTAGGCATCAATCTCTGGTGCTTCCGGCAAACCCCGGCCCAGGATCAGTCGGTGGTGATTCGCAAGTTCGAGTTCCTGGCACATTAAAGCCAGCACAGCATCAGGCGGTCACCTTACCCTGGCCTCAATCACGCTCTCTGCCGCCTTCAGCGGCAGGATGCGGATGATCTCGAAGCCCGCTTTGCCGAGCAGTTCGTACCATTCGGGCTCAGTGCGCTCGCGGCCCCCGGGCATGAGCAGCATCTCGAGATCGAGCCACTTGCTGGTGTGCGGCTCAGAGTTCTGGGGAACCACGCTGTCCACGATCAGCAGCACTCCTTGTGGGCATCCCTCCAGCGCGCGCCGGCAGTTGCCTAGAATTTTCAGCGCCGGCTCATCATCCCAGTCGTGAATGATGTGCTGCATGTAATAGGCGTCTCCGCCTGCCGGAACATGCTCAAAGAAATCGCCAGAAATCGCCTGGCAACGCTCATCCATCTTCAGGTTGCAGATGTGGCAATTCGCCTCTTGGAGGACATTGGGGATGTCAAACAGAATGCCTTTCATCTTCGGGTAACGGCTGAGGACTTCGCACAGAACGGCGCCGTGTCCGCCTGCAATATCCACCAGCGTGCCGATGCCGGAGAAGTCGTAGGCCTCGAGCAACGCAGGCGCAATCATGCGGCTGAGGCAGCTCATGGCGTTGTTGAAGTCGCAAGCAATTTCGGGATCGCTGTAAATGGCCTCAAAGGCGGGCTTGCCGTAAGCCCGTTCGACGCCCGGTCTGCCGGTCTCCACCGAGTATCCGAGTTCTGCCCATACCTTGAAATGAAAAGGATTGCCCATCCACAGGACCATGTCGCGCATGGAACCCGGCACATCGGAGCGGAGCAGTTCCGAAACCGACGTAGGTGCAAAGGTCTTCCCCGGCAATTCCTGAACGACATCAACGCTCGCCAGCACGCGCAGCACGCGATAGAGTGCATCGGCGTTGACGGCGGCGTGCGCGGCTATTTCGGAGACCGGGAGAGGGCCTTTGGCCAGCAAATCCGGGATCCTGAGGCGAACGACAGCTTGCAATGCCGCGGTGAATATGAATCCCGTTCCCAGTTGGAAAATTCGCTCGGCGTCTTGCGCCTGTGGACGCAGAGATGCCACTTCCGTTGACGCCATGATTGCCTCCGAGAAAATATGTGGGGGAAGAAGTCCCACGAAATGCCGCGTCTATTCTAGCTCTTGGGGCAGCCCGGATTTTCACAAGCAAGCCGAGAAGCCGGTGAGCGCTAGGTAAACGTGGCTTTGGCGGAGTTCGCAGCCAGCGGCAACTCCGGTTGACCAAATCCGTTGGCGTCAGCAGGCGTCAGTGCAGTGACGGCCGCGGTCACGGCAAAGTTCAGACCGAGCGCAAGAAACCCGGCATTCAGGCCATGATAAGGGTCGCGCCCGGTCAGCATGAGCGCCACCGAGAGCACGATTCCGGCGAGCAGGCCGGCGAAGATTCCCGCCGTTGTTACTCGCTTGGAGAACAAGCCGAGAATGACTCCAGGGAAAAGTTGCGTGACGCCCGCGAAACCCATCAACAAGAGCGACATCAGGCTCATGGAGCTGTAAATGGCGAGCATGAGGGCTCCCAAGGTCAGAATGAGCACCATGGCTTTCGCCACTTTCGCCACTTG
>DASVAJ010000084.1:0-192628 GCA_036376415.1 Terriglobales bacterium
CTTCCGCTTTACGCCCCGCTTCCAGTTGTTTCAGCGCCCCGATCATCTGCGCTTCCGTGTGCCTGGTTCTCGACATAGCCTCTTCCCCTTCCCTTCGCTGAAATCATACTCAGCTTTGTGCGAAATTAGGGGAGCAGGTCACGCCAAGTACACATCTTTTAAAGCCTTGCCACACGCAGTGGTGATCAGCATCACTGACAAAACCCTAGTACGCGCATTGAATCTTAATCGCAATTTCTTTCGCCTCCCCGAAGAGCCCTGCTGGCTGAGACGCAACACCCCCTGAGGCGAATGCCCGAGAATTTATTGGAAGCGTAGAGAAGGGGTATAGCACGAACCACATACTTGTCATCACCCCAAAATCCACAATTTTCCAGAAGGAGATTCAAGATATGCGTAACCCACTCGCAGTTGTCTTTACCACGGCCATTCTGGTCTGCAGCCTGTTTGTCCCAACTCTCTCTGCTTCCCAGAATGGCTGCACCGTGGCCAACGTTGCCGGAACCTACGGATACGAGGGTTTTGGAACGGTACTCGCGACAAACCCAATCGGTGCTCCGGCGGGAACGTTCTCCTCGGTAGGAACGCTCAAGTTCGATGGGAAAGGAAACCTTCTCATCATCGACACGCAAAGGATTGATGATGTTTTTCCTGCTCCCGACACTCAGTACCCCAGCACATACACGGTCAATAAGCAATGTATAGTGACGTTCACAATAACGTCTTTTGCGCAGGCTGGCCTTCCGGGTCCGCACTTTAAGGGCGTCTTCGTTGAGAACCGAAAAGGGTTGCGAGCGATGAGCCTAGTTCCGGGATTGATTGTCAACTACGTAAGTACCACCAAGATCACTGTCGATAAGGATCATGAATAATTTGCGACTTGAAGGCCCATCCAGAGCCGCCGCTCGCTGGGCGGCTTTTTCTTTCCATCACACTAATGCTGCGTAGCTGTTGCGACCAGGCCTTGTCGCAACTTTGCGCCTTTTCTTCACTTTTTCCGGGGTCAATGAGCGAAATGGCGATATTTCGCCAATCATCACTTTCTGCAGAGTGGTCTCTTCGTTTCGCGTATGATGTTCCCCACACAATGAACACTGGCGATTTCCATCTCAACCCGAAGCAAACAGCCGCCCACGCTCGCGCCCGCAAGCGGCCGTTTTTGTGTTGGTTCCGTTTAGTACTGAATAACATTCATGCCTATTGCTTTCGAGTTGCCTCAACGACCATCAACCCTGGATCTGTCCCGATGAGTCGAACTTCCTGCGACTTTCCTACTCCCACGATCCATCCGGTTTCGTGAACGACACCCACTGCGGTGCTGGTGATCTCGACGGATATGCGGCACTCTTCAGTGACGGTGTAAGTCCCAGTGAACGTGTCTGGAATCATGGCACCGTTCAGCATGATTGTGTCGCTGCCGATAAACTTCCCTGCACCGTCGTAGGTGACTGTTCCAACATGAGCGATCGGCGCGGGCGGATTGAGAGCAGTAACCGAACCCTGCCCAAAGAGCGCGTAGGAGCCTTTAAGACTCGAAAGTGAACAGTCACCTGGCTGAATCTTTTTGTCAGTTCCAAGCGCGACCCATCCGGGATCCGTCACCACAAAACGAGTTTCCTGCAACATGCCGCTACCCGTGATCGTCCCTACAAAATGGAGTGTTTCCACTCCCTCGCCTGTGTGTACACCCAAATACGTACAGTCTGGGCTCACCGTGTACGTCCCGACGAACCCACCTACAGGAGTACCACCCGACCCTCCCACGTTCGCAAGGGACTCGCCGGAAAGACTCCCATTGCCATCGAAGCGGATAATGCCAGCGACGACTAACTGCGTCCCGGCAAGTGTCGCCGGGCCTTCACCAAAGAAGCCATAACTTCCCTTGAGAGTTGCGACTGAGCAGTTCTCGGGAGGGGCTGCATAGAGCGCGGATGTTGCGAAAAACAAGACGAGCATTAGGAAAGTGAGCTTTGCCTTAAACATATTTGCCTCCTACTTGCGATTCATCTTGATCGCTACTCAAAGCCAAAGGAAATAGCATGTGCATCATTTTTGGCCCATTTTTTCCTTACCACGTACTACAATGAATTTGCGGTGCTTACCCGTTACCCAGGCCCGACCAGTGGGTACGCTTCGTGACGAATCGCAGGTGCAGGAACCGGACTATGTCCAGCATTGTCCGCTTCGATTGCTATGAAGTTGATGTCGCTTCCGGCCAACTCTTCAAGCGGGGCCTCAGGATTCCTCTGCGTGAGAAATCGATAGCACTGCTTACGGCGCTCCTTGAGCATCCAGGAGAACTCGTTACACGCGAAGAACTACGGCACCGCTTATGGCACGACGATGTTTTCGTCGATTTCGATAACAACCTGAACACCGTCCTCGGACGTTTGCGCGAAGCCCTGAGCGACTCCGCCGAGCATCCTCGCTTCGTAGAAACGCTTCCCAAGCGGGGCTACCGCTTTATCGCCGCGGTGCATTCGCTTCCTTCAACGTCGGCACCTCCCACAACAAATGTACCTAGGCTCTTAGTTCTTCCGTTCGTGAACCTGAGTGGCGACCCCGGCGACGACTATTTCAGTGATGCCATGACCGACGAGATCATCACCGCGATAGCGGCCGTTTCGCCGAAACATCTTGGCGTGATCGCCCGCACGACCGCCATGCGTTTCAAAGGCAGTCGCAAGAATGTTGGGCAGATCGGTCACGAAATAGCTGTCGATTATGTTGTGGAAGGTGCTGTCCGTCGTACTGAGCGACAGGTCGGAATAAATGTGCAACTTGTCAAGGTCACAGACCAAACGCACGTTTTCGCTAAAAAGTACCTTGGTGACGCCGACGATATTTTTAGAATGCAGGACATCATTGCGCAGGAGGTTGCCGCGGAGGTTGCTACTACCAGAGTGAAGGAGTCCAGCTCCGCGTCGCACGTCGAGCGCGCCTCGCGGAAACCGACTCGGAACCTGGCGGCCTACGACCTCTATCTCCGAGGTCGTTTTCAGCTCTATAAGCTCTCCGCGGAGGGTTTCAAACAAGCCAAACAGTACCTTGAAAATGCCCTCGAACGCGATCCGGAGTTTGCGCTGGCGTGCGATGCTCTCGCGGAGCTTTACTGGTATTTGGGTTTTTTTGGATATTTGCCGCCAAAGGAAACGTGCTCCCGAGGATTGTTCTACACTGTGAGGGCGCTGGAAATTGACAGCAGTCTGGCCGATACCCATGCCTTGCTTGGTATGTATCGCAAGCAGGTCGATTATGATTGGCCCGAAGTGCGGCGAGAGATGAGCATCGCATTGGAACTGAACCCAACCTCACCAGTGGTGAAGCTCCGCTACGCGATGGGCGAATTGATGCCATTTGGCCGTCTGGAAGAGGCCATTACACAAATCAAAATGGCTCTAGAATCAGACCCACTGTCGATGATTATTCGTTCATGGCTTGGGGTGATGCTGTGGTTTGACCGCCAGTACGAGCAAGCGATCGAGGAGGCCCGTCGATTGATTGAGCTCGATACGAACTACGAGGTGGGATATTTGATCGTGGGTCAGGCATGCTGCATGCAGCATGCATTCGATAACGCAGTCGTTGCTCTTCGCAAGGCGAGCGAGCTCTCCGGCAACTCCCCAATGGTACGGGGATGGCTCGGGATGGCATTGGCGCAGGGCGGGAACACCTCCGAAGCGAGAAATCTTCTCCAGAATCTCTCAGCAGTGGCTGCCCGAGCATACGTTCCACCCAGTTCTTTTGCGTGGATCCACTTTGGGCTTGGGGAACTGGACGAGGCCTTCTTATGGATGGATCGTGCCATCGAGGAGCGTGACCCCATGATGACGCCGATCAAGAGCTATGCCTTCTTGGATCCCGTCCGAAATGACTCACGATTCGCGACACTTCTTCGCAAAATGAATCTGGACGTCTAATCATCCGCCCTTCTTAGATTCCTGAAGTCGAGTTGAGGAGCTTATATTGCGAGCGGGTCACGAGCTACTCGGAAGTCAGTTTCCGAAATCAGGCATAGCACAAGTGTGCGCTTTTTATTCGCCTTTTCTGGCTATTCTGAGTGCTATACCGATGTAACGTCAACTCAGGTTTTGAATCCGATGACTCGTGCTGTGCAGCAATGACCGTCTTACGCTTCTTTTTGCACTAGTCAACTCGCTGGTAGAAGGACCTCCCGGTCCTCAGTGACGAACAAAACGGCTTGTCATAAAGCGGTCGTCAGTCGGCGAGGATCTTCATTCAGAATTCGCAGGCTTAGGCTGCCTGGCCCCTCCCACGGCTCCCGAATGCACGCAGTATATCCAGATAGCGAAATGCTGCATGCAGTCGGTTTAGTTCTTCATGTCCTTCTGCTCCGGCGTACCACAACTCTCTGGTCCTGTGCTTTATCGCATCTTGAGCTTCGGAAATGCGGATAACCAATTTCGCGGTATCGCGCTCCGTGACTGCCCATCTGTAAAGCTGAACCCAACCCTCATTGTTCTCGGGGTTCTCCATTCTTGAACGTCCTCTCTTCGCATTGTGCTTCGCAACGCGAGGTTAAAAGGCGCAGTTACATGTCTATGAGGATGAGATAGACCGTTTTCTGCAGCAGCGAAGAACTCCGAGGATCAGGAAACAAAGGGTGCCCACAAATCAGCAAAAGCCCAGAGGTCCCAAGACGAGTGGCTTGTTACATCGGCGCGACTCGGGAACGATTCTCAACTGCCGCTATCCTATGTTGTTTCGCAATAGGTATCAGAACCAGAAGTCTCTGTCTGTGATCCCAGTCACCAATATCGCGTTGCTAGGCTTGCGCTTTCCATTCGCCTTGTCGGCCATTCTGGGTCGCTATCGTGTTACGCAGGTACAATGCGGTCTCGTGCTTCGATGCTTGGTTTCCGGGTAGCAGACGTTGGAAATTGCCAGCTTTGCCCGCCTATGCGATTACTTAATCCCGGCCTGCACGATTTGCACAATATTGTTGCGTACTGCGTATAGCACAAGATCGCTCACCGTGTGCAGTTGCAGTTTTCGCATGATGTTTGAGCGATGGGTTTCGGCGGTTTTTACAGCCGAGGGCAAGAGCTCGAAGGAAGTTGCGCTGGCGCTGGGGTTGAGCGTAGCAGTTGCACAATTTCCCGCTCGCGCGACGTCAGCCGGTTTCGCCCAAGAGTAACGGGAGTGCCCGGCGTGCCGCCCTTGAGATAGCCCTCGAGCACCATGGACGCGACTTTCGACGTGAAGTACGTCTTGTCGTGCCGCAATGCCTCGACAGCGGCGACGAGATCGCGGGCCGCATCGGACTTCAGCAAAAATCCCCGCGCGCCCGCATTCAACACTTCGCGCACTACCTGGTCCGAATCGTGCAGCGTCAGGATCAAAACTCGCGCCTGAGGATTCGACTTCAAAATCTGCCGCGTCGCCTCGAGCCCGTTCAGGCTGGGCATGCCGATGTCGAGAATGACGACATCGGGTTTCAACTGAAGCGCTTTTTCCACGGCTTCGCGCCTATCGCCCGCTTCGCCGATTACTTGCCACTCCGGTTGGGCCTGCAGCAGCGAGACCAGGCCTTTGCGTACTATTTCATGGTCATCTGCAACCAGGATCCGAAATACCGACATAAAGGCCTCCCACGGGAACTGGTCCTCTATACACCGGTAACAACTGTTGCTACCATTTTCTAGTCAACATTGGATAATGTCAGTGATGTGGATCACGCGAACGGCAGCAGCCCGCGTCATTGTTTCCGCGAAGACCCGGTAGCTTCTGAATCAGGCGTTCTCGCAAGCTTGCGCCTTCTATTCGCCTTTTTCGGGCATTTTGAGTGCTATCGGGATGCTACGCCAGTCAGGCGGCGCAAACACAATTGCACGCGCAAGCACGATTTCCTGGGGCCTTGGTCTTGTGCTGCTTCTCTGAGCAAGAAGCATAGACATGTGGAGAACGGAGTCGTTGAAACTATTGGAGCGTAAGATTCACCACTTGCGTATGGGAGATGTTGCCGCTTGTCGCCGTGACTGTCACATTGTAGGTGCGTGCGCGTCCGCCGCGATTGGAAACTGATCCTCCGCCGCATCCCAGGAAGATCGCGAGCGGCAGGACTAACAAAAAGACGGCCAGAAAGCTCGCAAACCTGCGGCGATTTGAACGATGGACTGAAGCAGCCCCACACAACAATCCAAATGCAGGCACCAATGAAGCAAAAAGGCTCTGCCATGCTTCCGGACTAGGCACGACCGCCAGGCTGCCGGCACTGGTGTTGATGGTTAACATGGTGGAGACCGGTGTTGCTCCTCCTGTCACGGACGGGGGAGAGAAGGAGCACGAGCTGTTGACCGGCAAACCGGCGGTGCAGGCGAATTGGACCGTGCCACTGAATCCGCTACTGCCGGCAACGGTAATCGTGAACTGGGCGGGCTCGCCCGCGGTAACGGCCTGTTGCGAGGGCTGCGTGGTCAAAGAGAAATCAGGAAGAGGTGTTGCCTCGGGACGAAAACCGGCGGCCACGACGATGTCCTCCGTCATCGTGATGACGCAGGGCCCGGTCCCGCTGCATGCACCATCCCAACCAATGAACTGGTTCCCGGGATCAGGGGTAGCGGCGAGCGTCAACCTCGTTCCCGCTGCGAACGGCGCGTGGCAGACCTCATGGCACTGAATGCCTGGTGGTGATGACGTCACCGTCCCCGCGCCCCAGTAGTTTGCCCACACTTCGAGCACGTATACGTCGTCCACTGTAAAGCTGCTGGCGCTGGTATGGCTCGTGGTGGAATCGGAGTTGCTGACCAGCCGGATTTTGTAATCGGTACCCCGGGCCTGATTGAGCGGCATTGTCCAGGGAAAGCTACCCGACGCGGCCGGCACTGTCGCCGTAATGACCGAATCGATCGCATCCGCCTTAAGCAGCTCGATACGAAAGTCGGTTGCCGCCGGTCCAGTGGCACTCCAGGCAATGTAGTGCGTCTCCCCTGGCCGCCAAACGTCTCCGCCGTTCGGCCACAGAATCTCGATGCTGGTCGGCAAACTATTCGACGTGCTCCAGCGCACCGCCAGCTCCGGGGAGAGCACGGGGGCATGGTAGCTGAACTGCATGCCCACTTCGCGCGAAACTTGGATACCTACGCTGGCTTGCTTGCCATAGTCGTACCACTCGTTATCGAACGTGGTGTCAGCATAATTAAAAATGACATCATCGCTGCTCTCGGAAAACGCCACTTGGAGAGTGACAGTGCCATTCGCGCCCGGATAGCTAAACTCGGTGTAGTGGTGAAATCCGCGCCATTCAACGACGAGTTCCCGGTTGGGAGCTTGGCCGATAGCCTCCCAATAAACGCCTTGAGCAGGATCGAGATCATGTCTGTCGAAGATGTCGTCCCACAGCGGCGCCAAAAGCGTATCCGCGAAAACCGTAGGAATAGGGAAATCAAAGTCAGGGACTCCCCAACCTACTTGTTCTTGCCCTCCCAACATTTCAATAGTTCCGTAGGCGTCTACTGCAAGTGAATCGAATGTCAGTCCGCCGAAGCGGAAGGGAAACGGCGAGGCGATCGCAGCTGGCGTGCCGTAGAACCAGTCCGTCGGCACCAAAGTTCCGGTAATGGTTCGCCACTTGTAGGCTGTCGTCGAGAAGATATAGGGTTTCAGTACATTGACTGTGACCACTTCTCCATTAGAAAACGTTGCAACGTAGCGACCGGCCGCCGGAGGTATCCATTCGACGCTGTACACACCGTCACCAGCGGCTTCATCACCATTCTGGCCATCGTCGCGCAGCGTGAGGGGAGGACCATTGCCGATCGACAACGTCAGTTCTCCCGCCGGTTGCGCGCAGGAGATGTGGAGCATGCGGAAGCTGACGGTTCCACCGATCGCGACATAGGTATTGTTGTGCGGGGGTTGCAGCCGGGCGAGGACTTCTTGGCCAGCGCAGGTCATCGAACCGAACACGTTCAAACGCCGGCCGCTTATGGTGTCGCTCATCGAGGCTAACGTATCGCCGCCTGCCAGTATACGGTTCTTAATTGCTACCCAGTCCAGCGAGGCATCGTAGGCCTGCAGCAGCGCCGCAGCGCCGGCTACATAAGGCGTGGCCATGGACGTGCCCTCCCAACTCTCGTAGCCGCCGCCCGGCACTGTGCTCGTGATCGCGACACCCGGAGCGCCCAGGTGCACGGTATGACGGCCGAAGTCGGAAAAAATAGCGAGCCGGTCGCTGTTGTCCGTTGCCGCTACCGCTAAGACGTTAGGGAGATCCGTATTCGCGGGATAGACCCAGATACTGTCGTTGTCCAATCCGTAATTTCCAGCTGCCGCCACGAATAGGATGCCGCGCTTCATCTGTTCCCGGATGCCATCTGTGATTGCCTGGCTTTCAAATATCCCTCCGTAACTGTTGTTGGTGGCGACAATGTTCACGCCTTTGTCTTTCATCCTTGCCATATATTCGAGACATGCGAGGATAGCGGAGTCGTAGAGGTTGCCGTCCACATCGTCGGTCTTGCAGGCCAGTATCTTCACATTCCAGTTCACCCCAACAACACCCAGGCGGTTGTTTCCCGTTGCACCGATGATGCCCGCGACATGGGTCCCGTGGTTAAGGGTATCGATAGGATCGCCGTACCCGGCTGCACCGTCAAAACCGTGACAATCGTCGATAAATCCATTGCCGTCGTCATCGATTCCGTTGACAAAGCAATCCCCGTCGTTATGGTAGATATTTGCGGCGAGGTCGGGATGATTCCAATCCACTCCCGTGTCAATCGTGCCCACCACCACGTCGCTGCTCCCGGTCAAGAACTGCCACGCCTTTACCGCGTCGATGTCAGCACCTGCTAGGCCGCCGCTTTGGCCGGTATTACGCAATCCCCAGAGCAGGGTGAACATGGGATCATCCGGGACCACGTCGAACAGGGTGCGGCGGTAATCGGGTTCTGCATAGAGCACCGCTGGATTGCTTCGGTACCGCAGCAGCGCATCTGACACCCGCACTCCCGTGGCTAGATAGACGACCTGTAATCCTTGCACTAAACGCAATGGCTTTATTTGCACCGCGCCAACGCTGGCATGCAGATGCTGCCGCTGTTGCAGTGTTGTGGCCTGTCGGAAACGAACCAGTACTCGATCTGGCGCGAACTGCTGAGCCTCACTATGAACCATTCGGGTCTCAAGCGGCCAGGCCGGACGCGCGCGGTTTGGAGGTTGTTGTGCAGTGCTTGGGATTGCAGCAGAACAAATAATGACTAACAACAATGAGACGCCCGGCCATAGCTTCGCCATAGCGCACCTCTTGTCGCACTCCATTACAAACGCGTACGAAGGCTCCTGTCAGTGACACCGATCACCTCAGCGTAAGAATGGAATGGCTTTTCGAGTGATACGAAAACAGGGATGCGAGCCAGATTTTTGGCGTGTTCGGCGCAACCCTAATCTACTCTGTTGTTCGCGGGCGTTAGCGCACGCTTGCGCCTTCTATTCGCCTTTCACCAAGGTTTTGAGCGTTATGGCGATATTGCGCTAACAATGAGAAAACGCGTTGCAATCCCCGCCCCCTATTTCTTTAGCTAAACTCGATTGTCGTTGACAGAGTACCTGAATCGGGCGCAATATACGTCCCGTCCGTGGGTGCCCCTTTTCTTCTTCTGGGTGCCATTGATTCCTAAGACTTTCAGCACCCCGTCCCGCAGTTTTGGGCACTCTCCTGAGCAATCTCGGCTCGGCCCAGCGTAGGCCTGCTTTATTTCCAGGCGGTCTTTATGGAGGAAAACAGAGTACTTCAGCTGTGCCTTTTCTGCCGTGGACAAGGATGCAAGCGCTGTTCACGTAAAGGCGTGACGCTAGCTGCCGCCCGACGAAAATGGGGCGGTGGAAGGAAACCTGGATTGTCTATTGTGTCTCATCCGACTCGCGGCCGCTCAGCCGCTTAGTTCGTCCAGACGTTGAGAACTAAGATGAAACTGCTTGTCGCAGGCATTGTGATTGGGCTGGTACTCGGAGTGATCTTCACCGGGATCTATTTCTCGCTTGCAACCTTTTTCGGCGCTGAAAGCAGACGCACGGGGAAGCAGAAATCGGCGGAAGGCAGTATCAAACGCGTTGAAGGTACAGCAGTTCTTCAAAATATGAAGGCTCGCGCGGGCAAGTAATTCGCTCAACTACGCGAGGCGTTTGAGCGTTATCGAGATGTTTCGCCGATCACGGCTTGCGTTCGGCACGATCGGCGACATGGATGATTGATTTCAACTCGTCCATGATCTCCTTCAATCGCTGTTCGCGGCTCTGCTGATCCCTCTTTTCGGCGGGGGCGGGTCTGGGAGTCTGCAAATATTCCATACTCAGTCGTGCTATTTCGGCTACTTCCCTCCTCAGCTGTATGACTCGCTGTCGGATGCTGCCATCCATCAGGCGAGATTATCACGGTGCCTGGTTTCACGGCGCGCGTGTTTCGCAGTCTGTAGCGTTGTTTAGGATGACTGGAGTCAATGCGGTAACGAACCTCCGGATCAGGCCGTCGTTCAATCTGCCCACGCACCGCAATGACGCTTTTTGGCGCTTTAGGCATATCGCTACGGGACTACTCTGGAGCTATGGACGAAGCCACCAAACAACAATGGACGGAACTCTGCGCCCGCGTTGAGGTATGCGATTGCCCAGAGGAATTGGCGAAGTTGACGAATGGAATCGTCACCATCCTCATAAAGGAAGGACATCGCATCGAGAAAGAAACCCCGCCCAGCACTGCCTGACTTTTCAAAGAAGCGCACTTCTTGCCCAGGCATTTTGAGCGCGAGAGAGTTGTTTCACCATTCGAGCAACAGAAAGCCATTTGCCGCACAACATGTGTGACCAACATCACTGACATAGCTTAATCGTGAGCAGTAGATTTTCACTGCCTCTCCGAAGAGCAGTTCCCGCCAGTTGAGACGCCCCCCCCCTGAGGCGAACGGCGATTTTCGAGAAAACTCGGAGAAGGAAACTTAGATATTGAAAAAATCTCCGAGCTCCTCGATGAAAGGACGCATTCTTATGAATTTCAAACGTAGACTTGCGGCACTATTTCTCTGCTTGTGCATCACAATTCCGCTACTCCATGCGAAGGACACCTGCAGTATGCAGACTCTCGCAGGCACCTATGCGGTCTATGAAAAGGGTGCCGCCTCGTTCCTGAGTTTAACCCCCAATCCATTCCCGTTCTTTCAGGGAATCACGGCCCCCTTTGTGAACGTCGGCGAACTCACCTTCTCGCCCAATGGAGTCGGCTCGGGTTTTTACTGGATCAAAGCCGGAGCCATAAACGGTGGCCTCGCCCCTATTCCCGATAATGTCTCAGTCATCGAAATGAACCCCGACTGCACGGGGAAGATAAGGTATATGGTCAATTTGAGGGGCACATCAGCAACAATAGAAGAACGTTTTTTTGTGTTTGATGAAGGGCGCGAGATCAGATCCGTTCCCACTTCGATCCAGCAGGGCGTCGAGCCTTTGGCCTGGTTCGGAGTATGGCGCCGCATCAGCAAGTCGAGTCAGCCTGTTCACTCCTGTGGACCTCAGACAGCCCACGGCACCTACGTTGTAACTGCAGAAAATCTGGTTAACGCGGAGCAATTCAATATGGCCGACGCGTTGTTCATACGAGAAGATGTTTCCCCAGGTGGATCGTACACAGGAACGCTGTACGAGAAGCTCGGGCCGTTTTCCGTAGATGGATTACCCGTGTCGGGAAAATACGACGTCAGCCCCGATTGCTCTTTCACGTCCGCGCTAGTTATCCCTATTCAGGGTGTTCCCGTCACCGTTACGATAAATGGTGTCTTTTACAATCAGGGCCATGATTTCTATGCGATGGCGATGGATGAAGCGATACCGTTTTCTTTTGTCGAGGGGAAGCGTATCGGTCCGTAGGCCCAGAGCCCCCAAGGCCCCTGACTTAAGCCGCCCGATACTGGACGGCTTTTTCTGTCCTCGCCTAAGGCTTTGGTCCGGGCCGTAAATGTTGTAATCAGGCGTGGGTGTTGAAAAAGTCACTGAGATTAGCAGGTGAGATTCAGCGAAAGCATGTTAGAAGGATGCATGCTTTGCTGGATTTCGATGGTCGGAGGCTTGCTGATCATGATGGGGCACCAATCCCGCAGTGAGGCGCTGTTCTACTACTTCCGCCTGGAAGATCAAGTTCCTGAAAACCATCTGCTGCGGCTGATCGACAAGCACATCAACTTCGAGTTTGTGCGGCAACAACTGAAAGGCAGCTACAGCGAGACCGGCCGACCGTCGATAGACCCCGAGTTGTTGCTGCGCATTCTGCTGATCGGGTATCTCTACGGCATTACGAGCGAGCGCAAACTGGTGGAAGAGTTGCGCATGCATCTGGCGTGGCGCTGGTTTACTGGGCTGGGCTTCGATCAGGAGATCCCGCATCACTCGACGTTCTCCAAGAATCGGCACGGACGGTTTCAGGAGTCGAAACTTTTCGAGCAGCTATTCGAGAAGATCGTGCGCCAATGCGTGGAGGTGGGGCTAGTCGAGGGCAAGCATCTCTCGGTGGACGGAAGTTTCGTGGAGGCGAACGCCGCCAAAGAGAGCCGCATTCCACGGGAGCAGTTGGCGGAAGCAGCGCAAGTGCATCACACGGTGCGCCAGTATCTGCGAGAAGTGGAGGAGCAGAACCCGGTGGCAGAGCCGGTGCATGAGCAGGATCAGATATCGACGACCGATCCCGACTCCACCTATGCGACCAAAGGCGGCACGCCGGCACGGCTGGGGTACTACGACAACTATTTGGTAGATAACAAGAGCTGTGTGATCGTTGGCGTCCAGGGTACGGCGGCGCGCATGAGTCAGGAGACGGTGGCGGCGCAAGACATGCTGGCCCGCTTCACCGGGTGGCAAGGGCGGGAGCCGGAATCGGTAACTGCCGATACGACCTACGGAAACGGGGATTTCTTGGCGGATCGCAACATCACTCCGTATATGCGAACCCGCGACAGCATCCACAGAAAGAGGAGCCCTTACTTCGGGCCTGAGCGTTTCACTTATCAGCCCGAACACAATCGCTATATCTGTCCTGCTGGCCAGCCGCTGAACTATGGCGGCCGAGTCTATCGCAATCGTGCCTTCAATTACATCGGGACGCGGAAACGTTGTGGTGCCTGTGCGCTCCGACCGCAATGCACCAGTGCCGCTTTTCGCTCTCTGAACATCCACCAGCACGAGCCTGCCCGGCAACGCGCACGGCAGTTAGTGAACACGCCAGAGTTTGCTCACGCCCAACGACAGAGAAAAAAGGTTGAGGCCCTGTTTGCGGAACTGAAGAATCAGATCGGATTGCGCCGCTTGCGCCTGCGCAGACTGAAGTTTGTGCGGGAGCAGTTCTTCCTGGCTGCAGCCGCACAGAACCTCAAACGCTTAGTCCGGTTGGTTCATTGTCTGACCGCCGAAGAGCGCGAGAAAAGGAAGCGATGGCCGGCAAGATCTTGCTCAGAAGAGGCCGGAAGCTCCGAATTTGCCCTTTGCACGTCTGCAGAGGGATGGCCTTCGGGGCATAGTAAATGCTACAGATTTATCAGCCGTGATTCGCATCGAGGAACAGCCAAGCTCAAACAACACTACGAGCACGCGGGAGAAGCGCCCTAACCGCCTCGACAAAGTCCACCGATGTGACACTGTGGTGCACGTAGGTTCGGAGATCGTCCATAAAACCTCAGACTTGAGAATCGCCTGTAGCGCCAATGCGACGTTCGCATTAGGCATTCTGGATTTTGCTCGGATGCTCCAACTGAACTTGATCGGCCACCAGCGGTCGATTCGATGCCGCGCAGCGCCAATCGCCCCCGTTTCCGAGCAGCCGGTCACTGGATTCCGAACTCGATCAGCCCATTCGATCTCAGTCGTTGCCCATATATTTCTCAGTGATGTTTTACTGGAATTACCTGGAAGACGCCTTCCCGGTCAGCGCCAATCGCCCCCGTTTCCGAGCAGCCGGTCACTGGATTCCGAACTCGATCAGCCCATGATCGGCACCCCGAAAGTTAATCCAGATTGAGAGCGAGTCTTCGGCAAAATCCGAGGAAGGAGGATTTTGTCAAATGAAGCGCAAGCGGGATGCCTCGACTGGATCGGTCCGCTTAGCGCACTTTTACCCCGTATTTCTGGGTCAGGGGAGGCACGATGCCGTTCATGCGCAGGTACTCGACCAGCTGGCCGTAGTGGTCGGTCACGTGCCAAATCGACGCGACCGATATACCCAGCTTCGTTGTCGGCGCGGCGTAGCGGCCATCGACCCGGTCCAATGAATTTGCCGCAGTCAGCTGCGACATCACGCCATTGCCGTAATCGAACGATTCCTTCAGATATTGGATCAATTCGGCCTTGGTTTTCGCCGACGACGGTCCGCCCCTCTCACACAAAGGCGGGGGCTGCTTTCCCTCGAACTCATTAAACAAGGCGAACTGCACACACGCGACGTGCTTAACTTGCTCGCGGAACGTGCGCGCATCATCGAATTTCCCTATGGTCGGAACGAAATCGTACTTCTCCTCAGGCATGGCTTCAGCGACACCCAGGAATTCCCCCTCGACGAACTGCAGAGTCTCGCCGACGCTTGCCGCTATGCTCGTTGGCACTTCGCCGATGAATGACCGCTCCGGTTTTTTCGTTGGCGGTGCATTTTGCTTCGTCGCGCTCTGTGCATTCAACGGCATCGCTACGAGGAAGATTGAAAAGCCCAGCAGGAAGATTGCTCTCATTCGACACCACCCACGTGCAAGTGCCCGCGCTCTTCGGCGCTCAGATAATGAACTCCCATTTTAGGCTTAACTTTCTCGATTAAATGGTAAGTGGTGGAAGAACTTGCTCCGCCATTGTGGTTGACTTCGTACTGTAACCTGCGCTGCTTCTACCAATAGAAAGTTCGACACCACCCACGTGCAAGTGTAAGTTCACGGAAATACCGTCAACCGCGAAAGCGAGGAACCGTGGAGTTCATTCGTTGCCCGTGCAGCAACGGAAACTCCACTCGATTTCAGTCGTTGCCATGTATTTCTCCGGTACTGGAAAATCTGGTTAAAAACTGGTTAGAGCCACTCGAAAACTCATGCTGGATAGTCGATCTTGGCGGCCATCGCTTCCTTTATCTCGCGCTCTTCGGCGGTCAGATAATGAACCCCGATTTGAGGCATTTTCTTCCATCTGCACACGCCAGCCGAATCATCACCAGTATCTCCTCGATGACCTAGCCGACGTGAACTGCTCAATGACCTAGCAAGAAGCACAAGAGACTTGCGATCAGCATCATCACGGACGGCTCTGGCAAAGGAGGACGACACCTCTTAACGCCTGCCCGAAAACCAATTGTTTTTTCCAGTATGCTATTTGGTTGACCGGGACTCTGCGCTCTAAAGAGGGATGATGCTTCGAAAATGTACGAATCTGCGCGCGGTGCGTGAGGAACTGGGCCTCACGATGCGGGACGTTGAAGCCGCCAGCGAACGCATCGCGTACCGAAGGCATAACCAAGAATACTTGGTTCCTATCAGCCGCCTTTCGGACTTCGAGACCAAGGGTGTCATACCGAACATTTACCGGCTTTACTCTCTGGCTGCGATCTATCGTCGCGACTTCCGCGACGCACTCTCCTGGTACGGAGTGGATCTTGACGTGTCGCCTGCGGACATGGAAGCTGCTGCTCCTCGTAGATCGCATCGGGCACAGACACTGGCCAACACCAGCGCTGTGCACATGCCAGTGCGGATGGATCCTGCATTCGATCCGAAAAAGACATGGAATCTTGGGAGAATGGTTGAGCGATGGGGTGCGGTTCCGTTCGTCTACCTGGAAGGGCTTTCAAGGCTGGAGTTTACGTATGGTTATGTTGGCAGCGAGGATTTGACCATGTACCCAATTCTGCCGCCAGGCACCTTCATTCAGGTGGATGAATCGAGGAACAGCGTAATGCGAGGTGGCTGGCGCTCGGAGTACGAGCGGCCGATCTATTTTGTGGAGACCCGAGAAGGCCACACCTGCTGCTGGTGCACGCTGAATCAGGAGCAGATCATTCTGCAGTCTCATCCCCTTTCTCCCGTGCCCCCGAGGGTTGTCCCAATCACAGCCGCAGAGGTCATTGGCCAAGTTGTGGGCGCGGCTATGCGATTAGGAGACCACCACTTTCTCCAAGTAGCACCCATGCGACAGGCCGCACACCCCTAATGACACTGCTCCTTACGGTCGAGCGGTAGTATCGATGCGAGCTGGCGAGACTCTGCGTCGCGGAATCCCGTACCACGCAAGCAAGTCTATGATTTCGTATTCGTAGATACAGGCCAGCGTGTAGAGGCGGTGAATACTTGGGACAACATTTCTGGTTTCGAACTCGTGAAGACGACTTGCAGGTAGTAGGAACTCCGAATTCCGGAGTCGCCTCGATATCGTGATACTGGCCCCATGGACAGCGCGAAGACTCAGACCGAGCACTAAACGTAAGGCCCGCAATCGCTCACCAGGCCCCCGACGCCGATTCGGCGCAGAACGCCGCGGTTGATGGACTCGTCGCATGGCAAAGGTACCCCCAAGACCTGAGCCAACCGAGGTCCGCCGGGACGAAGACACACATCCAACTCGGGAGAAGGAGAACGCCTTCCCAACGCCCCCTCGGTTTTTTGCAATTGTCGCTTAGTACGTGGGCATACGCCACAAAAAACATGTGTTAATGCCGTTTTGGTAACCTCCGGCCACTCAGGCGCCTACCCTAATCCCGCTTTTCGCTCCGAGGGGCACGGTAAGGACGATATCGACCTTACTGAGAGACATCGCACCAGACTACGGGCGGTCGAGAGTTTGCATTGCCGCAGCGAATCGCGAACACTGATGTGCATGGACGAACGGCTCAACATCCAGACGGATCGACAGACGTCAAGCAGCGGACGCAAAAGCACCTGGACGCAGCTCCCGAGGGGAGGAGACTGCGCCCCTGGTGCATCGATCAACGATTCATTGCACTCTCGCACGGAAGGCTCCCGTTGGTGTTTACTCCTTTAGTTTTGTTACGAAAATGGAACAAACTTAACAATGGGACGAACTGGGCGATCTTTCGAGGTAGAGTGCTGTCAAACGCAACTGATTTACAGAATCCTCGTTCGCACCGAGCCGGCGCTCCGGCGGCAAAGGAGTCATTGTGAACAACGCGATTCGCGCTCTGATGGTGACAGGTGATTCTTCATTGGTCGCGAATTTCACGCAACTGTCCAAAGAAATCGGAATGGACGCGCAGCCAAGCGCAAGTACGGTGGGAATTCCCGATGAATTGAGCAGCTCGAAGTACGAAGCGGTCCTGCTGGATTTTGACACCGTTCCTGATGCTATGCCGATTCTTGCTGCCGTACGACAGAGCCGTTCCAACCAGAAAGCAGTCGTGTTCGCTATAGCCAGCGAAGCCGCTCAGGGGAAGAAAGTACTCGAAAAAGGCGCAAACCTCCGCCTCGAACGGCCACTGGAACCCATTCAGATTCGCCGCGTGCTCCATGCGGCCTACGACGCCATGGTCCGCGAGCGCAGGCGTTATTTCCGTTGCGCCGTGGAAACGCCCGTCTTAGTGATCAACGCCAGTTCGGGGGCGGACTTCAGTTGCGCCAGCGTAAACATAAGCAGGAACGGCATAGCGACGCGTGGTGCGGGGCGATTTAATGCTGGCGAACAAGTCCAGATCATCGTCTTCTTGCGGGAACCGGAGTTCACAATCCGAGCGGTGGGCACTGTCATCTGGGACGACAAGCATGGCAAAACGGGGATTTCCTTCAAGTGCACGAGTCTGCAACACCAAAAAGATCTTGACAGCTGGCTGGATGCGCGACTCGCTATCACTCCCGATGCCCGCGACCCAAATCAGAGACTTTCAACTTAAAATAGGGTTTTCTCTCCCGCTGCCGGTTCCATAGGATTCGACCCCACGTTCCAGAGGCATATTCTTAGGCTAGATCGTCCCTACAAAAAGAACGCTGCTGTGGTTTTGCTGTAATAGTCCAACTGCGGCTTGTGCGCTCACCGGCGGCGAATAATAGTACCCTTGTGCCATCTCGCAACCAAGTTCCTTGAGCTGTCCGATTTGATCCTCGGTTTCCGTTCCCTCCGCGACGACTTTCAAACCGACGCTGTGCGCGATCATGATGATGAGTCGAACGATCTCGCGATTCTCGCGGTCACTGCTCATGTTCATGATGAAGCTTCGGTCAATCTTTAGAGCGTCGACCGGGAACCGCGGCAGACGGCTCAACGAGGAATATCCCGTCCCAAAGTCGTCGATGCTGAGGCGAACACCAAGTGCCTTTAGATCAGAGAGTACCGCCAGCGCTCGATCCGCATCCCCCATGGCAATTGTTTCCATGATTTCGAAATTCAATGCAGTCGGGCTCACCTCTGTTTCGTGCAACACCGCTGCGATCTCCTCAGTCAGTTCTGGTTGGCTGAATTGCTTGGGTGCCAAGTTGACGCTCATGCTGAGCGGAGGATCAAATTCGAAGTGTGCCTGCCATTTCCTCAGTTGCTGACATGCCTCGCGCAGCAATCCGCGGTTCAAGGGGAGGATCAGGCCGGTCTCGTCTGCAATCGGAATGAAATCCGCCGGTGGTACTAGTCGGTCGGATGTACGCCAGCGGCTCAAGGCTTCAAACCCGATGATCCGACCGCTGCCGAGTGAAACGATCGGTTGGTAATACACCAGCAACTCGCCATGTTCTATGCCGCGGCGAAGCTCGGTTTCCAGACGTAAACGTTGCAGCGCAGTCGAATGCATCGCAGGATCGAACACCTCGCATCGTGCCTTTCCTGCCTGCTTCGCTCGATACATTGCGATTTCCGCATCCCGCAGCAGTTCTTCTGGCCGTGAGTAGGAATTGCCGCTCGACGCGATACCGATACTGGCGGTTATGACGATCTCCTGCCCTTTTATGTTGAACGGAACGGCAAGTTTCGTCTGAATGCGCTGCCCCACGCGTATGGCGTCGCTGGGGCTAAACACGTCTTCCAGGAGAACCGTGAATTCGTCGCCGCCTAGCCTCGCGAGATCATTCTGGCTAGGCTGGACTTCGGCAATCGCGGAACGCGCCAGGGTATCGGTATCACGAAAATTGGCGACTAGCCGTTTCGCGACCTGAATCAGCAGATCATCGCCGGCAGAATGCCCGAGGCTGTCGTTCAGCACCTTGAAGCCGTCGATATCTATAAACAGCACCGCGAACTTGAAGTCCGAGTGGCGAAGGGAGCGAATCAGGGCATGGTTCAGGCGGTCTTCGAACAAACTTCGATTGGGGAGATCGGTTAGGCCGTCGTAGAACGCACTGTGTTCAAGAGCTTCTTCGGCATGTTTGCGTTGGGTAATATCACGATTCACGATCACCAGGCCTTGGACTTCTTGTTCTGCATTCCGAATCGGACTCGCGGTGGATTCAAGAATGCGCCAAGACCCATCCTTATGCCGGATTCGATATTCCAGCTGTTGTCCTTGCCCACTGGTGCGCGCTTTACCCGCCGCTCGCTCCACCCGTTCCCGGTCTGAAGGGTGGATCTGCTCGAAGGAAGAGCCGCCGTTCAACTCTTCCGGCGTATATCCAAGGACTCGCCCGTAAGCTGGGCTGTTGTAAAGGCGCGTGCCGTTGTTATCGACCACGGCGATCATGTCGGCAGCATTTTCGGTGATGAGTTGGAAGAGCTGGTCGCGTTCAGCGAGCTGTCGCCGAGTACGTTGCAGCTGGAGGTGCTGGTAAATGGTATAGATGTCGAACAGCCCGACAAAACCTGCCAGGCCCCGGACCCACTCCTTGGGGTCAGCCCAGTAGGACGAGGTGTCTTCCGGATGGTTGCCATAGAAGCTGAGGAAGACAATGCCCGCGGTCAATGCGATGGTAACCGTGACGGCGAAACCCACCAGCCACCATTCACGACCCTCTATCTGACCCGCCCGGAGCGAGGGTTGTGTGCGGCTTGCACTTTCGCGAGCGGGTTGGGACAAAAGGGACATATGAAATGCGATTCGATTGTGCACCTTTGGGAAAAGCCAACCAAGTTACACAGGGAGGATGAGCTTCCGTGTGTTCCGCTTTCGTGACAGGAACTACTTTCTCGTTTTCGAGCCGGTGCACGTCAAAGAGGTATCGGCGACCGCTCGTGCTGGGCCGAGGCTGCTCTCGTCGGTTACCGCAAATTCGAGCCTGTTCCTGCCGTGGTGCTTGGCCATATAGAGTGCGGCATCCGCGTCCCGAAGCAGATCCGCAAAGTCCGGTGCTCTTTTGCCCTGGAATCCAGCAATCCCGAAGCTGGCTGTGACGCGAACGGCTGTTGATCCGACCGTGAAGGTCTGGCTCCGAAGCTCTTGCCGAATTCGCTCGATGGCGGTCTGGACGCCGTCACGGTCGCTATGGCCCAGCACCAGGACAAACTCCTCCCCGCCGATGCGGCCACACACGTTCGAAGCCCGCGTATTCGCTTTCAGAATTGCAGCGAACTTCTTTATTACGAAATCACCAATCTCGTGACCATAGGTATCGTTGATGCTCTTGAAGTGATCGAGATCGGCCATTACTACCCAACACGGAAATGAATGGCGAGCCGCTGCACTCAATTCACGTGTGGCCCAGTTCTCGACTGCTCGACGGTTCGGTAGTCCCGTCAGAGCATCGGTCAATGCCAATTCTTCGAGCAACTTGTTCTTGGCCTGCACCTGCCGCTGCAGTTCCGCTATGCGGCGGCCGACTCTAATCCGGGCCAACAACTCGCCTGTGTCGAACGGCTTCGTCAAATAGTCATCCGCACCGGAATCCAGACCACGAATGATTTGATCTTTGGTGGTATTGCTCGTGAGCAGAATGATGTACGTGTAGCTGTGGCTGTCACGCCGTATCTGCTCGCACAGTTCGAGCCCGGTTACGTCAGGCATCTCCCAGTCCGTGATGACCACCCCCGGCTCGTGGGCTGAGACCAGATCAATCGCTTCACGTCCGTTTCTTGCAAAGAATGCCGTGCATTCCTCGGGGGCGAGCGCGCCTTCCACAAGCTTCCGGAAGAATGGCGAATCATCTGCCACGACCACTTTGAGTTTTCCCGCATGAAAATCCATGCTTTTCCTCGGGCAGCGTTCTATCAAACTGAGATCAAGGGCCTCTTGACCTGCATCCTGGCCTTTAACCAGTCGCGCAGAATCTGCCGGTCAACTGGCGGCACGTTAATGAAATCGCACCCGGCCGTTCCGTATTCCCGGGTCCAAATGATCCGGGCTTGAATGCGGATCGACAGCCGGGTTTTCGGCAAATGCAGCGTACACGACAGCTCGTCTCCCACGGCCAGCTTCGCTTTGCTGCTGATGCCGATTCCTCCCTCGCCAATGTCCGTCACCGTGATGACGAGGTCCCTCCCGGCACCATCCTTCGCGGTCAGCCTGGCCATGACCGCATATCGTGCCTTAAGACGATGGTCCAACAGCATTCGGCGGTAGGCAGCTTTTAGGGACTCGGTTGCCGTCCCTGTGGTTACAGGTTTGCGCAGCACGAAGTGCATGCCGGGAAGCGGGTGGGCATCGCCTGCAATGCCCATGATCGTCGGCTTTCTCCTTTGGGGTGAATTCCAGATCGAATGGAGAAGCGGCAGTGCATCGTCTGCAGTCCAATCGATCACTACGAGCTCGTGATGTCGTTGCGCGACAATTGCGCAAGCCTTGGAAGGGCTGGGGCAGCCCTCCACGACAATTGAGAAGTCGTGCAGGACCTGTTTCATCATGGTGCATATTCCCGCATCGTGCGAAACCAGCAAACACTCGAACGCCATTTCCGGGGTCATGGAGCCATTCCTTAACGGAATCCAGAGTTGACCAGCAATCGGGCTGATAGTGCTGGCTTTGATTTTCCAGCACAGCTCCAATCAATTCTCGTGACGGCAGTCACTTCGAGCATAACGAAGGTCCAGGCTGCCGCCGCGGAAATAGTTTGTTACGAAAACGGAACAAAACCGAAATAGTAAACAGCCGAGCACAAATCTGTGTTGAAATCTAGCAGATCATCTCAATTGTTGGAGTTGCTCTGATGCCGTCAGCGAAAGAAGCAAAAGTATCGAAGATCTATGAGCCGCCCTGCCTCAAGAAACTGAACGCCGAAGAAGCCAAGCAGTTTCTCATTCACCACGCAACGTTGGGCGATCCCGGCGCGAAGGAACTCTTGGCTCTGTTTTGTCACAGTGACGAGAACTCAAAACATTAGGGTTTTCGAGGGAATTCAGGGGAGCCGTCGTTCGGCTGATGAGTTCGTGACCAAAGGACAATCCTCTCGTTAGCCTCTTCAAGCGGGGCGGCTCCTCGAGCTTTGGATGTAGCTTGCAGTCGCTTCCCCCGGCTGAGAACGCCGATGTGCCGGTTAGCGTGGCCTTGGCTCCTTCGGCGTTCTTGGCCAATTCGCAAGAAGGAGCCGTTGAGAATGAAGGGTTCTGAGGGCGAGGGCTGGCCCGTAGCGCTTTCCTGCCTGCTGCTGTTGGTATCTTGGTTGGGGGTGCGATCAAAAGCACAAGAACCGACAGTCCTACCCCCTTCGCAGTCTGTGGCCCCGGCCGTCGTTACGGCGGATTCCGGGGTTAAATCCAGCGGTGCCGGAAATAATTGGAGCAAGTGGTACCGCTTAGGCGTGGGGGAAGCGCCCAGGGCATATACAGTCCAGAAAGTAGAATTTTGGCTTACCGGAGATCGCGCCTGCGGCGTTTCGGCCGAATGCCGCGAGATCTCGGGAAATGACCACGAAGTTGAATGGGAATTTAGGCTCAAAGGAAACGAAGAACGTGGTATGCCAGCGGTGGTCCTTTCAGAGGGGCATATCCGCGTGTTCTATCGTCTGCGCTAATTCCGCGAGAGCTGCTAAGATGGCAAACCTTATTTGTCAACTCGTCACACCCTCTGAAAGAGAACTGATCCATGCAAGAAACGCATTGTATGTGCACGGCCGTGTTCTGCGGTCACGCATTTGGCGAAATGTGCCCACATTTACCAGAGTTCCTTCTGCGGTTATCAGTCGGAACCGTTAACTCCGGTTTTGGTCCCCAGATCGACATCGCTCTGTGTTGCAATTGTTGGTCGAATTTCCAACGATACTTTCCTGGACTGTCCTATTCCGATTCCACCTGGCCGAAAGCTGGTTGAGTTTAGGATTGCAGGTCTATTCCCGTGTGGTGCCCACCAGAAGTGCAATGCGCGATTCATCGCGTCTCTCAGCTGATACGGCCAACGCGGGAAGCGGCTGAATGTCGCACTGCAATCTATGCTTGCCTGGATCCCATTCCGCCAACGATCTCGGAGGCTTCCCGTTAGTTGAAGGGGATTCCGGCGCAGCAGTGGGAGCAAAAGAGCCAAAGCCGGAGCCGCACGTGGGCGAGGATCGCTCCACTCGCGCAGCACCGTGTGCTTCAACCAATCCGGTGGAGGCAGCATCACGCTCTGCGGAGCGCCTTGCGGAAGTGCGAATCCCAACAAATCCCGGGCCAGCGCGATAGTAGCTCCGATCCAGCGCTCGTGCTTCGGATCTCGGCCCAAACAGCGTTTCCAATCAAAGCTGCGGTTATAGGTATCCAACAACACCGCGACATCACAGAGCCAGATCGGACGCCACCCCCCATGTTTGAGGAAATGCAGGCAGGCCGTCCTTACCTCATCTTCTCGGCACAGTACCTTGATCTCAGCGGAGCCCAAGCAGGCTGTTTCACAGCTTGAATAGAACTCCTCAAAACTGCGATTCTCGAATCGTCGCAGCTGATCGTGCTCCAGGTCCAATGTCTGGGAGAAGTTGAGATCTGTAATCAGGGTGTCAGCAATCCTCCTTTGCTCGGGATCAATCCACAGGTCGATATCGCCTGGCGGCCGCAGACTCGTCATGGGATAATGTCGCCCGAGAGACCAGCCCTTTAGAAGAATGAACCGGATACCCGCGAGGTTTAGTCCCTGCGCAACGCGCTCGACCTCCCTCTCGTGTACTGACGTGTGAGCTGCTGAGGAGACGTAGGCACCCTGATAGTGCCGGATCAGGGACAAGGGAAATTCAGCCGCGCGCGGACGTATGTGAAACCATGCTAGAGCCGCGGCACCGCTAGCCTCGAAAATCGGTGCAAGCTTCGCCAGCTCAAAAGTCGGCAGCAGTCTCTCTGATGCAGAGTCGCCTCTCCAGCTGCGCGCCAGAATCGAGGCGACCTGAAGACCCGTTTTCGTTCTGGACCGGAAACGCAAGTTAGTCACAGGGATGAGCAAATGCCGAGCCGACAAGTGAGCCCTGGACAACAAGGCCTTGCATCCGAGCATGCTTGGCCGAGTCTTGCACACGATGCTGCGGCAGCGACGGGTGGGACAAACACCGATGTTATTGCGATCGGGATTCCAACAGCTGCGGCCACTCCTATTTGTCGTAAGACATCTCTCCGAGATGCCGAAAGGCGTTCGCCGTGTGCTGTCTCGATTAGTAAACCGGCCTTTTCCATTTCAGAGAGCATCACTAGTACGCCATGTTCAGAGATGTCCGGCCATTTCTCTCTCAATAAACGGGTCAAGTCTGCGGCGGAGCGTTCGCGTTCGCACAGATTCCAGACGTCTTCTACGAGGCCCGCCACACAATGAGCCGTGCACTGTGCTTCGTCGTACAGGAGCAACTCGCCCAGAAGTGGTTTTGCAAGGAGGTTCTTCCGCAGGAAACGTTGTGTTTGGGATGGATATTCGCTCGTCGAAAGCTTCACTGGGAACTCCAATGATCCAGATAATCTATTACTCGCTCTACTGTGTCCGCCTTCTCTCCTCGGAATCCAACGTGAATCTCGGCATTTTTCAGGGCATGCCCAAGAACCTCGATGGCTAAACTCGGTCGTTTTCTCGCACCAGGCGTGTTCTGGAGCATGCGAAGAACCGCTTGACCGTGCGAAACCCGTTGGGGGAGCCAGGACGCCCCATGCGCATACTGAGTGAACAGGACAAGGGAGGCCGAGGCCGGCTCCGCCGGTTGTGCTCCTAGATCTTCAGGATCTAGCCTTTGAATGCCGCCACTCTCCAAACGAACCGACAAAGGTCTTTGATACGGATGAATATGGCCGTCGCGCTCGATCGGCGCGAAATCATCGGAATAGTATGAGGCTCCCGCGCGCAAGAATTCCGCAACCAAGCTTGTCTTACCGCTCCGGCTCGGCCCAGGCAAGAGAATGACGTTCTGACGCCACCGGATCGCGCCGGCATGCACGAAGAGTGGTCGTTCGCAATTGGCGGCTACATACAAATCCAGGTCGGACTCGAAGCCATCGAGCAAGTCCTGGAACTTCTCCGTTCGAATCAGTCTCGCGTCGTCGCCATAGAGGATGCACAACTTCCTGTGATGCCTCTTGCGGAGCGTTGGCGTGACGACCGAGTACAAGCGGTCGACTACTCGTGAGTCGAGCAGAGTCCACCCGGCCGGTATGCGCGCGACGAAAGCGTCGAGACTCAATGGGTCACTGACTCGGATACCGATCTTCAGTCCGAATGCCTCAAACGAGAGACCTGCCGCCCAGCCCAGGCGGTCGATTTTGCCCATTCACGTGGATTTCCAGCTGAGGACGGGCGGCAAACAGGTTTCCGGATAATTCGCTATTGGTGTACGACAAACCATGCTCGCAATTAATGTGTCGCAAGTTCACGGCTTACCTGTTTACTACTTTGATTTTGTTACGAAAACGGAACAGACGCGGCATTAGCCCGCCTAAAGAACCCGCGGCGCGTCCTGGGAGCTAACGGGCCTCTGCAAGAGAGCGACGGCACCGCGGCTGCACTCGGTCGCTGGCAGGGGAACGGCGACTTTAAACGTTCACGCCTCTCGGGTCAGTACACGTCGCTGGATTCCTATAACACCGTACAGCAGACGTTTGGAGCGCACCAACCGTCCCTATCGATAACGGTCGCCCAGTTCGCCCTCGGTCTACGTCTCCGGTGGTCCGCTGCGAAGCTTCAGCGGGAGGGTGGAGTAGCGCAATCTTCACACTCACGAGATCGCAACATCGCAGAGATCTCTTGGGCCAGCGCCTTGATTTTCGCTGTTCTGTCGAGGCACCACGGGCTGGGAATGCGCATTTCGAGTTCATCGCAATATGCGGAGATGACGAAGAGGCGATTGATTATGTCGTGAGAGAGATTCATGAGCCCAGAATGAAGGATTTTCGTACATCGGTCAGTGACAGGCAACCAAGATGTTAGGCTGTTTTCCTGTGAATATCGACCCCGTGAAAATTCTTGGTTCCGAAGTACTTTGCGTACTACTACCTTTGGCGGTCACCTCAGCGTTTCTTCAGAGGAACCCGGCCACGAGCTCCAGGTTGCTTTACCGTCCAAAGCGGCTCGCAAGTTGAGCGCGCGCTCTCGCGAGCGCACTGAGGAGATTAGTCTTTTTTTTGACAAGAGACTTACATGGGTCATCAGTCTAAACCTATGCCTTTGCCCGTGCTCCTCCCCTTTTCTTTGTGCAAAGCTGCCCGGCCATGCTGAGCTTTAGGTGTTCTCATTTGGCCCAGAACTTCCTATAAAAGCCGCCAATTTCAGTCGATCCTCGCGGCTTATCTCCACAAAATCAATCCCATTTCCCACTTGAGGATATTTTGTTGCCACGACACCTTTGGCATGGAGCCTTTCCTCGTTCAACCACAGAATCAAATTCAGGGTTGTGCCGACCTCCATCGTGAACATCGTCTCCATGTAGCAGCCACAGAGGCTGACGTCTTCGATGGCAGTGCGTGTTAGCGGCGCACCAGTGCGGAGCAACTCAATCGAGATCTTGACCTTTATTCTCGGATAACGGCGCCGCTCAGGATCGTGTTGAGCGTTATCAGCCATATCAGCCTTGAATGATAAGATGCGTCAAGAAAGTACCGACCTTTCGAATGGCGGTATGATCTATCGATTTCGATTTTCACCACAGTTACAGCGTTAGGCTTGGGGGCCGCCCTCGGGTTGAAGCGTTCGATCCTTCTAACAGACGCGTGCGCCTCGTATTACAAATCGACATCTTGTTACGAAATCGGAACAAAGCGTGATCGAGGTCACACTTTTGTGGGATGCCGGTCACATCGAGGCACCGGATCGTCATGAGACGCTTAGGCCAGGTCTCGTGGGGGAGAAAGTGGAGAGTCCGTGGGAAACAACTCAGAGCACGTCCCTGCATGCATGCTGTCCCACCATCTGCTCAACAAAGCAGCAGCTATTATTGGCTATTGTGAAGTTCTCAAATCCGACGGCCATGCCGACCCGGGGTGTCTAGAAGGTTTGCAGAAGATCTCGGACATAGCTGCGTCGATGGCCCAGATACTACATGAACAACCCTGCACGCTCGAAGCTGCGAACCGCTTTTGCGACAGCCTCAATTCGGAAGAAACTTCGAAAAAGGCAGTCCAGAGGGGATAGAAAATGTGGTCACTATTCCTTGTAAGGGAAGATAGTGCGCAAGTGAGGAGGAAGAACCTGGTATCAACCAGGTTGGGGAAATGGCAGATAGGGCGCTTCTTTTTCCTTTCCGTTCGTACTACTGATTCTTAGCACGAATGTAGGCGGAGAAGGGGAGCGGCACGAAATCCTCTGGTTGGCGAGCGCACAATGTCGCGGAAACGATGAGCTTAGTCGATCAACCAAGATGTTTCTTTGACAAATCTCTTACGGATTATCCAACGCCAACACCGGAGAAACGGGGGCAGTAGCACGTAGAGCCCTCCGCCGCTCAAATCCAGACGGGCTTGCCTTTGCCGTCACGAAGCACGAGAGTGTCCGCGCCCTTCACGACTTCGCGGGCAACGACGAGGTCGGCATCACCCTCTTTGACCTTTGATCCCGTCAGGGTGATTTGGTCGCCCTTGCTGAAATTCACCCCTATGTCGTCGAGGAACGCTTTGGGGCAGAGGTACACGTCAACGGTGTCCGCCCCCTCCTTGACCAGCAAATGCACCGCTTCTTTCGCGTTCGCGGGCAGCCTCACCTCGTCCACGACCCCCTGGATCTTGGTTTCGGTGCCTGCGTCGTACTTGGGCGAACTTGCACGAGGAGGATGTTGGGCGGCAAGCGATGCGGAAAGGATGGCGACGAAGATTGTCGTCCGAAGACGGGGTAGACTTCTTGACTTGGCTCTAATGGGCACGGCTCCACCTCTTTACTGCGAGATAGGAATGAAGCCAATCAATGCCGAGCAGCCGTATCATACTCCCGTTTTTCGCAGCCGGAACGAAGCGAAAGTAAAATTGTTCGCCCCCGACCCGTCTTTATTTCGTTGACTCCCGCCCCGTTCGGGCGCACAATCTCTGCCGTCTTTTCCTTCCGGCATCATCCGTCCGCGTTCGCGTGAATCGTAATCCGGAACCCAGGGAAGCCAGGCGACGCAAAGCACGGGAGCGCCACTCGTGTATTCCCAGCGGACCATTCTTGCCTCGTCGACCGCATCTACGGCGCGGGAGGTCAGCTCGTGCTGGCCTCGATTGCAACGGGCATGTTTTGGTTCTTTGCCATGAATCATCCGATGCCTGCAACGACAGAGTTCGATCTGTATTTGTTCCGATGGGCAAAATGGTCCACGGCCCGTGGCTGTGCTGGCGCTGGTAACGGGATTCTTTGGAAAAGGAAGATTTCAGTGGCTTCTGGTGCTTAACGGCGCTCTCGTCCCATTTTCTTGGCTCCTGGCAAAAGTACTAGAGTGAAGCATTTTGCTCTCTTTCGTCCCAACGGATGGTTTTCAGTGTTATGGCGATGTATCAACAGTTATGGCTTCTTCTCTGGCCGTATTTCCGACGAGTGGTCCCTTTCAGACCATAATCTAGCCGATACCGCGTGTAGCTGTGACAGGCTGCTCAACTTTATTCCACTTTTCAACCATGGATCCTGAGCGGAAGAACGATGTGTTTTGAAGTTCAATCTTGGGAACACATAATAGCTAAGTATCCGATCATGAGTGGGATTCATCCTGCCCAAAAGGGTGACATTGCCTCGTTCTAGCGGACTAGGGTCAACGACCCACTCGACCGATCCATTTACAATTCTTGTTCTACTCAGCACGATCGACAGTAGAAATCTCTGGTCTACCCGAAGCACGGATCGTGTTCCTCTTGGCATGTGGGTAATCTCCACGTTTTCTGGGAAAAGATGTTGTATACGTGCGACCAAACGGCGCCTCAACTGCAGAGAACGCTCGCTTTGCTGCCCCTTGTAAAAGTCTTGCTGGTCGAGTTGGTAGCCGACGAGGGCATACAGATCTCTATACTTGCCGAAATGTTTGTGGATTGTCGTGGTTGAAGGCATATTCCTGGCTTTCAAAAACAGACTCTCGCTAATTCGACCTTTGATCTTCCAGAGTTTTCGTATCCTTTTTAGAATCTCCTTGTCCGTCCAATGGATGTCCGAAATCTTCCGTAGCCTCTTTTGCGCAAGATCGAACATCTGTTGATCCACGAGAGCAGGAAACGCTGCGGCTTTGGAAATCCAGTGGCTAGCGTCAACTGGAGTTCGCGCCGTTCGCATTTTTTGAGTTGTGCGATTCCAGACGTTCAGTCCTGTGTATTTTGGATTGGTAACAGTGTTGTAAACGGTCGTGTTTGTCCACGGTTTGCCAATCTTCTTAAAGCCTCTTCTGTTCAATTCGCTTGCTATTTCAGTACATCCCTTTCCTTCTCCGGCCATTTTGAACATCTCGCGTATTCCGTGGACTTCATGAGGCGGTCCGGGCACAAGAACGACCCGATCTGTTGTGAGGCTCTTGTGTTCGCCGGCATTCATCACCTGCTTAGGCTTACCGTCTACGGACAGCATTAGCCTTCGATAACCGTATCCGGGAGCCCCGCCAACCCAAAGCCCCATTTGCACAATGCGGGTTTTGCCTCTCGTTACCTTTTCTCCGAGTTCCCGGCTGAACTCAGCGGCCATGCCTCGCTTAAGGGATTTGATAAGGGAACTCATCGCTGTCCCGTCATTCCTGAACGGCTCGGCACAATAATGGAGCGGGATGCCAGCACGGGCACAGAGGAACTCATAATGAGCCGCTTCGTCACTATTGGGAAATCGTCCCCAGCGACTCACGTCATATACCAGAATAGCTTTGAATCCTACGCTTCCCGAGGTGACGTCGGACACGAGCTCCCTTAACCCTTTCCTGTTTTTTGCAATCACTCCGCTTCTTCCGGGATCGGAATAGGTTTTGACAATTTCAAATCCGTTATGGGCAGCATATTCTTGAATCGCAGCTTTTTGATTCTCGATTGAGTACTGCTGCGCATCATCTGACATCCGCACATACTGCGCGGCCGGTGTTAAAGAGTTGCGAGAGTCCGTGCTCGTTTGCAGTTCGCGATTTCGTCTCACCCAGTACAATGGTGTGTTCTCATTAGCGCAGGATCTTTCCCAAAAGCGTATCGCAACCCTAGTCTGGGGTGGTAGTCACCTGCTGCGCCAACCGTCTGGCTCGAATGCACGGGCGGCACTGGCAGTGGTAATGGGGGTCTCCTGGACGTCGGGTGTGGGCGCACTTCCAGCAGACGTAGCGTCCATCCTTGTACGCCACCATAGGTTGAAACTCCTGACCTGCAACGCAGTACCAGCAGCGGATAATCAGGACCGAGTCCGTCATCAGAGAATCGTTCATGTGGAACACGAATGCAGGTTCAATTCCACAATTCTTCCCTCTAGATCACTTCGAGGATTACTCGTTTGGGGTGCTCGATCAAAGTCGGTCACCCAGGGCAACCTAACCAGTTTCTAACCAGATTTTTCGACTACCGGAGAAATGTATGGCAACAACTGGAAATGGAATGGGCCGCTCCTGTTCGATTCGAGCTCAGATTACCCATTCAAGCTGAACCCAGTATCGAACGATCGCCATTCAGATTTAATGCCAGTTGCTCGCGATGCCGCACGAAGCTGCAACGCGTGATCGAATCCGTATAGCGCCTTGGGAGTGGCTAATCCGCGGTGTAATGGTGCAAGAGCTTCAATTCCAGAGGTCGGCAGGTGTGGGCAGCCGAATCAACGCCGGTAAAGCAGAGTACGTTTGGTTTAGGCAGTCTTTTGTGACAAGTGACGCACGCTTATGCGCCCAGTATCGTTTCCCGGTACAGTCCTCAGGCTGATCGTGTCGGCAACCGTGTCGTACTGGAAGCGCTTTCTATTGTTGGCGCACAACAGCCGCAGATCGCGAGTATCTGGAAGCTGTCTATGTTTTCCAACGAGTACGCCAGCGATGGTTAAATCTCTCACTGCTTGCGAAAGAAGCACGGGGCCCCGGCCGCGCTCAGATAGATATGCCTGGACAGCAGTGCTCAACTTCATGCCTGCATACTGTCCAGGCGCCGGCGCACGGTCACGACCTGATTCTGAAGAAGCAGCCTGCTGCATGGCTACCTGCTTCCCTTCCGCCAAGGCGGTGACGTTGTTGATCACAATCTCTATTTGCTGCAGTTGAGCCTCTAGGCGGTCGCGGCCTTGCATGAGGATGCCGATCGCGGGGTGGTCGCTAGGATGGCCCTGCGGATGAGCTGACTCCAGACCGCTTATGGCGGTATCCACGTCCTTCAGTTGATCCTGAATGGCTTTGCGGACGTCCTGCAACATTTGAATGATCCGGTTGCTCATATGATTCCTCTCTACTACAGCGATGCATCGCTTCTGTTAATTACTCTATTGGGCTATCAGAGTAACGTCAAGTGGGGGTTTTCAGCAGGTTCTTTTAGTCCTCTAGCTCCGGCTCTCCACTAGCCCGACGGTGCGGATCGTGCTTTTACGTTGACCAAAGCGAAGTATTATGTAAATCCCTTGACAGCGATTACTCGCTACGGTATTTTCAGTATCAGTGGACACAGCATGTTGCATTTGGAGGAAATTAAATGCAATACCCACACCTGGAATGAGCTATAGCCAGCGACGGCTCGCTCACTATGAATTGGCGAAGAGCATTGGCATAACCGAGTCACGACTGTCCCGATGCCTGAGCGGCCGGTTTGAGTTCACCGACAAGGAGCAGGCCAAGATCAGTGCAGTCGTTGGCTACGCACAAGACTGGCTGTTCGCGAAGATTATGCCACCACCATCCAGGGCGGACGTGGTTGCGAGATGAACTGTTTGCTCAAAGAGTCCACGGACAAAATAACTAATGGGGCATTTACCGCCCCTGAACAGCTCAGGAGGATACGTTCATGCAGGGATTGGAGGGTTCAAGGTGCTTCCACCGTTTATGCGTGCGTTGTGGGCGCGAAGTACCAATAGATCGACTAGTTCGTGGCTCAGACACGTGTTCCGTGGACTGCAAGCGCCGAGACCGCACCGCTCAGAGGCGTTTTCAAAAACAAATGGCTTTAGAGCGCCTGATTAGTTCCCCTAAGGGTCGACGCCTCGCCGCGGCGCGAGAAGCGCAGGAAATCGCAAAGCGCAGTGCGCTCGATCAACCCCAGCCGTCAAATCAAACGATCATTTCTGACCTAGGAACCGACCGTGCCACATCGGAGTAACAAGCGCCACCGCCTTAATAACCCCAAATCGTTGCTGGTTTGCCAAGAAAAAGAGACATGGTCGGAGGTGAAAAGTACCTGGAAGAAGCCTACCCAAATCAGTGCGAAAACAACCTTGGTTGCTGCAGAAGATACATCTCTGGCATTCAGAAAACTTGAGCCGGATCGGAGTTACGCCGGATGAGTATCTCTGCGGAGCGATCCATTCTGGGAACAATCCTGCTCGATAATGCTGCCCTGAGACAAGCCGCGGAGCATCTGACGCCCGGCGATTTCCGGCTCGACGCCCACCGGCGAATTTATGCGCGCATGCTGGAACTGTTCGAGTCGTCCCGTCCCATAGACCCGACGACCCTGGGAGCGGAACTCGACAAACACGGAGAACTCGAAAGAGTTGGCGGATACCCCTACATCAATGCGCTCCTGGATGGCGTACCAGATCGTCCCAACCTCACGAGTTATATCAGGATCGTTCGCGAAGCAGCAGCCCGCATGTCTGCGGAACGGCACATCAGGCAAGTGGAGCGTGCTATTAGCGATCCGAGCGTCCCACCCAGCGCGATAGCAGAAATGGGTGTTGCGCTCGCTCGAATCTCTGCAGGTGAGGCAATTGCGCCCCGCTTCTCTGAGGATGCCCTAGCGCTTCGATTTTCACGTCAGTACGGTGACGATCTGCGGTATGTACATCTCTGGGGAAAGTGGATGCGTTGGGATGGGGCGCGCTGGGCGGAAGATACAACCCTGCACATTTTTGATTTGGCACGTGGAGTTTGCCGCGAAGCCAGTGGCGAATGTGGCGATGCCAGCAAGACAACCGCCACAAAGATTGCCTCAAAGGCAACCTCCGCAGCAGTGGAACGCTTTGCCGCCGCTGATCGGCGGCACGCCGCAATCGTAGAACTATGGGATGCTGATCCTTGGCTACTCAATACGCCAGAAGGGACCATAGATCTGCGAACTGGCGTGCTCCGCCACCATAAGGCTACCGATTACCTGACAAAAATCACCCTGGCCTCCCCGGACGGCGATTGCCCACAATGGCTTCAATTCCTGTCCCGTGTCACAGGCGGTGATTGTGAGCTGCAGCGATTCCTACAGCGCATGATCGGCTACTGTCTCACCGGGGTCACACGCGAACACGCCTTGTTTTTCCTCTACGGCCCTGGCTCAAATGGCAAATCAGTTTTCCTTAACGCCATTTCTAGACTTCTCGGCGATTATGCGAGGACTGCACCTGCGTCATCCTTTGTAGCGAGCGCCAACGAACAGCATCCGACCGATGTTGCGGGCTTACGCGGGGCTCGCTTCGTGACAGCAATTGAGACAGAAGATGGCACGCGTTGGGCGGAAGCTAAGATCAAATCTCTCACTGGAGGGGACAAAATCTCCGCACGGTTTATGCGCTGCGACTTCTTCGAGTATGTCCCCGAGTTCAAGCTAGTCATCGCGGGTAATCACAAACCTGGATTGCGGTCGGTCAATGAGGCAATCCGACGCCGCCTGCACCTTGTGCCGTTCACGGTGACGATTCCCGAAAGGGAGCGAGACCCGCTGCTCAGCGAAAGACTGCGGGCTGAGTTTCCCGGAATCCTCAGTTGGGCTGTTCAAGGCTGCCTCGATTGGCAGCGACTGGGATTAAATCCACCACTCGCGGTACGCAACGCAACTGAGGAGTATCTCGCGTCTGAGGATGCCATTGGGAGATGGATTGACGAGCGCTGCATTAGAGATCAGGGTGCATGGACAGCTTCTGCGTCGCTCTTTGCAGACTGGAAGGCTTGGTGCCAAAAGAACGGCGAGCGTGAAGGCTCGCATAAACATTTCGCAGAGGAATTAGAGGCACGCGGGTTTAAACCGGAGCGGACGCGAAAGGCTAGAGGCTTTGTTGGCATACGCCTGTGACGCATGTGACACGTCCTGTCATATAAGCCCGTCTGCGCGTGCAGACGTGGACGGGAAATATGAGACAACCCGTCACATGCGTCACATCCGGACACAAGAACAGGCCGCAAAAGTTGAAGCTAAGGCAACCGGGGGAGGCTTTGATCGAGTGAATACTGAATCAGTTTGGCTGACGGCGAAAGAAGCCGCGCAATACCTCAAAGTTGAGCCTCGAACCCTCCTGCTGTGGGCTCGTCAGGGCAAATTGAAAGCATATGCGCTCTCCGGGGCGGCTCGCCATGTGTGGCGCTTTCGCGTTGAAGACCTAGATGCCGCTCTGCTGCCCTCTCCTGTGCTACCATCCTCTGGGTCATCCGCTGTGCCTGCTGAAAAGGAGGCAGCTTGTTAAGAGCACAGCGATATAAACGTGGTTCCGTCCGTTTCGATAAACGGCGGGGGACCTGGAATTACTTGTGGTACGAGTCCGGCCAGCGCCGGTCGAAGCTCATTGGCAGCAAGCAACAACACCCAACAAAAGCAAGCGCGTGGGCGGCGGTTGAGGCAATCCCGAAGCAACCGCGCGTCGTGCCAAACGCGCTGACGGTCAGAACCTTGGTGGTCCACTACCGGCGAGAGAAAATGCCGCAACGAGCGAGCACAAGGCGTGGATACGAAGGGATGCTACGCAACTACATCCTCCCGAAGTGGCAAGATGCACAGATCACGGAATTACAAGCACGCCCCGTTGAGCTGTGGATTCAATCTCTCAAGCTGGCACCGAAAACCAAGGTACACATTCGGGGGCTCATTCGGACCTTGTGGGATTACGCGATGTGGCGGGGGAACGTGCCCACACAACGTAATCCAATGGAACTAGTCGTAGTTAAGAATGCGTCCAAGCGCGTAACCAAACCACGAACCATGACCATTGAAGAATTTCAACGCCTCTCCGCGAAACTCACGGAGCCATATCGGACGATGGCAGCCATGGCAGTGTGTCTCGGATTGCGATGGTCAGAGCTTGTGGGGCTGAAGTGGCAAGACATTAATTGGATTGACAGAGAACTGAGCCTTCAACGCGCCGTGGTAAAGCAGATTGAAGACGAAGTTAAGACCGTTCACTCGAGCAAACCACTGGCGCTTGAGAGTCGTATTTTGGACCTGCTCAAGGAACATCGGCAGAACAGCGTCTTTACGTCGCCGGGTGATTGGGTCTTTGCCTCACCGGAGAAGCACGGAAAACTCCCGCGGAGCTACACGTCATTTTGGGAGAAGTTGGGTCGGGGATGCCAGGACGCAGGCATTCTCCACGTTTCGCCCCACAGCTTTCGGCACAGCTATCGTGCGTGGCTTGATGAAGTGGGCACGCCTATCACTGTGCAGCAACGCGCCATGCGCCACGGAGACATCCGCGTGACAATGAGTTACGGTGAAATTGTGGGAAGTGCGTTGCGCGAAGCCACGGCGAAGGTTGCAGCGAGGGCAATCCCCAATGAGCAGCAAACGGAGCGCAAAGAGAGCGCAACCTGCGCTAACTAATTGAAACATTGGGGTGGGAGACGGGAATCGAACCCGCAACAACCGGAGCCACAGTCCGGTGCTCTGCCAGTTGAGCTACTCCCACCGGATTGCTTGATTATAACAACGAAGACAGATTCAGGCGTCAGGGTTGAGGGCCGGTCGTTCGGCTATCGGCTTCGGGCTTCAGCTTCCGCTTTCGGCTTCACACTCTTGGCCTTGGCTTCGGCTTCGGGCTTCGGTTTTTGGCTTTGGCTTGGATTTTTGGTGTTACGTTCTAAGCTGTCAGCCCGCACCTTATCGTTAGGGTGCCGAGAAACCCCCAATATGTGATTGCCTGCAGGCCTGGCTGCAGTTGTTGGCCCGGAACTGCGCCCAAAACACAGCGGAACGTGAAGTCTGCTCGATTCTGCAGCCTGAGTGTGGAACCTGAAGCCTGAAACCTGGCGCCTGAAACCCGGAAGCCGCGGTTTCAGACCCTTCCCACGCCCACGTACTCAAATCCCATGGCGCGCAGACGGGTAGAGTCGAGAATATTTTTTGTGTCGACGATAAGCGGACGGCGCAGCAGGGCTTTGATCTTGGCGAAGTCCAAGGCGCGAAATTCCGGCCAACCGGTGCCCACCACCAGTGCTTCCGCGCCTTCTGCCACCGCATACGGCGATTCGCAGTAGTGCACGGTGCCGTTCAGTTCCAGCTTCGCGTCCGGCATGGCAACCGGGTCGTAGGCGCGAACGCGGGCGCCGCGAGCGACCAGGCCTAGCGCCAATTGAATGGATGCCGACCCGGCGACGGAGTTGGTGTTGGGCTTGAATGCCAGGCCGAGAATGCCGACATCCTTGTTCTGCAGCGACTTCAGATGCATGGCGATCTTTTGCGCCAAACCGTCAGCCAGGGAGCGATTCACTTCGCGGGCCGCGGTCAAGATTCGCAGATCCACACGGTTTTGCTGGGCGAGTTGCGAGAGCGAGTCCATATCGGACTGGGCGAACAACCCGCCCATGCCCGCTCCCGCCTGCAGACAACGCGGCCCGATTTTCTTATCTAAGCCAAGCGCCAGCGACAGGTGTACCGCATCAGCGTTGACTTTCTCACACAGTCCAGCCAGTTCGTTGATGAACGAAATTTTTGTCGCTACGAATGCCGTCGCCGACTCCCGCACCAGTTCTGCGGTGGCATGGTTGGTCACAATGACGGGAACGCCGCGCATAACCAGGGGATGAAAGATCTGCTTGATGGCGAGAACGGCATCGTTGGAGTTGGTGCCCAGAATGATGCGGTCCGGCCAGTTGAAGTCCTCCACCGCACATCCGGCGGTAAAGAACATCGGCTGCGAAACGATGACCGCCTTCAACCCGGCATCACGGATCTGCTTTTCCAGAGCGGCTCCGGTGCCGACCGGAACCGGCGTCACAATGGACAGGATCGGTGGTTTGGTCACGGAGCGCGAAATTCGCAGAACCAGTTCGTTGAGATGTTGCGGCGTGTCCTCGGCGAGAAAAACCACAGCCGACTTGCGGGCGAAGGATTCAACGTCAGTCGAATAGGCGAGGCGGCCGGCGCGGACATTACGGCGGATGACTTCGGCCAGATTCTTCTCGTGGAAAGGCACTTTGCCCTGGGCCATTTCCACCATGCGGGAGCTGTCGGGGTGGCAGCAGGTGACCGGGGTTCCAAAGTCCGCCAGGCAGGCGGAAATGACCGTGCCCAGATACCCCGCTCCGTAGACTCCGATCTGCATCGCTCCTCCCGCGTTGTTCGGAAACAGCTGTGCCCGGCCAAAAGCCCCACTCCTTATTTACCTTGTGGATGGCACGAAGGGCAGAGTACACAAGGGACATGTGCTGCGTGGAAAAGGTACAGTGCCGGATATGGTAATGGCGAAGCTGGCGGCAAACCCAGGATTTGGCGCAGGCCACCCTGTACTCCAAAGACTGCCGGGACCCGGAGCAACCGCCAGGGGCCTCGCTCGGAGGTAACAAAACCTGGGTGACTACCGGTCCGGGTCAACACGCAGACGGTCATTTTGAACTTCCGCGGAGCGCCCCCAAGGATCCCCCAGAGATAACTTGCATTTTGCAAGTTATCTTTGCTATGGTGCCTGGGTGCCCAGAAGGGCCAAAGGATCGCGTCGCTCGGCTTGCCCGGTCAGCATTTCCTTGGAGATGTTTGGCGATCGCTGGTCGCTGCTGATTATCCGCGACTTGATGGTGCGGGGCTTTCGCAGTTTTAACGAGTTCCTGCAAGCCGGCGAGGGCATCGCCAGCAACGTTCTGTCGGACCGGTTAGAGCGCCTGCAATCAGCAGGGATCATCGCCACAGACGCGGATGACTCAGATGGGCGGAAAGTCATCTACCGCCTGACCGAAAAAGGGATTGACTTGGCGCCGATAATGCTGGAACTGCTGATCTGGGGGGCTCGGCACGAAGAGACTGCCGCCTCCTGCGCCGCGATTGACCATCTGGAGAAGCACCGCGCAGAGGTGCTGGCCGAAACCCGGCGCCGCTGGCGCGAGCGCGACCGGACTCCGTTGCTGCCCTGGTTGCGGCACCCGAGCCGGCCGGGTCGCGGCAACGGCGCAAAGAAAGGAAGCGCATGAGCACCGATCTTCAGACGGTGGCTAACCAGTTCAAGTTCAATAACGGAATTTACGAGAGAACGGTTCAGGGCATTCCGCCAGAACAGTGGTTGATCCAGCCAAGTGAGCATTCGAATCATTTGTTATGGGTTGTGGGGCACGCAGCCGTGACTCGGGCGGCGGCGGTGCGATTGCTGGGTGGTGAATGGTCGGCCCCATGGCAGGACCTGTTCAGGCGCGGACAGAAGAGATCCGACGGTGCTCAGTATCCCCCGGTTGCGGAAGTTCAGCAGGCTTGGTCGGAGGTGGCTGCTCGATTGAACGCTGCCCTGCCGGAGGCTTCCCATGAACTGTTGAGCAAACCGGTTGAGAAGGGCAAGCCTTCCATCGACGGAACCGTCGGAGGCACAATCGGGTTCCTGTGCCTGCACGAAAGCTACCATCTCGGCCAAATGGGCTTTATTCGGAAATGGCTAGGGCATGGACAGGCGCTAGGATGATCCGGCCGAATCCTCGGGTTTTAAGATTCTGTGGTGCTTATCATCGGCAGCGAACAAAAATATTTGCCGCAGACTGTCGATTCACCCATGAGTCGTTCGACTTCACTGTGGACTGACTCCGGAACTCAACCAAAAGTTGGAGAGAGAGATGGCGATCTCGTTGAACAGCTTAGTGAGCAGCCGAGCACTAGGAATCGCACTTTTAATCCTCACAGGCACGGCCATGACCCGAGGGCAGAATAAGCCCGCGGTTTATCAAAACATGGCCTCCCTCGGCGAGTACCTGATGGATCACAGCGCCGAAGTTTCACTGGCGCGCAGCGCGGCGCCGGAAGGCATATCCGGCAAGTCCAAGGTCATGGTGCTGGGCCGGCACGGCTATGAAAATGCCGCCGACGGCAGCAACGGCTTCGTCTGCGTAGTAGAACGCGCCTGGATGTCGCCGTTCGAGAGTGCGGAATTTTGGAATCCGAAGATACGCGGCCCTATCTGCTTCAATCCAGCCGCGGTACATTCCATACTTCCCCTGACCATTAAGAGGACGGAGTTGGTATTGGCCGGACTGGCTAAAGCAGAAATAAAGGAGAGGCTCCAGTCTGCGGTGAAGCAGAAGGAACTACCGTCTCTCGAAGGCGGCGCGATGAGTTATATGATGTCCAAGCGCGCGTACCTGACCGATGCGGGTGATCACAACCTGTCGCACCTGATGATTTACGCCCCGCTCACCGATGGCGCATCCTGGGGCGCTGACCTGCCGGGTTCGCCGGTCATGTTTGCGGGCCAGTTTCAAGGAGCCCCCGAGCCGATCACGGTGTTCCTGGTTCCAGTCGCCAGATGGTCGGACGGGACGAAAGCACCCACAATGGAATAACTGCACGGGCCGCAAATCTTACGAAGAGCATAATACCTTGATCACTTCACAGGAGGATCGATGAGCGGAGTACGGGTTCTGGTAGGCACGCGCAAAGGCGCATTCATACTCACGTCTGACGGTAAGCGGGAGAAGTGGGATGTGCAAGGGCCGCTGTTCACCGGCTGGGAGGTGTATCACGTGAAAGGATCGCCGGTGGATCCCAACCGCATCTATGCATCCCAGACGAGCGGCTGGTTCGGACAGATCATCCAGCGCTCCGACGACGGCGGCAAGAGCTGGCATCAGCCGGGAACGCCCGCGGGAGAGCCTGCGACGACTCCGCAGGGCTGGCCCAAAGGCGAGAGCAACAAGTTCGTCTACGACGCGGCGGCCGCGCCGCTCACCACCCATCAATGGTATGACGGAACCCAGCATCCGTGGGAGTTCAAGCGGGTGTGGCATCTGGAACCGTCGCTCACCGACGCCGATGCGGTTTATGCCGGAGTCGAAGATGCGGCGATTTTTCAATCGGCGGATGGCGCCAAGAGCTGGCAAGAACTGTCCGGCCTGCGCGGGCATGGTACCGGACCCAAGTGGCAGCCCGGCGCCGGCGGCATGTGCCTGCACACCATCATTCTCGACCCCAGCAACCCGAACCGTATCTGGACGGCGATTTCCGCCGCGGGTGCGTTCCGCACCGACGACGGCGGCAAGACCTGGAAGCCGATCAATAAAGGCCTCCTCTCGAAGTACATTCCGGACCCCAACGCCGAGATCGGCCACTGCGTTCACCACATCGCCATGAATCCGAAGAAGCCGGGCCTGATGTTCATGCAAAAGCATTGGGACGTGATGCGCTCCGATGACGCCGGCGACCACTGGACCGAAGTCAGCGGCAATCTGCCCACGGACTTCGGCTTCGCCATCGACGTGCACGCGCACGAACCGGAGACGGTTTACGTCGTTCCCATCCAGAGCGACGGCGAGCACTTCGTGCATGAGGGTAAGCTGCGCGTCTATCGCAGCAAGAGCGGCGGCAACGAGTGGGAGCCGCTCACCAAGGGCTTGCCGCAGGCCAACTGCTTTGTCGACGTGTTGCGCGACGCCATGTCCGTCGACACGCTGGATAAATGCGGGATTTACTTCGGGACCACCGGCGGCCAGGTTTACTGCTCGAATAATGCGGGCGACAGCTGGCAGGCGATTGTGCACGATCTGCCGGCGGTGCTGAGCGTGGAGGTGCAGACGCTGAAATAAATTTGGACGGAAGGCGCTCAGTTATGGCGCCCTCCGCCTTCGCTCAGCGCTTGTAGTAATTACGACGCGAGCCGTCGTACTGCCCTGTTTGCATGCAGCATTTCTTGAAATCTGCGACCGGAACCGCATGGGCAGAGATCGTTTCTGCCGAGCTTTTCAGAGAGTTCCTTATCGCAGTGGACAACCCGGAAACCCCCGCTTGACTTTCGACTCGGAGGGGAATCCGTTCCGACGTTTACTCATTGGCTGGTACGAAAATTCGTTGCTCACGGCAATTCTCCTTTTCCAATGGATTGCCCGTCACATCCGAAAGGAAGAGCCGTTCGTTTATATTAGCCCCAGTTATGGTCCGCGTAATTATTCCCCACCATCTACGCACGCTGGCGCACGTCGGCAGCGAGGTTGAGCTGGAGGTTGCGCCTCCGGTCACGCAGAAGTCCGTGCTCGACGCGCTCGAGGCCCGCTACCCTATGCTGCAAGGCGCCATTCGCGATCACGGCACGCTGAAGCGCCGCGCCTTCCTGCGCTTCTTCGCGTGTGAAGAAGACCTCACGCATGAACCGCCCGATGCGCCTCTGCCGGAGGCGGTCGCCTCCGGCAAAGAGCCGTTCATTGTGATTGGAGCAATTGCCGGCGGCTAGCTTATTTGTCATCCACCGTAAACGCCAGCAGCGCATTGCCGTCCATGGCGTTGGTGTAACCGGTGTTGACAAACACCATGCCGCTGACCACTGTCGGTCCGGCGCCGTTCAGCGACCCGCCGTGCGCTTTCACTCCGTTGGTGGTGGTGTACTGCCGGGCGGTATCGAAGTCCCAGATCACGCTGCCATCCCGGGTGTCGTAGGCGCGCAGGTGGCCGTCGAGCGAGCCGGCAAATACTACGCCCGGGATCGCGGTTGGCGGGGCCATTTGCGCGGGACTGCAGCCAAACGCCGCCCCGCAAGCGGGTTTCGGCGGCGCGGCAAACCAGGCTTGTTTCCCGGTCCTCAGCTCCAGGGCGAACAAGCCGCCGCCCTGGGCCAACGGGTGATCGTCGTCATAATCCGACAGCGGGTAGAACGCATACCGCCCGTCGACTGCGCCGCCCCACTGCACGCCCCCGAGCGGTCCACCTTTGCCGATGCGCGTTTCCCAAAGCAGCTTGCCGCGGTTGTCGGGATCCAGCGCGTAGATGACTCCGGACTTCTGCGACAGCAGCAGAACATCACGCCCGCCAGCGAGGGTCTTCAGAACCGGGGGCGAGCCGAAATCAAAATCGGCGCCGCGGGCTTCCGGGCAATTATCCTTTTGCGGGGCAACGCAGCCGCTGTTCCACAGATCTTTCGGCGTGAACTGACGATGCCACAGCTTCCGCCCGGTATTCATATCCATGGCGATGACGGCATCGGAAGCATCCGTGGCAGGAGAGGAATAGTTATTTCCGGTCGCGATGTAAATGATGTGCCGCTTCAGATCAGCCGTTGGAGGAGACCACACGGCTGCGCCGGAGGGCCCAAAATATTGCACCCCTTGCGAACTCTTGCGGGTGGGCTTGGGCAGCTCGTCGATGGTGTAGCTCTGCCATATCAGTTTCCCCGTGCCGGTATCGAGCGCAACCACGCTTCCGCGGAAGGTGCAGCACGGATAGTGCGGATCGGCGGATGCGCCCTCTTCTCCCGAAGAAATCGGCACATATAAGCGCTTGCCTACGAGCAGCGGCGATCCGGTGATTCGCGAAGCCGGGTGCGGTTCGGGATGGACTCGCCAGACTTGCGCGCCGTTATCGACATTCACCGCGTAGACGTAGCCGTTGGTATCCCCGAAGAATGCGGTGTGTCCGCCGTTGCCGACGGAGATCGCGGTCTTGACCGTGTCGGAAGCGCGAAACGTCCACCAGGTGCAGCCGGTCGCGGCATCGAGCGCGTACACGGTGCCGTCTTCGCTCCCGACGAATAATTTCCCGGCGAACGACGTGGGCTGGCCGTAAGTAGCCGCCGCCCCGGGAAATCCGAACGCCCACTTCAGCTTGAGCTTTTTGACGCGATCGCGATCCAATCCGGCAGAACTCGCGGACTGGAAACGCGTGTTATTCGGATTGACTCCCCAGCCGATCCAGACCGGGGGATGGGGCGGCGGATCGAGATCGCGCGCGCAGTATCCGGACAAGCGCGCCGAAATCGCGGCGTCGGACTTGCCCAGGTAAGTGGCGACCGCAACTCGTTCGGCCTTGGAAAGCGTCTTCCCTTCCCACTGCATGCGCCCGGTAGTGAGCGCGGTCAGAATCGTGCGGCTCGACATTTCGCGCAGGGCAGGCGGTTCGGGCGCGCGCATATCGTTGTCGTTGCTGTGGCAGGTGGTGCACTTATTCTTGAATACCGCGGCCCCATCAACCGCGGGAGCGGCTTGCTTCCTGGAGCAGGCTGAACTTACAACCAGGGCCGCGGCCAGGAACAAGAAAGTACGATGGGTCCCCAGAGAAAGTGGCGTCCAGCTCAACGGAAAGTCTCCCGCGAATAGAGATCGTAGTAATAGAGATGCTGAGCTGCTGGGGAAAGACCGCAGATTCCACGTAGAGAAATGTAAAAACTCGTCACGTATAACATGGCGCTGCCCACATACTTGCCGGCCTTAAACTCACTGAACGAAAGATGTTGGAATTCGGAAACAGGTTGGTAAATCAAGGGTAGCCGAGGAACTTACCTTTGGTCAAACTGCGCAGAGATTGTCACCCGCCAGGCCACTTTGTTAGCCTGATCTGCTTTGCCCGGCAGCACTGTGAACTGCCGTTCCTTCCCTGATTTTCCCGGCAGATATCATGCTCGTTTCTACAGGAGGCGACTTCTTGTCCTACATACAATTCCTCGGCGCAGCGGGAACAGTTACCGGGTCCAAGCACCTGCTCAGCGTTTCCGGTGACAGTTCAGGCACAAGACGAGTGTTGATCGACTGTGGACTATTCCAGGGCAAGAAAGAATGGCGTGAGCGGAACTGGCAGCCGCTCCCGTTGAGCGCCAAAGAGATTGACTGCCTCATCCTGACGCACGCGCACCTCGATCATTGCGGATGGATTCCCAGGCTGGTGAAGCAAGGCTTTCGCGGACCGATCTACGCAACCCCGGCCACCATCGACCTGTGCGGCATTCTGCTGCCCGATTCCGGCCACCTGCAAGAAGAAGATGCGGCCTTCCACAACAAAAAGAAGACATCGCGCCACGATCCCGCGCTGCCGCTTTACACATTGGAAGAAGCGCAGGCGTGCATGCAGTATTTCACAGCGGTGGAATGCGGCAGCCGGGTTCAGATTTCTCCGGCGGTGTCCTTTCAGTTTGTTCATGCGGCACACATCCTGGGGTCGTCCATGGCCGAGATTACGATCATGGGGGGCGGGGGCGCCCTCCCCACACGATTACTGTTCACGGGAGACATTGGGCGCGTCCATGACCAGCACGTCGCGCCCGGCAAGGTGGTGTACTCCGGCCCACAGGCGGGAGAAGCGGCCGATATCGTTGTCATGGAATCGACTTATGGGAACCGGCGCCATCCCACTGACGATCCCCGTCCGGAACTCGCCGAACTGATCCGCAAGAGCGTCGAGCGCGGGGGCACCGTGATCGTGCCGGCCTTCGCCGTGGAGCGCACGCAGAAGTTTCTCTTCATGCTGAAGGAACTCATGGAATCGGGCCAGGCGCCACGCGTGCCGGTGTACTGCGACAGCCCAATGGCGATCAAGGCGGTGGAGATATTCCTGAAGCATACGGAAGAGTACAGCGACACCACCAGACAATTGGTCCACGGCTACGGCTCGCCGCTCGCGTGGCATGGGTTCCATTTTGCTTTGACGGCGGAGGAGTCGAAAAAAATCAACCAATGCAAGTTCCCGTGCGTCATTGTTTCTTCGAGCGGGATGGTGACCGGGGGAAGGATTCTGCATCATCTGGCGCAACGGCTGCCGGACCCACGGAATACGGTCATCTTCATTGGGTTCCAGGCGCCGGGAACGCGGGGCTTTGCCATCAAGAGCGGCGAAGCCGAGGTCAAGATTTTCGGCGAGATGGTGCCCATCCGGGCGCAAGTCGCGGCGCTGGAGCAGTTCAGCGATCATGCCGACATGCCGGAACTGCTGGAGTGGTTACACACATTTCAGCAGAAGCCGGGTGCCACGTACCTGGTCCATGGCGAACCCGACGCGTCAACCCAGTTGCAGGCCAGCATGAAGAAAGAGTTGGGTTGGAACGTGCAAGTGGCGCAGTGGATGCAAACAGTGGAAGTGTGAAAAAGACAACCACACGGGGATGCGAATGCACCCGAATGAGGTGCGAGGTGAAAAATGGGGCGCCCAGGTGGCGCCCCGTCTCCAGGACCTCAGTGCATTGCCAGGTGTGAACTGAAGAACAGGAAGAAGTTCGATCCGACTTCGATCGCCCTTCCCGCCGCCTCGGCATCGTCCATCGCCATGGACGAGGTGATGCCGCTGCTGCCGTCTGCCGCCGGCCAGTCGCTTGCATCCATGATCAGCACCGGACGCACTTCCCACCAGATCGGGTTGGCATTGACCCGGCTGTTATCGATCACGTGATCGTGATTGGGCGTGGGCACAAACACGTTCCCGGTTGGCGGGCCAGTCTTGCCTAAAGCCGCAAGCGTAACCGAAAGGTCCACCGACGATGCGTGCATCGTGCACGTGCCCGGAACCGGATTGTTGGGGTCGGGACACTGGGTTGACACCAGGGGATGCGTTTTCCAGGCTTCCGGAAGGAAACCGAAAAGCGCGATCAACTTCGCGCCCAGCGCGGGCCCGCAGAGTTCTCCCGGCCGGCCACCGCTGGGACACGGCATGGCGTCATTCGGATTGGTGTCGTTGTCCACCGAGAACATCGGCACAAAGACATACAGGTGAGCTGTGTGTTTTATGTTGCCGCCGGCCGGATCCTGCGTAGGCTCCGTGACTGCCTGGCAAATGGGAGTTTGCATTTCGTTGGGATCGGACTGCGCCAGGATGCCGTTGAAATCGAGATCGAGGAGCGGCTGGTCGACGCAATCGAAATTTTGTAAATAGGTGAATGTAACCAGCCGGTTGTTTCCGAAGCCGTTGGTCTGATTGGGGGCGAGTTGCGCAGATGCGCTGAATGCGGTCAGTGCCACACAGGCAGCGGCAGTAAAGGCCATTCTCGCAAATTGCACACGGTCCATAGGTAACTCCTTTCTTCAATCACGCGCGTGTATGGGAACCGAGGCGAGCGGATGAAGGCTCGCCTCAACTGCTGCTTCCTGGTTCTGGTGGCAAAAGAAAGTTTTATCGTTAGAACTTAAGACTCAACAGGTACTGCACCAGGTCGTTCTTCTCTCCCGCATCGAGTCCCAGGTTCATGCATTTGTCGTAGTGGTCGACGACGGCGTTGAGGTCGGCAAAACGGCCATCGTGGTAGAAGCCGCCTTTGAAATGCGAGCTGAGCGCGCCGATGGGCGATGTGCGGTAACGGTGATCGGGACCGCGGTCGGCCTGGAAACCGTCGACGCAGACGTCGCTGGCCTTGTGCATGTTCCAGCCAGGCTCGCTCCACAGGGGCTCGACGTGGCAGTTGTTGCATCCCGCCTTGCCGCTGAACAGTTCGTCGCCGCGCGCGGCCGCTTCCTTGTCGAAATGCACGGTCGGGTTGGGCGCCGGAATGGACAACTGATAAAGCTGCAAGGCGCCGAGCTTGGAAGTGATCAGATCGTCGTCAGGATTGATGTGCGGCAAGTCGGCGAAGCCGTTGGCGGCGGCGATCGGAAACTGGGCCGAGTCGTTCAACCGCGGATCGAAGAATCTGCCCTTGCCATGCATCTCGAGATTGGCCACGAAAGCGTTCCAGTGCGGCACCGATCCCCAGCCCACCCAGGTATGCAGGTTGACTCCTGCAAGACCAAACGCGGGTGGAATCAGGGATGCGCCGGGAACGTTAGTGCCCGTAACCACGCCGTCCGTGATCTGCTGCGGGTTGAATGCCTTGCCGTCGAGGATCAACTCAGCATCAAATTTCCCCGGCCCCCAACTGTTCAGGACTTTTCTTACGGTCGCCTGATCGGTGGAAAGCAAGTTCGCGAGCACGCTGAGATCGGGCGCCAGCGCCACAATGGCGCCGACGTTCAGATCACGGTTCGGCCATCCATCTAAACGGTGACCGATGCAGCCGGTCCCTGGATTCGGCGTCACTTGTCCAAAGCAGAAAGAAGGATTGGAATTGTCCACGGTCGAATGACACAAGGCACACTGAATTCCGACCGATTTCAATGTTCCGTTCGGCTCGAAGTGCCCGGTGACGCCGACCACTGCATTGAGCTTGAGGAGCGCCAGGGTAACTGCCGGATCGCCCAGATTCACTTTACCCATCTTGACCTGCTGAACGAGACTGGGAGGAAGGGCATCGACATCTACTTTCAGGCCTACAGCCAAGGCGGTTGCCGGGCTGACGCCGGGTCCGACGCCGCCAAACTTGGCGCCCTCGATTGCCTTATGCAGCTTGATGGTGTCGCCCCAAAACGATTCATCGCCGAAAGTATCGAAGCGAAAGATCTGCTCTCCCTGCGTTACTTTGAGCGCGGCATTCTGAACCACCGCGTTATGTTTTGCGCTTTGCGCGCGCACTTGTGAGGAACGAGTAACCGCAACCGTTCCGGCGAGCAACAGAACGGCGAGGGTCACGATGGCCTGCAAACGGAACTTGGACTGCGACATGGGAGAATCTCCTTGCGGGTCGGGGATCGTGCTCTGCTCCAGGTAGCTGTAGTGCATCGACTCAGAGTCCTGAGCCGCAGGTGGCGTTACGCGCGTTTGTCTATGGCGGGTAAAGAGATCGCTAGAAGTTTGTCAGGCTTGTCGCTTTTGCTTTTTGGGTCGGAGGTGTCGTTTCAGAAGCCACAGGTGGCGAGGAGGTCTGGTTGAGCAGCAGCCCTGACCTGTGCGCCGCCGAACGGCTTTTTATCCTGTTGAAATTACTTACCAACCGCCTTTACACCTTTTCGCATCTTCATATTTGCAAATATTTAGGCGGAGGCGTGGCATGAGATTACGTAAAGAAAACATTCTGTGGAACGTTCTGCTCGGGACGGGCGTGTACCTGCTGGATTCGTTGCGTGACCGCATGGTCGAGGGCGTGGACGACCTTACCGGTCGAGCCCGCGACACTTACAGCGAAGCTTCCCGGCGGGTGAACCGCGCGTCGGACGCGATCCGAGGAGAAAGTCACGGCGGAATGAGCACAGCGGCAGCCCTGCTCATCGGTGTCGGCGTAGGCGTGGGTGTCGGAATGCTGTTGGCCCCAGCCAGCGGCGAAGAGACTCGCAGCAGTATTTCCAACAAAGTGCAGGAGTTCGGAGACCGCGTGCGCGACAAGTTCTCTGAACCGCGCCGCGAACCCGGCAGTGGAACCTACGGAGCGTAGCTGACCACCACAGGGCCACGGAGGCACAGAGCCTTGGACAGAATCGAAAGTGTTTCTCAGTGTCTCTGTGGTGATCTATTTCAAATCATCATCGCCCGGCATGGGGTGCGAAACCTCATCCGCCGCCGGAACCAGCGCCTGGAAGACGCTTGCGGGGGTGTTTGTCTTCCAGTGATGTGACGCTTTTGCGTATCCCACCAACCCGCCGAACACCAGCGCAATTCCAGCCGCAACCGCCCAAACGGGAACTGAGTTGCGCCGAAGGGTTCGCGGCGCGTGCATACCCAATGCCCCTTCAGCTGGACACGCGGCCACGCATTCCAAGCAGGCGGTGCACTCGGCGGACTGGATGGTAATCAGTTTGTCGACCGGCAGATTGGCCGGGCAGGCGCGCGCGCATTTCGCGCAATCGATGCAAGCCGAAGGCGTGCGCCGGATTCGCAGCGGACTGAGAAGGGACGCGAACCCCAGGAGCGCGCCGTAGGGGCACAGATAGCGGCACCAGAAATTCTGCACCAGTACTGACCCAAGCACCAGAATTCCCACAACCATCAAGCCGGCCTGATCGAGATGCCGAAAGAAGTTCAGCATCTTCACGTCGGCGATCAGTCCATAAGGGCTATGCATGAACTCCCAAAGCGCGTGCGCCGGCATCGACGATACCGCCCAGAGGAAGAAGCCGAGCAGCAGATACTTCAAGCCGCGCAAGGGCACATCCATCCATTTAGTAATCCGGAAATTTCGGCCAAAAATTTTGCGGCCCAAACCTGCCAGCCATTCTGAAATGGTCCCGATCGGACACAGCCAACTGCAGAACGCCTTGCGGAACAAAAACGAGATCGCGACAAAGCTGACCAGAAGAAACATCGCCGCCGGGTGCACAGGAGGGACACGGCCGGTCGCCAGCCAATATTTGAAATTCATCATGCCCGCGATCGGCAGCCAGCCCTCCACTCCGGCCGGACGCTCCAGAACGATGCTTCGGCCGCCTTCAAACTGGCGAACCCAGAAATAGAAGCTTGCCCCGAGATAGAGGTTCAGCAACAAAAAGGCGATCTGGAACGAATGCCGGGCGGCCTGCGAATACTCGCGCCCCGAACGCCGGACCAGCTTTTTTCTGCCCGGTGAAGCCACCGCGCCTGCCCTCGGCCTGCCCCCCTTCGGAATCGCAATTAGCGTTGCCATGACAGCAACCTTAACAGCCGCAAGACCTTGAGACTGTGACCGAAATCACAGTGAATTGTGAGCCGCGCGATTGCTGTGATACATCTGTAAGCCTTGAACCTGCCCCACCTCAATCCTCATACCGCTGCATTATTGTTTTTCGCTGCCATGCTGGGCGGCGCGATGAATGCTGTCGCCGGCGGCGGAAGTTTTATCGCCTTCCCCACTTTGCTGTTCACGGGAGTGCCGCCGGTGCCGGCCAACGCCACCAACACCGTTGCTTTGTGGACCGGCCTGGCTTTCAGCGGCGGCGCCTTTCGCCATCACCTGAAGGTTCGCCGCGCCGTGCTGATTTCCCTGGGCATGGTGAGCCTGCTGGGGGGAATCATCGGCGCCGTGCTGCTGATCAGGACTCCAGCCCACACCTTCATGCACATACTGCCCTGGCTCATGCTGGCTGCAACTCTGCTCTTTATTTTTGGGGGCAGGCTGACCAAGTCCCGCGAAGCGACCGTTGCCCACGATACGAATCCGCGCGCCATCCTGCTCGCCTCCGGCTTTCAGTTGCTGGTGGCGATTTATGGGGGATACTTCGGTGGCGGAATGGGCATCGTCATTCTGGCGATGCTGACCGCGTTCGGCATGGCCGATATTCACGAGATGAACGCGCTCAAAACCGTGCTGAGCACCGCCACCAACGGAGTGGCGGTAATTGTCTTCATCGCCTCGCGCGCGGTGTATTGGCCGCAAGCGCTGGTCATGATTGCCGGCGCCGCGCTCGGCGGCTACTTCGGCGCGCACTATTCTTTGCGGCTTCCGCGCAGCGGGGTGCGCGCGTTTGTCATTGTTGTCGGCTGCGCCATGACGACGTATTTTTTTGTGCGCGTCTATTGGCTGAAGTCATAACCGGAGTCCCTCGCCTGGCGTCACCAGTGTAATCAGGCGGCAGTTCACCCTGCATGGTGCGTTCGGCATAAGCTGTTGCCGCCCCATCCGAGGTTCGCGCCGAATCCGAAGACCCGAGACACAGATTGTCATCCGCCGGGTTCCGCCACAGAGAGCGACCGCGCTGCAGTAAGGCCGCAGCTTGCCTCTGCTCTGTGCAAGGCGCATCTAAACCAACTAGACTGATCCCAGGTGGCCGATGTCTGATCTTGTCCTCGAATCCGGCTCGCGCTGGCGCTTTCAAACCGGCATGGTCCTCGCCATGGCCGCGGACGCCTTGCAGATTTTCGTTCTGCCGCTTTTCTCCGAAGGGGCGTTGTCCCCGTTCGACGATGTGCTTGACCTGGCGGTCGCCGCCATCCTGGTACGACTGCTGGGCTGGCACTGGGAATTCCTGCCCGCATTTGCCGCCGAACTTATACCCGGCGTTGACCTCGTTCCCTTCTGGAGTTTCGCGGTGGTAAACGTGTATCGCAAATGGAAGCAGAATGTGGTCACGGAAGAGCGGAAGCCGGAGGAGCCTCGGGTCATTGAAGGCGAGTACAGAACGCGTTGACGCGCGGCTTAAAGGCCATCCCAGGTTCTTATCACATTCAGCGATACGCGACGCGAAAAGACCAGTCGACCCCATTCGCCTGAGATACCCCACCCTAAGTTGCCAAAACTTAGGATGGGGCACCCGCGGAGTTGGGATGGGGCACGCAACGGTGGCAAGGAACCGCTTTAGTCGGCCATTGTCGGTGTGGGTTTGGACTCCGATACAGAACCGCGGACCCGTTGCACTTTGCTGTGCTTGCGGCCGTAGGTGAAATAAATGACTAAACCAATGATGAGCCAGGCCACGAGTCGAAGCTGCGTCCAATAGGACAAGGACACGATCAGCGTGCCCGAAGCCAGAATCGACAAAATTGGAATGAGCGGCACCATGGGTGTCTTGAAGGGACGCGGCACGTCGGGATGGCTTCGCCGCATCACCCACACTCCCGCGCTGACCAGCACAAACGCGAGCAGCGTGCCCACGCTGGTCATTTCGTCCAAAACACTGAGGGGGATGAGGGTTGCCAGGATGGCGACGAAGAAGCCAACAACAATCGAAGTGAGGTAAGGCGTCCGAAAGCGGGGATGAATCTTGCTGGCCCACGGCCAAAGCAGTCCGTCCTTTGACATGGAATAAAAAACCCGCGACTGGCCGAGCAGCATGACCAGCATCACCGTCGCCAGCCCCAGCAGCGCTCCGATTTCCACCAGAATCGTTGCCCACTGGTGGCCCGTCGCTCTCATGCCGATGACCACCGGATCGGGCACATTCAGTTGTGTGTAAGGAACGATGCGGGTCAGTAGTCCGGAAACCGCGATGTAGAGAATCGTGCAAATGACCAGTGACAGCAGGATGCCGATGGGCATGTCCCGCTTGGGGTTGCGCGCCTCCTGCGCCGCGGTCGATACCGCGTCAAATCCGATGTAGGCGAAGAACACCACCCCAGCGCCGCGCAAAATCCCCGACCAGCCAAACATTCCCCGCTCGCCGGTATTTGGCGGAATGAAGGGATGCCAGTGATTCGGCTGCCAATGATGGTTCGACAGGAAGGCGGTGGCTAATGCAATAAAGACGCACACGACCGCCACTTTGAGAAACACGATAATGGTAGTGAAGTTCGCGGATTCTTTAATTCCAATTACCAGGATGGTGGTGATCAAGGCGATGATCAGAAATCCGATGTAGTCATACTTGAGCTGCACCGCATGACCGAAGAGCGTGAAGTTGGAGGTCGGCATCGCGCCCATGCTCCAGCCAAGGTCATGCACGAATGCGCGCAAGTGCCCGCTCCAACCAACCGCGACGGTTGCTGCTCCGAAGGCGTACTCCAGAATGAGATCCCAGCCGATAATCCACGCAATCAGTTCGCCGAGGGTGGCATACGAATAGGTGTACGCGCTGCCGGCGATCGGGATCATGGAGGCGAATTCGGAATAGCACAGGCCCGCCAGGGCGCAGGCCACGCCCGCCATCACGAATGAAATAATAATGGCCGGTCCGGCGAACTGGGCGGCGGCCTGTCCGGTGATGACGAAGATGCCGGCGCCGATGATCGCGCCGATGCCGAGCGTGACCAGGTTCAGCACGCCCAGCGCGCGCTTCAGGCTGTGCTCGCCGGTTTCCTGCGCTTCCGAGAGAATTGTGTTTAACGGTTTCTTGGCAAACAGACTCGCCATAATCTCCTCAGGCGACGAAGGGCTCTCTTGCCTTCGGCCGCGAATTCCATGCGTAGTAGACCGGGATCCCGAGCAGAACGATGATCAGGCCCGGCCAGGTGTATTGCGGTTTGTAAACTAACAGAACGATATCGATGAATACTGCCATGAGGATGTAAACGGCCGGCAGCACGGGATAGCCAATGGCGCGGTACGGCCGTTCCGCATTCGGCTGCGTGCGCCGCAAGATAAACAGCCCGGCGATGGTCAAAATGTAAAACACCAGCACGGCAAAAACCACGTAGTCAAGCAGCTGGCCGTAGCTGCCGGATACGCACAGAATGCAAATCCACACCATCTGCACCATCAACGATGCCGCCGGAGTCTTATAAGTGGGATGCAGCTTGCCAGCGCCGCGGAAGAACAAACCATCCTTGGCCATGGCGTAATAAACCCTGGCACCCGAGAGGATCAATCCATTGTTGCAGCCGAAGCTGGAAACCATGATGGCGATGGCCATCAGGTAGCCGCCGATGGCGCCGAACATCTGCGAGAGGGCTGCGGTGGCGACGCGGTCCTCAGTCGCATGCTGGATTCCATTCCGCAAGTAGATCGTCGCGCCGTGGGCGACCCCTTCCAGCGGAAGCACATTGAGATAAATAATGTTGCAGCCGATGTAAAGCGCGATCACGATCCCGGTGCCCAGCGCGAGCGACAGCGGCAGATTGCGCTTGGGATTGATCACCTCGCCCGCGGTGAAGGTCACGTTGTTCCAGGCATCGGCGGAAAACAGTGATCCAACCTGGGCGACCGCGAGGATGGTCAGGGTCCCAACCAGTACCGTAGGTCCACCGACACCGACTTCGACCGGATGCAGGGCGTGAACGTTGTGCCAGAAGTTTGCGCCAAAGTTCGCCGCCAGCGCTATGGCATTCCGCCCTTTCAGCAGCCCGAAGATCACCAGCCCCAATAACGCCGAGACCTTGGCAAAGGTAAATACGTCCTGGATGATGGCGCCGAGCTTGATGCCGAAAATATTGATGATGGACAGCGCGACGACGAGAAGGATGGCCATCAGGTTCTGCGTGTTCAGGCCAACCTCCATGCCGCCAAGCCTTACGGGGCCGATCACAAAGGCCGGAGCCGTCCAATGCAGACCGGCGATCCAGTGCGTCGACGAGATCGAGGGGAAGAAGACCCCGAGGAATCGGCCGAAAGCCACGCCCACGGCGGCAATCGTGCCGGTTTGAATGACCAGGAAAAGCGTCCACCCGTAAAGAAAACCCCATAAGGGGCCCAGGGCTTCACGCAGATAAACGTATTGGCCGCCGGCGTGCGGCATCATGGCCGCGAGTTCGCCATAGCTCAGGGCGGCGACGATGGTCATGAAACCTGTAACCACCCATGCGCCAATGAGCAGGGCCGGCGAATCCGTCTGGCGGGCGATGTCGGCGGAGACAAGGAAAATCCCTGAACCGATCATCGAGCCCATGACCAGCATGGTCGAACTGGTCAGGCCGAGACCTTTGACGAATTCGCGGTCGCGAGCATCCTCGCGAGCTAACAGCGCCGGCTTGGCTTCGACGGACAAGAAAGCTCCAAAAGTTGGTCAGAGTCTAGCTGCGAGTGGTCAGAAACAAAGCAACCTCGGAATGGGCCGTTCCGTTGGATCCTGACCGCTAGCCACTAACCACTAGTCACTGGCACTAGACTTTACCCCAGAATGCGCAAAAAAGCCTCTGCTGATTTGGCCGGATCCCGTAACAGATCGGATATCACCGCGACGGAATCTGCCCCGGCATCGATGACGGAACGACAGTTCTGGCGAGTAATCCCCCCGATAGCCACCAGCGGTTTGCGGGTGCGAGCGCGTGCCTGCCGCACCCCTTCCAGTCCAATTACGGGATCAGGGTTAGCCTTGCTGGAGGTGCCAAAGACCGGACCGGTAGCGATGTAATCCGCGGAAGTCTGGTCGGCCCTCGCCACCTGCTCAGGATTGTGCGTGGAAACTCCCACCCAGCGGTCCGCTCCAACGACCTTCCGCGCGCTTTCGGGCGACAAGTCGTCCTGCCCGACATGCACCCCGTCGTACTCCGCCGCCAGGCACAGGTCGGAGCGGTCGTTCATGATGAGGCGCGGAATCCTCGCGCCCTCGACATAAAGAAGCTTCTGGCGCAGCTCCCTTGCCTGCGTGAGCATCGCGGCCGCATCGCCGGACTTGTTGCGGTACTGAATGAGAGCGACGCCGGCATTTACCAGCCGGGCCGCCGCGTCCAGCAGTTCACCTTCCGCAATGAATAAGGAAGCGTCCAGAATCGCGTACAGGCGCGGCAACACGATCTTCCGGCTGTGATCAGTAATTTCCTTTGACTCCGCGATAGATGACATAAACCCACGAGCAAAGCCCATGAAGAATTGCCCAGACGATGGAATGATTCAGTTGAAACGAGAGAATCATCGACAATGCTGTTCCCATAGAGATGCCTGCGACCGCACCTTCTTTGTTCATAAGCCCTCTCCGCGCGACAGGAATATCGGCGTCTTATTCTGGCGCGGAAGGCTTGTCTTTTCCATTCCTGGCCAGAAATCTCTCGATAAATGTGGTGTCGGTGTGTCCCGCGCGGAATTCGGGATCGGCAAGAATCTTGCGATGTAATGGAATGGTGGTGTGGATCCCTTCGACAATAAACATCTCGAGCGCGCGCGACATCCGCGAGATCGCCTCGGCGCGGTCTTTGCCGCGCACCACCAGCTTGGCGATCAGCGAGTCATAATACGGCGGAATCGTTCCCTCGGCATAGGCGGCGGTATCAATGCGCACGCCGGTTCCTCCCGGAGGATTGAATGTAGTGATCTTTCCCGCCGAAGGCGTGAACTTTTCCGGATGCTCGGCATTGATGCGGCACTCGATGGCGTGTCCGCGATGCAAAATGGGCCCGTGCAGCACGTTTTCGAGGCTCTCGCCGGCAGCAATAGAAATCTGGCTCTTGACCAGGTCGACGTCGGTGACCATCTCCGTCACCGGGTGCTCCACCTGTATGCGGGTGTTCATCTCGATGAAGTAGAGACGCCGGTCGCGATCCATCAGGAACTCAACCGTGCCGGCGTTGGCGTAGCCGATGTCGGAAAGCGTTTTGCACAAGATCTGGCCAATCTGCTCGCGCAATTCGGGAGTCACCTGCGTGGAAGGCGATTCTTCCAGCAGCTTCTGATGCCGCCGCTGAATGCTGCATTCGCGCTCGCCCAGACTCGCAACCGTGCCGTACTGGTCGGCAAGAACCTGGAACTCGATGTGGCGAGGATGCTCAACGTACTTCTCCATGTAAAGGTCGCCATTGCCAAACGCGGCTGCCGCCTCCGCCTGCGCCGCCGAGAAAAGGTTCGGCAACTCCTGTTCCGAGCGGACGATCCGCATGCCGCGCCCGCCGCCGCCAGCCGACGCCTTGATAATGACGGGGAAGCCCACGGTTTTCGCCCACTCCAGCGCCTCGCCTTCGCTGCTCAGCACGCCGTCGGATCCGGGCAGAATGGGAACCCCGGCCTTCTTCATGGCGGCGCGGGCTTTTTCTTTTTCCCCCATCAGGCGAATCACTTCCGGCGACGGCCCGATGAATTTGATGTTGCAGGTTTCGCAGACCTCGGCGAAATTGGCGTTTTCCGAGAGTAAGCCGTAGCCGGGATGGATCGCGTCCACGTTGGCGATTTCTGCGGCGCTGATGACGGCGGGAATGTTCAGATAACTTTGCGCCAGTTGCGGCGGCCCGATGCAAATCGCCTCGTCGGCAAAGCGTACGTGCAGGGAATTGCGGTCGGCCTCGCTGTAGATCGCCACCGCGCGAATGCCCAGTTCCTTGCACGCACAGATTACGCGCAGGGCAATTTCACCGCGATTAGCGACAAGAATCTTATTGAACATTCATCTCGCACTTAGCAGTTAGCATTTAGCACCGGGCAAGGGCAAAGTGAGAGGCCGAAGGCCAGGAGCTAAATGCTAAGTGCTGATTTACTTTCTCTGCCGGATCGCGAACAGTTCCTGCCCGTATTCGATGGGCTGGCCATTCTTGACCAGGCACTTCACGATTTCTCCGGAGACGTCAGCCTCAATTTCGTTCATCAGTTTCATGGCTTCGACGATGCACAGCACCTGGCCTTCTTCGACCGAGTCGCCAGGCTTCACGAACGGCGGCGACCCGGGCGACGGCGACTCATAATAGGTTCCCACAATGGGCGATCGCACCATGTGCAATCCGGCTTCTGCGCTCACAGCCTCGGGCCCATGAGCAGGGGGAGTCGCCGCCGCGTGTTCGGGCGCGGGGACTAGCGGAGGCGCCACCGCCGTGGGGTGCACGGTGATGATGCGATCTGCAGGCGGGTGGGCCGGTTCGGGAGCGCTGCGGCGGATTCGTACCTTCACATCGCCGCGCTCCAGTTCGAACTCGGCAATATCTTTTTCGATGAGAAACTCTATGAGTTCTTTCAGCTCTTTTTGATTCATGCGATTGCGGTTGGCCCGCGACGCGGCCAGATTCTCAAAAGGCTTATAGCAATTCGGAACTCAAACGACGATCAGTTCTTTGGGGCTGGGCGTCAAGATCTCGCAGCCTGAGCCGGTGACCACCACCGTATCTTCGATGCGAACTCCGCCCTTGCCCGACTGGTAAACGCCAGGCTCAATGGTGATGACCATGCCTGGCCGCAGGACTTCCGGCTGGCCCGCAGCCACTCGCGGCGCTTCATGCACCTCGAGACCGAGGCCGTGGCCCGTAGAATGCGTGAAAAATTTGCCTAAGCTTCTTTTTTGCAGCAACTTACGAGCAGCTTGATCGACTTCGCCAACTGTGTTCCCAGGCTTGACGGCTTCAACGGCGGCCTGCTGGGCTTCCCGAACCGCCTCGTACACGGCGCGCGCCTCGGCTTGCGGACGGCCCACGTGCAACGTGCGGGTCATATCGGAACAATAGCTGGCGAGTATAACACCGAAGTCGCAGACCACGAACCCTTTTGGCGGAATCGCCTCCCGCGATGCCCGGCCGTGGGGCAGCGCCGAGCGCTTTCCGGAAGCGATGATGGTCGGGAACGACATCTGTTCGGCGCCGGCCTGGCGCGCGGCCAACTCCAGTTCGCCGGCAATCTCCGCCTCCGACCTCCCGGCCTGAATTGAGATCGCCAGGTTTTTGAACAACTCGGAACCGAGGTGACACGCTTGCCGGATGCGATCCACTTCTTCGACTTCCTTGATCATCCGCAATTGCTCGATGAGCGAGCGGGTCGCGATCAGCCTGGCGCCTCGCGGCAGAGATCGCGCCAGCGCATCGCGTTCGGCGACCGTCAAGTGCGCCGGCTCAATGCCGATGCGCCGCAGTTTCGAATGCTGCGACAGCCAAGCCGTCGCCGTTGCCAGCGCCCGCTTGCCCTTGACGATCTTCACCCGCGCACCGCGCACCTCGGCACGCGATTGTTCGGTATAGCGACCGTCAGTGCAGAAAACGCTTTCGCGCCGGCTTACGATAAGTACTGCAGCCGTGCCGGTAAATCCACAAAGATATCGGATGTTGGGCAGACAACTGGTCACCAGCGCGTCCAGGCGTTCCCGTTCCAGGGCCTGGCGCACACGCTCAAACCGCCGCTCGTAGTTCACAAAAAGAGTTTATCCCAGAGGTCGAGGCATACAGGCGTCGTCAATTCATGACGCGAGCGCCTCATGGGGGCGCACGATATTCGAGGGCAGCGTGTCGGCAAGCGTATTTGTGGCAGCCCTCCAAAAACAATCCGCCGGCCTGATTGCTCAGAATGCCGGCGGCTGCTTCCTGCTAACTTGCGTTAAGCGGTTAGGCTTGAATGATTCGCGGAGTGATGAAGAAGATCAGCTCCTGGTTTGAACTGTTCACCGATTGATGTTTGAACAGGTTGCCCAGCCACGGAATACTTCCGAGCAGCGGCACCTGCTGAACGTTGACCGAGTTGCTGGTCTGGATCACGCCGCCGATCACCACCGTGCCGCCATCGGTCACCAGCACCTGGGTCGTCGCCTGTTGCGTGACCAGGGTCGGGTTGCCGTTGACTTCACGTCCAAAGTCCGGCGTCGTATTCTCCACGTCCACGTTCAGGAAGATGGTGTTTTCGACCGTGATCTGCGGCGTAACCGTCAACCGCAGGAAGGCGTCGATGTAGGTCGTGGTAGCCGGCCCGTTTAACTGGCTGCTGGTCACCACCGGAACGCGTACGCCTTGCTTCACCACCGCCTGAATGTTGTTCTGGGTTACTACCCGCGGACGAGAGAGGATCTTCAACAAGCCGCGTGATTCCGCCATGGTGAGGATGGCGTCAATGCGCACGTTATTGCTCGAAGTCTGGAACGAGAAGCCGCTGGTCGGGCCAATGACCGGCATGTTCGAAAACAGCGGAATCTGGTTCAGAGTGGTTCCGCTCGGTGCCGAGGTTCCCACAATGCCATAGAGCGGGTTGCCGCCAAATACGCCCATCGGCGAAGTGCCGACCGAGGTTGCACCGCCAACGGTGGTGGAGTGATTGCCCCAGCCGAGGCCGAGCTGAGTACCGATATCGCGGGCAAAGCTGCGAGTGGCAGCCACGACGCGCGCTTCGATTTCGACTTCCTGGGTCTTGCGATCCAGTTGCGAAAGCAGGCGATCGATGGGAGGAATAACCGAGGGAATGTCATTGATGATGATGGCATTCGTGCGGTCATCCGCCTCGATGTCGCCACGCTGGCTCAAAAACTTTTTAAGAGTCAGAACCACGTCCTTGGAGTGGGCGTAGCTCAGAAAACGGGTTACGGTGACTTTATCGACCGCCAGGGCCTCAGCTTCGCGCTGGGCACGACGCGCTTCCGCTTCCTTGCGGAGAGTGTCGACCGAGGCGATGCGCAGAACGTTTCCGTCCAGCTGACGCGACAGCGTGTTGTTCTTCAGAACGATGTCCAAGGCCTGGTCCCACGGCACATCGTCCAGAACGATGGTCAGATTTCCCTTGACGTCAGGATCGAGGACCACGTTCAAGCCGCTGATTTCGTGAATCAGGCGGAAGAAGTCTTTCAGATCGACGTCTTTCAGGTTCACCGAGATCGGCTCGCCCGTGTACTTGGGCCCCGAGGTCGCCTGCTGCGGATGAACCTTCTGTTCGGCCGCCATGTTCACGGCCGGCTCGGTTGCCGGCGCAGCCGACTGGGCAGCCGCCGCAGCTTGCTGCATGGCGCCGCTGGGCGGAGGCAGAAGGTTTCCTTCCGGGCGCTCCACGAACTTGGAGGCCGCCTCGACCGTGCGCGCCGGCGTCTCCACAGGCGCCGCATCTTTCTTCGGAGCATAGGTTGGCTCGAGCACCACGAAATCCTGCGCCGCCGGCTTGCTTTCCGCCTTGGGCTGCGCGGCAGCGACTAAGGCCGGGGTCGCGACCGTCGCCGCCGGTTTCGCGGTTTCGGGCGTGGTCTTGGCCTGGGCGTTGTCGGACCCCAGCTTCAAGGTCAGGCTGTCGCCAGGTCCCGGCACCAGTTCGTACGGGCGAGGCCGCTCGAGATCCACCACCACGCGGGTGGTTGCGTTCGCGTCCGTACCGATGCGCACGGCGGTGACTCCGTCCTGGCCCACGGCAATACGTTTGACCAGCGTTCCCGCAACCGTATTGGGCAGGTCAACGACGAGCCGCGCGGGAGATGACAGGCTCTCCACTCGAGGAGTGATTGCGCCCCTGGTCCTCATCTGCACCAGGACTCCCGTCTCTCCATGCGACACGCTCACCTTTTCGAGAGCGGCGCGCGCCGCACCCGTGCCTGGAGTCTGCGCCGCCGCCATCACCACGATGGCCAGTAGCGCCGTTATTGTTCCCAGCATTTGCTTTCGCATTTCCCGTCTCCCCGCCTGTGATCTGCTCGAACTCAATCTGCAGCTAAAATGTGCCGCCGGGTGGCTAGGCCACCGGCCGGCTGATGGTTTTCGTAACATCGCGCGTCAGCGGCTTGCCCATCTTGTCCTTGAACGTCTCTTTAAACACGATGGAGTCGCCGGTAATTTTTACGACATAGCCGTCGAAGACCGGGTCGTTCTCGCGCAGGAAATACGCCTTGTCCATTGCGTTCACGACCACCGCAATCATTCCGTTTTCCGACCTCACGACGCCCTTCAACGCAATCTGACCAATCGACAAACAGCGCTTGCCTGAACTGCACCCCGAGCCCACCGCTCCCAGGGTCACCACCGGGCTGACAAACGGATCGCGCCGCCCAGCGGCGTTGATTTTTTTCGGTTCCGGCTTCTTGTTCTCCGCAGCCTTGCTATCGTGGACTGCGACTACATTTGCCGATGCGCCCTTGACCGCGACCACCGGCTTGCCGAACGGAGTTTTCGCCGCCACCGCCGGCTTGGAAGCTTGCGTTCCCGGCTTCTGCGCTGCCGGAGCAACTCCCGGATGCGCCACCACCAGCGGCTTGGGCGCTGCCACCACCGCCGGCTTGCCGCTGACCGGCTTGCTGTTGACGGCCGCCGGTTTGGCGGCCACCGCAACTGCCTTTGCCGGCGCGACCGAAACCGTGGCCGGTTTTACCGGCGCCGGCTTTGCCGTCGTGGGAACCACTTTCACGTTGGCCGGCGAAGGCTTTGCCGCATTCTGCGGCACCGCCTTGACATTCACCGTCGCCTTGCTGGCCGGCTTCGGCGCAGGGGTGGAACTCTGCGCCAGCGCGGCCGCTGATATCGCCAACAACATCGAGAGTGCGAGAGTCGGTTTCATCAGATCCTGCCTTTTGCCTTTGCCGGCACCACTGCCGGCACGGTGTCGTGGCTGAAGAAGGTGGTGGCCACGCAGGTCGCGACTATGCTTTCATTGGGCGCGTACTGATACGTGTGCTTCGCCTTGGCGTCGCTCGGTTTCCGGGTGTTGGCGACCTGCAGATTGGAAATGTTGACGATGCGCTCCAGTTTGGACACCTGGTCGAAAAAGCTCAGAACGTCGTAATAGCGGCCATCGATTTCCAGCTCGAAGGGCACTTCGCTGTAGTACTCCTTGCTGGCCACGGGCATGGAGGTGAAGCGGCGCACGTAAACGTTGGCCTTCAGCGCTTCCGCATCCAGCATCTTGATGAACCCGTCCACTTCCTTATCGTCGGGCACGATGCGGCGCTCGATTTCCAGCTGCTGTTTCAGGTTAGCGACCTGGCGGTCCATGTCCGCCAGCTTGGTGCGATAAGGCTCCAGCTGGGCGTTCTCTTTGACCTTCGCATCCAGCGCCGCCTGCGCCGACGCGTTGGCGTCGCGCTGGGTTTTGAAATAGGTGAAGAACAGGGCTACGCTCACCAGCAGCGCCGCGCCCAGCGCCAGTCCCCACTGCTTGATTCCCGATAATTCGCTCAGATTCGCCATAGTCGGTCCGCCTTACGACTTTTTCTCGCAGGTCAAGGTGAACTGAAACGCCTGCATGTCTTTAATGCCGCTATCCTGATAGGTTTCCTTGATCTCGATGTTTTTGAAGTACCCGGTCTTCTGCAGGTTTCCAATAAGGCTGGCCACCGCGTCGGCGCTCAAGGCCATGCCGTCGATCGCAATGCTCGAGCCCTGGTCTTTCATGGAGCTCAGCCACACCGCTTCCGTGCTGTTGACGGTGTCGCCAATGGTGTTGAGCAGGTCCACGGGACCGTGCTGGGCGGCGCGCAGCTGGTCGATCACATCCACCCGGCGCTTGTAGGTATCCGCTTCCTTCTGGCGCTCGAGATATTTGGCTTTCACATCCGCCAGCTCGCGGTTGTGCTGCTCCGCCACCCGCATTTTGGCGGCAATATCCTGTTTCTGGTGATCCAGCCGGTACCAGGTGAAGCCATTCCAGCCGAGGACCAGCACGATGGCCACCAGCACCTTCACCATGGGGGATCCGACATCGCCGATCTCGATCGTGGGCATGGACGGCGCCGAGGAGCGCCGGTTTTTCGGTTTCGGTGTACCCAGCAGATTGATTCGGATCATAGTGTTTCAAAGCTCCTCAAGGCCAAACCCACCGCTACCGCCAGCTGGCCCGCGTTGCCCTCGATTAACTCCGCTCCTACTCCATCGGCAGGCGGAGCGATTTTCTGAAACGGATTCAGAATGTCCACCGGCAGCGAGAACTCCTGCCGCAGCGCCTCAATCAGGCCCGGCACCTTCGACGACCCCCCGGCCACGTAAATCTTCTCGATATGCTCGCCGGCCGCGCTGGCGCGGAAGAAATCAAAGGTCTTCTGAATTTCCAGCACGATGATTTCCGTCACCTGCTGCAGGATCGGCGTCTTGGCGTCTTCACTCACCGTGCCCACTTTCCTGCCCAGCTTCAGGGCTTCCGCGTCGTCAAAGCTCAGATCGAGTTCCTTCTGCAGCGAATCGGTGTACTGATGCCCGCCCACGCTGACGTCGCGCGGGAACAACGGCGTTGTCCCTTTCACGATGTTGATGTTCATGACGCTGGCTCCGAGGTTCAACAGAGCCACCACCTGGCTGGGCGAGGGCTCGTAGTTGTACTCGTAGCAGTTCTGCAGCGCCAGGGCATCAATGTCCACGATAGCCGGGGTTTTGCCGGCCATCGAGAGTACGTTGGTGTAGTTCAGAATCTTGTCCTTTTTGACGGCCACCAGCAGCACGTCCATCTGCGGCTGGCCTTCGTCTTCGGAAAGAATCTGGTAATCCAGATTCACGTCGGCCAGATCGAAGGGGATGTGCTGCGCGGCTTCCTTCTCGATGGTCTCCGACAGTTCCGCGTCGCTCATGGAAGGCAGCGAAATCTTCTTCACGATCACCGAGTGCCCGCTGACCGCCGTGGCCACGTTTTTCGTCTTGATTGCGTTATCGCCGAACAGCTTCGAAATCGCGCTCGATACCGTGCCCGAATCCACGATCATGGAGTCCACGACAATATCGGGCGCCAGCGGTTCCAGGCCGAGGTGCGCGACTTCCAGGCCGCCGCGGCCCTTTTTCAGTTCGACCGCCTTAATGCTCGAAGAGCCCACATCCAGGCCAACAATTGATTTCGATCCGAATCCAAACATGGGTGCCCGCCTTTATGTGGCAGCCTGCGCGGCCGCCTTCGCCTTCTTCGATTTCGTCTCTTCCATTTCGCTGGACTTCTCTTCCATCCACTGATCCAGCCGCGACTTCTTGAACCGCCAGCGATTCCCCAGCTTGAAGGCCGGAATTTTCTGCTCGTTCACGTACTTGTAAAGCGTGTCCGGGCTTACGCCGAGATATTGCGATGCTTGGCGAATGTTCATCACTTCGCGTGAATCTGCCATATCGGTTGCCTTGTCCACAGAATTGGGCCCTGCGTGCCAACGTTGCAGGACTTCCTTGGGGAGAGAATCCGTACGAACAGTGTTCGCTCGGATTTTGGTGGACTGAGCATATAACAACCGGACTTCGCATGAGGTAATGCCGAATGTCCGTGTTCTACCGTGTTTCGTGCCGGTTTTCTGGAAATGGGTCTGAGCTCAGTTGCAGGGTTGATCTATATGTAGGGGCACCGAGGGCGATGAGCCCTATGCATTGCGGGATTCCATCGGAACCTCATCCAATGACCTCGGGGCAGATAACTGAAGTGCTATGCACGGTACTTCGGTCGCTGTACGTGGGAGGGAATTTGTGAGAATGCAGGGCTTAGGAAGCCGGGACAATTTGCGGATTTCGCTTGCAAAGCGCCTTTCCCCTGGTAAATTTCACAACCCTTTAAGCTGTGAATGCGCGCAGGCTGGGCTGTGATTTCGTCAGTGGGCATTCACTCCTGATATTCTGGCGTTCTTCGGAGGCTTGCTGGTGCGCTACTTCGATCGTCTGCAACCGGTCGCGCTGCTGGTGCTGCGCATTGTTCTCGGCGCGATCATGATCGGCCACGGCTATCACAAAGTTTTCGGCGGCGGATTCATGGAGCACTGGCACAACGTGCAAAGACTCGGTCTGCCGGGATTCCTTGCCATTCCCTCAGCCCTGGCCGAATTCTTCGGCGGCATCCTGGTTCTGCTGGGATTGTTTACCCGTTGGGCATCGCTGGCCATTCTCATCGATATGATCGTCGCCATCTGGAAAGTGCACTGGAAGAACGGACTGCTGGGCGAGCAGGGTTATGAATTTCCGCTCTCCCTCGCGGCCATCGCATTTACGCTGATCTGCTACGGCGCCGGACCATTAGCGCTCGAGATTCTCCGCAAAGGCGGCAAAGCAGGCAGTTGACGATAGGTCAGCGGACTGGCTCTTAGCTTCTAGCTTCTAGCTTTTAGCTTTTAGCTTCTAGCTTCTTGCGAATTCATCTGGCTTCAAATGAAGGCTAAGAGCTAGCAGCTAAGAACTGTGTCTCAGGAGCGGCTTTGCGTTCTTTGCGGGACCTTGGCGAACTTTGCGTTAAAAGCTTTTCCTGACGTAAGCACCGCCACGATAGTCAAGAAAAAAGCGCCAAGCCAAAGCCTGGCGCCGGAAGACTGAAACTGTTGTCGCTAATACCCCCGGTTGCCCGAGGCCAGCACGTCATACGGCACTCCGCGCGGGATGTTGTACTTCGCCATGATCTCCTCCATCTTGCCTTCATCCTTGGCGATGTCATCGCGATCGTTTTTCGCGCGATCCTTCTGCCAGTGCTCGTAGGCCTTGTCGTAGTCCTTCTGATCGCTGGGCGAGAAGCGGCCCTGATACTGCCGGACGTCAATGTGTCCGCCGTAACCGCTTACCGTCGCGATGGAATCGAACGGCGTGTCCGGAGGAATGTTGTAGCGCTGCATAATGGTTTCCATGTTGCGCGCGTGTTTGTCGATATCATCGCGATCATGCTTCGCGTTTGATTCCTGCCACTTCGTATATTCCTTGTTGAACTTGTTCTGATCGTCCGGCGAAAGCCGGTTCTGCCACTGATTGCCGTATCCGCGATCACGATCGTTGTCGCGGTCATATTGGCGTCCTTGATACCCGTATTGCGTAGCCACCTGATCGTAAGGCGTGTCTGGGGGGATCGCGTACTTATTCATGATGTCCTGCATATGGTGCTCCATGTCCACCATGTCATCGCGATCGTTGTTTTGCCGGTCCTGTTGCCACCGTTGATAGTAGCCGTTGAACCTGGCCTCGTCGTCCGACGTCATCCTTTGTACCTGGGCGAACGCGGGCAGAGCTATGGCTGCCACGAGCGCCAGGATTCCAAGCAGTCTGTTCATAAAACCCTCCGTATACGTGCGGAAAGTTCGTGCCTCTATCCGTGGTCTTATGACTACGCCGCGCGGGGGAAGGTTGGTTCAGGAAGAAACTGCAGTTGACAGCTGGCACTTGGCATGGGGCCGGCGCCCGCCAGCGCGGAATCGCCACTCTGCGACTGATTCCAAATGCGATATTCCTCGGGTGTTTGCGGTATACCGACCAAACCTCTGCCGTAATTCGCATCTACTGGGCATACTCGAAGAAGGAGAGCAGCCCATGGCCGAAGATCTCAGAATCACCGCGGACGAACTGAAAAGCAGAATGCAGTCGGGCGAGCGGTTCACCATTATCGATACCCGCAATCCTCAGGCCTGGGCCGATGCCAGCGATATGGCTCCGGGCGCGATCCGATTTCACGGCGACAACGTAAATGGGCTTCTTCCGAAAATTCCACCCGGCGAACCTGTGATCACCTACTGTACTTGACCGAACGAAGGCTCAAGCGCCAGTCTGGCGCAAAAACTTCGGCAGCGCGGAATTCACGCCTGGGCGCTGAAGGATGGCTACGAAGCATGGAAACGCGCGGGTCTACCCACCACCGGCGTAGGCAGCGCTCACGCGCTGCGCTAAACGCTCTCGCGGGCATTGCTTGTCCGAGGCGGCGCTGTCAGTGAGAATCGCGGGCGACGGCGGCGCCGCTGCTGCCGACCAGGAAATCAAAATCGGCGCCTTGGTCGGCCTGCAGGACGTGTTCGGCGTACAGCCGCACCCAGCCGCGCTTGGGCAACGGAGGCGGCGTCCACTTCCCGCGGCGAGCGGCGAGGACATTCTCTTCGACTTCCAGGCGTAGTTCGCGGTGCGCAACGTCCAAGGCAATCATGTCGCCGGATTCCACCAGCGCCAACGGTCCGCCTGCGGCGGCTTCGGGGCAGACGTGCAGGACCACGGTGCCATAGGCGGTGCCGCTCATGCGCGCGTCGGAAATGCGGATCATGTCGGTTATGCCTTTCCGCAGAAGTTTGGGAGGAAGCAGAATGTTGCCGACTTCGGCCATTCCGGGATAGCCGATGGGGCCGCAATTCTTCAGCACAAGAACACAATTCTCATCGACATCGAGGGAATCGTCGTCGATCCGCTTGTGGCACTCTTCAATGCTCTCGAACACCACCGCCCGCCCGCGATGCTGAAGCAGATGCGGGCTGGCGGCGGCGAGCTTGATGATGGCGCCGTCGGGCGCGAGATTTCCGCGCAAAACCGTGATGCCGGAATTCGCTTTGAAAGGCTGCGCAAAGGTGTGAATCACGTCGCGGTTCCAGCACGGGGCTTCGCGCACATTTTCCCAAATGGAATGGCCGTTCACGGTCAGCGCCTCGCGCTTCAGCATTCCGGCTTCACCGAGTTGTCTCAGAACTGCGGGCAATCCGCCAGCATAGAAGTAATCTTCCATGAGGTGCTGGCCGGCGGGCTGCAAATTCACCATGCAGGGCAGCGAAGCTCCGATGCGATCGAAGTCATCGAGGCAGAGCGGAACCCCGATGCGGCCGGCAATCGCGATGAGATGAATCACCGCGTTGGTTGAACCGCCCACGGCGGCGAGGGCGCGGATGGCGTTCTCAAACGCCGCCCGCGTCAGGATTTTCCCAATCCCGAGGTCGTCGCGCACCATTTGCACTATGCGGCGCCCGGACATCTGCGCCAGCGTGTTGCGCCGCGCATCGACGGCGGGAATGGCCGCGTTTCCCGGCAGGCTCATGCCCAGGGCTTCCACCATGTTGGCCATCGTCGAAGCGGTGCCCATGGTCATGCAGTGGCCCTTGGAGCGATGCATGCAGCTTTCCGCCTGGTAGTAGTCCTCCGGCTTCATCTCGCCCTTGCGCAACTGGTCGGTCATTTGCCAGACACCGGTTCCGGAACCCAGGTCGCAGCCACGGAATTTTCCCGAGAGCATGGGACCGCCGGAGACTCCAATTGTCGGCAGGCCGCAGGAAGCGGCGCCCATCAACAGCGAGGGCGTGGTCTTGTCGCAGCCCATGAGCAAAACGACACCATCAATCGGGTTGCCGCGGATCGACTCTTCCACGTCCATGCTGGCCAAGTTGCGGAACAGCATGGCGGTGGGGCGAAGCTGGGTTTCGCCGAGCGACATGACGGGGAACTCAAGGGGAAAGCCGCCGGACTCCCACACGCCGCGCTTCACGTATTCCGCCAACTCGCGGAAGTGCGCGTTGCAGGGAGTGAGTTCCGACCAGGTGTTGCAGATCCCGATCACCGGGCGCCCTTCGAACAGGTCGTGCGGCCAGCCCTGATTCTTCATCCAGCTGCGGTAAACGAAACCGTCGCGGCCTTCGCGACCAAACCATTCCTGACTGCGGAGTTTTTTCATAAATGATTCCTGAGTGGATAGCGGTAGATCATAGCGCAGAAGGGGAATAGTCGACATTGCCGCGAGATTGGGTCGAGTCCTGATACCACCAAGGGCATAGACTCACGCCAAGACCGCCTCACCAGAGCTGCACGTGCTCTGGATCCTCGGGCCTGGAGACCGGCGCTACACGGGAGTGTGCAAAACGGTAAGCGTTTGCTGTGCTAGAATCCCGCGAAGGAGCCGGTAATGTCTGAGAAACCTTCCCAACGCTCCCCTCACACTTCCTCGCCGGAAAAGCCTGAGTCGAAGAATGGCACCACGCGGCGAGGGTTCCTTAGATCCGCGGGCATGATTTCCGCCGGCGCGGCTGGACTGGAAGTTCTGCAAGGCGTTTCGGTCGCAGAACAGCAGGCGCAGGCGCGCGTCGCCGGCCCGGGAAAAGTTGCGTTGAAGCTGCACATCAACGGACAAGCACACGCCGTCAGCGTGGAGCCTCGCGCCACCCTGGCGGAAACGCTGCGCGACGAATTGCACCTGACCGGGACCAAGGTGGTGTGCGATCGCGGCTCGTGCTCGGCGTGCACGGTCATGCTGGACAAGACTCCGGTGTGCTCGTGCATGACCCTGGCCGTCGATGTGGGGAACCGAAAGATCACCACCATTGAAGGCCTGGCGCAGGGCGAAAATCTGCATCCGGTGCAAGCCGCCTTTGTGGCGCATGATGCGCTGCAGTGCGGCTTCTGCACCTCCGGTATGGTGATGAGTTGCGCGGCGCTGCTGGAGAAGAATCCGCATCCCACGGCGGAAGACGTGAAGACGGCAATCAGCGGCAACATTTGCCGCTGCGGAACCTATCCCAAAGTTTTTGACGCGGCGCTGGCCGCATCCGAGAGCAGAGGAACGTAGTCATGCTGGCTCAGACTCAAGACAAAGCAAAAGACGTGAAGGGCGGCACGAAAGGCGAGCCGAAGCCGGTGCAGAAGAGCACGGCTCCTGCGAATGCTGCGGCGAAACAGACGCGCACCGCGACATTGCAAGCGGGAATTCCGGGCGCGGTGGTCACGGAGGATCAGATCGCGGAAGTGAAGCGGCTGGTTCCGGCGGATGAGCCTGGCCAGTTGCCGCTGAACGCAGAACTGAAGTCGATTGGCAAGCCCGTGCATCGCATTGATGGCCCGGCGAAGACGACCGGCCGCGCGCGCTACACCGCCGACGTTTATTTGCCTGGCATGCTCTATGCAGCCATGGTGAATTCCACGGTGGCGCACGCCAGAATTCGCTCCATCGACATGAGCAAGGCTCAGGCCTATCCCGGCGTAAAGGGCGTTTATGTTTTGCAGCACTTGAGCGACGTCGCCGAGGTCAAAGACAAGTCGAAAGAGATGCCATCCAAGTATCCGATCGTGCGCTTTGCCGGTCAGCCGATCGCCGGAGTGGCGGCGGCCACGCAAGCGGCGGCGTTCGAAGCCGCCAAACTGGTCGAAATTGATTATGAGCCACTGCCATTTGTGACCAGCGTGGAACAGGCGCGGCGGCCCAATGCTCCCACGGTTTATCCCGCGCCCGCGGTCATGGGCGGAAGCGCTGGCGGAGGCGGCGGTGCGGAGAACGTTCCGCAAAAAGGCAACGTGCGCGGACCGGCCATTGGTCCGCGCGGTGGAGAGAAAGGCAGCACCGAAAAAGGATTCGCGGAAGCCGACGCCGTGGTGGAAGGAGACTTCAAGACGCAGGTGCAGACCCACAGCGCGCTTGAAACCCACGGCGTGGTGGCGGACTGGAAGCCGGACATGCTCACCGTGTATGCCTCGACGCAGGGCACGTCGACGGTGCGCGACGAGATGGCGGAAGTGTTCGGCATTCCCAAAAGCCGGGTGCGCGTGATTACCGAATACATGGGCGGAGGCTTCGGCGCGAAATTTGGCGCGGGAAACTTCGGCGTGGTCGCGGCTTCGCTTTCGAAGCAGACCGGCGCGCCGGTGAAGCTGATGCTCACGCGCAAGGAAGAGCACCTTTCGGTGGGCAACCGGCCGGATGCGCGCATTCATTTGAAAGCCGCGGCGAAGAAGGACGGAACGCTGACAGCGCTGCACCTGGTGAGCTACGGCACGGCGGGCGTAGGCACCGGCGCCGGGACTGCCGGTCCGACGCAGAACATGTACAAGTGCGAGAACGTGCTCACGGAAGAGAATGACGTGTTCATCAATGCGGGGCCGGCTTCGGCGATGCGCGCGCCCGGGCATCCACAGGGATGTTTCGCGCTCGAGCAGACCATTGACGAACTTGCCGAGAAAATCGGCATGGATCCGCTCGAATTCCGCGACAAGAACGACGAAAATCCGGCGCGCCGCGAGGAACGCCGAATCGGGGCGCAGATGGCGAACTGGTCGGCGCGGCATAAGCCGGGAGCGGACCCGGGGCCGATCAAGCGGGGGCTGGGAGTAGCGCAATCGGTGTGGTACCGCATCGGCAACATGGATTCCGCAGCCGAAGTCCGGGTGACGCGCGACGGCTCCGTCGAACTGCTCTCGGGCGTACAGGATATCGGGGGCGGAATTCGCACCGTGCTGGCGCAGATCGTGGCGGAAGAGTTCGGGCTGCGGCCGCAGGACGTTTCGGTGCGGATCGGAGATACGAATTTTCCGCAAGGCCCGCCCTCCGGCGGCAGCATGACCACCAACTCCATCACGCCGGCAGCGCGCGATGCGGCTTACAAGGCCAAGCTGGAATTTCTGAAGCAGGTTGCGCCTTTGCTTAACGCAAGCCCTGATGAACTTGTGCTGAGTGATGGCAAGGTCTCGGCGAAGAACTCGAGCGCATCCCTCACTTTCAAGCAAGCTGCTTCTCGCATGAAGACGGACGAGGTGGGGGCGCGCGCCAGCCGCGTGGAAGATTACGACAGCAACGCGGATGCGCGTGGCGCCCGGCGACGTTCGCGCTTCATCACCTATGGCGGAGTGCAATTCGCGCAGGTTGCCGTGGATACGGAGACGGGCGCGGTCAAAGTCGAGAAGGTCTGGGCGGTGCACGATTGCGGCCGTCCGATGAACCCGCTGCTGCTGCAGAGCCAGATCAACGGCGGCGTCATCCAGGGACTTTCTTACGCGCTCTATGAGAACCGCGTGCTCGACACCGGCTCCGGACTCATGCTCAATCCCAATCTTGAGCAGTACAAGGTTGCGGGTTCGCGCGAGACGCCGGAGATCAACGTTCATGTCATCGAGCAGTACTACGGGCTCTCTTCTACCGACGCCGGAGGCATCGGGGAGCCCTCCAAAATCCCGACCGCGGCGGCGATTGCCAACGCGTTCTACAACGCCACGGGCGTACGCATCCGTGAGATTCCCATGCGGCCCGCCACCGTGCTCGCCGCGCTGGGGAAGACCAAGGGGATGTCAGCATGAACCGATTCGAATGGGTGGAAGCAACCACGGTGAGCCAGGCGATTGCCGCCTCGAATGCCGACTCTACCTTCAAAGCGGGTGGGGTTGATCTTCTTGACCTGATGAAAGACCACATCGCCAGCCCCAAGCGGCTGGTGAACATCCGCACGGTCGAGGGGCTGGGAGAAATCCGCGAGGACGATCGCGGGCTGCACATTGGGCCGCTGGTCACGCTGAGCGAGATCGAAGAGCATCCGGTCATTCGGAAGAAGTATCCCGCGATTTCGGAAGCAGCGTTTCGCGTGGCGACGCCGCAAATCCGGAACATGGCAACGATTGGAGGAAACCTGGTGCAGCGGCCGCGCTGCTGGTACTTCCGTTCGGAAGATTTTCATTGCCGGAAAAAAGGCGGCACGCACTGCTTCGCGCAGGACGGGGAAAATGATTACCACGCCATTTTCGACAATCGCACCTGCGCCATTGTTCATCCCTCCGGGGTCGCGGTTCCACTGGTGGCGATGGATGCGCACCTGGAAATTACTTCGAAAGAGGGCAAGCGGCAGGTTCGCCTGGAAGAATTCTTCACGCGGCCGGAGGACGATGTAACCCGCGAGAACGTCATTGAACCGGGCGAACTGATCACCAACATCACGGTTCCGGCGAGCGAAGCCCGCTCCGCCTATTACAAGCAGGGCGAGAAAGAATCCTTTGATTGGCCGATCGCGGATGTCGCCGTGGCGCTGAATATGCAGGGCTCGCGCTGCCAGAAATCCAGCATCGTGCTGGGCGCCGCAGCGCCTTATCCCTATCGCGCCAAAGCCGCGGAAGCGAAGCTGACCAACCAAGAGATCAGCGAAGAGACCGCGCGCGCAGCCGCGGAACAGGCCATGGCTAACGCCACTCCGCTGGCGAAAAACAGCTACAAGATTCCCATCTTCGAGGCGATCATTCGACGAACCATCCTGCGCGCGGCGGGCATCAACGCAGAGGGAGCAGCAGCATGAGTACGCTCAACATCATTCAAAACCAAACTTCCGGCATTTGCCGCCGCCTGCGGACAAAGACTTCTTTTGGCACGTTCATCGGCAGCCCTACGTTTTGGGAAGACGGGGATTCAACCACTGCCGTCTATTGGTGTCTGGACACCATGGGCGCTGCCGGCCCCGACGATCAAGTCGCACATCCGCATTACTGCCATGCCGGGCGGGAGTGCTTCCGGCCGCGCGAGTAATGGACCTGATTAGCTCGAATCATTGCTGCCGCAGAACCTACTCGGAAATTGGCCTCTGCCCAACGCCATTGCTTAGCGTGGCCGACCAGCAGGTTCCTCCTCGCGTTCGCTCCCCGGAATGACAAGCCCTTGGAGAGTCGGACTGCAAGCTTTATTTAAGGCTGAACCCTACTGCTTGGAGCTTTCTGCCGCACTCGCGGAAGCGGAGCGGCGGCTTTCGAAATACCTCTGCAACAGCTCTTGCCGATTCTCCCGCAGGTCAGCGCCGCTGGAATTGGCGGGATAGCTTTTCGCGCCCATCAAGCCGCGCCACAGGACCTGGTTGAACGCCAGCGGATCGACGCGGTCTTCCACGGAAAAATCCATGCCCTGGGTGGCCGCGGCCCAGTATGCGGCATCGTGCGTGGGACGCGGGATTTCGGCAGCCGGATGAGGAATGGGCAGTTGCGTTCTCGCGAGTATCGCGGACGGAGTTGCGCTGTAGCTCCAGGTCTTCTGCGCCGTGTCGAAGACGTCCGCCATGGCTTTGGCGGAAGCATCATTCAGGCTGAGATTGCCGATCCCGAGAATTTCTTCCATGGTGCGCAGCATGCTCAAGGTTGTGTAAGCTGTCGAAACCACGGCGTGGTGCTTGACATAGGGCCCGATCACAAATGCGATGCTGCGATGGGAGTCGACGTGGTCGCCGCCGTCCTGGGAATCGTCCTCGATCGAGAAGATGAGGGTGTCGTCCTTGTAGCGGCTGGCGGAAATCGTTTGCGCGAGCAGGCCAACCGCGTAATCGTTGTCCGCGACCTGCAGTTCGGGCGTGTTTACACCCAGAATGGCGGTGGCGAACGAGCCGGTGTGATCGTGCATCAAGCGCACCAGAGAAAGATTCGGCAGGCCGCCGCTGGCGTACTTCGCGTCGAACTCCCGTTGCCACTCTTTAAAACGATAGTAGTCGGGAAAATTGTTATCGAAGCCGCGAAAATAAATATCCGTGAATTTCTGCAGGCTTACATTGGCCGGAAATGCCACCTGGGTGTGCGAGGAAGCAGGGTCGAGGGTTAACGGAATGTCGTTGGGCGTCTCGCCTCCGTCGTCGCTGTATCGACTGCCATCGACCAGAAATCCATAGTTGCGGACGGTGAGCCCTTTGCCCAACGCGCCATTCCACAGATATCCGGCGCCGTGCTCGCCCGCGGGAGAATCCGGAGCGGCTACGTTGGCAGTGCCGGGCAGATCGTCGGGGTCATCGGGAGTGTTGGGGTTGGCCTTCCGGCGCTCGGCCAGCGTGGGAAGAGCGATGTTAATGCCGCGATTGGTTCCTTCCGAGTCGTAGCTGAGTCCGCGATCCGCATAGTTCACGGGAGCCTGCTTCTCGACCACGTCCGGAGCGCGCCCGGTAGTTGACCAGGACCACCCGTCATAGCTGACTTCGCTGGTGTCGTAGAAGTTATCCAGCGTCACAAAGGTTCGCGCCAGCTGGTGAAAATTCGGGGTGATCGCCTCGGGGAACTCCGTCAGATTGGGATCGCCATTGCCGACGTCGAGGTCGCCGAGAATCTGATCGTAAGTGCGATTCTCCTTGATGATGTAGATGATGTGTTTGATGTGAGCGCGAAGAAAAGCAAATTTGGCCGCATCGGCCGCGCTAAGCGCGCTTTTGAAATTGTTATTGATGGCAACCTGCTGGGTGAGGCCCGCCAGCGCGCCCACCGTGGGAGTGGGGAAACTCTGCAATCCGGCTTTGATGCGTTGCAGGTTGTACTCATTGGAGGCGTGGCACTGGGTTGTTTTCTGGTCGGTCAACCCATAACAAAAGTTTGGGTTTGGGCCGGTGGGCGATTTTCCGTTCACCACGTACATGAACTTGCCGTCCGCGCTGAAGCTCAGCGAGTTTGGGTACCAGCCGGTTGGAATGAGGCCGATGACCTGGCTCTGCTTGGGGTCGGCGTTCAACTGGAGGACCGCGACATCGTTCATCCAGCCATTGGTTACATATAACTGCTTCTCGTCATGGGAGAGCGTGACGCTGTTGGTGTCGTTGCCCTTGAACCGCGACTTCCATCCCGGCAAAAGTCCGCTGGGAGCGGTGACCGGGATTTCGGCCAGCAACCGATGGGATGCGGTATCGATCACGGCGACGGAGTCGGTATTGTCTTCCGCGGCATACAGAACCGATTGCGCACGGTTCAGCACCATGCGATTGGGCTGGCCGGAAACGCGGATGCGCGACGTCACTTTTGGGGGATTCGATAAATTCACCACCACAATTTCGCGATCGCGAAGGCTCGACACGTAGGCAGTCTCCTTGCCCTTCATCGCAACCCACAACGGATACTCGCCGCCGGGCACTCCGCTCTTAGCCGGGTCTTCTTTCCCGGGGCGAAGATCGAGTTCGCTCTGCAGCGACCAGCGGCCCTGTTGCTGTGTTAACACGCTGATCGAGTCGTTGTAGTAGTTGGCCACCACCAACTTCGCGCCGTCACTGCTCACAGCAACGCCGGCGGCCTGCGGTTGGACGTTCAGGCCCACCCCCCTGCCATGGTGCCCAAGTGGAATTGGACTGCCCGGCTGCTCCGTCCACGAGCCGTTCTCGAGCGAGTAGGCGTGCAGGTTGTCGTCCACCCCGCCGGCCACATAGAAGGCGCTTCCCGAAGGATCGAAAGCGATCCCGCTATAGGTGTTCGCAACCTGGATCACCTGCTTCTGCACCGGCTTTTGCTGCGAGATGTCATAAACGAAAACAAACTGGGTGGAGTCAGCCGGAATCATTTTGCCATCCGCGCCATGCACGCGGTTGAAGCCGCTGGTGAGCACCAGCAAGGTTTGGCCGCCGGGGCTGACGATCGAGGTCACAGCCTGGCCGGCGAGATATTGCGGATTGTCGGACAATCCGGGGTTCAGCGGCTGGAAGGTTGCGTTCCCGGGAGCTAGCGGGGTAATACGCTGCCCGCTGTTGGGGATAGACTGCTGTGCGTGGGCGAGGCTGGCTGGTATTAGCGAAATCAGGAAAATGAAGATGGCTTGCTGAATTTTGCCGGATGTCATCGAAGATTCTCCATACTGGCCTGCGCGTTCATGAAAGCAGAACGATGAAACGCAGATTAAACCACGAAGGACACGAAGGCGCACGCAGGAAGGCCGGCGTCCTGGTGGTGATTGGCTGGTTACGCCCGGGTTTCGCGCGTCGACTTGTACGCCTGCAAGCAGCGCTTCGCCGTCTCCATCTCCGGGAAACGGCTGCCTTCCTGTTCCAGAAGATAGAACTCCACGCCGCCGACGCTCTCCGCCGCCGCGAAGATTGCCTTCCAGTGGGCGTCGCCTTCCCCGAACAGCACTTTGTAGTGTTTCGACGGGTCTTTCGACCAGTCCTTGAGGTGAAGGGACCGGATGCGTCCCGGCTGGGAGCGGATCCATGCCACCGGATCAGATCCCGCCGCAATGCAGGTGCCCACGTCCAACTGCAGCATGACCGACGGCTGGGTGTTCTTCGCGAGAATTTCGATGGGGCGGACTCCATCGACCGGCGTGAACTCGGGCTCGTGATTGTGATAACCGGGCTTGAGCCCAGCAGGCGCGAGAACATCGGCCGCTGTGTTCAGTTCGTCGGCGATAGCCTTCCAGCCGTCCAGGCCCGGCTTCGGGTTCGAACTGGCCATGACCATGTACTTGGCGCCGAGGAGCAGATTCTTGTCGCGGGCGCGGCTGATGTTTTGCGCGCTGAAGTATTTCTCATCGTTATGGGTTGAGTAGCAACGAATGCCGAGGTCATCGAGCAACTTGCGCATCTGCTTGGTCTGAGCGTCGCTCCAATCGAAGTAGGGAGCATAGAACTCGACGCATTGATACCCCATCTGCGCGACCGCGCGCACCGTGCCTTCGGGATCCTTGGCGAGTTGGTCACGGACGGAATAGAGTTCGAGACCGATCGGAATGCTGGAACGAGATGCGCTGGCGCGAAGTGCCCAGGGCAAGGCTGCTGAGGCTGCAAGAAAAGACCGGCGAGTAAGGGACATAGGCGATCATGGTACTCCCGAGGGGATGGGTTTTGGAAGGCGCGACGGCGTCGTTCGTCGTACGCCTGCTCCGGTTCGATGGCGGCCAAGCGCCCCCCTATGACGGGAGCGGGTCGCACGCATCAGTACGACATGCGACCGGCGATGAGATGTTTCACTTCTGCGCTGGTGTTGTCGTGTTCGCCGGCGTCTTCAATCGCATCAGCGGGTCGCCAAAGAAAATAAACGTTCTGCGCGCGTCCTGATCGGCAATCCCGGATTTCGCCTGCACGACGGCATCTCCCACCGCAATGCCGGGAGTCGAGAAGAGCGTCTGCACGAGCGTGCGGTCCATCTGGAACTGCGGATCGGGCACGGTTAATCCGGAAGAAGCCCACACGGCCACCGCGCCGCCATTGGGCGCCAGCATCAGCGCCGACGCAAGGCTTGTCGTATAGACATCCTGGAAGTATCCGTTCAGGCAATTCATGGCGACGACCAGCGGAAGTTTCGAGCCATTGGTCAGGGCGCTGGCCGAGGTGTCGTCAAGCAGATTGTTGCCCCAAACCTGCACGGAGCCATGGCCGTTGTAGTTCACCAGCAACTGTCCGGCGTTGATGCTGGAAAGAATATCCTGGCGCGCCGGCGTTACTCCAACCACGCTGGCGAAGATGTCGGTCACAGTCATGGTCTTGGGCAGCGTCTTCTGAACCGCAAGCGCTGCCTGGGAGAAGCTGAGCGTGGGATCATCGACGCCGGCGACCATCAGGCTCTGATTCGTCCAACTGCCGGTTTGGCCGTTCGCATAGCTCAAAATCTTCCCGGTCATGATCTGCGCGTCGGAAGAGGTGCGGGCGGGAAGCCGGCCGGTAGCAATCGAAGGTACGCCGGCCAGGTTGAAGTCGGAGAACCAATCGTCCGAGGCGGTCTTGAGATAGGCGGTGACGATCAGCTTCGTGGGAACAAAATCGGAGAAGCCGAAGCCCAGGTAATTTCGAGGATCAAGCGAAGCATCTCCGCCGAGCAGCAGATAGCGCGGCTTGGTCTTCCACGCCGCAGTTGCGGTTCGCAGGAAATCGCGAATGGCATATGGCGTGCGCTCGCCGAAGTTGAATTCATCGTAGACGGCATCCACGCTGAGGAGAGCGGTCGATTCTCCTCGGGCCTGGTGCAGTTTCGCAATGGGCTCAAACTGCGACGCAAACTGCGGGGCGGTGAGGAGCACCAGTCGAGCGCCGGGCTGCGCGCTGTGCAGATGCGATGGTTGGTGCGCAACCAACGACACGGGCGCCGCCAACTGATCGTCGGCGAGCGCCATCAGCGAGTGCGTTCCCGACGAAACCCCGGGAACCGTGGCCTGAAGCGTGTAAGCGCCTTGCTGGCCTAGAGTCGTAAATGGCACCATAACCGGCTGCTGCGGATTGCTGATATCGATCAGGCGCGTGGGCGGATTCACGAATCCATTCACGTTCAGGGCGCTTCCCGCGGGCGCGCTGAATTTCAGTTGATCGGATTCGGCGGTGAAGGTGTGCGGGAAGCTGACGTCGATGTAGTCGACCAGGCTCAGGTCGTTGCTGCCCTGCTGCGCGGTCAAGGTGATGGTGTTGGCGCCGTTCGCCAGCACGCCTGCCGGAATGGTGAATCGTGACTTGCCTTCCTGCTGGTCGCTGAAGGTTACATCGCCCAACGTGGCGCCATTCAACGCAACTGTAACCTCGTGCTGCTGCCCGAGGGTGACGCCCTGCAGGGCGAGTTCCAGGGACGCGCCGCCTTCGGCAAGGTCCTGGACATTCACGCTCAAGTTCGCCGATGTGGGCGTAATCAGCGGGCCGAAGAAGTTGTCGGTGTCGTCGCGCAAAAGCGCTGCGAAGTAGGTGGTGCGCGGTTTCACTTCCAACGTCTGGAGAAAGCTGCGCGGCTGCGGTCCGGAAGTGCCCTGCATTTCCGTGCCGATGCGCTGGCCCGGTTGATCCTGCGCCACCAGCCAATAAACGCGCTGGCCCGAGTAGAAGGTGTCGATGGCGGTTCCGTAGAACTCGATCGCCGATTGCGGGCCGAAGCTGCCGTCTCCGCCCGTGATGCGCATGGGTTGCTCGACTCCTTCGGCAAACAGGTGCAACGAGCGGGCATCTACATCGCCCCGCAATCCCGCGCCGGCAAGCTGCGGCTGCGTGACTCGATACCAGCCCTCATGATCAACGAAAATCTTGACGGCATTGCGTGCGGCTAACTCGAAGCCGATGTTCTGGGTGGCTGAAGACGGACGAGGCCGGACGACGGTCTCGCGAACGTGCGGCTGCGATTGCAGGAGACCGCTGCTCGGCGAAGCAGCACTCGCAGGCTGCGTCGATGTCGCACGCGCGAGATCAACCATGGTGGCGGCGCGCGCCATCGGGCGAGTTGCAGTTATGTTGCCCTGGGCCTGAATTGGGCCGTGCATCGTACGCGTGCCATTGAGGTCGACATCCTCAAGCCAGTACACACCGCCGCTGATTGCGGAGTTGTCGATCCAGGCATAAGTTTTTGCGCCATGCTGTTGGAGCGCTTCGCGCATCAGCAAAGCTGAACCCGCGATCAGCGACGGGTTGAGTCTGACCTTTTCGCCTGCGACATCCTTATATACATTGAAGCCGAGGTTGTGCAGTTCGCCGCCGGTTCGCCAGGAGAGCACTACGCCGCCGGGCGCGCGGGCAGCCGAGAATGATTCCACCCTGACCGCGGTCGGGCCTTCGATGGGAATCGAAGCGGTCGCGGTGTTGTTGGTGGGATTGGGATCCGGCGTCGTGGAATTCACGATGGCGGTGTTCACGGCGAGCGAATAGGGAGTAGTCGCGGTCGTCGTGACGTGAATGGTTGCCGTCGCCGAAGCGCCCAGGCTGGTGTAGGTGCAGGTCAGCACGCCGGCCACCGGGGCAGGGCAAGTGCCGCCCGAACCGCCGGTTGCTGTCGACGAACCATAGGTCACCTGCGAAGGAATGGTGTCGGTGATGGTGAGACTGGCTGCGGGGACGGTCGTGCTGTTGTTGGTGATGGTCAGGGTGTAGTCCAGAGGCCCGTTCACAATCGCCGGATTGGGCGAACCGGTCTTGGTGATGGAGAGATCGGCGCACACGGACTCGGAGTGCGGCCCCGGGCTGGAATTCAGCGAGACCGCGCCCGTCTTTACCCCCGCAGCGCCCGCGGTTGCGCCGTAGTTCACGCCCGCAGTATTCAAGGTGATTCCAGGGGCGCCGCCGGTTGCGGCCGTAGTCATGGTTGCCCCGGTCCCGGTATAAAGCAGCACACCACCGCCGCCGCCGCCGCCGGGCCCGTGCCGGTTGGCGTTGCTGAACGTGCCCGTGTCCCAGGCATCTCCGCCTTTGCCGCCGTTGGCGTCCAAAGTGACTGTAGCGCCGGACGCGGTATTCCACAGAAATACAATGCTGCCGCCGGCGCCACCACCGCCGCCGCCATCGTTTGCCGTCGCGTTGTAGGCGCCATAACCGTTAGCCGTGATGGTCGCGGTGCCAGTGATCGTGTTGGCGCGGATCATGACAATGCCGCCGCCGGGCGCGCCGCTGCTGGAGGCGAACGGTTGCGGGGCGTTGTTGTTATTGTTGCTGCTGCCGGCGCCACCGCCGCCGCCCATCACGACCCGGCTGACTGCGCCGGGAAAAGCTGTTCCCCCCAAGCCGCCGACTGCCAGATTCGAATTCCAACTATTGCCGCCTTGACCGCCGGCGCCGCCATTGGCGCCGCCGCCGCCACCGCTGTTTTGATCGTTGGCTACGGGATTTCCGTCCGTGCCTCCGCCGCCGGCATTGCCCGGCGCCCCGCGTGCCATGCTGCCGTTGGGATATCCCTGGGCATTGCTCTGGCCGGTGCTCGAAACGGTTCCGTTGGTTACCACGCCAGCCGCAACACCGGTTACGTTTTCAATCCACTCCGGCGTGCCCGCGATGCCTTCACCTTTGGAGCCGTGGGCGCCCGCAACCGCCGTTAACGTGCCGGTGTTGTACGATCCGGGCGCGGTGAAGACGTAGTCCGTGTTGGCGGCGGTCGCCGAGCCGTTCTGATACAAGCCAGCCGCGCCGCGGAAACCGAGTCCGTCTACGCTCACGGCGGCGCCACCCAGAGTCAGCGTGCCGGAGACGTTCAGGGCCAGAACACCGCCGGTGGACCCGTTCCACGCGGACGCGGTCAGGGTTGAAGTCAGGGTGGCGCTCTGGTAGTTGGGAACGCGAATGACCTGGAAGTTGCGCGCTCCTTGCGACGAAGTTGCCGCCGCGGAGGTGTAAGTGTAAAGCAGACCGCCGCCGGGTCCGGCAGCCTGCACCGTCAACGTCCCCCCGGTTCCGGCATTCACCGCGCTCGCCGCCGTGGCATATTCATAAGCACCGGCACTGTTCAGGCTGGTGGATCCTGATCCGCTGACGCCGTTTCCATATTGCGAACTGTTGGTCGAGTTAATCGCGGCATCCTGCATCTGGATGATCAGCACGAGATCGCCCAGAGCAATGTTGCTACCGGCTCCGGTGGCCGCCCCAACAGTAATGGTGGTCGAGCCCGCAGTTGCAGTGCCCCTGCCTGGATAGTAAGTATTAATGACGCCGCCGAGGTTGCCGCCGCCCGTGGTTGTGCTGATGGCGCAGGCCGCGAACTGAGAGTACGCCACGGTGGTGGCCGAGTTGTTGGTTGTATTCAGGTCCGCACTGGACGCAGTCACACTGGCACTAAGCGTGTACCCGCCGGGCGCCGCCGGGGTGGCCGTGATGGTAACCGACACGGTGCCATCTCTCGGAATCGACGTCCAAGAGCAATTCGCTCCCGTACAGGAACCGCCTACCCCACCGCTGGGCACGGCCGAAACCAGCGTCAAACCGGTTGCCAGGATATCCGTCAGCGAAACGCTCGTGGCAGTGTCGGGACCATTATTGGTGATGCTGACGGTATAGGTGACATTGGTGGGAAACGGAGTGGATGATCCGGTGGCGGTGACGCTCAGGTCGGCTTGCGCCGGCTGGATGGACACGGCGGAATCGGACCACGCCGAAGTTGCGCTCAGGGTTTCCGACATGGTGACGCTGGGGGACCCCACGCGAGTGGAACCGAAACCGTGAACCGATCTCACACCGCCGGCGGAGTCAAGCGACCACCGCGCCACCTGGGCAGCGCTGGGCAGGGTGACCGTCTCCCCAGACGTAGCCGCCAAGGTTTCCAGGACATAGTCGTTATTCGAGCTGTTCACCTGTACCCAGGCATTCGTGCCATTTGTTCCATTGCTGCCGTTGCCGGCGTAGCTGCGAATGGGAGACGTTTGATCCGCACCCGTGAAGGTGATTGCCGCCGCGGCGGTTCCGATGGTCCGACCGGCACTGATGCCGGTCACCGTGACCACGACATTGTTAGTGCCACTGGCAGGCGGATTTGCCAAGTACCAGATCTCGGTGCGAAATTTGGCTCCAGTACCCGCGTCGTTCTGCGCACCCGCTTTCTTCAGGGCAACTCCGCTGTAGGTAATGCCACTTACCCCTTGTCCCGTCTGCTGGGTTATATCCATAGACACGCCTACGACCAGAACGGCGTTGGTAAGGCCGGCAGCCGTGGTATGGGCAAACGTGAAGTTCGTGACCGTCGAGGTCAGAGCGGCGTTCCCGGTGTTGACGGGGTCGGTCGTATCGATGGCGACCTGCGCATGGGCCGCAAGGGTTGCGCTCACGATGAGGCAGCAAAGAGCAGACCAACGCGCCAGCACACGCGTACTGCTGGGCAATGGCCGCTTGCGGTCTGCACCGTGCAATTGCGGTGATGGAAACTGTGCTGCGCGCGAGTCTTCGCCGATGTACACGATCTCGCCCTCCCTCGGATCGAAATCGACCACGGCTCCTCGATGACGGCTATCAGGCACACTGCCACGGAGGGCCCCACAAAAACTGATTTCCACAGATACTTCAGAACGCGGGGAGGGACAAGTCACTAGTTTTGGTCTTTAAGCTACAGGGAATCAGTGCATTGGGGATTGCCGTGCAGGAGAGACGATCGCCGATACAAATTAAAAAGGCCGTGACATTGGTTATGCTCTAGCTGCCAGCTCCTGCGAGAGAGCCGACCGCGTGGAGACATGTACCGTCACGACCCCTGATGTGATTACCGCTTTCGCGATCCCAAACCCCAACTGCTCCTCGCAGAGTCAGTCGGCTTTTTCGGGTCTGGACGCCTTCCGGGTTGCCCCAGCTGGCTGATCACCCAGTCTACTTCGGATCGGCAACGTTTTATTTTCGCCAACCCTTTCGACCGTCGACGCATGCAAAGGTAACACGTGACCCGCGGTTGTCAACGCCCGCAATTGGTGCAGTGCGAGAATTCCCGCAGTGGATTTCGCCAGGGACAATTGGGTGCAGGAGTTGAGGTTATAGAAGCGGGATAAGTTCTCTCCGGTTTTTCCACAACCGCGTCCACAGTAATGTCCGCTGCTTGCATACAGTGTGGGGCATTCCGCATCAACCAACCATCTTGACGCACAGGCGATTCTCAAGCATGTTGGTTGAAGCGGAGCGCGGTGAATGCTTGATCTGGTTGCGTACGTGGATGGCGGCTCTTTGGGAAATCCCGGACCCGCGGGTGTGGGTGTAATCATCGAAGGTTCTCAGGAAGGCCGCATCACCATCGGCAAATGGATCGGGCGGCAGGACAACAATGTGGCAGAGTACCTTGCCCTGCTGGAGGCGCTGCAGTGCGCGGTTTCGCTGAATGCCAGCAAGCTGCACGTCTACTCGGATTCTGAAGTCGTGGTGCGGCAAATGCTCGGCGACTACAACTGCCGCAGTCCGCGGCTCTATTCCCTGCACTGGATTTGCCGCAAGCTGGCGCGCTCGCTGGATTTTTCCATCTCCCACATACGACGCGAGCACAATGCCGAGGCCAATCACCTGGCCAGCACCGCCGCGCGGCGGCGGCGCGCCGGTAGACCGATCTGACCTCCGTCTTCCTTCGCTTATTGCCTGCTGCGATTACGATGTTCGCAATTGGTGTTCAGGCATTCGTCCTTGATCCGGAGCCTCTCGACCGGACGGCCGCCGAGGATGTGTGACTCGATAATCTCGTCTACATCGGCAAGCGTGACCCCGCCGTACCAAATCGCTTCCGGGTAGACAACGATATTGGGTCCGTGTTCGCACTGACCGAGGCAGCCGGCGTGATTGGCGCGGACTCTCCCCTTGAGGCCGCGCTCGGCAAGTTTCTGTTTGAAACGGGCGCGCAACTCCTCGCCTCCCGTGGGATCGCAACATCCCCGCGGATGCCCCTGCGGGCGTACGTTGCCGCAGATGAAAATGTGGTGTTCGAATTTCGGCATTTTGATTATCGTACAGGCGCGAGCAGGGAGGTCGCTAGTTGCGAGTGGTTTTTTGAGGAGTCAAGGCAAAACGCAGAAAGCGGAATAGCGACCAGCAACGAAGCACTGGCAGCTAGTCTTTCAACGGAACCAGCAGCCTGTCACCTTTGCAGAACGTGGCGACGCGCTCAATGCCGCCGCTGGTGCTAGTGACGGTCATGACTGGTCCGTAGCAATAGACCGCGTGCCCGGTGCGGGCCAGATACCACTTCCCTTTGGCCCGCTGCGCTTGTGTTTGCTGCACTGGGACGGGAGACTGCATATGGGCCGGCGGTATGGAAACGTGCGGCAACGAAATCGACGCCAACAGCAGAACCGAGAGAGCTTTCATTTCCCTACCCTCCACACCGCGCCGCCAAACCGATCACAAGCTAGATCGAATTCAAGACTCGCCGCAGATCGGACGGGTCCGTGACCTCGACGGGAGGCTGCGCGGGAGCGGGCTTGGCAGCCTTCCGCGAGTTCCGGCCTGACTTCGAGCCAGCTTGTGATTTCGCCTGGGAAGACGGAGTTTGGGACGACGCATTCTCACTTAAAGGAACCTGGGCTGACGGTTGCAGATCAGACGGGACCTGGGACGAAATGGATGGCGCTGAATCGGAAGCTGCGGGAACCTGGTCGCGACTGTGCCCAGCCTTGGCCGCAGATTTGTCCGCTGGGCGGCTGTTGCGAGCGTTCGAAATCGTGGTGTGATGCTGGGTCTTGAACAACTGGTGAATCAGGTCGCGCTGTGCGTCAATCATCCGGTCCTGCAGCACAATCAGGGTCACGACCAAGCCCCAGGAGATCGCGAACACAATCATCAAAACTGGAAGTACCTTGCTCCTGGGCTTCCGCCGATACGCCGCGATAGTCAGATCCATTTCCGCCCCAGTCCCCGTCGAGAAAAACCGCACCCTTCTTCAAGCAGATTCCGCACCAACAGGTAACGATTTTCTAAGCTGCTGATTTGGTGCGGGTTGCACCTAAATCAGTGCAGCAGAGGCAGATAGAGGAAATGCAAAGCCCTGCACATAATGGTAACCAGGGGAGTTACCGAGGTAAGTTGAGCGCGCTGAGCAGGCGTGAGCAAAGCGGGGGTCCATTCCATTACCCGTGGTTGTTGCGTGATGAGTTGGCTTAGTGAAGAGGCGAAGAGTGGGCGCGTACAGAGTAACCAACACCGCTTCACTTTTTGCGACAGACCGTGATTAGAGCCCGCTGTGGGGACGACAGGAATGTCCGACACATACCAGCAACAAACGGTCATGGTCCTAACTGCTGCGCCGCGAAATGCAGGCTGGCGTTTCCGGCGCTGGCTGAACCTAGAATTGCGACATCGCCGTTCACGCCTGCGGTCGAAAGCGGGAAATTCGCAAATCCGTTCACGTCGGACTGCACCGTTAACTGTGACTCAGCCAGGATCACAGGCATCGCAGGCTGCGAAATGCCGGCATCGCCGAGCCAGACGATGGGCTCATTCTGCGGCAGGCGGCCGACGTAGTCCTGAAAGAATATGTTGGCGCCCAGTACCGGATTGGGCGCGCTGGAAGAGTCGGTGACGCGAACCCTCAGCGGCGAGAAATTCTGCCCGGGAGCGGCAATCTGCAAAACTCCGGCAACCGGCTGGATCTGCAGTGAGCCGAGCGCCACTACGGATGCGGTGAAGGTCTGGCAGGGACTGTTGCCGGGCGCGGCGCATGCCGTCACTTGCACCGCAGAGCTCACCGAAGTCAATTGCAGGTTCACGCTGGCATAGCCATTGGAGTCGGTGGGAGCGGTGGAACCGCTCAAGACGCCGCTGCCTTGGATGATCTGGCAATTGACGGTCCCGCCGCTCACTGGATTTCCATTCGACAGCAAGCGCGCCCTCAAGGCAACGCTAAGACTGGCGCCCTGCGCGATCCAAAGCGTCGTGTTACCAGCGACAAGTCCAGGCTGGATGAAGTTCCCAACAGCGTCGCCTGCACTTGCTGTGGGTTGGCGTAGGAGGCGGGAGCGAGTTTCGCGGTCAGCGTAAAAGTTCCGGCGGACAAAACCGTCATGTAGGTGGATGCCATTCCACTTTGATCGCTGAGCACGGTGCAGGTCGCGGCTCCGCTGCATGCGGAAAATGCCACCGCGGGCGACGAACTGAACTGCAGGCTTGCGCCAGCGACCGGCGTGAGACCATCGGGGGCCACGACCATCACCGAAAAGGGCGACGCGGCCTGGCCTCCCGCCGGCGCTGCGCTGTTGTTTCCAGAGATGAGCCTGAGAGAATCCTGAGGCCCGGCACCAAGCGTGAGCACCGCGGACATGGTCGAGTTGGCGCCCGTGGCTGAGTCGCTCAGTTGCACATCGTAAATTCCATCGAGCGCCGGGGGCGTGTTCACCAGCAGTTGCGTCGCCGAATATGCCAGGGCGGACAGGGCAAGCTTCGCGACATGGACCGACGTGTTGGATTGCAGGCCCAGGCCTGCAATCGTCAGCGGGGTGCCGCCGGCAACGCTGGCGCGAGCCGGATTGATTTGGTCGCCATAGAGAAGGCGCGCGTTATAGCGGTAGTCGGGACGACCGTCGCCGCGGAAGTCGGCGATCCCGAGCCGGAAGGTTGTGCTCTGCAGAACCTGCGCGTCCAGCCGGCTCTCGCCGAAATAAACCGTGTTGAAAGGCGTGGGGGTATAGGCCGGCGCCGGCGACTGCCCGGGGTTGGCGAGCGCCCACATGCCAATGACCGGCAGAAGCTTGTTCTGGGAGGGAGCGCCGAATTCGTCTACAGCGTTCACGATGACCGAAAGGGTGCGGTTCGCCTGCGCGGGAAATTCAAAAAAGTCCGTGGTTCCATACGGACTCAGAGCGCCGGTCCAGTTGCCGCTCGCCGGAATGAAGCCGGGCGTGGCATAGGTCGTAGGCTGATACCACCACTGCGCCGGCGCGGCGGAGCCGAGCATGACGATGTCCTTCAGGCTGTCGCTGCCGGGGCTGACCGCGACATTGAAGGGGATCGCGATGCCGGACGGGTTCACCTGCACCGTGGTTCCATAGGGACCCACGCCCGCTGACCACAGGGGATCGAGCGCTTCGACCGAGAGTTCATAGGTGGCGCTGTTTCCATCCGGCACGGGCAGGCCGGCTAAATCGAACAAGCCTTCGTAGCCGGTTTCGCTGGAACCGAAACGATTGAAGTTCTGTCCGCTGCTGTCGCTGTATCCGGTCACGATATTCCCGGCGTTACCGCAAAACAGAAACCCGGAGATGGAAGTAACAACCGAGCTGTGCGAAACCAGCCCGGAGTAAGGATCAACCAGGCGCGCAACTACATTGACGCCCTGCATGGGCAAGCTGGGGTTACCGTACCAATCGTTGAAATACACGGTTCCACGAATGCGCGCGGTTGTCTCCGCGAACAACTGCTTTCCGGGAAAATTTGCCAGGTTTACGGCAGTGACCGGATAGAGCCTTGAGAGCGCCGCCTGATCATCCAGCTTGGGCTGCGCGGGATTCACCAGACCGCCGTTGGAATAACAGGCGGCGACGGGAATGCACCCCGGCAGGTCGGCTTCGTGCATCAGGGGAAAGCCGGCGAAATCCGCGGCGCTGGGCGGCGGGTCACGGGTAATCACATTTAAATTTGCCTGCGACCAGTCCAGGCCGAGGACTCGCCCGAGGACGCGCGCAAGGTGATACTGCAAATCGGGAAGTTGAGCCGAGGTGGCGGCGCAATTGCCATTCAGGATAATGAGCGCGTGCTGGAAATGAGCATCGGTGCCGAAATTGTCGATACCGCCGAAGGCGGCATTCTGGGCGCAGTAGGCCGAGTCGCCGGCCCCGCTTCCGAGCAGCGCATCCGTCACGGCGCCGTCCGCGTCATAAACAATTCCGATGGGAGTATTCACCGCGCTCGGCTGAATGTCGCTGGGCATGCTGAGCGAACCGCTCACTACCGTAACGTTCGAGCCATTTACATCCTCGGCAAGCTGCCCGCCGCGATTCGCCGACACTGCCGCGGTAGGGATTGAGGTCCAGAGCGAGAAGGCGCTGGCCACGAAGGCATCGGCACCGGAGCCAGGAAGAATGGGGCTGAGGTTTCCCTGGTCGGTGTAGTAGTGGATGTTTCCCTGGGACCAGGTCAGCGGAGTGCCCATGGTTCCGGCATCGAAATAGGTTGATCCCGCAACGTAGCGCGGACCGCCGGCGATAGCGTGCACCGGGAACGCGATGAGTATCGCAAGCAACGAGAGTGTTCGGCGCATGGTTCTACTCCCTTGCCGCGCGCCGGATCTCCCGGGCGAAGGCGCGGACTTCAATCGGCTTGAGGTGGCGGTGGTTCACGGGATTCGGCAGAACGCGGTTGAATTCGTCAATGGCGAAGCGTCCTTGGGCGCCGCCGACGGGGCTCGTCAGTCCGAGCCTGCTGTTGGGGTAAAGAAAAAGGAGGACCTGCTCGCCGACGCGATAGCGCTCGCCGGCATTCCACAGCCCTGACCATTCGCGCACCTGCAGCAATTGACCGCGATGAACGCCGCGAATCGCGGTCTCCACGCGAAAACTGATGCGGGTGATTCCGCTGGCGGTTGCAGATCCGGGCACGCCGCGCTCGATCTTGATGACCGTTCCAGAAAAAATCACTCCGGCGCCGCGCACCACGTAGCGGAAGTTGCCCGGCAGCGGACTAGTAATTCGTGGAGGTCGGGAATGCAGTGGCGGCATTTCGGAATGCAATAACGCCGGAATTCCCGTCAACAGGAGGACGGCAAAGAACAAGCGCATGTGCGGCCTCGCGATCGCGGCCAGCGCTCAGACGGGAGCAGATCGATTTTAGGCCAGCGCCGGTGGCGGCAGTGTGATGATTGTCACAGAGGTTTGGTGATCGCCCTCACTCCTGCCGCAGAAAAATCTTCTGCGCCGAAAGGTGCGCACCGGTGAGCAACAGCAGTCCGGAGAGAAATGCCCAGAACATCATGCTGACCGAAAGCGCGAAGGGGCCGTAGACCTCGCCAAAGTTGAGCCGTGGCAAGGCGAGAATGTAGGAATACTTCAGAATTTCAGAAAGGAGTCCCATGATGACAGCCGTGGGCAAGACGGCGCGGGCTGGGACTTTCCCGTTGGGCAAAAGCCAGTAGATGAGGAAGAAGATGGCCATGCTGGTGATGATCGCGAACACCTTTGCGGTCAGAAAACTCAGCGCCTGCACCAGGAAGAATTCGTGTCCAAAAGCCAAGGTGCGCAAGAGCACGAGGTCGCCGGCGCTGAGCGCGATAGAAAGCAGCGCCAGTGTGCCGCAGGCGAAAGTCAGTCCCAGCGAGATGAGCTGATTGCCCAGATAGGAACGGTTGTTGGGGAATCTCCATACGCGGTTGAGCGCAACTTCGAGCGGCATGAAAACGCCGGTTGAGGTTACGAGCAGGATGACGAGCGAGAAAAGCGTGACCCGTTGCTTGGCGCCGGCCAGCGCACTCAGGTTGCGAATGACGAAATCCTGTCCGGCGGGCAGGTAACTGCGCAGCAGCTCGATGATGACCCGCTTCATGGCCGGCGAATGAAAGACGTGCTCCACCAATTGCATCAGCAGCAGGACGAAAGGAAAGAAAGACAAGATTGCGTTTGCCGCCACGGAGAAGGCGAAGGTGTGCACCTCCGTGTGCAGCAGATACTTTACTGTCGAGGCGGTGAGTCGATAATAGAGGCGCAGCCGCTTCCACTTGGGGGATGGAACGGAGTGGGTGAGAGGCGTCACAGGAGTGAAAGAATGCTGGTCGGCGGCACGATTTCCGAATCTTATCAAACGGTTCCGCAGGGCGCGGAAACCATAGGGCACTACCGGTGCCGATGTATGTTGTTGTGAGTAAACGATTTCTCGGCACGGCGAAGGAATTGTAAATTTCTCTTGCCTTCAACGTAAGTTCCTGAATAATATGACGTGCTCACTGCCCTGACTTCAGGGCAGGAGCTTTCTCCGATTTAGGGTTGATGGTGTTGTGCCACGTCGTCCAAACCAAAAGAATTCGCATGAGCTTTGGGCATTTCCAGGCTTCCCCCTGGAGAAGCTCAGAGCTTTTCGTTTTTGTTGGCAAGCCGCGGCCACCACACGGTTGACCTGATGTAACTGCTCACGCTCTTCGAGGGGGGCCTTGAGGCGCAAGCCGCGAGGAGCCGGGCAAATTCTATAACCAGAGGCGAAAGGAGTTTTCTGTGAGAGAGAAGGGTACAGTAAAGTGGTTTAACGGGGCGAAGGGATACGGATTCATTCAGCGGTCGACGGGCGAGGACGTTTTCGTCCACTTCTCGGCGATTCAGGAAAATGGCTACCGCACCTTGAACGAAGGGGAGACCGTCGAGTTTGACCTGCTGAAGGGGCCGAAAGGCTTCCAGGCAGCCAATGTAGTTCGCGGCTAGATAAGCTCCGAACCGCTTGCACACCCTTCCAGCTTGCTGGAAGGGTTTTATTGTGTGCGGCGGTTTCGTGGTTAGCTTTGAAAATGCTGAATGCGCATGGCCGCCCGAGAAGATTGTCGTCGGACTCCTGCGGCCTTATAGTGCGCAGCCAGAACGGAACCGCTATGCAGATACTGAATGTTGGTGCAGGTCGAAGCGATCAGGAATACCAGGAGGCCGAAGAACAACGGCGCCTGGATCTTCGTGTTGAGATTCGACGCGCTGCTGGTTTCTTCTTTGTAGCCGCTGGGCTGGCTGCGCTTGGCACCGGGCTGCTTCCAATCAGGCTGAACATCCTGGTCAGCATTGGCATCGTCGATCTCTTTGCCTTTTACGGCCGCGGACTGGGTCAACTGTATCCTCTGGCGGTCGCCGGCATGGCGCTGCTGTGGGTTCTCGTGCTCGTCGGCCTGGGATTCGCGGGACGCAGTTACCAGCGTTGGGCATTCCTTGCCGGAATCGTCATATACGGGGCCGACATGATCGCTCTCGTGATTACGTTTTCCTTCTTTGCCTTCGCGGTCCATGGAGTTTTCGTGTTTATGTGGTTCCAAGGACAAAAAGCGTTGAAGGATCTCCAGGAAGCGGCTGCGCAAGAGCCATAGATCGAGCGGCTGCCCGCAGTCGCGAAGTCGATATCCACAGCAGGACAAAGGCCTGCGCACCCTGGGATTCGAATTTGCTCTTGATCGCGTGCTTGCGCTGCTGCGGGCGTTCCCGCTAAGATTCTTCAACTTTTCGCGATTGAGGCACAGCCATGGCCGCTGACGAACTTCAGGAATTGCAGGAGCACGCCGAACATGGGGCGCATAATCCCTCGATGGCCCCGGTATCTTTGACGATGGCGATTCTTGCGGTACTGGTGGCGGTGATAGCGCTGCTGGGGCATCGCAGCCACACGGAAGAAGGCGTGCTGCAGACCAAGGCCAACGATCAATGGGCTTATTATCAGTCCAAGGATATCCGCCTGCATATGGATAAGGTGATAGCCGATCTCGAGGGCTTTGTCGCCGCCACGGATCCGGCGAAGGCCGCACAGGCGCGCGACGCCAACCTCGCTGAGGCTGGGAAATACCGCAAGCAAGTCGATGATATTGAGGCTGAAGCCAAGAGACTGGACTCCGAGGCCAAGATCGAAAGCCGGCGGGCCGATCGCTATGATCTTGGCGAAGTGTTTCTCGAAATCGGGCTCGTGGTTACTTCGATCACCCTGCTCTCGGGACGCCGGGCGTTCTGGTACGCCGGGGTTGTGCTGGGCGTCATCGGCGTGGTCGTCGCGGTCACGGGGCCGCTGGTCCGCTGAGTCCAGCGCGTTGACGACCTGACGGCATCTCCTGCCCGAACTTCGGCATGCTTGTACCTTTCTGTTTTCTGCCCAGCAGCAAGCCGCTGTATTTCCGCAAGTTGCCGCGGAAACCGCATGGCAATGCAATTGCCAGAACTAACGCATACGCGGAAGTGCGCGACACCGCCGGTGATTCCTGCCCGAGCGGGCGTACCGGAGAGATTTCGATGGGACCGTTGGCTACCCTCTTACCGCGACTGGAATGCGCTGTCTGCGGAAATCCCAAACAAGCCGGCTCAACCTGGTTTGTGATTACCGAGAATGGCTGGGAAGACCGGCTCTGCGTGTGGAAATGGAATGCGCAGCTGGCCGCGCAGCGGACGGCGCGGCCGGTTTGCGGGCAGCGCCATGCGCGCGAGCTTGTAGTGCACTGGATGATTACAGGATGCCTGCATTATCCGTTTGCCAGCGTGCCGTTGGGGTCGCAGGAAGAGGGGGTGCCGCACGCCTCCTTTTCCCGCGAGGTTGGCGAAGAAGCATGCCAGAAAATCCAATTAGGGGAACTCTCGGTTGACCGCGGAGGAATTGCCAGGCTTCTGCACGAAAACCCGTTGGCGCTCAATGCCGTACTCGACGAGCTAATGGTCGCCTTGGAAAACGAAACCCTGGAAGAACCGGAGAGCGACCGCGAAGCCGATGCGGTTCCAACCTTGCGGACGGTGTGAGCCAGCGCTCAACCATCAGCACCCAGGCATTCTCAGCCCAGCGGTCCGCAGAAAATGCTAAGTGCTGATTGCAGAGTGCTGAACACCTACGCAACCGACCGCTCGGTCTGTTTCCCGCACCCAGAGCGGAATGTAAGCTCAAAAAATATCTTGCGAAATATCCAGCGGCGATATAATCAGCTGTAAGATCTCTGCCCGGAGCCGCCACAGGCTCCCCAAGACTGCGGTCTAAGCGCAGTGTGGGAAACCGTCCCGGCCCCAGACGGATGCAAGAACAGCTCGCCTGTATTCGAGGTGCCTATGCCAACTCTGTTCGAGCTTCTGATCGCGTGGGGAGTGCTTACTGCCGTGCTGATTGCGGTGCTCATCTATCGCGGCACGTTGACAATGCATGAAGACGATCAGCTATTCCTGGGTGAATCAGAGTCGCACATGGCCCGGGAGCAGGTCGAGATCATGCACAAAGTGGACCAACTGGGCCCGTTCGTCAAGGTGCTGGGAACCGCTTCGGGAATTCTGATTCTGGGCATTGCCGGGCTGGCCATTTACCAGGCCATGACCACGGTCCAGTAGGTTCTCGCCGGCACGCGGCGAAATCAGTCGAAAGCGGCAGTTGTGTGTCCTTCGTCTGTCGATTAGCATCAGACGCGAAGCCCGTCGGCTTCTGTGCCTGATCCATGCCCCCAAAACCAATTGCGATCGTAGGCGGAGGTCCCGCGGGCGCGTTTGCCGCGGAGAAACTGGCGCGCGCCGGATTTCCGGTCACGGTTTTCGATGAAAAACTGGCTTGGGAGAAACCCTGCGGCGGCGGGCTCACGGACAAAGCGATCGCGCGCTGGCCGTTCCTGCGCGAGGCCTGCGTCGAGCGCAACTGGATCAGGGACTGCGAATTGATTGCTCCCTCGGGACGAGCCGCCCATTTTCGCCTGGATCGTCCCATCGCGATTTTTTCACGGTTTACTTTGAATTCATTGCTGCTCGAAAGAGCGCGGAGTGCCGGCGCGCAACTGGTCCGCGAGCGCATCGTGCAAATCGACGGGAGAGCCGGCCACTGGATCCTAAAGTCGGGTTCCTCCCAGCATCACGCGGATTCCATCCTGCTGGCCACCGGCGCCCGCAACCCATTCCGCGGACAGTTTGCCGAGCCTTTTCGCGCTGATGATTTCCTGGTCGCGGTGGGCTACTACATTCCGGGCACGCGCCGGACGGTTCAAGTGCAATTCCTTGACGGGCTGCACGGATATCTCTGGGTGTTTCCGCGCGTGGACCATTTCTCGGCGGGCATCTGCGGCCGCGTGCGCGGTCAGAGCACCGCCGCCCTGCGGCACAGGCTCGAAGCCTGTCTTCCCGCGCTTGGACTGTCAACTCAAGGGGCCCGCTTTTACGCCCATATCATTCCTTCGCTCAGCGAGGCTTCGTTGCAAACATCAGCGGTCGTCGGCCATGGCTGGGCGTTGGCCGGCGACGCCGCCGGCCTGGTCGATCCCATCACCGGCGAAGGCCTGTACTATGCTCTGCGCTCAGGAGAGCTTTTTGCGCAGGCGGTAATGAACCACGCGCCGGAGTCTTATGCCGAACTGATGAAGCGCGATCTCCTGCCGGAACTCGAGCGGGCGGCGCGCATCGCGGACCGCTTTTACGCGGGCGAGTGGATGGGCGATTCGGTCATCGAGCGCATGGTGCAGTTGACCGCGCGCAGTCCCCGATTTTGCGATCTGATGCGCGATCTGTTCGCCGGCGTGCAGGAGTATTCCACGCTCCGCCACCGGCTGTACCGCAGCCTGCCGAAGATCGCGGCCGAAGCGCTGGTCAGTTCGTTGTGGCAGGTGGAAAGCTCAGCCGAGTTGAAGGTTTCCTAAATCAGCGATCATGATGCCGATCAGGCATCATTCGCCTGATTCTGCCGGGAGAGCCCGCGCCCAGGCGTTTCCGGCAATGGCGCGAAGGACTGTCGAATGTACGCGAAATTGGGATCGAAGATTTCCAATGGATGCGTTGATTGCCATATGCCGGTGCAGGAATCCAAGGCGATCGCGACAGACTCGAATGGCGAACGCATCAAGGCGCGGGTCAGGACCCACTGGATCAAGGTGTATCCGAATGCAAACATCTCTCCTGCGGGAATCTGAATCCCGCGCAAACGCGAACACCAGCCGCCTGCCGGAAATCAAGTGCGGAACATTCGCGCCAGTCACGCGGGAAACACACAAGCGCTGCCGATTCCTTGACTTGTAACTGCCGCTCATAAGTCTTCTGCTCCCGCGGTTGCCTTTTTTGTAAGGCGCGAACTAAGTAGATTTACCCAAGAATTACAGGCGCGTTAACTGGCAATCGGAATGCTGTTCTTTGATACAGATTTTTTTCGTGATAACTAGGACTGCTCTTGAACGTCGAACCATAGCTCAGTGATTCCGGCAAGCGGAGAAGCCAGACATGGTAATGACAGAGGTTGCTTGGGCGCGCCTGTGGGGGGCGAGGAGAGGCAGAAACTATGCATGCGCATGTCTGGCAATTGTCACGGCATTGTCATTGACAGTTTCGTCGCACGGCAAGCGCCTGCGCATGCAGACCATCGAGGTTCCAGGCAGTTCGCCGCGCATTGTACTGTTCGGGGTGCGCAAGCAGGCGGAATGCCAACGGGCACTGGACAGCCTCTCGCATGAGCTCTCGACTTTCCACCGCAGTTATCCGCAGGAGTGGACCATCGACGTGATGTGCACCGACATAACCTGGAATGAGTTATGCCAGATCGCGGACCAAAAGAAGACGTCAACCGCCTTCACCGTGCTGAGCAAGAAACAGACGTTCGTGCGAGGCGACATTTTCAACCACACCCGGTCAGCCTACCGCCAGACCATCGCCCACGAACTCGGGCACATCCTGTGCAAATGTTCCAGCGAGGAGATCGCAGACAGTTTCGCTGACGACATCCAGGGATATAAAGCGGGAGCGGGCGATCGCAAAGTCAGGAACTGACTGCGCTGTTCAGCAGGCGGTAGCGAGGCGGCTCACCATCGAGCACGGTTTTCGCTCTGGCGAGGACGAGTGAGAGCCTGCTGATCATCCTGAGCGCAGCGCCCCCAAAGTCTGGTGCCGGGAACAGGACTTGAACCTGCACGCCTTGCGGCACTGGATCCTAAGTCCAGCGCGTCTGCCAATTCCGCCATCCCGGCCTCGGTGAATCAATCCGTCAGAAATGGAGCCTGAGTCGGATCGAAAACTATCTGCAACTCCATTGTCGCATGTCCCTTCCCGAGGGGCACGATCTTTTGCTCCAGCGAAGTGCCGCATGCTGAGGGGCAAAATATCGGCTGCGTGGTGACGATAATCACTGCGTCGCCAGCGCGTTTCTGATCGAATTCTTTCAAATCGCAGTTGCGGAGCAACTCATCACGGGACGCAAGACCTCGGGGGGAAACCATCGCCAGCATCCCGTTTGAGCGACGGTGGCCTGCCACGCCTATTTCCATCCGAGAAGCTGGTTTCGTGATCGCTTCGAGGTTCACGGAGGCTGTCATGCGTTACCCGCTATTTAGCTTTGCAGGGCTCTGTCTTGCTTTATTGATCGATCCAGCAATCTTCGCCCAGACTTATACCATCACCGACCTTGGCACTCTCCCTGGCGGCACGTACAGCGTAGCGCGAGGCATCAATGCGCGAGGAGAGGTAACGGGCGTTTCCGACACCAGCACAGGCGCCGTCCACGCATTCATCTTCAGCAACGGGAACATGCAGGATTTGGGCACCTTGCCTGGCGGTCGGCAAAGCGGAGGATCCGGTGTTAATGCTTCGGGCCAGGTGACGGGCTGGTCGGAGATCGCTCCCAACAAAATTCACGCCTTCCGTTTCAGCAACGGGGAGATGGCGGACCTCGGCACGCTTCCCGGCGATGTAACCAGCTCCGGGGCGGCGATCAATGACTCCGGCCAAATCACGGGTGATTCCACAAACGCCGCGGGCCGCTACCATGCCTTTTTTTACAGCGACGGCACTATGTCGGATTTGGGCACGCTGCCGGGCTTCTCCTCAAGCGTGGGTCTGGGGATCAACCGTTTCGGCCACGTAGCAGGGGCGGCGGTGTCTGGGGAGTTTACTCGCGCGGTCGTCTTCTCGGGAGGCAGTGTTTGGGATTTGGGCTCGCTGCCAAATAGCGCCCAAGCAAGGGCGCGAGCCATCAACGATCTCGGCCAGGTTACTGGCGTCGCTGAAAGCTACAACGATGTGACTTATCACGCGTTCGTTTTTGACGCAGGCATTATGCAAGACCTGGGTATGCCCCGGGATGGCTTGTACAGCACAGGGCAGGCAATCAACAAAAGTGGCCAGGTAACCGGGGAATTCGGCTTTGGTACCGGCGGTGCTGTCGTCCCTCACGCGTTCGTGGCCAGGGTCGGCGATCCTATGATGCAGGATCTCAACGATCTCATTCCTCCGAATTCGGGATGGACCCTGGAAACTGGCTATGGGATCAACGATGCCGGACAAATTGTGGGGAGCGGCACCCGGAACGGTGCCGTCCGCGGGTTTCTACTGACCCCAGTTGCTCCGGATACGGCTCCGCCCCGCATCACTGTCTCGGCAACCCCAACCATCCTCTGGCCGCCCAACGACAAGCCCGTGACGGTCACAGTCTGGGGCAGGATCACCGACGACGTTTCCGGAGTGGATGCGGAAAGCGCCCGATACGCGGTCGGCGATGAATATGGCCGGATTCAGCCGAAAGGCCCCGTATCGCTAGATAGCAACGGGAACTATGCATTTCAAGTTGTGCTGCGCGCCTTCCGCACGGGTGATGATCTCGACGGGCGGCAATATGTGGTCCTCGTAACAGCCAAAGACAATGCTGGGAATGCGGACTCGAAATGGCAGACGGTAATAGTTCCGCACGACCGCCGCTGAAGGTCACGCGGACCACTGCAGCACCGTGTAGGAGCGCGGCGGAACCTCGAAGCTGGTCTTGCCGTTCGACGTATTCGGCTTATCGAAGGCCTGCGGCTTCACACGCTCGGGCGCATCGAAGCCATTCACGGCTTGCAGATCGTCTCCCGTCAGCACTTGCGAGAGCGAAATCTGCGACGGCGCTTTGTCCTCCCAGACCACCTCAATCTGCCGCGGCTTGGCGAGATCGCGGTTGAGAATGAACAGTGAGGTTTGTCCGTTCTCCGGGTTGAGCGTGGCGGCCGCGTCGATATAGGGAACGGCTACCTTGTCGCCCGTGCTTCGATCCCTGGCCCGGAAGCCTCGTTCTCCGGGAACTTCGTAGGTGGGCGACTCGACCAACAGGTTAAGCACGTTGCCGCGCGCATACTGCAACGCCCAGTTGTAGGGATAGTAGATGGTCTGGCGGAAAAGCCCGTTTTCATTGGTCATGATGGGCGCGATGACGTTGACCAATTGCGCCAGGCAGGCGATTTTCACGCGATCGGCATTGCGCAGCAGGGTGATGACCAGGCCGCCGACCAGCAGCGCGTCTTCCAGGTTGTAAATCTCCTCGAGAAGGTGCGGCGCCTCTTTGCGGCCGCCATCGCCATCGAGTTGGCGATACCAGACGTTCCATTCGTCGAATGAGAGCCAGAGCTTTTTCGGCGAACGCTTGTGCCCGCGCACCAGGTCGCAGACCGCCAGGGTTTCGGCAATCTGGCGGTCCATGCTTAAGTTCTGCGCGACGAAGACTTCGCTGTTGCCGCCGGTCTGCTGTTCGGAATTCTGGAAATAGCGGTGCAGGGAGAGCCCGTCGACGTAGTCATAGCACTGCTCCAGCACTTCGCGATCCCACTCAAGATACGTGGGCATGAAGGGGCCGCTGGAGCCGCAGGCAATGAGTTGCAGCTGGCCGGGATCGACCATGCGCATTTGCCGCGCCGTGTCCTGGGCTTTCATGCCGTACTCGGTGGCGCTCATGTGGCCGATCTGCCAGGGGCCGTCCATCTCGTTGCCCATGCACCAGTGCTTCACGTGGTAAGGCTGCGCGTAGCCATGCTTGCGGCGCAGTTCGCTCCACTCCGTTCCCTTGTCGACATTGCAGTATTCCAGCAGCGCCGCCGCCTGCTCGGGAGTTCCAGTGCCGAGATTGAGTCCCATGAGCGGTTCGGTTCCGACCAGCTTGCACCAGGTCATGAACTCGTTGGTGCCGAACTGGTTCGAGTCCAGGGAATTCCAGGCTTTATCGAGAACCACCGGGCGGTCTTTCCTGGGGCCGACGCCGTCGAGCCAGTTATATCCGGAGACGAAGTTGCCGCCGGGGTAACGAATGATGGGAACGCCCATGGTCTTGATTTCCTGCAGCACGTCTTTGCGGAAGCCATTGGCGTCGGAGAGCTTGTTCCCGGGATCGTAAATCCCCTGGTAAATCGCGCGGCCGAGATGCTCAAGGAAGGAACCGAACAGGTTGTGGCTGATGGGCGCGATGGTGCGGCGCGAGTCGATGAAAATCCGTGATGGGGCGTTGGCATCCGCGGATGCGGCCTGGCCAAAGAGGAAGCGTCCAAAGCTGGAACTGGCGGCATAGGCCAAGCCGGCGCCGGCGGTCTGCTGCAAAAAGGAACGTCGATTGGAAGAAGACATGAATGGCCCTCCTGGATAAATCAGATTTCCGGCAAATGATTTCCGACAATGTGGCGTAACGGCTGGGGTTAAGCGGAGAAGATACCAAATTGTCAGGATGCTGCCAAGGGTAAACGTTTACAGCACCACCGCTTTGGTACACTAGCCGCGTCATGATCATTCCTACTCAGCCCAATTTCAATGTCACCACCACCGTCGACTATCGCGAGACCTATGCCAACAGCGTGCAGGTGCGCGTAAATGTCTGGGACTTCTTTCTGGTGTTCGGCACTATGCAACAACAGTCGGAGAACCAGGTCGAGGTGCGCAATTTTCAGGGGATTTATCTCAGCCCGCAGCAAGCCAAGGCGCTGACCGCCATCCTGCAGCAGAACGTTTCCAACTACGAGAGCACGTTTGGGGAGATCAAACTCGACCCAAAGATTGCGGCGGCCGGCCCCGTGCACTGATCTGACGACCGAAGGCCAACTCGGGTTCGGGCGCAGCGCGGCGTGGTTCATGGTGTTTGCGGTTGCGCTGATCGCCATCCATGCTCCGCTGCTGCGCCTTCCTTATTTCTGGGACGAGGCCGGCTATTACATTCCGGCAGCGCGCGACCTGCTGGCGGGCAGTGTGATTCCACATTCCACTCCGTCCAACGCCCATCCACCGCTGGTGATGGCGTGGCTGGCGCTGAACTGGAAAATGCTGGGGCAGAGCGCAGCGGTTACGCGCTGCGCGATGCTGCTGCTGGCGGCGTTTTCCCTGCTCGGGTTTTTCCGGCTGGCGCGGGCGGTTTCGAATTCCACCGTCGCGGCGGCCAGCACTTTCCTGGTTGCCGTCTATCCCGTGTTCTTTGCGCAGAGTTCCCTGGGGCAGGTGGATCTGCCGGCCGCCGGGTTGGCCTTCTGGGGGCTGGAGGCGTATGCGCGCCGGAAGCGGCTGGCTATGGCGACGTCGTTTTCCCTGGCCGCGCTCGCCAAAGAGACGGCGGTACTGGTGCCGCTGGCGCTGTTTCTTTGGGAATTGGGGGTTGCAGTTTGGGCAAAGCGCTCTGGGGAAGCGCCGCTTGCATCGATGTATCCGTCTGGGTCAAGTGATCAAGGGCGTGGGCTGCCGTTGTACCGTCCCCAGAGGAGGTGGTCCGGTTCCCAGGCTTCCGAGCGCTTACGCGCTGGGCTAATCAAGTTCCGCCAGCTTGGCTGGCTGGGGTGGGCAGAGCACGACGCTTCTTCTGTAGGCAGCGGCGTGCTGCTCGTTCCCGTGTTTGCCTTGGTTGGCTGGTATGCCTACCACTACGCGCGCACAGGTTTTGTCTTCGGCAATCCCGAGTTTTTCCGCTACAACGTGCAAGGCACGCTTCACCCCTGGCGGATATTTCTGGCGCTGCTGCTGAGGGTCTGGCAGGTGGTGGGATATCTCGGGCTGTACGTGCTTACATTGGCTTGCGCACTGGCAATGAAATATCCGCCTCTCATGGATCGGTGGTTCAGCGAGCATTCGGCCGAGCACCGCCGACCGGCAGCCGAGAACGTCATTGAGCGCCCGCGCATTGCCATTTCCATCCAACTTGCCTTCCTCGCCATCGCGGTCATTTATCTGTTCGCCATGTCGGTGGTGGGTGGCGCGGTCCTGGCGCGTTATATGCTGCCCATTGTTCCCCTGTTCATCCTGATTTCCGTTTCCACGATATGGCGCCGGCTGAAGCCCTGGCCCTGGGTTTTGGGCGTGGTTGGGCTGGCTTTTATCCTCGCCATTTTTGTGAATCCGCCTTACGGATTTTCTCCCGAAGACAATCTCGCGTACCGCGACTACATTCGACTGCACCAGCACGCCGAAGCATTTCTGCAGAAGCGGTATCCGCAGGCCCGGGTGCTGACCGCGTGGCCGGCCAGCGATGAACTCTCGCGGCCATTCCTGGGATATGTGAAGGAGCCGATGCAGGTGGTGCGGATTGAAGACTTCACTGCCGAGCAGTTGCTTTCGGCAGCGGACGCCCGCTCGCGTTTTGATGTCGCGCTGGTGTTTTCCACCAAGTATCATCCGGAATCGTCCATCTTCCACAACTGGCGGGCATGGCAGAGATGGAAGTCGCAATATTTCGGGTATCACCTCGATCTGTCGCCGGAAGCGGCGGCTTCGGTCCTCGGGGGAGAGGTGATTTACAATGAGCGCCGCCGCGGGCAATGGGTCGCGGTGATTGCGATCCAGAAGATCGAAGAAGCAGCAAATCCAGTGATGCGGCAGGGCTCTGCCATGCGCTGGTATTAGCACGGCACCAACTCAGGAGGACTTACGGTGCGCAGGTTGAGAACTCGAGATCTGGTCCGACAAACTTTGGCGTTTGCCTTGATCGCGCTGGCGGGCGGATACGCTCTTTCCGCCGATGACGTGAAAATCACCGAGATCGCTCCTTCGGTGTTGCTGTTCTCAACTGCGAATGGAAATGTCGTTGCGTCGGTGGGACCAGACGGTGCGTTGCTCATCGGAACCCCGTCCGCATCCAGTACCGACCAGATCGCGAAGGTTCTTTCGAGCCGCACTCAATCCATGTCTCGCTACGTGGTGATCGCCGCGCAAGATGCCGCGCATTCCCAAGGCGATGCCTGTTGGACACGGCGAGGCGCGTTCGTGACGATGCAAGAGAATGCTCTTGGCCGTCTTGGCGGCGGAGGAATGGGCAAGCCAAAACCGCTTCCTGCACAGTTCAACGTGCTTCGAGTGGAGCGTCCGCGGATCGCGTTCTCAGAAGTGATTAAGTTTGACATGAACGGGGATGCCATCCACATCGTTCACCAAAAGCCCGGCTACAGCGATGCCGATTGCATCGCGCATTTTCACTCTGTGAAACTGATTTACCTGGGGGAAGTATTTCCCGGCGATGGTTACCCGAAAGTGGATGCGGAACAAGACGGAGCGTTGGATGGATTTCTAAGCACGCTGGAGCCGTGGACCATGGGCGACATGCGATTTGTGCCGGCACGGGGCGGGTTGGTCAGTACTGCTGACGTGAAGGCGTTCCACGACATGATCGCAACGGTTCGCGACCGGGTGCAGGCGATGCTCAAGGCTGGGAAGACGGAGAGCGCAATCGTCGCCGCACATCCCACGGCGGAGTTCGATGGGCGCTGGGGACACGGGCGCGTGACTCCCGACGCTTTTGTGCGCGAGGTGTATGCGGCGGTGAAGAAGAAGTAGGCGTTTGCCAGGCTTCAGGCTCTAGGCTTCAGGCTTCAGCGCGAGGATCGGATACAGTTCCCGCAAAGTTGCGGAGGTTCCCTCCGCTTGGTGGGTCGGGAGGCCCGCCCCCACATGGCTGTTGCTAGCTTCGAATTCCCAGCTTCCAGGCTGCATAACTCATACATTCCCGCAGAATAGCGGTCCCTCGTTGCCAGAAGGACCTCGGCTTGGAATCGGGACGAGGGGCGAGGGAGACTTGCAGGCCTTCGTGCTCCAGCATTTTGCGGATGCGGAAGACGTGGTAGGCGTCGCTCACCGCGATGCAGGTTTTCATGTGATTCACGCGCATGATCACGGCGATGCGGTCGGCGGATTCGGCGGTGTCATTGGCCTGGGTTTCCGCGATCAGCGCCATATCGGGCACGCCGCGGCGCAACAGGTAGTCGTGGCCGACGCCGCCTTCGCTGTAGTTGGGATCGGCGGCGGAGCCTCCGGTGGTGATGATGACGGGCGCGAGCCCTTGGCGAAACAACAGGTAAGCATGATCGAGGCGCGCGCGATAGACCGGGGAAGGGCGGCCGTCGTATTCGGCGGCGCCAAACACGATGAGGACGTCGGCGGGGCGAAGCTCGCGCGGGCGCGAGTCGTGAACGATGGCATGCGCCAAAAGGGCAATACCGGTTGCAATAGTGATGAGCGGAAGGATGATCCAGAACAGACGAACTTTTCTTTTCGGAAGGACCGTCGCGATCACCCCTCAGCGAAAAATTCGGAAATTTCTTGCGCGGGAATCGCGCCTTCACGAAGGATTTTCCAGCGAGCCTCTTCGTCGGTGAGATCGACGATGGTGGAGGCGGTCTCGCGCGGCGAGCTTCCGCCATCGACGATGATGGGAATCCGCACCCCAAGCTGCTCGCGGACGGCTTCGGCGCTGGTGCACTCGGATTCGCCGCTCAAGTTGGCCGAAGTGGCGGTAATGGGAATGCCCGCGGCCCGGATGACTTCGAGGGGGATTCTGGCGTTAGGCACGCGTAACGCGACGTTGCCGGTATTGGCTGTAACTTTCAAGGGAAGCCGCGACGCCGCCTTCACAATGATGGTGAGCGGACCGGGCCAGAACTTTTTCGCCAGCGCGTAAAATTCGTCGGGAAGCTTGTTGGCAAGGTGCTCCGCCTGGTCGACATCTTCGATCAGCAGCGAAAGCGGTTTGTGGCGCGAGCGGGATTTGATCTCGTAAACCCGGTCGACAGCGCGCAAGTTGAAGGGGTCCGCGGCCAGCCCGTAAAAAGTGTCGGTAGGCATGCCAAGAACTTGTCCGGAGCGGATCTGATCGGCAGCGTAGCGGATCAGAGAGGTCTCCGGAGCTTCGCTGTTGATCTTCACCATTTCGACGCGCACACGGTTCTCCCAGGCTTTGGTTTGCGACAGTTAAGATACCATGACGATGCGCTCGGCGAGAATGTCGGCCCGGTGGCGGGTGGCATGGGAAGCCCGAACCGCCGTGAACGCCCCCACCCTGAATTTCGCAAACGGCGCGAAATTCAGGATTGAGCGCCCGGCTTGGGTGCGTCCGGCTGAGCGAAGAACCTATGAGGACTGAAGACCGTTTGCGGAGGATTGAAGGCCGGCATAACGCCCTTCTGAAAGAGTTGCGGAAGGCGTTTGCGCAGGGAGAACTGACGCCAGCGGGCGAATGCGCGGTGGAGGGATTCCGCATCGTCGAAGAGGCGGTGCGCAGCGGGTTGAGGCTGCGGGCGGTGTTCTTCAGCGAATCGGCGCAGGAACGGGCCGGCAAACTGCTGCCCCAGATCGGGTCGTATGTCGAAACCCTGCTGTTGCCCGACAAACTTTTCGCCAGCGCGGTTCCCAGCCAGGCTCCTCAGGGGGTTGCCGCGCTGGTGCAGGTCAAGACCTACTTGCTCGAAGATGTGCTGGAGGGTTCGTCGGAAGGCGTTTTGGCCGTCGTCGCCGGCGTGCAGGACCCCGGGAACCTGGGCACAATTGTGCGGTCGGCTGAGGCTTTGGGAGCGAAGGGCGTGCTTCTTGGCCAAGGCACTGTCAGCCTTTACAACAGCAAAGCCGTGCGGGCTTCGGCTGGGTCGGTATTTCGAGTTCCGGCCGCGATGGTCGAAATGCCGGGCCTGATCGCGCGTTTGCGGGAGCGCGGGGTGCGCATGATTGGCGGCTCGTCGCACAAGGGAACGCCGCTGCACGAGGCCGATCTCACCGGCGCGGTGGCAATTTTCGTAGGGAACGAGGGAGCGGGCATTCACAAGCGGCTGCTGGGGGAGATGGACGAAATTGTCACCATTCCGCACTCGCCTCGGGTGGAGTCGCTGAACGCGGGCGTCGCCGCCAGCATCGTTTTGTATGAGGCGGCGCGGCAGAGAACCTGAGAAACTTTCCCATGCCGCACCTCAAGCTTTATCCCATGTCGTGACAAGATACTGACCGGAATGCCGTCACAAAGCCTAACTGAGGTTCGTCTTTCATTCCGCCGCTCACGTGGCTGGGGATCCGGGCACACCTGCCAGGCAGGACCGACACCTGCCGCAACACTAACGGGCCGTTTTCTTCCTTCCCAAGCGTGATTTAATTAAGTGAGAGGCAACTTTCCGGGCCAGCCGAGTGCGGAGGTTGCCTGCAGCGGGTTTTGAGACGAGGAGCATTCCAGTTGCATCTAAGACAACAGGCGCTTCGTGTGGAAGGATTGAAGAAAGTCTTTCGCACGGGCGCTTCGGAGTTGGTGCTCTTTGAAAACCTGTCGTTCGAAGTGGCGCCGGGAGAGATGCTGGCGATCGTAGGCGAATCGGGAGCGGGTAAGAGCACGCTCCTCCACATCCTGGGGTCGCTTGATAGGCCTTCGGCGGGTGACGTATACTTCGCGCAATTGCGGTTGAACTCGCTCTCGGAAAACGAAGCCGCGGATTTCAGAAATCGGGAACTTGGCTTCGTCTGGCAGTTTCATTATTTGCTGCCGGAGTTTACGGCGATCGAGAATGTGGCGATGCCGCTGCTGATGCGCGGGCGTCCTCGCTCAGAGGCGGAGAAAGAAGCCATGGGCTGGCTGGAGCAAGTCGGGTTGGCACAGCGGGTCAGCAATCGCGCCGGGGAACTTTCCGGAGGCGAGCAGCAGCGGGCGGCGTTGGCGCGAGCCCTGATCACCCAGCCGAAGATGCTGCTGGCCGACGAGCCCACCGGAGACCTGGACAGCCGCACCGCAGAAACGGTATTCGAGTTGATCTCCCGGTTACATCGCGAACACCAGCTCTCCTCTTTGATCGCCACGCACAACATCAGTTTTGCGAGGCGTTGCCATCGGGTGCTGCGGTTGGCCAATGGACGAATGGAGGAAGTACGACCGGAGGCGCTGGTCGAATAGACAGAAAATTTGCAAGTGTACCGAAGTAAACACGTTAGTAAGGTGTTTCTAATCACATGAGGAATTGCGATAATCGTTTATGGTGCCCTTAGTAATCAGGGGGATGTATCAAAATGACGAAAGACTCCCGATAATGAAACGATCGGGAAGCAGGACACTCTATAAGGTGTCGGGTAGGTGGGTTTCCAGAGCGCGGAGGCGGTTCTCGGTCGCTGCTGGAGTTCGGGGGCCATATGTTTGAACGGTATACAGAAAAGGCACGGCGCGTCATCTTTTTTGCCCGTTACGAAGCCAGCCAGTTCGGCTCTCCTTATATTGAGACCGAGCACCTGCTCCTGGGACTCCTGCGCGAAGACAAGGCCCTGACCAATCGATTCCTGCGTTCGCACGCCTCGGTGGAGTCCATCCGCAAGCAGATTGAAGGGCACACCACCATCCGCGAGAAGGTTTCTACCTCTGTCGATCTGCCCTTGAGCAATGAATGCAAGCGGGTGCTCGCCTATGCCGCGGAAGAAGCCGAGCGGCTTTCCCACAAACACATCGGGACTGAACATCTTCTTTTAGGTTTATTGCGGGAAGAAAAGTGTTTTGCCGCGGAAATTCTGCATGAGCGCGGCCTGCGTCTGTCTACCATCCGTGAAGAACTGGCGCGCAGCAGCCAGGAAAAGGCGCAGCCGCAGCGGCAGCGCGAGTCTTCCCTGCTCAGCGAGTTTTCTCGTGATCTGACGCAGAACGCGATGGACAGCCAACTGGATCCGCTGGTCGGGCGCGAGAACGAGTTGGAGCGGGTGGTGCAGATCCTGTGCCGGCGCACCAAGAACAATCCCGTGCTGATTGGCGAGCCCGGCGTGGGCAAGACGGCTATCGTCGAAGGACTTGCCCAGCGGATCGCGGATGGCGAAGTTCCTTCATTTCTCGCCGACAAGAGAATTCTGGCGTTGGACCTGTCCCTGATCGTTGCCGGAACCAAGTACCGCGGCCAGTTTGAAGAGCGGCTCAAGACCATCATGAAAGAACTGATGGAGTCGCAGAACTGCATCATCTTCATCGATGAGTTGCATACGCTGGTGGGGGCGGGATCGGCGGAAGGGTCGCTCGATGCGGCTAACATTTTGAAGCCCGCGCTTTCCCGCGGCGAGATTCAGTGCATTGGCGCGACCACGCCCGGCGAGTACCGCAAGTCGATTGAAAAAGACCGGTCGCTCGAGCGGCGGTTCCAGGCGGTAAAGGTTCCGCCTCCGAACGAGGGGGATGCCACCAAGATTCTTTTCGGGATCAAGGACCGCTACGAGAAATTTCACGCGGTCACTTACACCGACGAATCGATCAACTTTGCGGTGGCGCATTCCAACCGCTACATCCCTGACCGCTTCCTCCCGGACAAGGCCATCGATCTGATCGACGAGGCGGGCGCGCGCGTGAAGCTGCGCCAGACTTCGCTGCCGGAAGAGATCACGGAAGTGCAGAAGCGGCTGAAGTTCATTGTGCACCGCATGGAAAACGCGGTCGCCAACCACGAGTTCGAGAAGGCGCGCTTCTACTCCGACGAAGAGCGCAAGGAGCGGGAGAACCTGCGCATCCTGCGCGAGAAGTATCACCTGGATGAGTCGGCCACGGGCGTGGTGAATCGCGAAGACATCGAAGACGTGGTTTCGCGCTGGACGGGCGTGCCGATTGCCTCCATCAAGGAAGAAGAGTCGCAGAAGCTGCTGCGCATTGAGGAAGAGTTGCACAAGCGCGTGATCTCGCAGGATAAGTCGATCAGCGCGCTGGCGCGCGCGATTCGCCGCAGCCGCGCCGGGCTAAAGAGCCCGAACCGGCCGATTGGGTCGTTCCTGTTCCTGGGACCGACGGGCGTCGGCAAAACCGAAGTTGCGCGCACGCTGGCGCAGTTCATGTTCGGCACGGAGAAGTCGCTGATCCGCTTTGACATGTCCGAATTCATGGAGAAGCACTCGGTCTCGAAGCTGATCGGCTCGCCTCCAGGATACGTGGGCTACGAAGAGGGCGGCCAGCTCACCGAGCGGGTGAAGCGGGCGCCGTACTCGGTCGTCCTGCTCGACGAAATCGAGAAGGCGCATCCCGACGTGTTCAACATCCTGCTGCAGGTGTTTGAAGATGGCCAGTTAACCGACGGGCTCGGCAACACCGTGGATTTCAAGAACACCATCATCATCATGACCTCGAACATTGGGGCGCGACACCTGCAGAAGCGCGAGGGCCTGGGCTTCCAGTCGACGAAGGAAGATGCGATCTCGGACAAAGTTGAGGAACTGGTCAAGAACGAAGTCAAGCGCACCTTCAATCCCGAGTTCCTGAACCGCCTGGATGAAGTGATTCTGTTCAACGCGCTCACCGAGAGCGACCTGATCCAGATTCTGGAGTTGATGGTCACGCAGCTCAATCAGAACCTGGCGCAGAAGTCGATTACGGTGACGGTGGCCGACGAGGCCAAGAAGTGGATCCTCGACCAGACGCTCACCGACCGCAGCTACGGCGCGCGCCCGCTGCGCCGAGCGTTGCAGAAGTACATCGAAGACCCGCTCTCGGAAGCGCTGATCCAGGGCACGATTACGACGCGCCCGGCGTTCATCGAAGTCTTCCTCGAGAACAACAAGCTGTTCTACCGGCCGGTGGATTCGAAGGAGAACGAGGGCGTGCTGCTTTACGAGAACTAGCTTTTAGCTTTTAGCTCTTAGCCGCCGGCCAAAACCGGCGGCTTTGGTTCTTGTGCAAGGAAGATTCGGGTTTGCTGCCATGCATCACCTCATAACTCAGCTGAGCTAGTTACCGGAACAAGTACGCCGCGAGCAGGCCGAAGCACACCACCAGAATGATCCCGATCACCAAAGGCCAGGGAAACTGCTTGCGGGTTGCAGTTGCACTCTCCCCGGGTCGTTCTTCTAGCGGCTCTGTCGGCGGTAGCTTTGGATTGGCTGCCATGGTCGTGACCTCCTGCGGCCGAACTGTGTCGGCCGGCCTTGGGCGTCTCTATTCGCCCGCACGCCATATTGTGATGGCGCAGGACAGCGCGGACGATGCTCGCATCGGCAGAAGCACGTATGCGCACGCAGGAATTCTGCGACTTCGGCGAGTGCCGGTTCATCTACTAGGGCCTATGGACAAGGTGAATCTGGCTGAGAAGTTCTCGCAAATCGACGAATTCTGGAAGCCTTACATCGCCGGCGAACTCAACGGGCAAATGGTGAAGCTGGACAAGCTGAAAGGCGAGTTCGTGTGGCATCACCATGAGAATGAAGACGAGTTGTTTCTGGTGGTGAAGGGGAAGTTTCGGATAGAGTTTCGCGACATCGCGGGCGAGGGCGCCCGCGCCACACGAGCAGTCTGGCTCGAGCCAGGCGAGTTCATCGTGGTGCCGCGCGGCGTGGAGCACAAGCCGGTGGCCGACGAGGAGTGCTGGATTCTGCTGTTCGAGCCGGCTTCCACGCTGAACACTGGCAATGTCGTGAACGAGCGGACCATGCGGGAGTTGGAACGGGTCTGAGGACTGGCGGTCCGTGCTGTTCCGGCCATGAGTTTGCTTTCGCATTCCGCTCGCGCTTACGCATCGAGCCGGCGAGAGGAGGCGAGTGCGGGTACGCCCCCACTTCAGGAATGGGCGACAACTCCCCGCGAAATCGCGGCTTGTACCTGACCTCCAGCAGTTAACACCAGCAAGTCCGCGTCGAGCCCGGGCTCAATCTTTCCCTTCTTCGCCGCATTCGCAACCGTAGCCGGATTCAGGGTCGCCGCCCGCAGCGCCTGCTGAAGCGTCCAATCGCCAAACTGCATTGCATTGTGGACTGCGCGATCTAAGGTGAGAACACTTCCCGCCAGCTTGCCTTGGTGCAGGCACCTTCCATCCTTTACGTCCATTTCCATGGATCCCAGCCAATACTTGCCGTCCGGCATGCCGGCGGCCGCGGTGCCGTCGGTGATCAGAACGGCGCGTTCCGGCCCCTTGGCTCGCAAGAAGAGCCGCACAACCGAAGGGTGAACGTGAATTCCGTCGGCGATGATGTCGGCCGTCAATGCGGGACTGGACAACACTTCGCCCAGGATTCCGGGCTCGCGGTGATCCAGCGGCCGCATGGCGTTGAAGGTATGGGTGGCGTGCCGCGCTCCCGCGGCCACCGCCGCACGCGTGGCTTTCAGATCCGCGTCCGAATGTCCCACGCTGATGCACACGCCTCGCTTCGTCGCCTCGGCAATCAGTTCCGCCGCGCCCTCCAGTTCTGGCGCAATCGTCATCACGCGTATGTGCCCGCGCGCCGCTTGCCAGAATCGCTCGAAATTGGCGAGCCTAGGGGGCAGCAGGTTTTCCGGCGGATGTACGCCTTTGCGCGCATGGCTCAGGAAGGGGCCTTCCAGATGAATCCCCAAAGGCTGAGTGCTGCCCGGCTCGGAATGGTTCGCGGCGCGCTCAATCCCATCGGCGAGATTTTCAAGGGCGCGAACGATCGTATCCACCGGCGCGGTCACGGTGGTGGGGAAATAGCTGGTGACGCCGCGAGCCGCCAGGAACCTCTCCATGCGGCCGCGCGCCTGCGCATCCGGCTGCATGACATCGAAGCCTCCGGCTCCATGGATGTGAATGTCAACCAATCCTGGAGCCAGAATCCCGTCTTTAAAGTCGAGGAGCCGGGCATCGGCTGGAATCTCGCGCTCAAGGCGCGAACCCACGCTTGCCACCACCCCGTCTTCCACCAGTACCAGGGGACGATCAATCTGTTGGAGCGGTGTGTAGAGAGCGAGCGCGGTCAGAGCTAGCATGGTGGGCCGGAGAACCAGTATAGCAACGAATGCTATATAGCAATTAGCGGCGCCGCAAAAGTGGTTCCTTGCCGTTAGGTTCTGTTTTGCAGTCGCGCTTTGTACGCATAAACCACGGCCAGCAGAGGCGGGGCGAAGAGCACGCCCCAAATCGGCCACACCATACCGAGCACGATGGGCGCCAGGATCGATGCCCAGATCGGCACCTTCGCCGTCCGCTTCATGATGTAAGGCTGAAGCAGCATCCCGTCAATCACCACGATCCCGGCATAAAGCATGAGCACGTACACGGGATGTTGCCAGTCCCGCCAGGAAATCGCCGCCGTGAGAAGCGGGCCGAGCAGTCCAAGCACGGGCCCGAGATGTGGGACCACCTGCAGCACGGCGGCGATCAGGGCCCACAGCGGCGCGAGCGGCACGTGCAAGTAGTACAGGCCTGCCAGCCACAAAATTCCGACCGCCAGCGAATCCTGAAGTTGAGCCACTGCCCAGTTCTTGAGCGCGCTGCCGGTGATTCGCAGATGTTCGCCGAAGTCTATGGCCCGCTCCGTTCTGGCGCGCAGAAACTACATCGTACGCCCTAGCTCATCCCAGAACTGCCAGCGCAAATTCGGGAATCAACCTGATATGCGCTGAGTAGGCAGATCGTCATCCAAATCAGGTTGTGAATGAAATCGCGACACGAGGCAGTTGCCAATGATTGATGGACAATGGATAGAGTTTCTCGCCATCGCGACATTCTTGTACATCCTTGTGATGCTCATTCGATAGACTTCAGCCGGCCATCGCGAACTGCTGAAGAGCAGGGCCGTGTTTTACTTCTCCTCCGCTCATCTGCGAAACTGAACCGGGCGCAACCGGCGCCTTTGGCCAGTCCACTTTGAATTCCCAGCACGAGTATTTACCCGGGATGATTGCCATCGCGCGCGAAGCGGGCGGGTTGCTGATGCAATATTTCGATCAGCACATCAAGATCGAATACAAGGGCGACGCCGACCTGGTCACGGCCGCCGACCGCAAATCGGAGACCCTGATTCGAGAGCGCATTCGCGAACGCTGGCCGGGGCACGACGTGCTGGGCGAGGAAGGCGGCTTCCGCGACACCGGCAGCGAATTCCGCTGGTACGTCGATCCCCTGGATGGAACGACGAATTTTGCCCACGGGTTTCCTGTGTTCTGTGTCTCGATGGGGTTGCAACATCGAGACCAGATGATCGCTGGAGTGTGTTTTGACCCCACCCGGAATGAACTTTTCGCGGCCGGGCGCGGCGCGGGCGCATATCTCAACGAAAAACCCATTCACGTTTCGAAGATCGCAAAGCTGTCCGAGTCTCTTGTGGGGACCGGGTTTCCCAGCCACAAGCGCCATAAAAACCCGAACATTCACTTTTACCACCAGATCACGTTGCGCACGCATGGGGTGCGGCGGGCCGGTTCAGCGGCGCTGGATCTCTGCTCGGTGGCCTGCGGGCGGCTGGACGGCTTCTGGGAATTCAACTTGAATCCCTGGGACACGGCCGCGGGCGTGCTCATCGTCGAAGAAGCCGGCGGCCGGGCCAGCGATTTTGCGGGCGGTTCCTTCCAGTTAAACAGCCGCGAAACGCTGGCTTCCAATGGCCTGATTCATGATGCCCTGCTGCACGAATTCCAGCAGATTTTTGCTGGACGCGGCCTGGAGTCCCTGCCGGATCCGAGGGAATACGTGAAGAAGGGGTAGCCGCCTGTCGTCGGGCTTCGGTCGTGGGCTCGCCATGCTTGCTCCGACAGACTTTCTCCAACTCCGCAAATGAACACCAGGAGCCAACGGTCCACAACCACTCCCCGACGAGCGCCGACGATTTTCTATTTGGTCAGCAGCTTGAACGCGTGCGTCCATGAGTTGCTGCGGAGACCGGGAATGCACCACAGGATGCAGAGCGGTTCCAGCGCCCGCGAGGCCACGATGGTGCCGCAATCGAACGGCTCCCATCCAAATTGACGGCTGATGTCGGAAACCTGCGCCTTGGCCGTCGCATCATTGCCGCAAAGAAACATGGTCGGGGTGCCTTGATCGTAATGCGGATTTACCATGCGCACCGCACCCACGCTGTTGAAGGCTTTCACCACTTTGGCGTCTGGCAGGAGCCGCTGAATTCTCTCTCCCAGCGAGTGGTTCTGTTGCGTGAAGTATTGCAGCACGCCATCAACCGGCGGCGCATCGGCGATGGGATTGTTGGTATCGATGAGAGTCTTGCCGCGAAAATTGTTGGGGCCGGCCAGCTTGATGACGTCTTCCACGATGCGCGAGAGCACGGCGAGCACCAACAACTCGCCAAACTCCGCGGCTTGGGCAAAAGTGCCGACCTCGATTTTGGGATTCTTCTCAGCCCAGGCGGTCACGTCGCTGGCTTTCGGATCGCGAGTACCAACGAAGACCTGGTGACCGTGCTTGAGGAATCCCGCTGCGAGCGTCTGTCCTACAACTCCCGATCCGAGCACGCCAACTTTCATGTTCAGCTCCTTGCGGTTTCGTGGCCAGGGATGAGTGCTTCGTTGCTAGTGAAAACGCAAGCCCGGGCTAGCCACTAGCTACTCTTCTCCAGCGTAGAATGATAAGAGGAAGATGTCGCGCTGGTGCGGGGGGATTCAGTGATCCAGGCGCTTCTGCAGAAGAAGATTGAAAAGCTGCCGCCGACGGTGCGCCTCAGCGGCCGTATTTTGTTCCTCACCGAAGATCCTGAATTGATCAAGCGCCAGTTGGCTGGCGAGGACCTGCCCTGGGATACCCAGAACCCCGGGAACAACCCCAAGCTGCGCGACGACATTTCCACCGACGAGATCACGCCCGCGCACATCTGCTTCTTCTTTGACGAGACCCTGGGCGAATTCCCCTACACCGGCCTGAAAGCTGGAAACGAAGTTCCCATTGAGCGTGGAGACGTGAAGCGTGGTGGCTTTGTGGCGGCCATCAGCGGCAAGCGGCGAGGCAAAGGTTCCAGCCGCGAGCAGTCTCCCTATGCCGAGCTGTGTGCCGGCATCAGGCTGGTGATGGCCGAGAACATCGAGCGCATTTACCGGCAGAATTGCCAGAACCTGGGGGTGCTGACCTCGACCGACTTTTCTCTGATCGACAAAATTCGTTCGGGAGAGGACATTCCGCTTTCAGTGTTTACCGCCGGTGAAGATGAAATCACGCGCCAGATCATCGAGTACGGCGGATTATTTCAGTTCAATGTGGCCCGTATGCAGGGTAAAGTTTCGCTGCCGGCGATTGAAACCAAGCCCCGCCCGATGACCATTGCCGAAAAGATCTTCGCCCGCCACATGATCTCCGGCTATTCCGGGGCGGGTCTCCAGACCCGTCCAGCCGGGCGAAGCGCCGCAACCGCAGGCGTCGGCGTCCCCGCCGTCAAGCCCGGCGACTCCGGCTTTGCCCGCACCGACCTGCGCTTCAGCCACGAGTACGTCACCCCCATGGCGGCCATCTTCTTCGATCAACTGGTCGGACGCGAGGTTCCGGTGAATGATGCCGGCTCAGTTCTCTTCTTCCGCGATCACCTCACATTTCTCGACGAAGTGTTGTCCGAGCCGAAGCGCAAGATGGGCCTGCTTGATTTGGCAACACAGCTCAAACTGAAGCAGGTCGAGTTTGCGCAGCGCAAAGGCATCCGGCTGCATGGCGAACTCAAGGATCGCAAGGGCGCGGAAGGAATTTGCCACTCGGTAGTTCTTGAAAGCTATGCCTTGCCGGGTCAACTGGTGGTCGGCTCGGACTCGCACACCCCGCATTCCGGCGCCATCGGATGCGTCGCCTTCGGTATCGGGACCACGGACGTTTTCAATTCCTGGATCACAAAAGACGTTCGCGTGCGCGTGCCGGAGTCGGTGAAGATCGTGATCCGAGGGAAGAAGCATCCGAATGTCACCGCCAAAGACCTCATCCTGAAAATCCTCAGCCTCGATTACGTGCGCAGCGGCAAGGCCCTGGCCAAAGTTATGGAGTACGCCGGCGAAGCGATCGAGGAGCTGAGCGTTGACGAACGCGCCACCATGACCAACATGGCCGCGGAGATCGGGGGGTTTACCGGCATGGTTGCGCCCGACAAGAAAGCCGTCGACTTCCTCATGGAGCGGCGCGGCATGGAGCGCCGCGAGGCGGAGCGGATGATCGAAGGTCTCCACAGCGATCCGGACGCGCAATACGCGCAGGTGATCGAACTCAACGCCGGCGAAATCACGCCCATGATCGCCACCCCCGGAGACCCGGGCAATGGCAAGTTCATTCGCGATCTGAGTACGCCCGTTCCCGTCGAACTCGCCTACGGCGGCACCTGCACCGCCGGCAAAAACGAGGATATGGACATGTACGCGACGGTGCTGGCGGACGCGCTACGGCAGGGGAAGCGGGTTGCGGACTCGGTGCAGTTCTACATCCAGTTCGGATCGCAGGAGACGCGCGATTACTGCATTCGCCGCGGCTACCTCGACATCTTTCAGCGGGCCGGCGCCCACGTTATTGAGCCCAGTTGCGGGGCCTGCATCAACGCGGGGCCCGGCGTCTCCACGCGGCCCGACCAGGTGGTGATCAGCGCCCAGAACCGCAACTTCCCCGGACGCAGCGGCCCGGGGCAGATGTATCTCGCCAGCCCGCTGACCGTGGCGGCAAGTGCCGTCGCAGGATACATCGTCGAATATGAGCCCTCGGAGCAACGGGAACTGGTTTCGGCGTAGCACAAGTTCGCCACAGAACCACGGAGTCACCGAGAAAACAATTTCAAAGTTTCTTCTGTGACTGTGTGTCCGGTCCTAGTTTTTTGATGCAGGAGACCACATGATCGCCAGAATCTGGCACGGCTTCACTACTCCCGAAAACGCCGACGCCTACGAGGCCATGCTCAAGCCCGAGCCTCTGCCCGGCTTGGGCAAAGTGAAGGGCTACCGCGGCAGCTATGTGCTGAGGCGCGCCGCCGGCAACGAGGTTGAGTTCATCACCATCCTGCTCTGGGACTCAATCGACGCCATCCGAGCGGTGGCTGGACCGAACTACGAGACGGCGGTTGTCCCCGAAGAGCGGCGCAAGGTTCTGAGTCACTACGATTCCAAGGCCGTCCACTACGAAGTCGCCTCAGTGCACGGAATTCCCTTTTGATCCGGCCCAGCCACAATTCCGGGGATAGTTGTGCCCGGCTGCTTAAATCTTGCTAAAATGAGTGTTTCCGTTATAACCCAGCAAGTATCAGGAGAAGCGCACTCATGGCCTATGTCATAGCAGAACCGTGCATCGGCACCAAGGACACCGCTTGTGTGGACGCATGCCCGGTGGATTGCATTCATCCCAAAAAAGACGACGCGAAACACGCGGGCGAAGAAATGCTCTACATTGATCCGGTAGAGTGCATCGACTGCGGCGCCTGCGTGCCCGTCTGCCCGGTATCGGCAATTTTTGCGTTGGACGATCTGCCGGAAAAGTGGAAGAGCTACGCCGAGCGCAACGCCAAGTATTTTGGAAGATAGCACTTCAGCGGCCAGCTATCGGTCATCAGGAACCTCGTTAAGGGCGCGTGCGTTGCATGCGCCTTTTGCTTTCTTCGCGAACTTTGCGGCACTTCCTTGCGACCTTTGCGGTTAAAAGCTTCGGATTATTGTTCCCTAACTCTGGGCCCTGCTTAGCAGTAGTGATAGCTGACAACTGGCAGCTCTGCTAACCTTTCCCCAGCCATGCCCCTCAAGGAATCGGAAGCGATCGTGCTGCGGACCTACCCGTTCCGCGAATCCGACCTGCTGGTTACACTGTTCACGCGGTTGGAGGGCAAGGTACGCGGAGTAGCCCGCGCCGCCAAGAAGTCGCGGCGCCGCTTCGGAGGCGCGCTGGAACTGCTCACCTACGTGAAGGTCGCGTACGAAGACCGCGAGCGGCAGGAACTGGCGAGGCTGGATGCCTGCGAGGTGATCGAGTCGCCGCTTTCGTCGGAAATCACCTATCCCCGCCTGGTCGCGCTCGGCCACGTAGCCGAGTTGCTCGATGAACTCTCTCCCGACCGTGAAGCCAACGACGCCGTTTTTCGCCTGGCTTTATCCGTCATCCGGCAGCTGAGAGGCGAGGAATTCTGGACTCCCATAACTTACTTCGAGCTCTGGATGGCGCGCCTGATGGGTTACCTGCCGGAGCTATCCGAATGCCTGACCTGCGGCCGCGCCCTGAACGGCAGCCGCGCTTATTTCCACGCGCTGGCTGATGGCCTGATGTGCCCCGAGCACAAGCGCCTGGCGTCATCCGAATTGTCGGCAGAATCGCGCCAGCTCGCGGCCCAAATGCAGCGGGTGCCGTTGCCTGGAATGAAGTGGTCGAACTCCCACTCCAATGCCGACCTTCGGAAGTTCCTCCTGCAAACCCTGGAGCGCCACATAGAGAAAAAGCTGGTAACACGGGGAATGCTGGAGAAGCTGGCGCAGTTCGAGTCCTCACGATCCTAGCTGACGCATTCCGCTCTTCCATTTACAATGACTGACTACCGCAAACCTCAGGACCGGCATTGACTTCATCCGTAGCAAATCCGCCCACGTTCCAGGAGCTCATCCTGCGCCTGCAGACCTTCTGGGCGGAGCGCGGATGCGTGTTGCAGCAGCCCTTCGACCTGGAAGTGGGCGCCGGCACCATGGCTCCGGAGACATTCTTGCGCGTGCTCGGACCGCGGCCGTACAAAGTGGCGTACGTGCAGCCCTCGCGCCGTCCAGCCGACGGCCGTTATGGCGAGAATCCCAACCGGCTGTACAAGCACATGCAGCTGCAGGTGATCCTGAAGCCGCCGCCGGAAAATGTGCAGGAGCTTTATCTTGAGTCGATTGCCGCGATGGGCATTGACCTCCGCCAGCACGACATCAAGTTCGAAGAGGACAACTGGGAATCGCCGACGCTGGGCGCCTGGGGCATTGGCTGGCAGGTCATGCTGGATGGCCTCGAGATCACCCAGTTCACCTACTTCCAGCAGTGCGGCGGCGTCGACCTCTTCCCCATTTCCGCCGAGCTGACCTATGGCCTGGAGCGCATCGCCGCGTTCCTACAGGATGTGGATTCCATTTACGAGATCGTCTGGGCACGGGATCAGGAGGCTGGCCGCCAGACAAAGTACGGGGACGTGCGGCTTGCCGACGAGTTACAGATGTCCGTCTACAACTTCGAGATGGCGGATGTCGCGAGCGCCTGGAAGCACTTTGAATTGTGCGAGGCCGAGTGCAAGGGCCTGCTGGAGCAGTACGCCGAGCTTGGAAGGAAAGTCGATTCCCACTTCTCCCAAAATCGGGGAGAAGCGGGGCACCCCAGCCCTGGTTCAGCGATGGAAAAGAAGCGCTTTCCGCTCCTGGGCGCCTATGAGCTCTGCCTCAAATGCTCACATCTGTTTAACATTCTCGATGCCCGGGGGGCGATTTCTGTCACCGAGCGTGTAGGCGTGATCGCCCGCGTGCGGGCTTTGGCGGTCGGGATCGCCAAAGCCTGGGTGGACCAGCAGGCAGGCGAGGCGCATCCGGCGAAAGAAGAACCGGGGCCTGCCGCCAAACAGCGGAAATCCGCGAAGTTAGCGCCAGTGGGTTTCTAATCTTTTGTCATCACTCTGTGTCCTCGGCGATTACGCTCCTAAACCACAGAGGACACCGAGGAGCACAGAGGGAACTAGCCAGCGGCAACTGCTCTTTGTGATTCAAATCACACCACGCCGCCCCGAGATTTGAGACAATAATTACTTATCCGGCCATGCCTGATTTTCTCCTGGAGATCGGTACCGAAGAAATCCCTGCCCGCATGATCGACGCCGCGCAACAGGAACTCCGCCGGCGTGTGTCTGACCTGCTGCGGCGCGAGCGCCTGGCCGCAACCGGCGAGGTGAGCCAACTTGATACTCCCCGTCGTCTTTCAATTGTTGCGCCCGGAATCCCCGCGGCACAGCCAGACGTGACTGAGCAGATCAATGGGCCGGCGGTGAGCGTCGCCTTCCGCGACGGGCAGCCAACTCCCGCCGCGCACGCCTTCGCGAAAAAGGCTGGCGTGGAAGTCACCCAGCTCGATCGCGTGACAACTCCGAAAGGCGAATATCTCTCCGCCAAAGTGACGAAGAAAGGCCGCTCCGCGTCTGAAATTCTGTCCGAACTTCTGCCCAAAGAGATCGCCTCGATTTACTGGCCAAAAAGCATGTACTGGCGAAAGCCGAATGAGCGCTTCGTGCGCCCGGTGCGCTGGCTGGTAGCGATGATTGACGATCAGGTCATTCCGCTCGAGTTCGACGGCATTCACGCTGGACGCAACTCCCGCGGCCACAGAATTTTTTCGCAAGGCGATGTGAGCATTCCGCGCGCGGGATCGGATTACGTCGAAGCCCTGCGGAAAGCCAAGGTCCTCGGCCGCCCCGAGCGCGAACACCAGGTTCGCAAAGCTCTCGATGCGGCTGCCCGGACTATCCCCGGGGCGCGATGGCGCGAGGACAAAGCACTGCTCGACACTGTGGTCAACCTCACCGAGTGGCCGTCGGCAATTCTGGGCAGCTTCGACCCAGAATTTCTCGAGCTTCCTGAGGAAGTGCTGGTCACGGTCATGCGCGATCACCAGAAGTATTTCGCGCTTGAAGATGCGCAAGGCAAGCTGCTTCCCCATTTCTTAGCCGTGCTGAATACCGACGGCGACCCGCAAGGCCTGATCCGCCACGGCAACGAGCGCGTGCTGCGCGCCCGCTTCAACGATGCCCGCTTCTTCTGGCAGACCGACCAGAAACATTCGCTGCGTGACCGCGTACTGTGGCTGAAGCATGTCACCTTCCAGAAGGATCTCGGCAGCTATTACGAAAAGACCCTGCGGGTGCAGCGCCTGTGCAGTTGGATCACGGAAAGCCTGCGCCAATCCGGACTGCAGGTGCGCCCCGGGGTCGTGCACAAGGCGGCCTGTCTCGCGAAGACCGATCTCACCACCGAACTGGTGAAGGAATTCACCGAACTGCAGGGGATTGTCGGCGGTCTGTATGCCGCGGTGCAGGTGCTCGACAAGGGCATGCCCGATGCCACCCGCCAGTTGATTGCGCAGACGATCTACGACCAGTACAGGCCCGAGTCGGCCGAAGATTCGGTTCCGCGCAGCGTCGAAGGCGCGGTGCTGTCGATCTGCGATAAGGCCGACACCATTGCCGGAATGTTTGCCCTGGGCCTGCAGCCCACAGGTTCGAAAGATCCGTTTGCCCTCCGCCGCCAGGCTAACGGCATCGTGCGCACGATTGCTGAGCACAAGCTGCCGCTGGGGATCGCCAACCTGTTCAAGCTGGCTCGCGAAACGTACCGCGGCTCCGAGGCCGAGAAAAAATTCTCGCGCCAGGTAAATTACGACGATGCGATAGGCGCGTTTTTCCGCGAGCGGCTGGAGTTTTACCTGCGCGATCACCTCGGCTTCGCCTATGACGTGGTGAATGCCGTGCTGGCAGCGGGAAGCGACGACGGGGTTGACACTGTCGCGCGGGCGCAGGCTGTCGCGGGGGTGCGCGGATCGGCGGACTTCGAGTCGATTTCGGTTGCGTTCAAGCGCATCAAAAACATCCTGCGGCAGGCACATGAGACGGGGAAGCGCATCGGCTCGACCCTCGATTCCGCTGCCTTCCAAGAAGATGCCGAAAAGGCGCTTGGAACCCAGATTCCCGAAATTGCCGAGAAGGTTGACCAGCTTCGCCAGGCCCGGAATTATGCGCAGGCGCTCACGGAGATTTCGCGCCTTCGTCCGGCGGTAGACGCGTTCTTCGATAAAGTGATGGTCATGGTAGAGGATGAAGGGCTGCGGGCCAATCGCCTGGCATTGCTGCAAACGTTACTGAAAGAATTTTCCACGATCGCCGATTTTTCCGAGATCGTGACGGAAGGCGCAACCAAGCCGTAAGCGGCGAGCAATGAGCAGTGAGCAACCAAGCAAGGTTTGCTCAGCGCTCACTGCTCGGGGCTCGCAGCTACGCGGTTTCTAAACTCCGCAGAAGGCAGGAGTCAGTGAGGTGCGAGTCTTGGCAATGCACCAGCCCCGCAGGGGCGGGATTTGAATAGCCCAGGGCGTAAGCCCTGGGTAGCGCGAAAAGACGGCCGAGTCCCGAAGGGACGGCAAACGCGGGCGGCAAACGCGGGCGAGGGCGCCCGCGCCACACAGTACGATTTCTAAATTTTGTAGAAAAGGACAAACGCAATCATGGCTACAACACTTGTAGAACCAGAAGTCCAGGAAAGCAGTAAGCCCTCCTCCAAATCCGCAACCAAGTACGTCTACCGCTTTGGCGGCGGCAAGGCCGACGGCAACGGCAAAATGAAAGACGAACTCGGCGGCAAAGGCGCCGGGCTTGCCGAGATGACCAACGCGGGCCTGCCGGTGCCCCCCGGCTTCACCATCCAGACCGAGGCCTGCCGCGAGTACATGCGCAAGGGCGACGTCTCGCCGGAAGTCAATCACCAGATGGAAGAAGCTCTGGCCAGCCTCGAAAAGCTGCAGGGCCAGAAGCTTGGCAAGGGCGAGAATCCCCTGCTGGTCAGCGTGCGTTCGGGGGCAAAGTTCTCCATGCCCGGCATGATGGACACCATCCTCAACCTCGGCCTCAACGACGAAAGCGTTGAAGCGCTGGCCAGGCGCTCCAATAACCCGCGCTTCGCCTACGACTCCTACCGCCGGCTCATCCAGATGTTCGGCAACGTGGTGCTGGATATCGAGAAATCCGCCTTCGACGAAGTGTTTGACGGCAAGAAGAAGCAGCGCAAAGTGAAGCTCGACACCGAGCTCGACGCAAAAGCGCTGAAGGAAGTCATCGCCGAATACAAGAAGGTGGTGAAAAAGCACGCCAAGCGCGACTTCCCGCAGGACCCGCACGAGCAGCTGGTCATGGCCCGCGACGCCGTGTTCCGCTCGTGGCAGAACGACCGCGCCAAGCACTATCGCCGCATCAACAACATCTCCGACGATCTCGGCACCGCGGTCAACGTGCAGGCCATGGTCTTTGGCAATCTCGGCGACACCAGCGGCACCGGCGTCGGCTTCACGCGGAATCCAGCGCTCGGCAGCAAGGAATTCTATGGCGAGTTCCTGCTGAACGCGCAGGGCGAAGACGTGGTTTCGGGCGTACGCACTCCCGTGCCCATCCTCGAACTCGAGCGCATCATGCCCGACGTCTACAACCAGCTGCGCGAAATCACCACGCGCCTGGAGAAGCACTACCGCGACATGCAAGACTTCGAATTCACCATCCAGGACGGCAAGCTCTACATGCTGCAGACGCGCAACGGCAAGCGCACCGGACTGGCCGCGGTTCGGGTGGCGCTCAACATGGTGGAGGAAGGCCTGATTACGAAAGAAGAGGCCATCTTCCGGGTTGAGCCAAACCAGCTTTACGACTTCCTGGTTCCGCGTCTCGATGAAAAGGGACAGAAAGTGGAAGTGCTGGCCAAGGGCTTGCCCGCATCACCGGGGGCTGCCGTCGGCGAGATCGTCTTCACGGCTGACGAGGCGGTAGAGCGCGCTGGTCACGGCAAGAAGACTCCCGTCATCCTGGTTCGCGCGGAAACCACGCCGGAAGACATTCACGGCATGGAAGTGGCGAAGGGCATCCTGACCTCACGCGGCGGCATGACCAGCCACGCCGCCGTGGTGACGCGCGGCATGGGCAAGTGCTGCGTGGCGGGCGCGGGCGACATTGACGTCGACGAAAAGAACCGCGTGATGCGCGTGAAAGGGCAGACTTTCAAAGCCGGCGACTGGATTTCGCTCGACGGCACCACCGGCCGGGTGATCAAGGGCAAGCTCAACACGCTTGAGCCGACGCCCGACGATCCCGAGTTGCAGAAGTTCATGGGATGGGCCGATCCCTTCCGCGTGCTGAAAGTTCGCGCCAACGCCGACATTCCGCGCGACGCCATCCAGGCGCGGGCCTTCGGAGCCGAAGGCATCGGGCTGTGCCGCACCGAACACATGTTTTTCGGCGCGGAGAAAATTCCGCACATGCGCGCCATGATTCTCGCTGACAACGAGAAGGACCGCCGCGCCGCGCTGAAGAAGCTGCTGCCCATGCAGCGCAACGACTTTATCGGCGTGTTCCGCGCCATGGACGGCCTGCCGGTCACCATCCGCACGCTCGATCCGCCGCTGCACGAGTTCCTGCCGCGCCGCGAAGAGCTGATGGTCGACATCGCGCTGCTCTCTTCCTACGACGCGAAGCAGAAAAAAGAGCTGGTCGCGAAGTACAAAGACTATGGCGTGAAGGCGGTCGGCGATCTGAAAAAAGCCCTGCCGCCGCTGCTGGCCCGGGTGGAGCAATTGCACGAGTTCAATCCCATGCTCGGCCATCGCGGCTGCCGTCTCGGCATCACCTATCCGGAGATCACCGAGATGCAGGCGCGCGCCATCTTCGAGGCGGCGGTGGCGGTCGCCAAAGACGGCGGCAGAGTCTTCCCCGAGGTCATGATTCCGCTGACGGCAACGCTGAAAGAAATGCAGAACCAGGCGGAAATTGTGAATCGTGTCGCCAAAGAAGTCTTCGCGGAAAAAGAGCGCACGGTCGATTACATGGTCGGCACCATGATCGAGTTGCCGCGCGCCGCCCTGGTGGCGGACGAGATCGCGAAAGAGGCGCAGTTCTTCTCTTTCGGCACCAACGATCTTACCCAGACCACGTGGGGCTTCTCGCGCGACGATGTCAACAAGATTCTGCCCACGTACCTCGCCGAGGGGATCATCAAGCAGGATCCGTTCAACGCGCTCGATCAGGAAGGCGTTGGACAGTTGGTGAAGATCGCCACCGAACGCGGCCGCAAGACTCGCTCGAATCTGAAAGTCGGGATTTGCGGCGAGCACGGCGGAGAGCCGTCGTCCGTCGAGTTCTGCCACAAAGTGGGACTCAATTACGTTTCGTGCTCACCATTCCGCGTGCTGACCGCTCGCCTGGCCGCAGCCCAAGCCGCCGCGACAGAGAAGTTAGGCGTGGAAGGCGGAAGGACGAAGTAGGGGACATGTGGGGCGGGCGCCCTCGCCCGCCGTCGTCGTTGGTCGTTAGCCAAAGACGTTCAGTCGGTAAGGGCCGGGATAAGTTCCCGGCCCTTTTTATGGATAGCGAGAGTTGTATCTGCAACAAAACAAAAGCATCTTCGTACAACTAATTCAACAAATGCAATCTCTATGTTGCATTTATAGCGAATAGTAGTAAACTTGCATCTGAATTAAGGGATGACCAGGAGGAGGCAAGCGACCATGGTACGAAGCAGCGAAGCCCCGTCCGTTGATATTCCCCCAAGAGAGCAAAAGGAAATTGTCGACATCTATGCGAAGCTTCGCGAAGCGGAAGCGAAGCTCATTGGGCCGGAAGGAAAGACCGAAATCCTTCCCAACAATCTCTACTCCTTCCTGCTGCGACTGCTTGCCGACCTGCGGGCAGGACATTCTGTAACCATCCTGCAAAACAGGCACGAGCTTACCACCGTTGAGGCCAGCAAGATTCTCGGAATGTCGCGGCAATTCCTGATCACATTGCTAGAGAAGGGAGAAATCCCCTTTCATCTCGTCGGTACACATCGACGCCTCTACGTTCGTGATGTCCTCGCGTACAAAGCCAAACGAGATTCGGAACGCCGCACCACCTTGAACGATCTGGCAAAACAGGAGTTCGCCAAAGGGGATTACGACAAGGTCCCAGATGATTTTCACGCAGGAAAATGAGTATTCTGCGGTCCTGGACGCCTGTGTTCTGGTTCCCATGTCGCTATGCGATCTCCTCTTGCGACTGGCAGAAGAACCGGCAATGTATCGGCCTCTGTGGAGCGAACAAATCCTGTCGGAGATGGCCAAGACGTTAAAGACTAAACTTCATCGGTCGGCGCCTGAGGTTGCCTACCGGCGCGAGCAGATGAACAAAGCCTTCCCGGAAGCGATGGTCGCAGCGCCGGATGCTTTGGCAGAAGCTTTGGTGTGCATTCCTGACCAAGACGACCGGCACGTGTTGGCGGCTGCGATTGTGGGGCACGCGAACGTGATCGTCACGCAGAACACAAAGCACTTCCCAAACACCTGCTTGGAGCAATACGGAGTACTTTGCCAAACGGCGGACGACTTCCTGATGCACCAATATCACCTGTCCGAGCAGGTCGTGCTGGACAAGCTCGATGATCAGGCGGCCGGCATCGGCCAGAACCGATCGTTTGTGATCTCCAGTCTGCGGAACGCTGCCCCAGAGTTTGTCAGGCTGCTGGAGGAAAGAAGTTTGTGACGTCCGATCAGCGGGAGTCGTTTGCGGGGCTCGACCGCGAAGGCGTGGGACAGTTGGTGAAGATCGCCACCGAACGCGGCCGCAAGACTCGCTCGAATCTGAAAGTCGGGATTTGCGGCGAGCACGGCGGCGAGCCGTCGTCAGTCGAGTTCTGCCACAAAGTGGGACTCAACTACGTTTCGTGCTCACCTTTCCGCGTTCTGACCGCTCGCCTGGCCGCAGCCCAAGCCGCAGCAACGGAGAAGCTGGGCGTGGAAGGCGGAAGGACGAAGTAAGTCATCGGCTGTCAGTCGTCGGCCGAAACAGCGAACATGGAAAGGGCCGGGATTAAGCTCACGGCCCTTTCCACTTGACCAGCAGGTACGCAAGGGCTATCTTCGCGCTAACATCCAAACCGGAGCAGGTGTCCTTCTGTGCACCCTCTCAGTTTGTGTCTTCGTTGCTATAATGACGGAACAACAAATGGCAACTGAGCCGCTTCATTTTGCAAATGCCCCGATCATCGAAGCGATCATTGCGATCCAAATTCAGGACCTTCCCAAGTCAATCGTTCCCGAGCTGCTGAGGATTTCGGACATAGTTGGATCGGACTACCCTCATAGAACCGAGTTGTCGCAAACTCAGTTCATTGGTGAAATTAGCGTAGAAGGGGCAAAGACAACAACGCAGCAGAGCCTCATTGGTTGGCAGTTTAGGAGTAACGATTCTAAACAGCTTTTTCAGGTGCGGCTGAACGGCTTTAGCTTCCACAGGCTCGCACCCTATGATCGCTGGCAAACATTTCGCGACGAGGCGTTTAAGCTGTGGCGTTCTTATCAGAATCTTGTGGGAGCCATGCAACCGGTGCAGTTCTCGGTTCGGTACATCAATAGACTCACAGTGCCCCTCGATTCAACGCTTGAAGAGAGTCTGTGTGTTTATCCACACGTACCGAGTGAGCTACCTCAGGTTCTGAGGAATTATCAAATGCGGTTGGATTTTGAACTTGACGAGCAGCATTCTGGCCCAGGCGTTCTTAACATGGTCCAAAGTCTGCTAAAAACCCCTGAGCCGGACGAGGCATCTATCCTTATGGACAATAATTTCGCGTATTCCGCATTAGGACTCCCCGATGATGCCCTTTGGAGGAGAATCGACGATGTCCAGGATGTTAAGGATCGAGTCTTTGTTGCAAGCCTCACACCAGAGATGAGGAGAAAGATTTCATAATGCCTGCACTCGCAACAAAACCCAAGCGGTCTCAGTACTCGACAGATGAGCTAAGTGATTTGATCTTCCCGAGCAGCGAAGCAAAGAATGCTATCGCGCAATTCGAAAACGCTTTGGCTCGCGCTTGGAAGACGAGTACCTTTCTTCAGGTGCAAGAGAGGTTTGAGGGGCTCTTAGCGGCACTATATAGATTCAGCTTGCTCAGCGATAACTGGAACTCCTACGACGCAGAGAAGCCGTCCAAAAATGCAATCAGATCAACTGCGAGATTCCTCAAATTTCTGTATTCGGACTTACTTGTGCCCACTCGGTTGATTCCCTCGGCGGAAGGGGGCCTTGCCGTATATTTTGGCGCCGAGGATAAGACCGCCTATATTGAGTTTCGGAATACCGGCGAAGTTGTTTTGGCTATGTATGATGAACTGAGTGAGCCTATAATCGTCGAACTTAGTGATACAGACGAAGATGACATCAGAGCAGCCGGATTACTCCGAGGTTACTTCTCCCCAAAACCTGCCGATGCGCCGAGACGGCAAGGCTGTTATCAGCCATTTTGATGCTGACGAACTGCTTTACAGACGATATTTGCCGGATCATTTCGTAGACGGTAAAATCGCTCCGCAACACTTCAAGTTCCCGAAGCAATCATTCAATCGGAGTCTCTTTAGCACCCCAGAGCACGTGCTTCACGCTGACTGCTGCGGCGGAAGGCCGCTATCTTCAGGGTGGGGAGTTCTGGAATGCCGGGTGGCCGACATCCCGAGCCCCGTAGAATCTCTGGATGGGCGGTCCTTCGGATTTCATCCGAAACACGTGCCGCTCGAAAGCTGTTACGCGCATTCCGAGTTATGGTGTATTTCCCCACCGGATTTGGAAACTTATATGTCGCCTCCTTCAAACGTGAAAGAGCGCTTTCGGATTCTCCTTGCTCGCGCTTTCAAGATCAGAATTGCTTGCGCGAACCTGTGAGCACTGACTCGAGTCGGCCGGGTGCCCCGGCCTTTGATCTCGCTGAGATCGGCAATAGAGTGGGGGTGCGGGTGCCCCGCCCTTTTCGCTTAGGGACGAACTCAGATGTGGGGTGCTCCGTCCCTTCGACTCCCTCCGGTCGCTCAGGGCAGGCTCTTGCGTTCTTTGCAAGCGCGGGTACCACGAGCCGTGGCAATCAGGCTAGAAAATCCGAGGCTCTAATTTGGGGGAAACAATATCTTGCTTCCCACCCTTCGCAAAAGCAGCGAAGGGCGGGGCACCCGCAGGCGTGGGCCTGCTCAGAGATCTAGTCCAATCGTCGGTCGCAGACCGGGCCTCTAGCGCGCGGCAAAGTTCGGCTCACTCATAGGCGCGCTGGCTGGTGCTGTTTGTCTTGCCGGCAGGAGTGCAAGTAGCGCGACTCCAATAAGAACAAAGATCACAATGTCCTGGGGACTATCTTTCCGGTGCATCCCGTGCGCCGCGGCTTCCCAAGATTGGATTGTCATCGTGAATGCGTGGGCAAGGCTTGACCAAGCCCCATAGGCGATCACCGAGCGATGCTTCGCCGGGTGCTTGACGGCCAGCAACAGAAAGACCCCAAGCACCGTGTTAAAGGTGAGGAACATAGGCATGACATCGTTGCCACGCCCGTTAAGCCAGTGGGAGTGCCACAGAGAGTCGAACAGGAGATATCCCCAAAAGGAATATACCAAGCCCACGACCACCAAAACGACCTGCAATGTGCGCTCGCGCTTCATACCGTCCTCCGTTTTGTCCTCAGTTTTCTGGGTCCCGAGCCGTGACAACACGAGTGCTGCGATCAAACGGCGCTCAAACTATACGAGGAGCCGAGCCCGAAATTGTCACTTTCTTGTCGGAGACCTGACACAGAGTCTCGTGTCGCTGCGGAGTGCCCGTTGTTCTGTGTGCTCACTCAAACCTGGGTGCGGGGGCCCCAGGTCTGGGACCTACTCGCAAGAGGGTGCCCCATGTCTCGCGGTTTTCGAGACCCTTCGACTCCCCCCGGCTGCGCTCGGGGCTTCGGCTAACTACGGCAGGCTATGGGTACCACGGACTCATGCACCCACGTTCTACGGCAGCGTTCGGGTATCAATCGAGTTTCCCACTTCTCGAAAATCGCGAGAAGTGGGGCACCCCTTTCCGCAATAGTTTTCAATGGAGTACCACCGAGTGTCCCGTCCTTCGCCGACTCACGAAGGGCGAGGACCATGGCAATAGGCAAAGAACCCCAAACTTCTGTTGGAACGGGGTGGCGACGCTCTGGTGCCGCTGAAGCGGACTCGCGGCGCCTTGCTCTTCCATTTCCCGGCACTTCCGTTCCGGGCTCTCCTATGGCGCCCCTTTGGGGCTGGTGCAAATTCGTGCCGAAGGAGAAATTCGTGCCGAAGGCACGGTATACGAAAGCCCGGCATGGCAATGCCGGGTCAGCCGCAAATCACGACCCAGTCCCGCAGGGACGGCACGCCACCTACTCTCCGAACGCCTCAGCCGCATCGAATGGCATGCCGGATCTACGGATTATGACCTCAAACTCTGCTTCGAAATTACGCCTGCAATGGTGTTCCGCCTGGTGCTCGATGTAATCGATAACGGCCGCCTTGCTCGAACTGCTTACGCTGAAGGCGCCGTATCCCTCTTGCCAAGTGAATGCAATCCCATGCTCGCGAATCCAGCGCGACGAATTCGCCTTCACGACCTGAATGGCTTTCGCTAACGTCATGTCGGAGGGAAGCGCAAGCAACAAATGGCAATGGTTTGGGGTGCCTCCGGCCGCGAGCAGGCCCAATTTGTGGTTGCGCGCGATTCCTCCAAAATACCTCCAGAGTTTCGGAAGCATTTGCAATGGGATCAGGTTCCTGCGCGCTTTGGTGCTAAAGACGCAGTGAACGAGGACGTTGGGATATTTGCGGGGCACGCAGACACTATTCACGAGGTCAGACACCCATGTCTGTGCCGAATGTCACGTCTAGTGCGTTGCTCGTGCCGAAACGGGACTCGGATCCCAACCAAACGTGCCGTCCGCTAAAGCGGACTCGCGATCTTCGTTGCTCCCGTACCCGGCACTCCCGTGCCGGGCTTTCCTATTGAGTGCCTGCGGCACTGCTGCATGGCATGAGGCGCACCTTTTTCCGCTTCGGTTCCTGTATGGGCTATGCCGAGGACGCCGCGCGTCGCGATCACACCCCAACCATCTTCGCCGACCAGCTCTTCACAAATTCTCCGAAGCGGTCGAGCGCTTTCGGAAAATTGTTTCCGACCGCGGCGAAACCGAGGCGGAAGTGGGCGGGCGCGTCGAAGCAATCGCCGGGAGCGAGCAGGATTCCGCGCTCGGCGGCGGCCTGGCAGAACGGGCGGGCGTTCTCTCCACTGACCAGCCAGGGGAACGCGGTCATGCCGCCTTGCGGCGGAATCCAGCCGAGCACGTCACCGTGCTCCGACAGGAAGCGCTCAAGCAGCCTGAGGTTGCGGTTGGCGAAGTCCTGCGCTTTGCCGAGCACGACGTCACGCCTGCGGATGGCGATTTCCGACAGGATTTCTCCCGTCGTGGTATTCGAGATCGAAAAGTAGGCGCGCGCTGTCCAGTACTGCTGCCGTCGTTTCGGGTCGTGATCAATCATCCATCCCGTGCGCACCCCGGCGATCGAGAATGCCTTCGAGAGATCGGAGATCACGGTAGCGTGCGGCAAGCGCGCCGCCGATCTCGTCTGCCGTCCGTGGTAGATGGGATGGTAGACCTCGTCACTGACCAACTGAATTCCGCGCGCGGCGGCGAAGTCATGCAAGGCTTCGATTTCTTCGTCGCTGACGGTGGCGCCCGTGGGATTATGCGGGCTGTTGACCAGGATCAGCTTGGTCTTCGAATCGGCCAGCCGCTTGATCTCGTCAGGATCAATGCGGAAGCGGTTTTCGCGCCGCACCCGATAGCAGCGGACCTCCAGGCCGAGAGACTCCGGAAGGGCCGAAAAGGTGGTGAATCCCGGCTGCGGAATAATCACGTTCGCGCCCGGCTCGGCCGCCAGCCACATCAAGGCGACCAGCGCCTCCGACGCGCCGGTCGTGATCTGTACCGCTTCCATCGGGACAGCGTGCATTTCGGCGATCGCCTCACGCAGGCTGTCGGCGCCGGCGGGACGGCTATAGACCAGGTTGTGGCTGAGAAAGCGGTGGCGCACAGCATCGTCGGCGAGCGCGAGGATATCATTTACCGTCCATGTCGGCCCGGTGCTCGCGCCAAGGTTGAATTCAATCTCGTGCTCGAACTGATCGAGCCAGGCATCAAGCAGGAAAGGCTTGAGCTGCATGCGGCCACCTCAAAGATGATTTCCGTTATGGATTCAGCCAGCCGGCGCGCGGATGGTTTTTTGTTGATGAGCGGAAGCCGTTTCGTCTCCCGGCACTGGCGTGCCAGGCTTTCCTATTCCGTACCTTCGGCACTGAAATGGCGCACGGAAACGGCACCGTGGTCCCAAGTTTTCAACGGTCGGAAATCCCCAACCGCATCGCATCCCCATGCAGCTTTGCCGCTTTATTGCGCCGTCTTCCCTGCATACCGCTCGCCGAAGAAGTCGCCTTTGTTCCAGGTGGGGCGCTGGGCATCGTCGGCTACATAAATCCCGGTCAGGAAGGCAAAACGCGCGAACTGCGCGGCGGCATCGAAATCCAAGCCGGGTTGATCGATATCATCCTGCGGCTCATGATAGCGTTCCTCTTCCCACTTGCCGAAGATTTTCGCGGCATCCAGGTCTGGACTGCCGGTTGTGAAACCCGGCGACGGCATCACTGCGGGGATACCCTGCTTCACAAATGAATACTGATCGCTGCGGATGAAGACTACTTCCTGTGGCATAGGGTCGGGGCTTTCGGCCAGATGCAAGCGCTCAGCGGCCCTCTTTATTACGGGTCCCAGAGAAGAATGCTCAGCGCCAAAGGCGATGACGTCATGCAAGGGCCAAAGCATCAGCACTTCGTCGATGTTGATATCGGCAATGAGGGAACTTTTGGGCACAGTGGGATAGGTCGCAAAATAGTCGGAGCCGAGCAGGCCCGCTTCTTCTCCGGTAACGGAAACGAAAAGAATCGACCGCCGGGGCCGCGTGGCCATGCTGGAGAAGGCACGCGCCAGCGAGAGTATGGTTGCGCTACCGGAGGCGTTGTCCAGCGCGCCGTTGTAGATCTTATCGCCCTTGACTGGAGCGCCGATGCCGAGATGGTCGAGGTGCGCCGTGTATACGACGTACTCGCTTTTCAGTTCGGGATCGCTGCCTTCGAGCTTGGCGACCACGTTGGGCGACTGGACATCTTCGAGCCTGGTTGCGAAATTGATCTTTGCGCCGACGGGCAGCGCAAACGACGCTGTCTTGCCCGCCTTGATGGCCGCGAAGACTTCGTCGGCGGTGTGTCCGCTGCCCTGAAGCAACCGCTTAACCGTGGCGAGACTCACAAAGGCCCGGCCTCGCAACTCCGGGAAGTAATGCGCCGGGCGGCCGCTTTTGTCCATCCAGGCAAAATGCGGCGCGGGCATATCTCGGGCAATCTTGGTAAAGGGATACATTCGCTCCAGGATGGGATCATCAAGGACGATCATTCCCACGGCCCCGTGGCTGACTGCATTCTGCTCCTTGATTTCGAAGGAGGAGTAGTGGGCCTTGATAGTGGAGTCGAAGTTGGGTGCGCCGTACGCCAACGCGACGATCTTGCCCTTGGCGTCGATTCCTTTGTAATCGTCGTAATGCTGTTCCGGCGCGGTCACTCCGAATCCCACATAGACCATGGGAGCTTCGACTGAAGTAACGGCGCGCATGGGATCGGGTTCGGCGACAAAGTCGCTGCCCAGCCGCAGGGTCTCGGGATGGCCGGCGCGTACCAAAGCAAGACTGGTGTGCGGCGCATCGAGAAGCATCTTGCGCAGCGGAACCGATTGGAAGTAAGTGCCGTGGTCGCCGGCAGGTTGCAGTCCAAGCCGCTCAAACCGGGTGGCCATGAACTTCGCCGCGATCTGGTGGCCGCGCGTGGCAGTGCCCCGGCCCTCAAGTGAGTCATCGGAGAGAAAACGCATGTCGGCGCGAATGGCCTCGGCATGAATGCCTGCCATGGCGGCATCGGTTGCGTCATCTTCTGCGGAAACTGCCAGTCGCGCGCCAAACGCGCTCATCGCAAGAACGAGAAGCAAGGATGTGGCAATGCGCTTTGAGACCACGGTTCCTCCCGCAGGAAATTGGAGAACCATCATACAGTTCATGGTCGGATTCTGCCGAACCTGGCAGGAGGGGAGGAGAATGTGACTATCGCGCCATCTCCCGCTCCGCGCCGCGAAACAGCGCCTGCAGCGCGCGCACAATCCAGCGGATCAGCAGAACAATCATGATGAGCAGCCCGCAAACGATGGCCGCGGCCGCGTAGGGGTGACGCGTCGCGAACCAGGTCAGCGAGACGGCGACCACGTCTTCGCCAAAGCTCAACCCGATATTCGAGAGCGGTTCCGGCGACGGCGTCACCGCGGCGCGAACGCCCGTCTTGGCGCCGTGCGCCGCCAGCGCAATCAGCCCGCCGACAATCGCCGCCAGAAGTTGTTTTTCGGGAGGAAGATGAGAGGTAGCGGCGTAGGCCAGCAAAGCCGCAATGGGCACGCGGATGAAGGTGTGCAGCGCGTTCCAGATCAGATCGAAAGCCGGAACCTTGTCGGCGAAGAACTCGACCGCGAACAGCACCACACTGGCGCCGATGATCCACCAATTGTCGAGTAGGTGAAGCTGCGCCGGCAGGCTTAACCAATGGAAGTGGCCAAGCAAACCAAGAGTTGCCACTGTCGCGTAGACATTCAGTCCAGCAGCAAAGCTGGTCGCGACCAGCAAAGCGACAATTTCGTTCCCCGGCATGACCACGCTTAAAGGATACGAGCATCCGCCGGCTGCGGTTCCGGCCTACTGAGAATTGAGCGATTGAATCACGGGATCATTGAATCGTTGAAAACGCGACTGGTACCGGAATGGACACGATCAAATGACGCAATCTCCGATGAAGTCAACTAAATCCGCCCAGCGTGATGCAAATCACTGCAGACATCTGATGAATGCATTCTCATGGCAGCAGAGGTGTCCCGTGCCCGCCACCCATGCCGATATCGATGACTTCCTCGCGCAGCGCCGCATCGCCATGGTCGGCGTTTCCCGCAGCCCTCACGACTTCAGCCGTTCCCTGTTTCGCGAGCTGTGCGCCAAGGGCTACGACGTCGTGCCGGTCAATCCTTCCGCGCAAGACATCGAGGGCAAGCAGAGCTTTGCCCGCGTGCAGGATATTGTTCCTCAGGTCGACGCCGCCCTGATCATCACCGCACCCGGGCAAACCGAGCAAGTGGTGCGCGACTGCGCCGAAGCCGGGGTTCGCCGCGTCTGGATGCACCGCGGCGGCGGCCAGGGTTCCGTCGATGCAAAGGCTGTCGCCTTCTGCAACAAAAACGGTATCCGCCTGGTCGAGGGCCACTGCCCGTTCATGTTTCTGCCGGAAACCTCGTTCTTCCACCGCGTTCACGGGTTCGTGCTCAAGATCACGGGCAAATATCCCGAAGCGAAAGCAGCGTAGTTCTGTGGGAAGCACGAAGCCTAGCTTCGACCCGCGCCTTCGAGCGCGCCCCTGATCCTGTGCCAGGTCACCTCCAGCGCTTCCGGCAGGACGCGGGTTTCTCCGGTCACAGTCATGAAACTGGAGTCGCCCGTCCAGCGCGGCAGCACGTGCATGTGAATGTGCCCGGCCACTCCGGCGCCGGCGGCACGGCCCACGTTCATGCCCAGATTGACGCCATCGGGCGAATAGAGCTGGCGCAGCACGCCTTCTATCTTCTGCGACAGCGCCATCATCTCCTGCGCCGCCGCTTCCGGCAGCTTCTGCAACTGATCGAGATGCGCAAATGGCACCACCATCACATGCCCCGAGGTATAGGGAAAATTGTTCAGGATGATGAAGCAGTGCTTTCCGCGATAGACAATGTTCGCGTCTTTATCCGGCAGCTTGGTCAGCTCGCAGAAAATGCATGGCTCGGAATTCTCCGTCTTCGCGGCAGTGGTGACGTACGCGTAGCGCCAAGGCGTCCAGATATAGTCCATAGGATGGGTGATCGACAGTATAATCTGGCGATCGGATGCTCGCTCCCGACGAACCGATCATCCGATCCCCCGATCACCCGATTCTGGGTTTGACACCCTTTCCGAGCGGTTGTTATAGTCGAAGAGTCCCTTGGATTCGGGTTCGACGTATACGGCCGCTGGGTAAAGTCCATCCGCCAGGATGGGCTCAACATAAACTAACGACTCACACCAGCAGTTCGCTTGCCAGCCCGCGTCCTCCGATACCGCAGAGAGGCACACGACCTTGTTCGACGACAGCAACGCCCACGATTCCAACTCCAGCACATTGACCTTACCCGAACAGAACCCCAACGAGACGCCAGCCGAGCAGGCGGAAGCGCCAGCCCAGCCGCAGCAGGAAGAAAGCAAGCCTGCGGCGGAGGACTTTGCGTCGGCGCTCGAAAGCTTCACCACCGAAACCGAAGAGAGCGTGGGCGAAGACCACGTCATCAAGGGCCGGGTGATCAAGCTTACGGCGACGCATGTCGTCGTCGATATTGGCGCCAAGTCGGAAGGCATGTTGCCGCTCGCCGAAGTTCTCGACCACGAGGGCAAGCCTCGGTTCCAGGCCGGCGACGAAATCGATGTCATGCGGGACAAGGGCGAAACCGAAGAGGGTTACATCAATCTCTCTTTCCAGAAAGCGCAGCGCCTGCGCGCGTGGGACGAGATTGAAAAGGCCTACAGCGAGAACCATGCCATTCCCGCGACCGTCATCGAGCGCACCAAGGGCGGCGTGACCGTCGACATTCAGGGGGCGCGCGCCTTTTTGCCCGGCTCCCAGATCGATCTGCGCCCGGTGCGCAACCTCGATGCGGTCAAGGGCCAGACCTTCGATGTTGCCATCGTCAAGCTGAACAAGAAGCGCGGCAACATCGTGGTTTCCCGCAAGCAACTGCTCGAACAGGAGCAGAACGAAAAGCGCTCCAAGGTCATGGAGCACCTGCAGGAAGGCTCAGTCCTCACCGGCGTGGTGAAGAACCTGACCGAGTACGGCGCGTTCGTCGATCTGGGCGGCATCGACGGCCTGCTGCACATCACCGACATGTCCTGGGGACGGCTCACGCATCCCCGCGATCTCGTCAATGTCGGCGACCAGATTCAAGTCAAAGTCCTGAAGTTCGACCCCGAGAAACAGCGCGTCTCCCTCGGGTTTAAGCAGCTCACGCCCGATCCCTGGCTCGATGCCGAGCACCGCTATCCCGTGGGTGCGCACGTTCACGGACGGGTGATCAGCGTGACCGATTACGGCGCGTTCGTTGAACTCGAGCAGGGCATCGAAGGCCTCGTCCACGTCAGCGAGATGACGTGGTCGAAGCGCATGAAGCATCCATCGAAGCTGGTGAGCGTGAACGATCAGGTCGAATGCGTGGTGCTCAACGTGAATCCGGCGGAGCGCCGTATCTCGCTGGGCATGCGCCAACTGGCCGCCAATCCCTGGGACACGCTCATCGAGAAATACCCTGTGGGTGCAACCGTGGAAGGCCGGGTGCGCAACCTCACCGACTTCGGCGCATTTGTCGAGATCGAAGAAGGAATTGACGGCCTGGTGCACGTGAGCAATCTCAGCTGGACCAAGCGGGTCAAGCATCCTTCGGAAGTGCTGAAGAAGGGTGATCGGGTCAAGGCCATCGTGCTGGCCATCGACTCCGAAAAACGCCGCCTGTCGCTGGGCGTGAAACAGCTGCAGCCGGACGTTTGGGATTCATTCTTCCAGGCGCACCGCGTAGGCGACATCGTGCACGGCAAAGTGCTGCGCGTTGCCACCTTCGGCGCGTTCGTCGAGATTGCGGAAGGCGTCGAGGGCCTGTGCCACAACTCCGAAGCGGTCGACGGCAACGGCCAACCCATGCACATGGAGCCGGGCTTCGAGCACGACTTCAAGATCATCAAAATGAGCCCGGAAGAAAAGAAGGTGGGGCTCAGCATTCGCGCCGTCGGCGAAGAAGCCTCCCGCTCCGAGGTCGAAGCCTACAAACATCCGGCTTCGAGCACGGGTTCCACGATTGGCGAGTTCGTGTCCTGGAAGCGGGCGGGAAACGAGAACGGGTAGGTGAAGGGTTAGCAGCATAGGCTTCGACGACGACCGAAGGCCGACAACCCCGTACAACTTTCCCGCTCCCCACCCCATCCCAAACCCAAATTGTGCGCCTTCGTCCATAGTACGTAATTCGTCCGGAGGGTCATGTACGGTTACGCGCCCTTGGTAATAAGAGAATTCCCGGATCTCACGTTGACACGGGGGAACTCGGTTTGTTACCGTTGGCTCGCGTCCTTCAACAGGTGATTTTGTACTAAGTGCCGCATTCCCTTGGAATTGCAGGCACTTGAAAAGTAAGCATTTCCGGTTCCAGAGGGGGAAGAAGCGTTTCGGCCTTGTCCCACAAGGGAAACGCGGCTGCGGTCTCCCGAGACGAGCTCTTTGGACGCCTTGGGATTTTAGGGACTGGAACCAGGAACCAACGCCAGGCACTCCGCGCTGAGCGGGACTGCATACCGTCTGGGCGCTCCGGGATGTGCACGGGTTTGGGCGCCTGGCCTACTGAACACGAGGAAAAGGAATATTGCCTAAGCGCTTCTACATTCTTTTCGTAGCTCGTGGCGAAGACGGACAGCTGCGCAAAATTCCCATTCCCGTCCACTATCTCTACGTGCTCGCCGTGGGTGCGCTGATTGGCGTGCTTGGCCTGATGGGGCTGGGCAGTTCCTACGTCCGCATGCTGCTGAAGGTTTCCAGCTACAACGAACTGCGCGCCGAGCGCGAAGATCTCAAGCACCGCTACAACAACCTGGAGCAGGAAGCGAAAGAACGCGACATCCAGGTAGCGTCGCTGGGCTCGCTGGCCAGCGAGGTTTCCTCTTTATACGGATTGAAACCCGATCCTGAACTGATCAAAGCGGCATCCTCGGACCATGTGGACGATCCGCAGGTCAGCTCATCGCTGGATCGGCTTTACACGCTGAAAAACGCGGCCCTGAGCGGAGCCACCAGCGTCGGAATTTCTCTTGGCCTGACGCACAACGTGACGCCGGCGGACTGGGTGCGCGCCAACTCCGCCCCCAATCTGTGGCCGGTGGAAGGCCCGGTCACTGGATCTTTCGGCGAGCGCATTGACCCGTTCAACGGGGAGGGCGCGTTCCACTCCGGCGTGGATATCGGCGCCATTTTCGGGCAACCGATTGTTGCTCCCGCCGACGGCGTAGTTGATTTCGCCGATTTCATGGGCGGCTATGGCCGCGCCGTCATCCTCGATCACGGCCACGGCATTACCACCCGTTACGGCCACCTGAAGAGTTTCGCGGTGTTTCCCGGCCAGCACGTTCATCGCGGCGATACCATCGGCTACGTGGGCGATAGCGGACGCAGCACCGGGCCGCATCTTCACTACGAAGTCCGCATCAATGATATCCCCGTGAATCCTCACAAATACCTGCGCGTCACCTATGCGCACGTAGGCGGATTCGCCGCCGGAAGCTAGCTCCTTTAACTCCGAGAAGGCTGTGGCCCAGCCCGATGTCTCCGCGGCTCATTCCATCGGCGCCGACACATGCTCATGCACGATAAGCCACTTGCCGCCTTGCTTCTCGAAGACCACGGTCCAGCGGAAATTCCCCATTTCCACTTTGCCGTTCTTGCGGGTCATCTCTTCTTTAATGGTGGCCGTGCCCCAAACGTAATTCCCGGCAGGATGCAGTTCCGCATCATCGTTCACGGTAAACTTGGCGCTCTTGTAGTCCGCCAGCTCTTTGCCGACATGGTTACGGTATTCATCCCAACTGGAATATTTCAACGGCGCGATGTCGAAGAACACGCGGGGACCAGAAGCGTAGAAGTCGGTGACGTTCGCCGTATCCAGCGTCGACCAACCGTCCCAGATTTTTTGCATGTAGGCCTTGTCCGGGCCGGCGGTTCTGCCCTTGGTCTCGGACTTGCTTGCGGCTAGCGCGAGCATCGACAGCATGATCACGGACACCAGCAATATTCCCGGCTGTTTCATAAGCCCCCCATTTTTCCTTATGCGTTCAAACTGCCTACGACCGAGACGGAAGTATAGCGCAAGCCAGCCTCGCAAAATGCGATGTGCGCCCATGTTCGTCGGTGCTCGCGTTTGACCGCCTGTTTCCCATCACGATAAAATGATTGAGTTTGCCTGTACTTGCAGCCCTGCTCTGGGGCCGGCCGCAGCTTTAGGCCGACGCGGAAAACAGCAAGCGCATAAAGACTGAAATTCGCTTCTGGCTCTGGCCGTGTGCCATGATGCCAGGACCATGGAGGCATGACTATGTACGCGGTAATCCGCGCCGGTGGCAAGCAGTATCGAGTGGCGCCCGGAGACGTGTTGCGCCTGGAAACGCAGAGCGCCCAGGACGGCAAGGTGGAGTTTAACGACGTGCTCGCCGTTTCTCCAGAAGCCGGCCAGATCGCGCGGCCATCCGGCGCTTTGGTGACCGGCGAAGTCATGGGTGAAGGCCGCAATAAGAAGGTCCTGGTCTTCCACTACAAGCGCAAGAAGCAATACAAGAAGCTGCAGGGCCATCGCCAGCCGTTCACCTCGGTGCGCATCACCGAGATTGCTTTTGACGGCCAGAAGTTCAGCGCGCCCGAGCTTCCCAGGAAGGAAGCGAAACCCAGGAAAGAGCGTCGCGCCGAACCCCCAGCGGAAGGTCGCGAAGCCAGCGCGAAGGCGACGAAAACCAAGACCCCCGCCAAGAAAAAATCATCGGCTGCGAAAAAGAGCGCCGCAAAAAAGAGCGCGGGGAAGAAGAAGTAGACGGAAGCGAAAGCACGTTCGACACCGGAATTTAATTGTTGCCTCAGGCTGGTGGCCGTCCGCCCCATGGATGAGCTAAAAGCCAAGAACTGAAAGCCAGGAGCCGTGTTATGGCACACAAAAAAGGATTAGGCAGTTCACGCAACGGGCGCGATTCCAACGCGCAGCGACTGGGATTCAAAGCCTTCGGCGGACAGATCGTCCCCGGCGGCACCATCATCGTGCGCCAGCGCGGCACCCGCGTGAAGCCAGGCCTCAACGTTGGCCGCGGCAAAGACGACACCCTCTTCGCCAAGATCAGCGGCCGCATCGTCTTCAAGGACCGCGGATCCATGGGCAAGTTCGTGATGATTGAGCCGCTGGAAGCGAAGTAGGCGAAACAAGCTTTCAAGGTTTCAGCGTTTCGAGGTTTCCCAGGCACGTTCGCCGATAGATCCCTTGAAACGCGAAACTTCGAAACCTGGAAACCTTTCCGTCGCCCTGCGCCCCCCAACTCCCGTTCCTGCTCACCCTTCTTCGACATCCCCGTCCTTACTGTGTAGACTTCTGGGGATTTGAAACTGTCCGATCCATCGCGGCGCTACCTGCTCACGGCGGGAGTCGCCTCCCTGCTGATTATTCTCGCCCTCGAGCTTACGCTGTCCATCCGCCGCGAAACGCAAACCTGGGACGAGGCCTGCCATATCTTCGCCGGTTACAGCTATTGGACGCACGGCGACTTCGGCATGAATCCCGAGCATCCGCCGCTGGTCAAACTACTGGCAACCCTTCCACTCCTGCCCATGTCGTTGACCGCTCCCCCGCACGACAAAGTCTTCTCCAAGGAGCAGGACTTTACCAGCGCCGAACAATTCGTGTATTCGAACAACGCGAATGCGATAGTTTTCCGCACGCGTATGAGCGCCGCCTTGCTGACGTTCCTGCTGGCGCTGTTGCTGTTCGCGGCGACGCGCGAGATGTTTGGTATGGTCGCCGCATTCCTTGCGCTGATTCTGTTTGTCTTCGAACCCAACATCCTCGCCCACGGCGCCCTGGTGACCACGGACATGGGCATGAGCTGTTTCCTGTTTGCAACGGTTTATGCCTTTTACCGCTATGCGAAAAAACCTTCGCGGGCAAGGCTTGGCATGCTGGCGCTGGCGGCGGGGTTGGCACTGGCCGCAAAGCATTCAGGAATTCTGATCTTCCCCATCCTGGTCGCGCTCGGGCTGGCGGAGGTTCTGATCACCCGCAAATCGCTGGCGACATCCACGGAATACCCCGCCCAGCACGGTTTCCGTCTTGCCCGCGCTCTCGTCGTAGCTGGAATCGCGGCCATCATGATTCTGTGGGCCTCGTACGGATTCCACTTCCATCCTCGAACCGGTTTCGACGCGGAACCGCGCCTGGTTTCCTATGCCGGACGACTGAATCATCCGTTCCAGGAAAAGCTGATCACCTCATTTGCGCGCTGGCATCTGCTGCCCCAGCCCTATCTTTACGGACTCGCCGATGTCGGCATCACCGCCGGTTTCAGCCACACGTATTTGTTCGGCAAAGTTTACCCGCACGGCCAGTGGTTCTACTTCCCTGCCGCTTTCCTGGTGAAAACCACTCTTCCGCTGATGATCTTCCTTCTGCTGCTGCCGGTCGCGATCGTGGCAAGGGGTGCGCGGCGCCGCCGCCAACTCTGGTTTCTCACGCTTCCACCGGCAATTTACTTGGCGGTGGCCATGTCATCGGGCATGAACATCGGCATACGACATATCCTGCCCATCTACCCTTTTCTGATGATGCTGGCGGGCTGGACCGCGGCGGAACTGGTCCGCTATCGGCGCCGCTGGATGTACGCGGTTGCGTTGGTAATTCTATTTGGCGTGGTTTCCTCGCTTCGCGCTTTTCCCGTCTACCTGGCCTACTCCAATGAACTCTGGGGCGGCCCCGCCAATACCTACAAATACCTCAGCGACTCCAATGTCGACTGGGGACAACAACTGAAAGCGGTGAAGAAGTATCTCGATTCCCGCCACGTTCAGAACTGCTGGTTCGCCTACTTCGCCCAGGTTGTCGCCGATCCGGGTTATTACGGAATTCCGTGCAAACCGCTTACCACCATTGCGTCCGTCTGGCTGCAGCCCACCATCGACGTTCCGCCGAGCCTTGATGGCCCGGTGCTCATCAGCGCGGGCGTGCTTTCGGGTTACGAGTTCGGCCCGGGCCCGCTCAATCCCTACGATCAGTTCCAGCGCATGACTCCCACCGCTGTCATCGAGCACGGCGTCTTTGTTTTCGACGGGCACTTCGAGATCCCGCTTGCATCGGCGCTGAATCACGTCACACGAGCGCAGTTATTCGATCAGTCCGGAAATCTCGACGCGGCTCTCGAGGAAGCGCAAGCCGCCGTGCAGCTCGCACCCGGCTCGGTTCAGACGCAAGCGGAGCTCGGCAATGTTCTGAACAAGCTGAATCGCAAAGAGGAGGCACGCCAGGCGTTTCAAACCGCCCTGATTCTCGCCAACAGCATCCGGCCGGAATTTCAGCAAGGCTGGGTTGCGGGCTTGCGGGCTTCACTTGGGCAGTAGGAATTCACTCGCTCACAGTTTTGTGTGGCATCTGGCTCAAGCTGCTGACTTCCCGGGCAGTCAGTTCGCGAATCTTTCCTTTCGCGAGATCGCCCAAACACAACCGCCCCATGGCCACCCGCACCAGCCGCAATACTTCGAGTCCTAGCGCTTCCAACATGCGCCGGATCTGCCGGTTTTTCCCTTCATCCAGCACGATCTCAAGCCAGCAGTTCTTTTCCCCGGCGCGCAAGACTGCCGCACGTTTCGCGCTTAGAAGTTCCCCATCCTTCGCCCGCACACCCCGGGTCAGATGCTCGACAATATCCCGTCCAACCGCCGCGTTGATCTGAACATGGTACGTTTTGTCCAAATGACTCTCGGGAGCAGCAATGCGCGCCGCCCACTGCATGTCATTGGTCATCAGCAAGAGACCTTCGCTGGCCTTGTCCAGGCGGCCCACCGGCGCCAGCCATGGGCGAGATTCGGGCAACAACGAATACACCGTGTCACGGCCCTTCTCATCCCGCGCCGTCGTAACCATTCCCCGGGGCTTGTTGAGCATCAGGTAAATGCGCGGCGCTTCTCTGATGTCTTTTCCCGCCACTTCGATTCGGTCCTTCCCTAACACCACCGGCGCTTCGGGATCGCGGATAACCTGCCCATTCACGCGCACCTTGCCACGCTTGGTCAACCCCCAGGCGGACGAGCGGGAACAGTAGCCCAGCTTGGACAGCGCGCGCGCCAGGCCAGTACGGCGATTTGTGGAACTTCGAGACATTTTTTCCCGGCCCAGAGCAATCCTGGCCAGCGGCGCCAGTTGCGGCATTCTCCGTGCGTCCCACCCCTGCCAGCCCACAGAATGTGTGCTTTGGACGCAGAAAGCAATCCGTCAAATCGCGAAAATTGTACTTCCATTGCATCATTCCAGGTGCAATAATGCGTGGTCACAAAATTGCTGCTACGATCTCGATTAAAATCCAAAAACAAGAATCTGTGGACTAAGTTCATGTGGCTTGAAAAACTCGCTTGTGGCGTCCTGCGCCTGATGACGCCTCTCGGCCCCCGCTATCTGAGCCCCAAGTTTGGGCAAAGACTCTACTTGCTCTGGATATTTCGCCATTTCCAGACCTTGCCGCTGAAAGTTCTGTCAGCGCGCCAGCAGCGGCTGATCGAGGCTTTGTGCGAGCAAAACCGCTTCGTGTCGATAGCCGTGGGCATCGACGATGCCCCGCTGTTGGGCACACTCGAGCAGCGTCCACCCGTTCCCTCGGCTAAGCTTCCGCGACGTCCCAGCGCCTCGGTGGCCGACTCTGTGGCCCCTTTCGCCGCCGACGTACAGCGGCAGTAGGACGGCCCGGAAAGCCTGCCCCGACGTCAGGGTTGGAGAAAGTGCGTGCCAGCATCGCGCTGCTCCTGGCAGCATTTCCCTGGGCGCTCCAACCTGTTTGAAAATGAATCGCCGCCCCGGTCACACGGATAATTCGCCGAACCAAGGTGGAGCCGCGGCAGGAACAGGGCATGTGCCTCGCGGTACATTTCCCCTGATATACTGAGACTGGCTCGAGCGCTGATGTGAATTTCAGAGCTCGGTGCCGCTGACGCAAGGCGGAATCCGTTCACGGGCAAGGCTTCGCGGCGCTGAACTCCGCAACCAACCCCATCCCCACCAAGGGCGCGTAGCTCAACTGGCAGAGCAACTGACTCTTAATCAGTAGGTTGAAGGTTCGATTCCTTCCGCGCTCACCATCTTTCATTGCAGGTACACGACTTAAGCTGCACTCTCGCTGCCCTCAGACTGCTTCGGAGCGCTTGGTAGCAAATCCCTTGGTAGCAAATCGCTGCCTAGCAACGCCTTGGTCACAACCCGAAGACCATCGCGGATGTCATCGGCGGTGGCTCTGTCGTACACGTTCATCGCCAGATCAACTTTGCTTTGATGGAGGGTGTCTCTCACGACGACTGGGTGGACTCCAGCACGACGCAATGTGCGAGAAAGCGTGTGACGGAAATCGTGCCAACCGCCGATCTGTACACCAACCGCCTCCGCTGCTGGATGCAGGTGGCGTTTCCTAGCATTAGTGTGATCCATTGGCGTTCCGTTGCGACTTTGGAACACCCACTTCTTTCCCTCCCCTAGTTTGCGCAAGCGTCGGATCAGTTCCGCATGCCAATAGTCGCTGGGATCGAGCGGCATGTGGATTTGCTCGTGCTCTTTCAATTCCACCACTCGACGTTTGTAGATGATTCGGCGAAAGTGCAGTACATGGTCGCCGTCGAGATCATGGGGCTGCAACGCCGCAGCCTCCTCGCCGCGCCGACCAAGCAATGCAACCAGCAGAGCGAATGTGTCCCATGGCTCTTTCAGTCTGTCGATGATGCCAAGGCTCTGTTCGGGCGTTAGTTCGGTCCTCACCACCTTGCGACCGTGAGCTTCGGCTAGCGGGATTTTGTCCAGCCATCCGTACGGACGCACGATGTATTGATTCTGCACAGCGTAATTGAGGGTTTTCCGCAGGACAGTCCGCATCGTTTTCAACACACTCTCTGAGTAGCGTTCAGCTTGCTCATTAAGAAGAGTGATGACATCCTTACGCTGAATGTCCACCAGTTTCTTGCTGTTGAATTTTCCGAAGTAGGCTGACAAAGCCTCTGTGTAGTGCTCGAACGTGTTCCGAGATTTCTTTCGAATTCCGGGACCGTCGACCTCTATCCACTCCTTGACCAAATCAAGGAAGGTCTCTGGCACCTTGTCGATCTTAGAGGTGGATTCTTGCTGTTTTGACTCCGGCTTCTCTTCGGCTTCCTCCCTAGCCGCCAGATATTCCTTTAGTTTGTTGGGAAGCTGAAGGTAGGCGTCTTGTTTCGTGAACCCGATTTCTTCCCGCGTTCCTATGCGGAACTTGATTGGCTTTCGACTCCCATCCGGGAGATCGAGCCGCCACGTTCCGTACCAGACGTTTCCCACCAAATCGGCTCCTCCTCGCTGTCTCCGATTCATGGCTTTCACCTTTCTCGGTTCCAGCGACTTCCAGCTAGACACTGTACGCTGCAAATCGGAAGGATCAAAGAGGATTGAACGTCCCTTGCGGGCGTGGGGCAATTCAGACAAGTGCCGTCGTACCCACGAATCAGACCTGTGTAGGTACTCGGCGGCTTGTTTAACATCCCAGAGCGGCAGCACTGCTGCCGCTGGCGTGCCGGAATCCGACAACGAATTGAGGCGATCCACGGACAAGAAACTCCTCGGCAATGCAGCAATCCGCATCGCGAAGGGGAACAAGCCGCCTTATTGAATTCGATTTCTGCTACTCGGTACGTTCGAGCGCTGTGGAAGATCGCAAGCGAACCCCTAGGTCTCTACCAGTACACCCATAAATACTGAGGTTTTCGCATTCTGATGGTCGAGAACTCTCCGGCGTTAATCCAACCCGCCTTCGGTGAGGGGTAAACGCGCATGAAGAAAATCCCAATTTTCATGGGCAATTACATCGGCGATCTCAAAATTCCACCAAAATCCTTGGTTTGATAGTGTCGCCAATTCTCTCGCTGCCGATTGCTCTTATGAGGGGCAAAAAGCCCTAAACCGCTCAAAAGGGGTGTAAACGATGTCAATTCTCAAGACACTGCGCGGCAGGACCGCACCGCTCAACGTGAAAGACCTCGCTGAATTGTTAGCCGTAACAGAAGCAACGATCCAGCGTTGGGTGCGCCGGAATCAGGTGCCCGCCATCCGTGTGGGGGACGTTATCCGGTTCGATCCGGGCATGCTGGCGGATTGGATCGAACTGCAAGCGGCTGCGAGCCAGCGCTACCAAGACGGGATCAATCGGCTCATTCGGATGCGGGATGTGACGCTCGAAGACAAGAGCTTTCAAATCACCCGTGAAGACTTGGGAGAGGGAGTTCTTAATCGGAAGCACGGACCGCAAAACGCATCTGCCGCGCCAAATGCTGAAAACGAAGCTGAGCAGTCCGATGAACTCCCTCCCGCTCTAACGGAGCGATGAGTCGTGCGAGAACCGTTTTTCCAGAAACTCAGTATTCATAAATGAGCGTCTAGTCAACGCTCTGGAGGTCGGCGACACCGATCTCTATCAGGTGGTGTCCGCTCAAGACATCGGGGCGCTGAATAAGCCCAGCGCCCCAGCATTTCACCAAGGCTTGTCGGGTTTCGCGCCCGTGATTGTGAAATGCAAATGCAGGTCGAAAGAGGCTTATGTCAATCGAAATTTACAATTTGGATTCATGCGCCCTCAACTGTGAGGGGTGCCATGAGCAGAGCAAGTGACGCATCTTTGAAACGGATGTCGGCAGCCGAGCGCGGCGAGTGGGATGAAGTAGAAGCCGTCGAAGCCGCCGAAGCAGAAGCCAAGCCGAAGGCAGTACGCGGCAGACGCCCAAAATCTCTCACCATTAAAGTGCAGGAGATGGAGAAGTATGACTGGAATCCCAGCATGCGCTACCTCTTGCTCATTCTTGTTCTCGGCACACGCAAAGCCAAGGAAGACTATAGCGACACGTGGGTTCCTGAGAACAGCCCGTGGACAGCGGAAGAGATGGTCGGCTGGTGCGACATGGCGCAGTGGCGTCTGGCGCAGCGCGTCGGTCTAACCGAGGGTCGCGTAAACGATATGCTGGCGCAACTTGAACTGGACGGCTTCATCCGTAAAGAAGAGTGGACTGATCCCGACACCGGAACTATTCACTGCCGCTACCAAGTGGTTGAAGTGACGGTAGATGCCTACCAGCGCAAGGAACATTCCCGTAGCGCGAAGCGCGGACCGCGTTACGGCAAAGAGCGCAAAGCCAACAAAGGTAGCTTCAGCAAGAGTAACCAGCCGAAAATGACGGCGTTGCAGCGTGCGATCCGCGAGGAAGATGATGAATAAGCCAACGGTATCTCAGCCGTTGACCCAACGGTTCCTCAGCCGCCGCCCAACGGTATCTCAGCCGATGCCCAACGGTATCTCAGGCGTACTCCAACGGCATCTCAGCCGTGGCACCCAACGGTACGTCAGCCGTGACCGAACGGCTGAGATGCCGTTTAAGGTAGGACTTACAGATGGGATTAACCCACAGGTTGGATTTAGCAGGTTTGATTTTGCAGGTTCGACTTCGAGCCACGACACGCAGGCTAGTACGCGGCTACGCCGCGTTACTAGTGTCGGCGTTGATGTCGTCCGTCAAGCAGATCAAAAACAGAAAACTCTAAGAGCGAAGAACTTAAATGCTTGGAGTTTGATGGTATGAAACCACAAAGAGCTAAAGGCGTGGTCACTTACCGTTCGCCTGTAAACCCGAACATCTTGGCTGCGGAGGAACTTGCCAAAAAGAAAGATGAACAACGGCGGGAACGCGCTCTTGCGCGTGCCGCCGCCCCGGTGCCGAACTACATCTGCTACCCGGCTGCGTTCCCGAACTTCGACCCGAAGACCGGGAAGGGCGCACCCTCGCCGCTGCCACCATGCTACGTGTGCGGTGACAGGCTCCATCCGATGGAGAACCATAAGTGCCAAGGCTTCCAGCCGAAGTACGAGGTGTTCACGGACGAGCGCAAAGACCGTGCAGATCAACGCAGGGACGAAATCCGCGAGTCCCGCTGGAGCCAGCGTCCTCGCTATCCAGTATGCGACAAGTGCAGTGAAGAGATGCCGGACTACTTCGAGGATGGTCAGCGGCACTGGGATGACCACGAAGGCAGACCAGTGAAGAACCATTTCGCCCTTGGCGGCGAACACGACGGCGATCTGGACGGCTACGAGGACGAACCCGAAGAGGATTACTGCGAGGGTGACGACGATGGCTACGATTGCGACTAGCGCGACCTTGAATATGAGCAAATCGGAAGCATTGAAAGAACATAATTGCTGCTACTACAACTGCCCCGAACCGGGCACGATCCACATCGGACCGAACGGCGGCGACTCGCATTGGATTTGCTGGCGGCACTTTAACCGCTGGAACCAAAACCGTGCTCGCTTCCTCGCAGACGGCACCGAATGCGAAATGGAAGAGCTAGGTGAACTACTTGAGACTGAGGACTAGAGAGTTTTGCGCGGCAGCGCATCCTCGTTAGCGTTTCGGCTTTTGGTGTTGCTTGTCCCAGTGCTTGAATCCCAGAACCTTCCTAATATGAAGTCGGAATTCTCCAGCACGGCGGTCCTTCGTGATCCTGTGGATCAGCACCGTCACCTCCGGCACTGGCGGATTCATCCCGTTCAGCAGGCGTAATTCGAATGGCACTGAGACCTTCGCAAAGCGCTTAGTCCAGTACGGCTTGATCTGGCGGTATTCGATCTTTTTCGTTCCGGCGATAATCTCCGCTAACCACTGACGCTCGATTGTCGTTGTGATGCGGTCGTAATTGGTTCGCATCTTCATCGGGAGTTTGACATCTGTCCAGATACTTTAACGTTCTGCCGCCTCAGCGGGCAGTTTATGAGGCAAAGCGATGAGTATTTGCGCATCCGCATGCTTGGACTCACTAAGAGTGGTATGCCGTTTGTCTGCCCCCGAATCAGGTGAAGAGAGAATGGGCACAGGAGTCCTCGTGCTTGCGGGAGGTATCACGGGTCGCGACGTACTCTGCCGGGAGGTTCTGTTGTGGCTGGTCTGCTGATGCCTACGCAGAATTTCCAATGCTACAGATTGAGGCACTTTAGCTCCTGCAAGTGTAGCGAAGCACTGTGGGCAGACCCACTTTCCCTTCGCTCCCGCCTGAGTCGAAGTCTCTGGCTTACGCAACGGGCAGGATTTTTTGTGCTGACCCGTGAATCCAGTCGATTTGCCGCAGGTGCAACCGACCATACGTGCGGTGAGCGGGACGACACTTCTGCTTTGTGTGATCGTTCTCGTCAGCCCCGATTTGATCTTCTTTCGTTTATTTTTCTTTCGCGTGACCTTCTTCTTATCGTTTTCCTTCCACCCGATACCGAGAAGTGTGTCGTCCGATGGTTTCACCCATTCCGAACCATGAAGGTGAGATAGACTCTCCTTGCGCACGCGGTCCCAATTCATCCTACCGCTCACGGTAACCTCCCCGGCAGCAACATGCGATTTGAGCACTGGTTGACCTCTCTGTCAAAAGCTCTTCAGTGTGTTTTGCATGGCTCTTAAGTGGTGTGCGAGGTGGCACTTACTCTGCGATAATCATGGGTTTCAACCCAGTCCGATTCTCCTGCATCGACGGACTTACCCGTAGCAGTTTGAAGTGATGGGTTGCGAGCGAGGACGAGTACAAGCAGCACATAAAAGCAGATGCCAGTTGAACCCAAGTTCAAGGTGGGTGACTACGTTCAGCGGATGAATCAGCCCGAACTGGCTGGCATCGTTCGCGAGCTTCGCTGGGATGCGCAGGTTGAAAGCTGGAACTACCTCGTGCAGTTTGGAGCGCAACTTCGTGCGCTTCCTGAGGAAAGCCTCGAAACAGTAAACGTTGTTCAAAGCCCGTGGGAATCATTCGAGCAGGGCAGTTTGTCGGGCAAAACGCACTTTGTTTTCACCCTGACCTATGAGCGACTCAAGAGTCCACCCGCCCGCATCGCGCACTCCTTCGCTACGGCGCGGACGCAGTTCTATCCGTATCAGTTCAAGCCCCTGCTGAAATTCCTCGACAACCCCGGCAAGTCTGTGCTGATCGCCGACGATGTCGGACTTGGGAAAACCATCGAGGCGGCTTATATCTTGCGGGAATTGGACGCGCATCAGGCGATTGAGCGGGTGCTGATTGTCGTTCCGGCACGGCTGAGATCGAAATGGGAGAAGGAACTTAGGCAGCGATTTGGGGAACAGTTCAAGGTAGTCAAAGGTGCAGACCTGATCGAACAGGCGAACCGTGTGGCTAGGCGTGTACCCTCGAACCCGCGACTCCCTCCTCCAAGGTCTTTTTGAAAGTACCCGCTGTCGATCCCTTATTTAGGGCAAGTCAATGGGCGGATCGCAAATCGGGAGAAAGCCACGATGGAACCAGTAAGGAAGGAACGCGCCGAGTTCGAAGATGTCAAGCAGAAGAGCACGATATTAACCGTGCAACTTCTCTGGGCTGCCCATGTGTGGAACGCGACGCCGGAGGAAGCAGCGCAACAGGTCGTCGCCGATCTCTACAAGCACCTGTCAGGTGGCGGCAGCGTGTCCGTTCACGTCGAGGACCTCGGCGGCAGGGATCACACGCTAGAGGTGACGGCTCATAGTAACTAGGTAGCGCCCCTTCATGGAGATGTCACGTCGCTGCCCATGTCCCAGAGACTCGGTGATCTCGCTGACAAGCGGTCACAAAGGCTTTTCGTCGTTTCGGACACGGTTATGCCGAGCAGAACTGCTCCAGACCGGATTTGTAGCAAATGGTAGCAATAATGCCCGAAAGTGCCTCAAACTGCCTACTTGGAACGCTTGGAAGTCGCTGAAACCATTGATTTCATTGCGGTAGCGTTCGATCAGTAGGTTGAAGGTTCGATTCCTTCCGCGCTCACCACTTTTCAATTACTTAGCTGGCCTTGCAATCCGTTTGCAATCCGTTCAGCGCAAGTCCAACTACTTTGCGATGAGCTGCCGCCATGTCTGCCGTTGCCGCGTCACCATAGACGTTCATGGTCGTTCGGATGTCGGCATGGCGCATCAGCTTCTGCTGCACCCCTACCGGGGTGCCCACCGAATCGAGCCAGGTCCGATACGTGTGCCGTAGGCTGTGAGTGGCGAGGCAATGCGCCGACCAATGAGATAGAAGGATCACAAGGAAGCGGCGCTGGATCAGAAAACAACGCTATGAAAGAACCTCCAGCGAGCGTTAGCAAAGAGTAAACAATGGGCTAGGGATATAGAGTTTTGAACTTGGTAAACTCTTGACGATGGGCCGACAAACACAATTTCACATGCTCTCAAAGGACTGCGAAGCTTTCGTCGCGCATATTCGTTCGCGCGATCCGGTCGTTATCACTCATCGGGACAGTAGCAGTCCTGCAGTTGAAGAAGTGACATCAGCTTGGGAACACGCTGGCACGTATTGTTTGTGGAATCAAGCTTTGCTCCCCACTCTTCAGCGAAAATTCATTCCGGAAGCGACTATTGGGCCCTACTATCGTGTAGATAGCGATCTGCCCGTGATCGAATTCTCTTATCCGAATCCCGTCGAAGAGCAATGGAACAATAGGCCTGCCCTCACTCAAGGGAGAGTGTGGGCCGAGTTTGCAGGTAAGGACAATCGCGCCTTCGAGCAATGGTATGACGCTGTAGTCCGATGGATTCGGAAAAACTTTGTCAGGAACCCGATCCCGCACTTGGGAGGATATGTCGGTCCTGCTGCCTACGAATGGTACAAGGGCGGCGGATTGTTGCTCCCATTCTTCCTGCCGCCCATAACACCTCAATGGCTTTCATGGGTCGAGGCCCAGGACCAGCATCGATCGGTGTTTGCCAGATCGTGAACCAGAATTGTTAGATCAGGTCCTTGAGTGCGGGCGGTCGTCTTGGAATTTTTTGATGTAGGCTTTCGGGGAGGAAAGCACTGTGTGGGGGATCTTCGGCGTTCGACTCTGTGGTGTTCATCTCTCGTCCTGATTGTCGCACTCCCGCCGGGCAGTTCGGCCCAGCAGTCCTATCGCAGCTATCAAGAGCTTTCGGGAAGGGTGCTGAGGACGGTCGGACCGTCGGCAAGGAACGCACCCCTCCCGCGAAACATGCCCCTCCGCTTTCAGGGGTGGAAATATCCGGAGCCATTCGGTTCTAACTACATCAAGCGATTCTCGCGTCCTCGCGAAAGTGTTCGACGTGCCGCGCGTCTCAGCGCCGCAGCGAACGCGGCGACGAATTCGTTTCTCTCGTTCCCTTCAGCGCAATTCGCGCCTTCTGCTCTGCCCGGACTTCAGCTCCGCCCGTCGTTGCCCGCCGGATACACCCCGACCGCCGTAGCTACCGGGGACCTCAATGGCGACGGCAATCCCGATTTCGTAGTGGCCAATGGAGGCGACAACACCCTCTGGCTCTACTTCGGAAAAGGCGACGGCACTTTCAATCTGCCGACAATTTTGCCAATCACGATGGGGCAAACTCCAATGTGGATTGCCACAGGTGACCTGCGAGGGATCGGCAGAACAGACATCGTGGTAGCGGAGACAGACAGCAATAGCGTGGGCGTGTTCCTTAATAACGGGAATGGCACTTTCGCAGAAAGCAGCATTGCCCTGTCTGACTCCGTCGGCACGCTGGCGGTTGCGGATTTTAATCACGATGGGAAACTGGACATCGTTGCAGCCACAAATGGCAACAATACCGGCATCGCTGATCTGGTGATGCTCCCTGGAAAAGGCGATGGCACTCTTGGCCAGCCGATTCTCACGCGGGCGGTAGGAGGAATTTTCTGGCTCTCGACAGCCGATCTGAATGGAGATGGCTTGCCCGATCTGGTTGCGACGAACGCCAATGTTGACTACCTCGCTGTCCAAGTTCTCCTGAATAACGGCGATGGCACGTTTTCTGCGGGACAGGTGATTGCACAAAATTACGCGTTCCAGAATCTGGGTACGCTTCTCTTTGATGCGGATGAAGACGGGAAATTGGATGCACTAGTGGCAGATAGCGCTGGGGCTTTATGGTTCTATCACGGCAATGGCGACGGGACGTTTTCGACCAATCCGAGTAGCTTCGCTATCGGTGATGTGCCATTTGGCATGGCGGCAGCCGATGTAAACGGCGATGGTCACATGGACGTGGTGCTTTCCGGGATATTTATAGGCGATCTCCTGCTCTATGGTGTTGAGGCTGGCGATCAGATTTGCGTTCTGTTAGGGGACGGCAAAGGGAATTTTGGCCCGCCAACTGTCTATCGCGGGGACAGTTCGTCCTGGTCGGTCGCCGTCGCAGATTTCAATCGGGACGGGCACCCGGATGTTGTCACTGCGAATCAATACAACGACTCAGCCACAGTTTTCCTAAACGACGGTACAGGAGGATACGGCGCACCCCAAGGCGGATATGTAGGATATGCGCTACCAGGTGTTGTGAATGCGCCCATGTCAGGTGTGGTTCCTGCTGATGTGAATGGCGATGGTTCGATGGACATCGCCTTTATGGAATTTAACCAGTTGCCGGACAATTATTACCAACTTACGGTTCTGCTAAATGACGGCAAGGGTAATCTGTCGGCACCGATCCGCTCGGATGCAATCAATGCTAGCTATGCAACCTTCGGCGACTTTGTGCTTGCTGACTTCCGCAATACCGGCCACCCGGACTTCTTGGCTATAGCGGAGAACTACACCTCGTATGGGCAGTTCATTACGTTTGCTCCAAATATTGGCGGAGGCCATTTTGGAACACCAATTACCACGAATCCACCGAACGATGTAGGCATACTTGGTGTTGGAGACTTCAACCGCGATGGCAAGCTCGATTTTGTTGCGGCTGGATTTTGTGGCAATCCGGGCAATGCCCAGTGCCTTCAAGTCTTCCTCGGGAATGGCGACGGCACATTTCAAACCGGTTATATGCAGGCGTTCGGCGGGAATCTTCTTGGCGCACCGGTTGCAGTCTACGTTGGCGATTTCAACCGGGACGGGAAACCCGACATTCTGGTTTTCGTTCTAGATACGACTGGTGCACAAACCGGCGATGTCTACGAATTCTTTGGAAACGGTGATGGCACATTTCAACCTGCGGTGCACCTGTTTTCGAGTTTTGGTCCGTTCGCGGTTGCTGACGTGGATGGTGACGGATACCCCGACATCGTCAGCATGTTCTTTCCAACATTCGGGGCCATTCCACCGCCTCCTGAAGTGTCGATCTATATTGGGCAAGCGGATGGCAGCTTTACACTTGCCAACACGTCCACGCCGTACGGCTATAGCAACTTTTTCCTCCCACAGGCACCGTACGCGCCAAGCGTAGGTGAATACTACGCTCCTGTGGTGGCTGATTTTAATGGCGATGGCAAACTCGACATCGCGGTCTTCCAGGCAGATGGAACTTTGAACCGCGATACGTTTGTCCAGTTCATGTTAGGAAACGGCGACGGCACGTTCACACCAACTTATGACATCTTCGACTTTCGAAAGCCCGAGTTCGATGCCTATGCCGTGGATTTGACAGGCACAGGTCGCGCGGACTTATTTGAACTCAACGGCTACCGATCCACATTTAACGTGTTGAAGTCGGTGGTCGCACCCCCGTTTCAATTCGCGTTGGCCGATGATCCAGTATTGGGCAACACAGGGTCTGCCATCATCGTGCTTGATGTCGCATCGTCGAGCTCCACCACCATCAATCTTTTGGCGAGCGACCCAGCAATAACGGTTCCCGCGACGATCACAATCCCCGCAGGGCAGGTTTCTCAAACGTTCAACTTCACGATTCGCTCCGGATTCAACGCGACACACGTATTCTCGATCACTGCTAGTGCGGGAGGAACCTCGGCAGTGGCGTACGGCAGCGTCGCCACGTCCGGCATTGGGGGATTTTCGGCGCAAGCATCAGGAACCTTATCGTGGCCAAACATCAACATGGCGGCAGGTCAAAGCCTACAAAATTTGGGAGCTGGAGCTTGGTCGACCAACGGGTACACGGGAACGCTGAGTTTCGCTTGCCTGGGCCTAGCGCAGCAAGCGCAATGTCAATTCGTTCCCCCGACGATTGCTCTTCGTTCCAACGACTTCTCGAATGTGAAATGGGTGCTCTCGGTTAATTCGGGAACACCGCAGGGGAGTTATTCGGGCAAGGTCAGGGTCACAGACGGAGTTCTGATCCAAGATGTGCCGTTTACTCTGAACGTTGGTGATTTTGCGATGAGTCTGTCACCGGCTACAGTTCAGACATTCCCGTCCGGTGGTGGGAGCACGACTCTGACCCTTACCTCAATCAACCAATTCGATCAGATTGTGACCCTGAGCTGTGGTGGTTTGCCGAGGGGAGCGAGTTGTGGTGTCACGCCATTCGACACGCCCACGCCAGGCGGCACACAAGACGCTGTCGGAGTCCAAATTAACTCCGTGCCTACCGGGAATTATCAGTGGGCCGTCACGGGTGTGAGTGCGCCGGATACGCATACAGCAACGGCACAATTACAGGTCTGGGACTTCACCGGATCAGTTAGCCCAACAAGCGCCAGCGTGAAAGCGGGCAATTCTGCAAACTTTACCGTCAGCACAACGCCGGTCAATGGATTCAATGGAAGGGTAAACTTTTCGTGTTCGAGTTCCACTGGCCTGATTTCGTGCGCCTTCGACCCGAGTTCAATTACGGTTTCACCAACTGGTACGACTAGCTCGGTACTGACTTTAACGGCCAGTTCACAACTTGCTTCAATTAGAGAAAAGAACCACGGTCGTTCGGCAATTCTCGCGCCGATCTGCTTGGCGCTGCCGGTAGGAGTTCTTCTGTTCGCCATAGGTCGCAAGCGACAAACCGCCATCACTGTCGCGCTGCTCTTAATGGTGTTTGGACTTTCCTGCGGAGGAGGCTCATCAAATAGCACGGGCGGGGGCGGAGGAGGAGGCGGCGGAGGGGGTGGCGGCGGAGGAGGATCGCAGTCGTACTCAATCACGGTACAAGTGAGTTCACAGACGGCCAACTACACGAAAACGGCGGGAACGATCACATTAACCGTGAATTGACCTTACTGTTTGACTAAACGACATTGACCGACGGTGTTCGTGCAATCCATTTGCAATCCGTTTTCCGGTTTTGTATTGCTTTTCATGTACTTTCTTGCCATCCGTGGCCTTGCAAGTCATTGAATTTACGTTTTCAAGCGGATTCGATTCCTTCCGCGCTCACCACTTTCAACAACATAGCTAGTTCGGCAACCCACTTGGTAGCACGTTTGGTAGCAACTGTTTGCCTACGAGACCAAGCGCATCGCGAAGCTCGCTCTGTGTAGCGTGGTCGTAGACTTCGGGCGCAAGCTCGACACGCTTGTGACCGACTGTCCCGCTGACCACCACTGGATGCACTCCTGCCTTCCGCATCTTCCTGATGAGCGTGTGCCGGAAGTCGTGCCAGCCGCCAACCTTTACGCCAACCGCGTGTGCAGCAGGGTGCAGATAGCGAAGGCGGGTTATGAGATTGTTGGCATTCTCAGCGAAGAGATTCAAATGCGGAAGCCCGCAACAGAGAATTAATGTTTTTCGGTTTTGCCGGTCAGTTCCGCCTCGGCGGGAAGCCAATCTGCGAGTCCTTAGCGATCTGCAGGTCGCGAATAGTCTGCGGGTCCGCGAAGGCGTGCCCCAGAGATGGGTAGAACTCGACTTCCCGTTCCCGCAACTGCTCTTTCGCGAGAAAATTTGCATCTGGATAAGCAAGGATTCGCTTAGAATGCCGCATGCGACAAATTCAAATGCTCCTTTACGATGGACGCAGGCTGTTTTGCCCGGATCACCCGGACGAAGATCTGCAAAGAGCCATTACGCGAGATGGGAAGTTTTCTCTCGGATGCACCGCGCCCAAGGGATCAAAAGGGAATTGCACGAATTCAGCCGAGTGGCCGACGCGCCAAGATATGCAGCGCGACTTGCAGAAAAACTTAGATTAGCGCCTTGGCATTCTGCGCGAATTTCCTGGTTTGCTCATACGTAGTGCTTGATCCGCAGTCGCTCCAACAGCGGCTCCTCAATAGGAATCTTGTGAGTGTTGCGCGATATAGGAAACTAGCATCGCGGAACCGTATAACGGCACTCTTTCCGATGGACGCCGGCGATTAATTTGGCTACGTCCAACTGCCGATGCTATCGGCCTACGTGTTCTCCCCGTCGGTCAATCTTCCTTGCGGTATTTCTTTTTCCATGGCGTTGCCTGCAACAGCACGAAAATTGTGATTCCAATCACATTCAACCGTGACCTCTGCCACCGCAAATGGAACCCATATCGCCCAGAATCGCCGCAGTTCGCAGGTTGAACTACTAACCCGAAACAAAAATTAGCTCGCAATATTGCTTCGGCCGCTACGGAGGTGGCGAGATGCCGTTGTTCAGACAAGAACTTGCCGAATTCCGGTCAATTTCGGTTCTACTGCCGCTGTCGGACGCAGCGGGACCAACTTCTCCATCCACGCATGCTCGAATCGTTAAGTTGGCAATTCTGCTCACGCTTCTGAGCATGGCTATTCCGCCCCGAGCATTGGCGGTTCCCAGTTATGCCCGACAGACGGGTCTGGCATGCAATGCATGTCATTACACCCCTCCGGAACTCAATCCCGCCGGACGGAGATTCAAGCTCCTCGGCTACGTTGACAGAGCCGATGAAACCAAGGTGGTCAAAGAGGAGTCCGGCAAGCGGAAAGCACCACTCGAACTTCTGGAATCCTTGCCTCTGTCCGCCATGTTCGAAGCTTCATTCACCAACACCAAATCATCCCTGCCAACAACTCAGAATGGAAGTTTGGAGTTTCCTCAGGACGTATCACTTTTTCTAGCTGGCGCATGGGCTAGTAAAGTGGGCAGCTTCCTTCAAGTGACCTACGATACCCAGGACGATCATTTCAGCATTGATAACACAGACATTCGTTATGCGAACACGAGGAAGCTGGCGGGCAAGGAACTGGTTTATGGCTTGGACCTCAACAATAACCCAACCGTTGAGGACCTGTGGAACTCTACGCCGGCGTGGGGATTTCCCTGGGTTGCCGACGATTTCGTGCCCGCGCCCAATGCCTCTCCAATCATTAACGGCACTTTAGGGCAGGACGTTGCTGGTTTTGGTGCGTATGCGATGTGGAATAGTCATCTGTATGCCGACGCGGCGCTCTATCGCTCCGGCCATGTCGGTGGCTCTCAGCCGAATCCTGGCGTCGGATTCCCGTTTAATGTCCGCGGACTTGCACCGTACTGGCGCATCGCCTGGCAACAATCCACAGCAACCACGCAGTTTGAGTTTGGCACTTATGGAATGCACATGCGTTCCACTCCGGGCGGGATAACCGGTCCCGAAGACACTTACAACGACTGGGCGATCGATACTCAAATCGACCGGACAATTCACAGGAGAGACGTTTGGTCGATACGGGGAACTTACATTCGCGAGAACTCCGATCTGGCAGCGACCAATCCGCTTCTGCGCACGCACCACTTGAACACCCTAATGGCCAATACCGAATACCACTTCGGCAACCGTTTTACTACCACCCTCGGCTGGCTGGAAACCAGTGGGACGTCGGATCCAGTGCTGTATCCGCCTGGCTCAATTAGCGGGAACTCCCATGGCGATCCGCGAAGTGCTGGTTACATTCTGAACGCCTCCTACTGGCCGTGGATGAACCTTCAGCTGTCCGCGCAATATACCGGGTACACGCGATTCAATGGCGCAGCCACCAACTATGACACGGCGGGGCGCAACGCGAGTTCTAACAACACAGTTTATTTGGTCGCCAGATTTCTGTTTTGAAAAGAAGTGGGAAATTAAATCGGCTATGAATTAAGGAGGGATGCAATGAAGCAGAGGGCATTACTACTGGTCATACTGACGAGCGGATGGTGCGTGAGTGCGTTGGCCGGCGATATGAGCGGCAAGGTCAGCGGGATGAAAGGTCACTCGGTGGTTTATGTGGATACGGTGGCAGGCAAAACATTTCCTGCTCCCAAAGAGCATCCCGTCATGAACCAGAAAGGGCTGCTTTTTGCCCCTCACATCATGGTCGTACAGCAAGGCACCACGGTCGATTTCCTGAATAGTGATACGGTGCAGCACAACGTTTACTGGACAGCTATTGGCTCCGACAAGAAGGCAGGCCACAACATGGGCACGTGGCCCAAAGGAGACAAGCGCTCCTTTACCTTCGACAAGCCAGGCGTCATTCCACTGCTCTGTAATGTGCATCCCGACATGAGCGGATACGTAGTCGTGAGCCCCACCCCTTATTTCGCCGAAACCGACGATAGCGGGGCTTACAAAATCAAAGACGTTCCCGATGGCACTTACAGCGTGGTCGTGTGGCACGAAGGCGCCAAGCCACAGTCTAAGTCTGTGACGGTCGCGGGAGCGAGCACGGCAGATTTCACCATAGCGAAATAGAAACTCCGCCGAAAGCACTTGGATTCCGGTTTCAAGCTGGTGGAATTAAGCGGCTTTTAGGTGCGGACGCGTAAAGGTACGCGAATGCTGAAGCGATTCCAAAACAAGAAGGTCGACTCCGACTGGCTCAACACGAACTTCCCTTGCATGCTCGCGTGCCCGGCACACACCAATGCTGGAAGATATGTTGGGTTGATAGCGGACGGCCGATTCGAAGAGGCCTATCGAATCGCCCGCGATCCGAACCCGCTAGCCAGCATCTGTGGCCGTGTTTGTGCCCATCCGTGTGAAACCGCATGTCGGCGCGGCGAAATCGACAGGCCCATTGCAATTCGTGCCCTGAAGCGATTTCTCACGGAGCGGCATGGGCCGGAGTCCAGGAATCCCATTAATACGAGCACGAGCCGCGAGGGCAAAAAACTGCCGCACAAAGTTGCTGTTGTAGGCGCGGGTCCCGTTGGACTGTCGGCGGCTCATGACCTTGCGCTGCTCGGTTATTCCGTCACGATCTTTGAGGCGTCGCGAGTGCCGGGGGGAATGCTCTACCTGGGTATTCCGGAATACCGACTCCCTCGCGATGTGGTCGAAGCGCAGGTGCGGGAGATCCTGGAAACCGGAGACATAAGCTTACAACTCAACCAGGCTGCGGGACGTGACTTCATGGTCTCTGACCTTCGCCGTCAGGGGTTCGATGCGGTGTTGATTGCGGTTGGCGCCCACCGCAGCCGAGACCTCAGCATTCCCGGCGTAGATCTGGACGGGGTTCACAAAGGAATTGATTTCCTGCTCAACGTCAACTTGGGCTACAAGTTCACGATCGGAAAACAAGTGATTGTGATCGGCGGCGGCAACGTAGCCATGGACGTGGCGCGATCAGCCGCCCGCGAAGTCGTGAAGCAGCACGCAAGCGGAGTTCAGGCAGCTGAGCCGTCGCTTGAAAATGTCGCCGCAGTCGCCACGCGCGAGATGGTGGACATCTCGCTTTCGGCTCTGCGCATGGGCGCGCGCGAAGTGAATATTGTTTGCCTGGAGCGGCGAGACGAAATGCCGGCGGCGCTCGAAGAAATCGAGGAGGCTGAAGGTGAAGGCATCATTATGCATCCGGGGCTGGGACCGAAGAGGATCATCGGAGAGAACGGTAGAGTGACGGCGCTCGAAACGCTGCGCACCAAGCGCGTCTTCGACGACAACAAGCGATTCAGCCCTGCTTTCTACGATGGCACTGAGAGCCAGATCGACTGTGACACGATCATCATGGCCATCGGGCAAGCGCCCAGGCTGGATTTTCTTAAGCCAGATGACCAGGTCGATATTTCTCCACGCGGGCTGATCTCGGTTAATCCCAAAACTCTAATGACATCGGCGCCGGGCATCTTCGCTGGCGGCGACTGTGTCTTCGGTCCGCGTTTGATTATCGACAGCGTCGCGGACGGAAAGAGGGCCGCAATCGGAATCGACGAGTATCTGCGAGGTCATAAGCATTCGGGACCCATGATCGAGATCGAAGTCCTGAAACGCCACAGCATGCCGATGAACTTCCTCGATCTTAACCGCGAGCCTGTTCCCATGTTACCGCTGGAACGCCGCACCGGAGTGACTGAGGTCGAAGTCGGATATGACGCGCAGCAAGCCATGGCAGAAGCACAACGATGTCTGCATTGCTGGGTGAACACAGTCTTCGAAGGTGTTCCCGAAGACGGGACGAGTTGTATTGTCTGCGGCGGTTGCGTCGATGTGTGTCCGGAGAATTGCCTGGAACTGGTTTCGCTCGACCGCCTGCAGTTCACCCCTGAAACCATTCAGCACATTCGCGACAACCAGGAGTGCTTCGGAATCGAGCTCAACGAAATTGCGGCAGACGAACTTGGAGTCGTGACCGGGTCGGCGATGTTGAAGGACGAAACGCGATGTATCCGTTGCGGTCTTTGCGCCATGCGGTGCCCAGTGGGAACGATCACGATGGAGGCTTACAACTTGGTGGCGGGCGAGACCGACGGTCTGATTCCCGCGGATTCTGTGGACGGAATCCTGCGCCCGGATAGAGCAGCAGAGATAGCTGTGGGGAAATAGTATGGACGACAAGGACACAAGATCTGGAAACAGGGACCTCAACCGGAGGACCTTCTTCGCGCGGCTGGGGCTGGGCTCGTTGAGCGTTGCGGCCGCGGGAACTGCGGTCTTCAGCTACCAATACTTGTCGCCGAATGTGCTGTATGAGCCATCTCCGGTCATCAACGCAGGCAAGCCAGAATCGTTCCCGCTCGACTCCGTCACCGAGGACGTAGATTCCGGAATTTACATCATTCACAGCCAGGAGGGCTTCTTCGCGCTGCAGGCAATTTGCACCCACCTTGGTTGCCTGACGGCATGGAAGCAGGAACTGGGCATCATCGCCTGCCCGTGCCATGGCAGCAAATTCTTTGTTCATAGCGAGGGCGACCATAAGCCGGGAGACAAGATCGAGGGTCCGGCGCCGCGGCCGCTACCCTGGAAGAAGATGTGGATCAATGACGACGGTGATTTGATGGTGGATCGCTCGACGGAAATTCGCCCCATGCAGTTTGTAAGAGTGTAGCTATGGCCAAAACTCTGGACAGCTATTTCGATGATTTGCGCCGCACGCGAGTATGGCGGTCGATTTTCCGTAGCGGCTGGGGCACAAGCACCCTGCGCCGTTCACTCGCTATTCAGCAAAATGTATTTCTGCACCTGTTCCCCACGAAGGCGCGACGCCGGATGATGAATTTCAGCGCGACCTGGTACCTCGGCACGCTGACGTTCGGGACATTTCTGATCCTTGTTATTACCGGCATTCTGCTGATGCTCTACTACCACCCCTCGGTCCCACAGGCATATGCGGACACCAAGGACCTGCAGTTCGTTGTTTCGTCGGGAATGTTTCTGCGGAACTTGCACCGCTGGTCAGCGCACGCGATGGTCTTTCTGGTGTTTGCGCACATGTTTAAGGTCTTCTATCGCGGCGCATATCGGCCCCCGCGCGAATTCAACTGGGTGATCGGCGTCATTCTTCTGTTGATTACGCTTCTGTTGAGCTATACGGGATACCTGCTTCCGTGGGACCAGTTGGCTTATTGGGCGATCACGGTGGGATCGAATATCGCCTTGGCTGTGCCCCTCCTGGGGAACAAAATTCATTTTCTTTTGCTGGGCGGTAATGCCGTAAACGCAAATGCTCTGCTGCGTTTTTACGTGCTGCACTGCGTGATCCTTCCGTTGGTCGCAGGGGTTTTTGTGGCAGTTCACTTCTGGCGGATTCGCAAGGACGGCGGCCTCTACGCTCAGCAGACTGAGCCGACCGTTCGCGCCGAGGCGGTAGTACGCGGAGAACCCGAAATGGCGAAACCCGAGGTCTCGTAATCGTGAATAAGGACTTCTTTACCGCCGTCGATTCGAACGCAAAGAAGACCCCGCGCCGCGTCGCGTTCATCACCCGGCGCACATCTGCGCAGGTGACAGTCACCGATGAAGAACAGGTGCAGACCTACCCCGAACTTCTGTTCCGGGTCGCAGTGGCAATCGAAGTTCTTTTCATCCTTCTGGTCGTCACCGCACTGCTATTCAACGCGCCACTGGAGGGATTAGCCGATCCCTCGCACACGCCGAATCCCGCGAAGGCGCCCTGGTACTTCCTCGGCTTACAGGAGCTGCTGCATTATTTCCCGCCCGTGGTCGCCGGAGTCCTCGCTCCTGGATTAGTAGTGATGGCGCTGATCGTGATTCCGTACTTCAACATCAACATCGCGGCCGAGGGCGTTTTCTTAAAGGACCGAAAGCGAAGGATCATAATCTTTGCGATTGTTGCGCTTTTGCTGACGCTCTTTCTACTGGTTTTCGATGTTTATGTGGCACTCCCGGGTACGGTGATCATCGCTGCGCTCGTGGCAGTCGCGGCATACAGCTCGCCACAGCCCCACTCGCGATTTCAGCGTTATCTGGTTTCTAAACCATTGTCGTTCTGGATCATGACCTGGTTCCTGGTCGAGCTAGCTGTGTTGACCGCAGTTGGCACTTTCTTCCGCGGTCCGGGATGGTCGCGCGTTTGGCCCTGGCAGGGGTATTAGTGTGAGGCTCATCTGAGATGAGGGGAAGACTGGCAAATCTCTGGCGCACGTTATTCGGTGACAGCATTCGTGCGTTCGGCGTAATCAGCATTCTGCTGCTCCTATTGTTGGCTATCGCGCCAGCGAAAAACCGCTTCAGCGAGTGGCGCCATTATCAAAAATCTTATTTGGAGCTCATTCATGACCGCAGTGATGCCCTGACGTTGCGGCGTCATTTCCAGGGCGGCATCCAGCAGATCTGGTTGCCTGACCTGGGAGTGGTCGATCGTTGCGCAACCTGTCACGAAGGATTGAATGAAACCAGCCTCGCGGATGTAAGCACGCAGCCTTTCGGAAGACATCCAGTCATTCCTCACAAACTGGATGAGTTCGGTTGCGTGGTCTGTCACCGCGGACAAGGCCCCGCGACAACCGTCTCTGAGGCTCACTACAGCACACTGGCGTGGGAACAGCCTGTGCTTCCGACGAAATACATTCAGTCTTCTTGCGGACAGTGTCACCTTGACGCGCTTCCCGGAACTCCGTTGTTGAACGAAGGCCGTCAACTGTTAGCACAGAGCGGGTGCCTCCACTGCCACACGGTGCAGGTGCACGGGTCTACGCTGCAGCCCACAGACGCACCGCCTCCGCTTACGCACATCGCCGATAAAACCACGCGGCAATGGATCTATGCCTGGATCAAAGATCCGCAAGCCTACGCGACTACGGCGAAGATGCCGAATTTCAAGCTCAGCGATGATGATGCGCGAGATATTTCTGCGTTCCTGATCGCCGACAGCACGCCCGGGGCGGACGACACCCTATCTCTGTCGCACAAAGCGGTGTCAGATCCAACCGCTGGCGCGAGCCTCTACGGCGAGTCTTTCTGTGCAACCTGCCACGCCATACAGAACGCGGCAGGAAACGTGGTGGGCGGCAATATCGGCCCGGAATTGACGCGGATTGGGACCAAAGCGAAAGCGGAGTGGTTGCAAGCGTGGCTGCGCAATCCCCGGGCGTATGACCCTAACACGCCGATGCCGCACTACCGCTTTACCGATCAGCAGCTGGCCACTTTATCCGGCTTCCTGATGGCCAAGGCAGATTCCGATCTGCTCGGCAGTGTGCATCTTGAACCACCAACTCCACAGCAGATCGCCCATGGCAAGCTTCTGGTAATGAATTATGGCTGCGCCTCTTGCCACCAAATCAACGGAATAAAAAAGCCGGAAAACTTCGCGCCTGAACTGAGCCGTATTGGAAGCAAGTCGATCACCCAACTCCTGTTTCTGCCGGGCATGCCGCACACCATAACGGAGTACATCGCGGGAAAAATTCGCGCGCCGCGCTCGTTTTCGCCTGGGCTGAAGATGCCGCAGTTCACCTTCACAACAGAGCAGATCGATGCGCTCACTACAGCGCTGCTGGCTCTGAACGATCGCGCGCGTACGCTGCCGCCGGCGTTAATCGTTGCCGGGAACGCCGAGTCGAAATATCAGCCGGCCGATAAAGCCGGCAAGTTGATGCGAGACTTGGCATGCTTCAGTTGCCATCGCATCAATGGACACGGCGGAAACCTCGCACCCGACCTGAGCTTTGAAGGCAGCGCAGTGCAGCGAGCATGGCTGCAGGCGTTTTTAAAAAATCCGACCACTTTGCGTCCGGCGCTCATCCGTCGCATGCCAAAGTTCAACCTCAACGACGTGGAGATCAATCAGTTGGGCGATTACATCTTGACTGTCTATCAAAGTCCCGCAATCGACCGTGATTCGATGCCTTTGTCAGGATATCCAGCGGGTCAGGTGGAGGAAGGAAAGCAACTGTTCTATTCGAAATATGCATGCCAAGCCTGCCATATCGTCGATCCGAAAGCCGACAAGGGATATATCGGACCGACTCTCACGGCGGTCGGTTCCCGCTTAAACGCGGCCTGGGTTTACTTGTGGCTCAAAGACCCACAGGCATTACGTCCGGGATCCATGGAACCGAAACGGGATATGAGCGATGAAGATGCTCGTGCGCTTACCGCATATCTGATGAGCCTGAAAGGCACCACAAAGCTGGAGGCCAGGAAATGAAACTTCTCCTGATCTCATTGACCGCGGGGTTGTTGACGACGGCGGGATGCTCGCGCCATTCGCAGAGCACGCGCGGGCCTGGAGCGACTGCTTATGGAGTTGCGATTATCGAGTCGAGCGGCGGGAAACAGATTGTACCGGCTGGAACACCCTTATCGCAGCCCGTCGTAGTGCAGGTGAATGATGCACAAGGAAATGGCGTAACAGCGGCAGCCGTGGAGTTTGCCGGACCTCGCGGCGTCATATTCGATCCACCGAGCGGAATCACCGATTCCAGCGGCCAACTTAGCACAAGTGTGACTCTGGGAAACGGTGCGGGACAGTACGAACTCCGCGCCAGCACTTATGACAAGTCACACAAACCAGTTACCGTAACAGTCACAGAAATTGCGCTTGATTACGAAGGGGTACTCGGGGAAAAGCTCAACGAGCAGTACTGTGAACGCTGTCACAATTCCGAGTCGACGCCGGCGCGGGTTTCAAACTACGACAATCTGGATGTCAAGCCACATGCATTCGCAGATGGCAACTTTCTTAACACAATAAGTGACGGTGATATGACCGCGATAATAACGCACGGCGGCCCTGCCATAAACAAATCCGCACTCATGCCGTCTTATGGATTTACTCTAGGCAAATCCGACGTTCGCGCATTGGTGGCGTACATTCGCGCAGTAGCTGATCCTCCGTATCCTGGATATCCAGTGACATACAGAGCAAAGTAGCGGAATTAGAGGATGTGTCGCGGCCACAGGATTTGCAGAAACGATCCACTGTGCCCTCGTGTGTCCATCGATTGGCATTTCTGTCCTGGGCGATGTTGTAGGGAAACGAGGGAGTTGATTTTCGCGAAAGAGTCGATTCTTCGGTCTTGCGGGTGGAACCATGGAAGACATTCAATATCGAATTAAGGCGTGGTGGAGTTCAGGCCGGACTGGAATTGCTCGAACCGATTCAGCTCCTAGTGCTATTCACTTCACGGCACCGCCGCGGTTCGGAGGTCTTGAAGGCCGATGGACTCCGGAAGATCTGCTGCTCACCGCGGTCGCAAGTTGCTACACGACTACCTTCCGCGCGCTTGCCGAATACTCACAATTTGAGTACGCCGACTTGGAAGTTGAGGTGGACGCAAGCGCGCGAAAAGCCGATTCGGGCTATCGGTTCAATGAAATTATCACCCGTCCCAGCCTGACGCTGACTTCGGAGGAAGGCAGAGATCGCGCAAGTCGCTTGCTGCACAAGACACAAGAGCTCTGCCTGGTCGCTCGGGCGCTCTCAGTTTCGCATCGTCTGGAACCCACCATTCAGATCCACAAAGCAGCACAAACATGACCCGCCGAACTCTCGATCACATTCGCCGCTGATGCTGTGACCGCCGAAAAACGCGAAAAAACGAGGCGTTGCTGCTGCCGATACCAACGCCAAAGCGACGAAAATACATGTGGTCGCGCTCTTTTTCGTTGCGCAACAAGTTTACAAGCATCGCAATGAATCAAGAAGGTGAATTGAGGATCGAGTGACTGACGGTGGTGCTCGCCGGGAGCCAAATCATCGAGCCATGGCTTCCCGGGGATTGAGTATCGGAACCAGCCAGGGGAGAATTATGCTTTTGAAAATCACTGGATCGGGCCATACCTTGATTTGACGACCCAAGTGCCCACCCTGCGGATTAATCCAAGCCGTTTTTGGCGTCTCCCCCTTACTCAGCAACAGGTAAATGTCGGAGATCGGCACTTGCGTGTCTTTAACACCCGCCAGGATGAGCATGGGAGCGGAGGGCTTGTCGAGTAACCCTTGTTTCACCAGGGACATTTTCGCCAGCTCGGCCGATAGCTCATCAAGGTTGCGAACGCCCTCAAAGATATTCATCAGGGCGGGAACCTGGTCGAACAGGTACTCGCGATTTCCCAACAGCGAATGCGTCAGGAAGTCTTTTTTAAAAAATTCATCTATCGGCGGCGACTGCGCGCTTGCGCCTCTGATCCGATCCCGCTCGAGAATTGCCAGCTTGGTTGCCCAATATGCTCCCCAACTGACCCCGTGCACCGCGATGCGGTTCTTGTCAATTTCCGGTTGGCTTTGCGCGTAATCGATGACGCGGGAAAGCATGCGCTCGGAGTGTTCCGTCACTTTAATTGGAGACTCGCCCGTGCCCGGACCGTCTACGGCAAGAAATCCGATGCCCGAGGGCAGGATGGCCGCGAAGCTTTCGGAAAGATCTTCCTTTCTGCTGTCGAGACCGTTGATCGTGATTACCAGCGGCACGGGGCCGGCGGCGTTTTTCGGCAGCCGCATGTAGCCGATGATTTCTTTGCCCTCGAATGGAATTCGGACAATTTGCAGCGGCGGATCCAGAAATCGCGCGTGCGCGCGAAAGGCCTCAAGAGCTTTTTCGTACGACCGCTGTTTTCCCGGCGAGGTGGGAACCGGCCAGCGTCCGAAGGAGTACAACCGCCACGCACGAATGTAGTCGGCGTTGGCCTTGTCGCGATCGCTGGCTTCCAGTTTCTTTGCTTCGTTCATGTAACGATCCGCAACGCCCATGAACCCTTCCGCCCACTCGTCTTTATCGCGGCTGTGAATGGATGTGAATGCCTCTCGCACGTCGCCGGGATCGAGTCCGATCAGCGGGTATTGGCCGACTTCGGCGCGATGGATGGCTTCGGTCTTGATCTCTTCAATCGTGCGCTCGGGAGCAACCTGGGAAAGCGCGAACATGGGGAGAAACAGCAGAAAAAGTAAACATGGGCCTGCGGTGGGCGCTTGCATGAGTTCCTTTGCGATCCCTGAATTTTCTGTGGTTAGTTTAATTACATTTGCATAAGAAAGGGCCGAACGAATCGGCCCCAGCACTCGAACTCGACGAGCGAAAACTAGAACAGGAATTTGAGTCCAAGTTGAACCGCCCGGCTTCCACCCGAGCCAATCACCGGGTTAGCCGCAGCGACGTCCGGCGTGGCGCATGCGCAGCCGAAGGGTTGCACCGATGGATCGTTCAAACCGAAGCCATTCTGGCCTCCGTATGGGTTGGCAAAATTCGGATGATTGAAAATGTTGAAGAACTCGGCGCGGAACTGCGCGCGAACCCGTTCTCCAAAATGCCAGTTCTTGGCAATCGAGAAATCGAGGTTTCTGAATCCGTTGTCCGGAAACATGTTTCTGCTCATATTTCCGAACTGGCCGAGCGGAGGCGGAATCATGATGGATACGCCTTGCGCATAGCAGCCAAAGAGGTTCAGCGCAGCCGTCGAGGCTCCTGCGCTTCCACCATCCAACGACAATGCTTTGGTTGCACAAGATGAGTTGCTTGCGCCAGAAAAGTATGGAATTCCAGCTGTTGTCGGCTTGAAATCCGATGGCCGGCCATAGAAGCTCCAGCGGATCGGGGCCGTTGCCGGCGGGCTTACCGGCAGCGAACCGGTGCCGGCGGCATCCGTACCCAGGTCAATTGGTCCCCAAAACTGCGGGCTCTGTAAACTCGCAATGGTGTTGATCTCCCAGCCTTCCAGCATCTGCGCGTGGCCTTTCGGTCCCGGCACAGCGTATGTCAATGAGAGCGTGAAGCGGTGGCGGATATCGAAGTCGCTATTCGCATATTCGCGGCCTACGTGATAAGAATCCTGCGGCAGGCCCGATCCATATCCAAAATCCCAGTTTGCGCCCACGTCGTCCAGCGAGTGCGAGTATGTGTAGCCCGCGATCATGCTTAAGCCATGATAGTTGCGGGAGTTGAGCGTGACTTGAAGTCCGTTGTAGTTTGAACGATACACATTGCCCATCTGAAAAATGTTGGCCAGATAGGGAAACTTGTTTGCGTAGGGCCGATTCGCTTCCTCGCCTCCGTTATTGTCAGCAACGCAATTGTTGTATGCAGGGGCACTTTGTAGGCAAAGTGTTAGCTCTCCAGCGGGACCGGTTCCCCAGCCGGAGCCTACCGGAGGCTGATTGATATCACGAATCCCTGTCAGCTTCGTGCCGTGGTTGCCGACATACGCCACTTCCAGCGAGAGGTTTGGCGTAAACGCGTGCTGCAGGTTAAAGGTCCAGGTCCATACGTATGGCGTGCTGAGATTGTGATCCACACTCATGATCGGACACGGACTGTCGAAACAGTTGATCGATGGAGTTCCATACAGGGGACCTGCAGCGGGATCCCAAGACACAGGAGTGGGGCTCAGGAAGTACTTGAGCGTAGTGTTGCCGGTTGTAATTGTGCCGCCGGATGTATCGTTAACCGCGTCAATCGGAGCACCGGTCGGAACGCTGCCGGGTCCGAACGCATTGTTGAAAGCGATGAACGATTGCCAGTTCACCGTTTCGTAAGTCAGTCCTGCCCCGCCGCGCAGAACAGTTCTACCATTCCCGGCCGCGTCCCAGGCAAAACCGAGGCGCGGGCCGAAATTGGCGTGGTCGGGATTGTAGAGATTACTGATTTGTTTTCCGACCTGCACCATGCCCCGGTTTGGATCAAAGTTCCCCAACAGATTGTTATCTTCCTGCACAACCGTGCTGTATTCGTAACGAAGGCCGAAGTTTATGGTCAGGTCTTTCGAAGCTCGCCAATCGTCCTGGGCGAATGCAGCATACGCCCAGTTGTGTAAGTGCAGAGTGGGGTTACCCACTTCTACTGATGCTTTGAAGGGAAATCCAGCAAAGAAGTCCTCCAGCTGAGTCGAGTTCGGATTCAAAATGCCGCCCAGGAAGGTAATGCTGCCGCGGGCATTTCCATACGCCGCATTGACGACGCTGTCGCGGTGGATCTCACCTCCGAAGCGAAACGCATGCTTACCCACGACATAAGAGACGTGATCCACGAATTGCGTGATGGAATCCGGCCCCTGGAACTTGGGCCATTTGAAGCCGCCCAGGCCGGGGAAGAAGTAGCCTCCGAAGCCGATGCGGGGCAGTCCTCCCGTAAACGGCCCACTCACCCCGGTGTCCAACCCGTACGCTGATGCCGGCGTGTTCAGGTCACCCGGCAATGTCGGCTGGTAAAGCCGGTTGTACCCAAATCGCGCCTCGTTCACCCAGCGTGCGTTGGGCACCCACACCCAACTGCCGCCTCCGACCTGGGCGCGCGTGTGGATGTTCGATCGCCAGAAAGACTGCAGCTCAGGAAAATCTTCGACGATGCCGCTGTTGTTTCCGAAGAAGTACATCCCGCTCAGGGTGTGGCGTTCGTTAAATCTGTAATCGACTTTGCCCGTGAAATTCTTCACCGTTACATCATTGGTGAAGCCATTGGGAATGTTGATCGTGGGATTGTTATTCGCCGGGAAGCCTTTGCCATTGCAGGTGACGCTCGAACCGGAGAGCGAACAGCCGGCAACCTGCAGACTAGCCGGGCTTACCGTCATTCCTCCTGCCTGCAAGTCCGCGATCACGTCGGGAATGCTGTCGGCGCAATCGCCGGCGGCCAAGAACAGGCAGGTGCCGTTGGTTGGCATTGGAACCATCGACGGGCTGGTCACTCCCCCGAATGAGTTGCCGACGTCGTACATCTGACCTTCGTAGGCCGCAAAGAAAAATGCTTTGTCCTTCACAATGGGCCCGCCCACGCTGAACCCATACTGTTCGAGGGTTCGCGGAACCTTATCACTGGGCGGAGTATTGAAGTAGTTGCGCGCGTCCATGCGGCCATCGCGGCCAAATGCGAATGCGCTGCCATGCACGCTGTTGGTGCCGGACTTCAGCGCAACATTGACGACCGCTCCCGGCTTCCATCCGTATTCCGCCGGAGGATTCTGCTGCACATTGAATTCCTGGATGGCATCGATCGGCAAAATGGTCGCGGAGTCGCCGGCGATTCCGGAACCGTTCACAATCGCCTGCCCCGAGTAGGGCTCGCTATTGAAAAGGCCGTCGACCAGATACGCGTTGTCCTCGGCACGCAAGCCATTCGCGCTGGTGGTGGAAAATCCGCCGCCGGGATAGCGCATGACGCCAGGACGCAGTTGCAGCAGGTTCTCGTAATTGCGGCCGTTCAGCGGAAGATCGTTGATCTCCTTGTTGCTGAGAGTTCCGCCTAAGGTCGAAGAAGTCGTGTCCACCAGCGGAACTTCCTCGCTGACCACCACCGTTTCGGCGACCTCTCCGGGTTGCAGCGCGAAGTCCAGGCGAACATCTTTTGCGACCTCCAGTTCAACGCTGGCCCGTTCTACGGTGCGAAATCCGTGCGCCTCGACATGAACGCGGTAGGTGCTCGGAGGCAGGTCAGGAGCGACGTATTGGCCGGCATCATCGCTGGTCAGGGTTCGCGAAGTTCCGCGCTGGAGATCGGTGACGACAATCCTGGCGCCCGATATCGCCGCTCCGGATTGATCGCTGATCGAGCCGAGAATTCTTCCGGCAGTTGATTGGGCAAATCCTGGCAGCGCTGCCGCCAGGATCACGAGTGTCACCAGGGAAAGAGTTGCGAGACAGCGGTCAGCGGGCATTGCAAGCCTCCGTTTGCGCGGTCCGAGAAGTGGTAACGCCCCACCATGAAAACTGTCAAGCCGAATCGTAAGAGTGCAGGTTTCTGCGCATCCGGTAAAGTAATATGATGGGTTCGTTCTAATCCACTAGTTCCGCGATTCCGACGAATTTTCGAAGGACTGGCGAATGGCGAATCTGGGATTCATCGGCTTGGGGACGATGGGCGGGCAGATGGTTGCGCGCCTGCTGGAAAAGGGCCACCCGGTCACTGGCTTCAATCGTACGCGGCAGAAAGCCGAATGGCTGGTCGCCAAGGGGATGCGCTGGGCCGGTTCCCCCCGCGAAGTGGCCGCAGCCGCCGAGATCACCTTCGCAATGGTCACCAATTCCGCGGCCCTGACCGCAATCGCCGACGGCCCTGACGGCGTGATTGCGGGCCTCTCTTCGGGCAAAGTTTTCATTGATATCAGTACTGTGGCTCCTGCGGTCAGTCGCGCTCTGGCCGAACGCATTCGCCAAAAAGGCGCCGACATGCTCGACGCCCCCGTTTCCGGGAGCGTCATTACACTGCAGCAGGGGAGACTCTCCGTGATGGTGGGCGGGCGCACCGAAACGTTTAGGCGCGTGAAGCCGGTACTGGAAGACATTGGCCCGAAGGTGACCCATGTTGGCGACAACGGCCTGGCGCTGGCCATGAAAATCGCTCTCAACCTGCAGCTTGCCGTGCAGATGATGGCATTTTCGGAAGGCGTGTTGCTGGCCGAAAAGAGCGGCATCGCGCGCGAGACCGCCGTTGAGGTGATGGTGCACAGCGCAATCGCTTCGCCCATGGTGCAATACCGCGGACCGTTCGTCCTCGAGCAACCGGAAGAAGCCTGGTTCGACGTCAACATGATGCAGAAAGACATGCTGCTGGCCATGGAGTTAGGCCGGCAACTGGATGTTCCGTTGCCCACGACTGCGGTGAGCAACGAATTTCTCACCGCCGCGCGCGGCATGGGAATGCAGAAAAAGGATTTTGCGTGCGTCTTTGACGTGCTGGCGAAGATGTCAGGAGTGTCGGAATAACTCAGGTCCTGTCATTCGGACCCGAGCAACAGCGTTAGCGCAGCGACGCTGATGGGGAGTGGAAAACCTACTGGGAGGCGCATATGGCCCTGAAAACTCATGGAACGATGGCCGTCGACTGGGAACAGCGCATCGACTTCGATCGCCTGCGGCGCGAGCGTCTCGCCCGCGCCAAAGCGCTGCTGGCCAAGTCGGAGATGGGTGCGCTGCTGTGCTTCGACATGAACAACGTGCGTTATCTGACGGCAACCCACATCGGCACCTGGGCGCAGGACAAAGCCAACCGCTTCACGCTGCTTGCGCAGAACGACGAGCCCATACTGTGGGACTTTGGTTCCGCCGCCAAGCATCATCAGCTGAATTGCCCGTGGCTGGGCGAGCGCTCGCGTCCCGGCATCTCGATGCTGCGCGGGGCAATGACGCCCGAAATGGGCCGCGCAGAGGACGTCGCGAAAAAAATCCGCATCGAGCTTGAGATGCGCGGCTTGCACAGGGAGCCCCTGGGCATCGACATTATCGAGCCGCCGGTGCTGTTCGCGCTGCAAAAGGAAGGCATCAAGGTCATCGACGGGCAGGCGCTCATGTCGGAGGCGCGCGTCATCAAAACGCAGGATGAAATCGCGCTGTTAAACACATCCGCCATGATGGTTGACGCCGCCTACGACGAACTTTATCGCACTATGAAGCCGGGCCTGCGGGAGAACGAGGCGGTGGGACTGGTCAGCAAGGTCCTCTACGACCTCGGCTCGGAGTACGTGGAAGCAGTGAACGCGATATCGGGCGAGCGCTGCAACCCGCACCCGCACGTTTTTTCCGATCGCGTGCTGCGTCCGGGCGACCCCGTGTATTACGACATTCTGCATTCGTACATGGGATATCGCACCTGCTATTACCGCTGTTTCACCGTGGGCTACGCGTCGCATGCCATGGTCGACGCCTACAAGCGATGCCGCGAGTATCTCGATGCCGCCATCGAACTCGTGCGTCCCGGCCGCACCACCGCCGAGATCGCTGCCGTCTGGCCGAAAGCCGAGGAATTTGGCTTCCCTAACGAAGAGGCCTGCTTCGCTCTGCAGTATGGCCACGGCGTGGGCCTCGCGATCTGGGAGAAGCCAGTCATCAGCCGCCTGGTGTCCTTTGACCATCCCTGCGAGATCAAGCCGGGCATGGTGTTTGCGCTCGAAACCTTCTGGCCATCAACGGACGGTTGGAGCGCCGCGCGCATCGAGGAAGAAATCGTGGTCACGCCCACGGGTCACGAGGTCATCACACGATTTCCCGCCGAGCAGTTGCTGGTGGCAGGCGCGCATTACTTCACAGTAGATGGGCCGTTGCCCACAACGCGCGAGACCGAATCGGCTCCCAGCCGAAGAGTGATGGAGATGATCGAAGCCAGCGCGAAGGGGGAGAGGGTAGAGGTTGGCGATTAAGGGAAAGAGCCGCGGTGATCGTAGACATCTCTCACAATTTTCCTGATTGCAGCGGCGGTCACGAACTTGTGATCCGCGCCAAGTAGCCGCTGCGCAGTTTAGGGCTACTTCTTCTCCCCCATCCGCTTCAGCCCCACGTACACCGCATCGAAGGGCTTGTCGCTCAGGTTCTCGACCTTGTGGTGAAAAGGCGGGAAGAAACGCGACTCGCCCGGCTTGGCGTAGACCTCTTTGACGTTGCCATGTTCGTCGGTGAACCGGATGTGTCCGCCGTTGATGTAAACCACCACGCCCCCGGGATGCGAGTGCAGCTTTGACTTTTCGTGGGGTCCATAATGCACGTCGACCACCTGCACCTCATCGTTTTCAAATGCCAGCTTGTAATGGGTGGGCTCAACCACCTTTGGATCTTGCGCGATCATCATGGTTGCGAACATGCAGAATGCGGCTACGAACCCGATTCGCTTGAGATTCATATTCCACTCCTAAGCGCACAGCTTATCGCGGCGTTCCCGCTGGTAAGAACAAATCACCGTAACCTTGTGGATACCATGCCGGCGGAGTTGATCTGCGTGAGAAAAGCCTTAGACTGGAAGCGCCTTCACTCACACCGTGAAGATCCGCCCCGTAAATATCGAGGACTTGCGCCACTTGGCTCGCCGCCGCCTGCCCCGGGTAGTCTTCGACTACCTCGATGGCGGTGCCGAAGCGGAAGTGACGCTGCGCGAGAATTGCCGCGCATTCGAGGAGATCTCTTTTCGCCCGCACCAGGCCATTGCCGGCCCCTGCGAACTGCGAACGCGAGCGCTTGGCGACCAACTTGCATTTCCCGTCGTCCTCGCCCCCATCGGATACACGCGACTTATCCATGCAAAGGGAGAACTCGCGGTGGCACGGGCTGCTGGCGCGGCGGGCGTCGGTTATGCGGTCGCCACATTTGCCGGACATCGGCTCGAAGACGTGAAAGCGGCCGGCTCCGGCCCGCTCTGGTATCAGCTCTATTTAATTGGAGGCCGCGAAGCCGCAGAAGCGGCGATTGAGCGCGCCCGGAAAGCGGGATACTCGGCGTTGCTCATCACTGTAGATACCGCCGTCGCAGGCATGCGCGAGCGGGATCTGCGCAACGGCATGGGCGAATTGCTGTCCGGCAGCTTTTCTTCCAAGCTGCCATTCCTGCCCCAATTTCTTACTCGTCCGCGCTGGCTCGCCTCGTTTCTCCTGGACGGTGGGCTGCCCCGCCTGGAGAATGTGATTGTTGCTGGCAAGGGCCCACTGCCGCTCGTAGATGTGAGCTCCGGTCTCGCGGCTGCGGTGATTACGTGGAACGACTTTCAATGGATTCGCGAGGTCTGGCCGGGCCCCATTGTCGTCAAGGGAATTCTCACGGGAGATGACGCGCGTCGTGCGGTCGATCACGGCGCAGCCGCGGTCGTGGTTTCGAATCACGGCGGACGTCAATTGGACGGCGTCGCCGCGAGCATCAAGGCGTTGCCCGAAGTGGTCGCCGCCGTGAATGGCCGGGCCGAGGTCTTAATGGATGGCGGCATCCGGCGCGGGAGCGATGTGATAAAAGCGCTCTGCCTGGGCGCGCGTGCCGTGCTCATCGGCCGCGCCTACGGATATGGACTAGCCGCGGCGGGAGAGGCCGGCGTTGCCTGCGCCCTTGGCATTCTTCGCAATGACGCTGAACGCACGCTGAAGTTGCTTGGCTGCCAAAGCGTGGCCGACCTGAACCCCTCGTTCGTAAGCTAATGCCTGGTCATCCGGCAGCGATTCTCAGTCGTGTTGTGCGTGGCGGCTAAAATTCTGCTCCCATGAATGCGAGGTCCCACCAGCCGCCGACGGTAGAACCGGTTGGCCCGTGGGAATCGGTCGCGGTCATCGATCCGCACACCTCCCAGATTGTGGGATCGCTCTCTATGTCCTAAAGCTGTTCTTCGTGTCGTCCGTTGCTCTGTAAGGTATAGAATGGTCGACTCAGCGCGGATTCGATTCCTTCCGCGCTCACCAAGCCTTTGGATTCAACTTCCGCTTCACGCAGCAACTTCGGATTTCTTTTCCTGGTCCTTCGCAATCTCGAAACCGACGCTATGACTTACACTCGCTCAGCCCGCGTGATTGTGCCCTTCACTACGTGCAGCCGCATAAAGTTGGTTGAGCCGCTGGACATCTGGGTGCCGGCGACGATGCCCAGCACGTCGCCGGTGCGCACCTTTCCTGCGCGCACCAGTTCATGTTCGGCGGTGGCTAGCATTTCTTCGAAGTGCGGCGCATGGTCGCGGCGCACCGGCTGCACTCCCCATAACAGGTTCATGCGATTGCAGACCGCGGGGATGTGGCTGAAGGCGTAAATGCGCGACTTGGGACGGAATTTCGACAGCATGCGCGCGGTGTTGCCGGTTTCGGTGAAGACGGCAATCGCGGCCATCTGCAGGTCCTCGGCCGCGTGGGCGATCGAGTCGCAAATGCTTTCCGATATGGAAAGCTTGCGGCGGGCACGGCGCCGTCGCGGCGGCGTGAAGTCGGCAAGGTTGGCCTCGGCTTCGACCACAATCTTCGCCATCATGCAGACCGCCTCGCGCGGATACTTGCCGCTGGCGGTTTCTGCCGACAGCATGACCGCGTCGGTGCCGTCAAAAATCGCATTCGCCACGTCGCTGGCTTCGGCCCGGGTGGGCCGCGGATTCTCGATCATTGACTCCAGCATCTGCGTGGCGATGATCACCGGCTTGCGCCATTCCGCAGCCCGGCGAATCACGAATTTCTGGATGACCGGAACCTTCTCCGGCGGCATTTCCACGCCCAGATCGCCGCGCGCCACCATTACTCCATCCGCGGCTTCCAGGATGGCTTCGAGTTGGTCCAGGGCCTGCGGCTTCTCCAATTTCGCAAATACGGGAATATCGGAGTTGTGGGCTGCGATGATGCCTCGCGCAGTGCGCACATCTCCCGCTGAGCGCACAAACGACAGCGCCACCAAATCCACTCCGTGCTCGATTCCAAACTCAAGGTCCTTGCGATCTTTGTCCGTGAGCGCAGGAATGGACAGCGCCGCGCCCGGCAGATTGATGCCCTGGTGCTCGGCCAGCGTGCCGCCGTTGATCACGGTGCATTCCACTTCGGCAGGTCGCACTGCCTGCACCCGAAGTTCGATCTTGCCATCTGACAAGAGAATGCGCGCGCCCGGCCGGACCTCCTCCGGCAACTGCTGGAAGGTGGTGGAGATTAGTTGGTCGGTGCCTTCCACATTGCGCGTGGTAATGGTCACGGTGACACCGGCCTGCAGCTTCACGGGTTGATGGCCTTTCAGCTTTCCCGTGCGGATCTTCGGGCCCTGCAGGTCCTGAAGAATACAAATGGTCTTGCCTTCCTCCGCGGCAACCCGCCGCAGGGTCTCGATATAGCCCGCATGCTCCTCATGCGATCCATGGGAAAAATTCAGGCGCGCGACATCCATGCCAACCTGCAGCAGGGCGCGAATTCCAGCTTCGCTGTTGCAGGATGGCCCCAGCGTGCAAATGATTTTCGCGCGTCGAAAGGGCGCAGTATCAACGGAGGCCGGTTCAGCAATGGATAAAGACAAGTCCTCGGATGGCTTCTTGGTCATGAGGTGAGTAGGTGAACTATTCTAACGAGAAAGAGCCGCGAACGCGCGCATCGAGAGGTCTAGCCTCATGGTACAGGAGCTAGCCAGGTCCCATCAGCCACCAGTTGCCCTGTCTTCGACCGGATGCCCACGACCCGGTCACTTGCTTTTCCAGCGTGGTCTTCAGCATCTGCTCGAACGTGCCATTACCGGTGGCGTTGCAGGTCCAGGAACCCGATATGGATGCGACTGTGCCGATCCGAGCTGACCACCGGCCGCGCCAGCCTTGCGGAGACTTTTGGGCCGACCACGTGCCCTCCAGGACGATTTGATTGCTGTCGCTGAGCAGCGTCCAGGAACCGGAGGCACCGTCCCGGCTTTTCGGAAGCAGTCGCGCCCACCATCGGCCGTGAAATGTGCGCGTCCCGGCGCTCGCGACCCAGGCGCCTCGCCATTCGGGTGATTTTTCAGGGGATGGCGCTGGTTGAGCCGCGCAAGAAAGAGTTAGCAGCACCGCTACGGCAAGAAAGCAGCGTCTGCGGAATCGTATGCCGTTCATCGGGGTATGCGCCTGTTTTCCGCCGAAGTATTCGTCACCGCGAAACACCGGACACGCCGAGTTCGCTTCCCAGCATCGAACGTGGAAACAGCATGGCATTGAATTCGGCGCCGATGAGAATGACCAGGGAGATCAGGTACATCCACACCAGGAGCGCAATTGCGACGCCCAGGGAGCCGTAGATCACGCTGTAGTCCGCATAATTCTGCAGGTACCAGCCGAAGAGCATGGTGGTCACAAACCACATCCCCGTGGCCAGCGTCGCCCCCGGCAGCACGCTGTGCCAGGGCTGGGTGCGCGGAACCGCGTTGTGGTAGATGAGCGCGATCACCGCCACGCTGGTGAGGATGGCAATGAGCCAGCGGATGAACATCCACATCAACAAGACAAAAAAGCCAAGGTCGCGGTCGAGGTAGGAAAGGATGATCAGCTCGATTTTGCTGCCAAAGGCGATCAGGATAGTAGCAAAAGTCAGCGGGATTCCCGCCAGGATCACCAGCGATAGCGCGATCAACCGCTCCTTCACCAATCCCCAGGCTTTCGGCAGTTCGTAACAGCGGCGGAAGCCCTCCATCCATGAAACCATGACCCCGGAGGCAAGCCAGAGAGTCAGTAGCGAGGTAGTGAAAAGAAAGCCGGCCGATCGTAGCGCATTGCCGCGAAGATAGCCCTGGACCGTGCTGGCGCCTGCAGGAAGGATTCGCGCCAGCGCATCGTAAATTTCCCGCGAGTACACTTGTGTGCTCTTGCCGCTGGCCAGGGCCGAGCCGACTACCAGCAGAGTGGGGAAAAAGGTGAGAATCGATGAGTAAGCGGACGCCTTCGCGATCGCGAACGCGTCGTGTTCGAACGCGCGCCAGATTGCCTTCCAAAACAGCTTGAGGAAGCGAAAGACCAACGGTGTCAGAGTAGAGTCGTCGGGCGCTTCAAGCAAGAGCAGAGTCGGCCCGGGTTCCTCAAACTGCAATCGCTTTGGGTTGGCGCTCATGCAAAGTGCGGAGTTTGCATTCCCAGTTCCGCGAGTCCTTAGCGGCCTTTGCGCTCAAGAGCGTTCAACCGCAAAGCGTGCAAAGAACAGCCGCCAAGAACGCAAAGAAAAAGGGCAGCTCGAAAGCTGCCCTCCTGAGATGCGGTTACTCCGCTGTAAGTTCCTCCGTCTCGCCCTCGGTACGCATGAGTTCGAGCGCGCGCTCGGCCTCTTCGTAGGCTTGCGAGACTTCCTCCTGCACCTTGGCCGCGGCCTCTTCCATTTCTGGCGAGAGGCGCACATTGCGGTAATACTCCATGCCGGTGCCGGCAGGAATGAGGCGTCCGACGATGACGTTCTCTTTGAGCCCGCGCAGGTGATCGACCTTGCCCTGAATCGAGGCTTCGGTGAGCACGCGCGTGGTCTCCTGGAACGATGCCGCCGAAATGAACGAGTCGGTCGCCAGCGACGCCTTGGTGATACCGAGCAGCAACGGCCTGCCAGTCGCCGGCTTGCCGCCTTCGCGGATCACGCGCTCGTTCTCCTCGCGGAAGCGGAATTTGTCCACTTGCTCCTCGAGCAGGAACGCGGTGTCGCCCACGTCTTCGACGCGCACCCAGCGCATCATCTGGCGAACAATGACCTCAATGTGTTTATCGGAGATATTGACGCCCTGCAGCCGGTAAACTTCCTGGATTTCGTTCACCAGGTAGGCCTGCAGTTCCTTTTCTCCGAGCACGGCGAGAATGTCGTGCGGATTGAGCGGGCCGTCCATGAGCGGTTCGCCCGCCCGGACGCGCTCGCCTTCCTGCACGTTGATGTGCACGCCACGCGGTACCGAGTATTCCTTCTCGGTGCCGTTATCGGCCTGCACGTAGAGCTTGCGCTGGCCTTTCGAAACTTCGCCGAACTTAACGGTGCCATCGATTTCGCTGATGACCGCCGTCTCGTGCGGCTTGCGGGCTTCGAAGAGTTCGACCACGCGCGGCAGACCGCCGGTGATGTCCTTGGTCTTGGTGGTTTCGCGCGGGATCTTCGCCAGCACGTCGCCGGGATATACCGTGTCGCCTTCCGCCACCATCAGGTGCGCGCGCGACGGCATCAGGTAGCGCTTGCTGCTCTTCGCGCTCTTGATGACAATCGCGGGCTGGCGCTTCTCGTCAGGAGACTCGCCGACCACGTGCCGCGACAATCCGGTGACTTCGTCGACTTCTTCGTGCAGCGTGACCCCTTCCTGCAGGTCTTTAAACTGCACCGTGCCGCCGATTTCGGTCAGGATCGCGAAGGTGTACGGGTCCCACTCGACCATGACTTGACCGAGCGTGACCGGATCGCCGTCGTTCACCTTGACGCGCGCGCCGTACACAACCGAGTAGCGCTCGCGCTCGCGGTTCTTGTCGTCGACCACGGCGATCGAACCCTGGCGGTTCATGACGATCAGGTCGCCAGTCTTCGACTTCACCGTCTGCAGACCAATGAAGCGGGCTGTTCCGTTCGTCTTGGCATCCAACCGCGACTGCTCGGAAACTCGCGATGCCGTACCGCCGATGTGGAAAGTGCGCATCGTGAGCTGCGTTCCCGGTTCGCCGATCGACTGAGCCGCAATCACGCCGACAGCCTCGCCCAGTTCGACCAGGCGTCCCGAAGCCAGGTTGCGGCCGTAGCACATGACGCAAACGCCGCGCTTCGATTCGCAGGTCAGCACGGAGCGAATCTTCACCCGCTCGATGCCGGCAGCCTGAATCGCGCCCGCCAGATCCTCGGTGATCTCGTTGTTCACGTCGACGATCACGTTGCCGTCGTAGTCCTTGATCTTCTCGAGCGAGACGCGGCCCACAATTCGGTCGCGCAGCGGCTCAATAATTTCGCCGGCTTCGACGATACCGGAGACGAAGATGCCGTCCACGGTTCCGCAATCGTATTCGCTGATGATCACGTCCTGCGCGACGTCAACCAGGCGGCGGGTCAGGTAGCCGGAGTCGGCCGTCTTTAACGCCGTATCGGCCAGGCCTTTACGCGCGCCGTGCGTCGAGATGAAGTATTGCAGCACCGTCAATCCTTCGCGGAAGTTGGCGGTGATCGGGGTCTCGATGATTTCGCCCGACGGCTTCGCCATCAGGCCGCGCATGCCGGAAAGCTGGCGAATCTGCTGTTTCGATCCGCGCGCGCCGGAGTCGGCCATGACGTAAATCGGGTTGATGTCCCCTTCTTTGTCCTTCTTCTGCATCTCGCCGAACATCTCGTCGGCAACCTTTTCCGTAATCGCCGACCAGATTTCGATGACCTTGTTGTAGCGCTCGCCGTTGGTGATGGCGCCGTCCAGGTACTGCTGCTGGACGCTGACCACCTGCTTCTCGGCATCGCGCACCAGCGTCTTCTTGTTGTCGGGAATGACGAGGTCGTCGATTCCGATGGACAAGCCGGCGCGAGTGGCATAGCGGAAGCCGAGGTCTTTCACCTCGTCGAGCATCTTCACCGTCATCTCAAGCCCGTACTTGAGATAGCAGAAGCTGACCAGTTGCCCAATGCCTTTCTTCTTGAGCAGGCCATTGATGTAAGGCATGCCCTCGGGGAGGTGATCGTTCAGGATGGCCCGGCCCACGGTGGTATTGAGGAAAGCGCGATCGTATCCGACCGGCTCGGTGTGAACGATGTCCTGATCGTCGTAGGCGGTGGTCAGGTCGATCACTTCGCCGGTGTAACGCAGGCGGATGGGCGTCAGTGTCTCGACCTCGCCCGCGTGCAACGCCAGCAGCACCTCGTCGATGTTCGCAAACGCGCGGCCTTCGCCCTTAGCGCCCGGCTTGCCTTTGGTCAGGTAATAGAGCCCAAGCACCATGTCCTGGGTGGGCACGGTAATCGGCTGGCCTGACGCCGGCGACAGGATGTTGTGCGATGACAGCATCAAGACGCTGGCTTCCACCTGCGCTTCCGGCGACAGCGGAATGTGCACCGCCATCTGGTCGCCGTCGAAGTCGGCGTTGAACGCCGTGCAGACCAGCGGGTGAATCTTGATCGCCTTGCCTTCCACCAGCACCGGCTCGAACGCCTGAATGCCCAGCCGGTGCAGGGTTGGCGCCCGGTTCAGCAGCACCGGGTGATCTTTGATGACTTCTTCGAGGATGTCCCAAACAATCGATTCCTGCTGCTCGACCATTTCCTTCGCCTGCTTGATGGTCGTGCAGTGCCCGGTCTGCTCCAGCCGGTGGTAGATGAAGGGCTTGAACAGCTCCAGCGCCATCTTCTTCGGCAGGCCGCACTGATGCAGCTTGAGTTCAGGGCCGACCACGATGACGGATCGCCCGGAGTAGTCCACGCGCTTGCCCAGCAGGTTCTGGCGGAAGCGTCCCTGCTTGCCCTTGAGGGTGTCGGAGAGCGACTTCAGCGGACGGTTGTTGGCGCCGCGCAGTACGCGTCCACGGCGGCCATTGTCGAACAGGGCGTCCACGGCTTCCTGCAGCATGCGTTTCTCGTTGCGCACGATGACTTCCGGCGCGTGCAGATCCATCAGCTTCTTCAACCGGTTGTTGCGGTTGATCACGCGGCGATAGAGATCGTTCAAGTCCGAGGTGGCGAATCGTCCGCCATCGAGTGGAACCAGCGGCCGCAGCTCCGGCGGAATCACCGGAATGACGTCGAGAATCATCCAGTTCGGCTTGTTGCCGCTCTTGCGGAAGGCTTCGACTACTTTGAGCCGCTTCGCGTACTTGAGCTTTTTCTGCAGCGAGTTCTCGTACTTCATCTTCTCGCGCAGTTCGGTCGACAGCGAATCCACGTCCACGCGCTTGAGCAGCTCTTTAATGGCTTCCGCGCCCATCATCGCTTTGAAGCCCGCGGGGCGATACTGCTGATCGAGCTCGCGGAATTTGGCTTCGTCTTTAATGACTTCGCGCTCTTTGACCGGAGCGTCGCCGGGCTCAACCGTGACGTAAGCTTCGAAGTAAAGAATGGCTTCGAGATCGCGCAGAGAAATATCCAGCAGGTGCCCGATGCGGCTGGGCAGTCCTTTAAAAAACCAAACGTGCGAGCAGGGCGATGCCAGCTCGATGTGCCCGAGGCGCTCGCGGCGCACTTTCGAGAGGGTTACTTCCACGCCGCACTTGTCGCAGATCACGCCGCGGTGCTTCATGCGCTTGTACTTGCCGCACAGGCACTCCCAGTCGGTGACCGGACCAAAAATGCGGGCGCAGAACAGGCCATCGCGCTCCGGCTTGAAGGTGCGGTAGTTGATCGTCTCCGGTTTCGTCACCTCGCCATGCGACCAGCTCCGGATTTTCTCCGGAGAGGCCAGGCTGATGCGGATGGCGTCGAAATCGGCAATCGGATTCGCCAGGTCAAATGGGCTCGAACGGAACAAGGTTTCCTCCACTCTTGCGGCGATTTCGCTGCCGCCCGCGGCTCCGTGTTCAGTGATCCGTGGCCAGGGATCAGTGGCCAGGGACCCTCATTTCGGGCTGAAAACTTGGGAGCACAAAGCTATCAGCCGTTTTCCTTGAAAACTTGTCTCCTCCGTGCTCTCTGTGTCCTCCGGTGGTTGGCTTCTAAAACCTTCACCCCAGAGGAACACTGAGGTATTCACAGAGCGACTTAGAATCAGTCCGCTTCCATCAACACGCCGCGCGGTTTCGTCGCTGCCGCGAATCCGTCTCCCGGCGCCGCGCTGACCACCGGCTTGCGTTCGCCGGCTTTGATCAGCTCGACATCCAGGCACAGCGACTGCAATTCGCGAATCAGCACGTTAAACGACTCCGGCACACCCGGCTCCATGGCGGCTTCGCCCTTGACGATGGCCTCGTAAATCTTGGTTCGGCCATAAACGTCGTCGGACTTCGCCGTCAGCAGCTCCTGCAGAATGAAGGCCGCGCCATAAGCTTCCAGCGCCCACACTTCCATTTCTCCGAAGCGCTGTCCGCCGAACTGCGCCTTGCCGCCCAGCGGCTGCTGGGTAATGAGCGAGTACGGACCGATGGAGCGCGCGTGAATCTTGTCGTCCACCAAGTGCGAGAGTTTCAGCATGTAGATATAGCCAACCGTGACCGGCTGCTCGAACTTGTCGCCGCTCATGCCGTCGTACAGGTAGGTCTTGCCCGACTCCGGCAGGCCCGCACTCTTGAGCAACGCCTTGATTTCGGCCTCGCGCGATCCGTCGAACACCGGAGAGCCGGTGAACACGCCTTGCGTGAGCGTATCCGCGACTGCGCCCAACTCATCGTCCGGAACTTCGGCAATCTCCTGCTCCAGCGTCGTGCCCTTGAACAGAGTCTTCAGTTCGCGGCGAATCGTTTCCTCTTTCGAGTTTTCTTTCAGCAGCTCAGCGATCTTGCCGCCGAGTTCCTTGCCGGCCCAGCCCAGGTGGGTCTCCAGAATCTGGCCAACGTTCATACGGCTGGGAACGCCGAGCGGGTTGAGCACGATTTCCACCGCCGTGCCGTCTTCGAGATACGGCATGTCTTCATCCGGCAGAATGCGCGCAATGACGCCCTTATTACCGTGACGGCCGGCCATCTTGTCGCCCACGCTCAACTTGCGTTTCATGGCGATGTAGACCTTGACCAGCTTGATCACGCCCGGCGGAAGTTCGTCGCCTTTGGTCAGCTTGTCTTTCTTCTCGTTGACGATCTTCTTGAGCACGTCGATCTGGCGCGAGGTCATTTCCTCGATCTCGTCGATCTGCTCATTCACCCGCGGGTCCTTGTCGGCGTACTTGATCCGCTTCAGGTTTCGCGTCGAGATGCGCTCAATCGTCTCCCGGTCGAGGATGCCGCCTTTGCTCAACAGGCGCTTGTTGGTCTTCTCGTCGTGCAGGTCGGCCTGCACTTCCTTGCCGCCGAGTATGTTCTCCAGACGCTTCAAACGCTCGTCGGTGAGAATTCGGATCTCGTCGGAAAGGTTCTTTTCGAGCTTCGCAATCTGCGCCGCTTCGATGGCTTTCGCCCGCTCATCCTTTTCCTGGCCTTTGCGGGAGAAGATCTTTACGTCGACAATCACGCCCTCAACCCCGGGCGGGCAATACAGGGAAGCATCGCGAACGTCGCCGGCCTTCTCGCCAAAGATCGCGCGCAGCAGCTTCTCTTCCGGCGTCAGCTGGGTCTCGCCTTTGGGCGTGACTTTGCCGACCAGAATGTCGCCTTGCTTCACCGTCGCGCCGATGCGGATTACGCCGGCCTCATCCAGATTGCGCAGCATGGACTCGCTGACGTTCGGGATGTCCCGCGTGACTTCCTCCGGCCCGAGCTTGGTGTCGCGCGACTCAATCTCGAACTCCTCGATGTGCACGCTGGTGTAGTAGTCCTCTTTCACCAGCTTCTCGGAAACGAGGATCGCGTCTTCGAAGTTGTAGCCGCGCCACGGCATGAAGGCGACCAGCACGTTGCGGCCGAGAGCCAACTCGCCCTTGTCGGTGCAGGGACCGTCAGCGATGACTTGCCCCTTCAGCACGCGCTGGCCTTTCTGCACCACCGGTTTCTGGTTGATGCAGGTGTTCTGGTTCGAGCGCTTAAACTTGGTCAGCTGATAGATGTCGCTGCCCACTTCCCGCGACAGCTGTCCGGGATGGTGCTCGCCCTCCACGCGCACGATGATGCGCTCCGAGTCAACGGAATCAACGACACCGTTGCGCTTGGCCAGAATCACCGCGCCGGAATCGCGAGCGGTGACGCCTTCCATTCCGGTGCCGACGATTGGGGCTTCGGCGCGCAGCAGAGGCACCGACTGACGTTGCATGTTCGCGCCCATCAGCGCCCGGTTGGCGTCGTCATGCTCCAGGAAGGGCACCAGCGAAGCCGCGACTGAAACCAACTGCTTCGGGCTGACGTCGACGTAATCGACTTCATCTTTGCTCACCAGCACGAAGTTGCCGGCCTTGCGGGCATTGACCAGGTCGCCAACGATGCGGCCCTTTTCATCCAGTTCGATGTTCGCCTGCGCGATCACGTGGCGGTCTTCTTCCCACGCGGACAGGTAGAACGAAAACGGCTCCAGCTCTGCCGGACGCTTGCGGCGGTCCTTGAGCTCGGCATTCACCTTCTCGGCTTCCGCCTTTTCGATGTGATCGCCAGCCTTGTAGTCGCTGTCGCCGGCATTGACCACGCTCACGTAGTCGACCACGCGCGCGTTCTTGACGCGCCGATACGGAGACTCGATGAAACCGTAATCGTTGATGCGCGCGTAGCAACTCAGCGACGAAATCAACCCGATGTTCGGACCTTCCGGCGTTTCGATCGGGCAGATGCGTCCGTAGTGGGTCGGATGGACGTCGCGGACTTCGAATCCCGCGCGCTCACGCGACAGGCCGCCCGGCCCCAGGGCCGAGAGACGCCGCTTGTGGGTGATTTCCGAAAGCGGGTTCGTCTGATCCATGAACTGCGACAGCTGCGACGATCCGAAGAACTCGCGAATCGCGGCCATCACTGGCTTTGCGTTCACCAGGTCGTGCGGCATCGCCGTCGACATCTCCTGGTACACGCTCATCTTTTCCTTGATGGCGCGTTCCATGCGGACCAGGCCGATGCGGAACTGGTTCTCGAGCAGTTCGCCCACCGCGCGCACGCGGCGGTTGCCCAGGTGATCGATGTCGTCCACCGCGCCGATGTTCTTGCGCAGTTTCAGCAGGTACTTGATGGTGGCGTAGAAGTCATCGGGATCGAGCGTCCGCTTGTCGAGCGACGTGGCATCGCTGTTCTCAAACAACTTGATGTTGAATTTCAGCCGGCCCACGCGCGAGAAGTCGTACTTCCGCGGATCGAAAAACATTCCGTGAAAGAGCGCGGTCGCGGTGTCAAGCGTCGGCGGATCGCCCGGCCGCAGCTTGCGGTAGATTTCGATCAGCGCCTCCTGCGGCGTCTTGATCGAATCGCGCTTCAGCGTCTGGCTGATCACGGTGCCCACGTCGTCGCGCTCGGGAAAGAAGAGATTCATCTCCACCACGCCCGAGTCAAGAATCTTTGCCAGCTTGTCGGCGGTCAGCTCGGTATTGGCTTCAAGCATCACTTCGCCCGAAGTCGTGTCCACGATGTCGCCCGCCGCCCATGCGCCTTCCAGATCGCTGACATCCACTTCGATTTCGCTGATCTTCGCCTTATGAATTTCCTTCAGGATCGCGGCGTTGATCTTGCGGCCCGAGTGCGCGATTTCCTCGCCCGATTTCGACTTGATGCTGTGCGCCAGCTTCATGCCCAGCAGGTTGGTCGGCTTCTCGCCCGAGGGGTCGAGCGTCCAATAAAGCTTCTTATCGCGGACGACCAGGCGATCGACCGTATAAAACGTGCGCAGAATGTCTTCGCCGGAACGCAGGCCCAACGCGCGCAGAAAAATCGTGCCCAGGAACTTGCGCTTCCGGTCGATACGGACGTACAGAACGTTCTTCTGGTCGTATTCGAACTCGACCCACGATCCGCGGTAAGGAATGATCTTGCCGAGGAAGTAGGTGCGGTTGTTGGCGGTTTCGAAAAACACTCCCGGGGAGCGGTGCAACTGGCTGACGATCACGCGCTCGGTACCATTCACAATGAAGGTGCCGTTGTCGGTCATCAGCGGGACATCGCCAAAGAAGACTTCCTGCTCCTTGATATCGCGAATGGAGCGGTTTCCGGTCTCCGCATCCTTGTCGAAAATCGTCAGGCGCATGGTGACCTTCAGCGGCGCGGAATACGTCATGCCGCGCTCTTCGCATTCGGTCACATCAAATTTCAGTTGCAGGCCGACGGGGTCGCCGCACTTGTTGCAGAAGTCCGGCGTGTTGGCATTGTAGGTGCCGCACTTGTGGCAGAGCACGTCGCCGGGATGGAAGGGGTCGGTAATGACCGTCGATCCGCAGTTCTTACAAGTGGTGCGCAGGTGGTGCAGGCCTTTGAGGTGGCCGCATTTGCACTCCCAGTTGCCAATCGAGTAGTCGACAAACTCAAGCTGCGAGACGTTGCGGAAGTCGGTAATCGGGAACACCGATTGAAACACCGACTGCAGTCCGCCGTCCTCGCGCTCGCTGGGCAGGCGGTCCATCTGCAGAAAACGTTCGTAGGAACGCTTCTGGACCTCGATCAGGTTCGGAATCTGGATGGTTGCTGGAATCTTGGAAAAATCGAAACGATGACGGAAGCCGTTCTTCTTTGCCATTCGGAATACTCCCCAAACTTTTCTGTGCAGCCAAGAAGCTGCATTGCTGCGGAACACACGGGGCGGGAAAACGAGCAGTCAGCAGTTTGCACTTGCGCGAAGCGCCAACCGACCAGCAATTTCTAAAGACACACCAAGGCGCCCACAGGGACAGCGTGTCCCTCAGGCGCCGCAACGAGCGCATGGCCAATTAAGTTTTGTCTTTGTCGCGCCAGTATGCCTGTTCCCGTCCTGCCGCCCGCAGGACAGTCTGCCAAAATCCGTTGTGCGGTCCTCTCCGCTTCCCTGGGTCAATGCGTGGAGGAACCGCTCACCTGGATGAAGTGGGAAGCGGTGCGTTAGTGACTATAGTAGCACCACTTCCGTGATTCTGCCAAGGGGTGGAATCAAAATTGCTAGACCGGACGCTAACGCTAGAAAACAAATCACTTAGAGACAAATCGAATGTGGAGCGCCGGGCACTCGCGCCCGGCCGGACGGGGCGATGCCCCGCCCCTCCACCATCCAACAAACGCTTATTTCACTTCGACGGACGCGCCCGCTTCAGTGAACTTCTTCTTGATGGTCTCGGCTTCTTCCTTGGAGACGCCTTCCTTCACCGTCTTCGGCGCTCCGTCGACCAGATCCTTGGCTTCTTTCAGGCCGAGGCTGGTGACTTCACGGACCGCCTTAATGACGTTGATCTTGTTGGCGCCGACTTCCTTCAGGACCACCGTGAACTCGGTCTTCTCTTCCGCCGGTGCTGCCGCCGCACCTGCTGCTCCGCCGCCAGCCACAACCACCGGGGCCGCCGCTGCCGCAGAAACGCCAAGCTTCTCTTCCAGTCTCTTCACGAGCTGCGCTGCATCGAGCAACGACAACCCTACGATCTGATCTTCCAATTGCTGCAAGTCCGCCATTTTATTTCTCCACTCTTTGAGTTATCAGTCTTCTACTTTGTTATCCGGAACAAGTTTCCAGTGCGAATCGTCTTTTCAGCCTCGCCAGACAACGTGGCCGACCAGACTCCGCAACCCTTGACCTGATAACTAAACCTAAGCTCTTAGCCATTAGCTCTCAGCTGTTAGCGTGAATCTCTCGGCTCCGCCGCTTTGGCTAAAAGCTAAGAGCTAACAGCGAATAGCTGGCTCTATGCACCGGCTGGCGTAGCTTCGCCGCCAAACTTCTGCTTCTCCACGCCCTGGTTGATGACCACGGCGAGATCGCGCCCGACGGCGTTCATGGCCGTGACCAGCCGCTGCGCCGGAGCATTGATCAGGAAGAGCAGCTTCGAGTAAATCTCTTCCTTCGACGGCATGGTCGCCAGCGCGTCGATCTCTTTCACCGAGATCACGCGGCCTTCGACAACGCCCGCCTTGAACGTGAACTCCGGATTGTCCTTCGCATATTTCGACAGCGCCTTCGCCAGCGCGACCGGATCGCCGGTGGTGTAAGCAATCGAAGTCACGCCGGAAAGATTCTTCAGCGCGTCTTCCACCTTGGTGCCCTTGGCCGCGCGCTCCGCCAGCGTGTTCTTGACGACCGCGTACTTCGCGCCGGAACTCCGCAGAACTTTGCGCAACTCGTAATCCTGCGCCACCGTCAGCTTGGTGTACGTGGTGACAATCACCGTAGAAACGTTCTGCAGGTCTTTCCCCAGCTTGTCGACTTGCTCAATCTTCTTCGCTCGAGTAACCGCCATGTTGATCCCCTAATCTCGAAAGGTGTGGGACAGCCGGCTCGGCTGTCCACTGGCTTTCAGGCCAGATTAAGCCTTCGCCGCTGTCTCAATCGCTGTCGTATCCAGCGCGATCCCCGGCCCCATGGTCGAACTGATGTAGCAGCCCTTGATGTATTTGCCCTTGGCGACCGAGGGTTTCGCCTTCACGACGCTGGTGATCAGCACGGTCGCATTCTCAACCAGCTTGTCCGGGGTGAACGAAATCTTGCCTACCGGCACGTGCACCAGCGCCGTCTTGTCGGTGCGGAACTCGACCTTGCCGGCTTTGACTTCCTGCACCGCGCGCGCCACGTCCATCGTCACCGTGCCGGTTTTTGGGTTGGGCATGAGCCCCTTCGGGCCGAGCACTTTGCCGAGGCGCCCCACCGACTTCATCATGTCCGGCGTAGCAACGACGGCGTCGAAGTCCGTCCAGTTTTCCTTCTGGATTTTTTCGACCATGTCCTCGCCGCCAACGAAATCCGCGCCCGCCGATTGCGCCTCGCGAACTTTTTCGCCGGAGGCGATCACCAGAACCTTCTTGGATTTGCCCAGGCCATGCGGAAGAACAACGGTCCCGCGAACCATCTGGTCAGCGTGCTTGGGATCGACTCCCAGCCGCATCGTAACCTCGACGGTCTCGTCGAACTTCGCGTATTTGACTTTCTGCAAGAGAGGCACGGCATCGGCCAACGGATACGGACGCTGCTCGATCGCCTTCCTCGCCTTCTCGATATTTTTTCCCGCTTTTCTCATCTATTTCTCCGTCTCCCACCGCTGAACGCTGTTCCGATCAGCCGTGGTGAAATGACAACGATTTGGTAATTGTGAAATTGAGTAATTTTGTAATTTGAAAACCGGTAATCCACACAGCGTTTTCAATTTCCCAATTCCCCAATTACCCGATGACTTCGATTCCCATGGACCTTGCCGTGCCGCGCACACTCTTGATCGCCGCATCCACCGACGCCGCATTCAGGTCCGGCATCTTCTGCTTGGCGATGTCCTCGACCTGCTTCAGCGTGACCTTGCCGACTTTATCTTTGTTTGGTGCCCCGGAGCCCTTCGCAATTCCCGCAGCGCGCTTCAGCAGAATCGAGGCAGGCGGCGTCTTGGTGATGAACGTGAACGAGCGGTCGTTGTAAACCGTCACCACCACGGGAATGATCAGCCCTTCCAGTTCCTTCTGGCTGGTGCGCGCGTTGAACTGCTTGCAGAATTCCATGATGTTGATCTGCGCCTGTCCCAGCGCGGGACCAACCGGGGGCGCGGGCGTAGCCTTGCCCGCCGCAATCTGCAACTTCACCGATCCTGTAACTTTTTTCGCCATTACTTCGTCGCTCCTAGCTGTTAGCTGAAAAGATTCGTGACACTAGTGCCGGCATAACCGTTGGAATTAACTTCTTCTGCACCGGATCTGCCACCAACCCCAGCCCTTCAATGGTGTGAACCCCAATAACTTCCATATCGCTGGGCTCAGCCATGACAATTATGCCTGGTGCCCTGAAATCATTGCTCGCCACCCACACAGCAGCCGTGTCGCGTTCGATAATCGAACCGTCAATCGCGCGAAATCCGATGCGCCGTAGTTTCTCCACGCCCAAGCGTTCCAGTCTGTCGCGATGCATCCATGAAAACGCTGCGCCCGTGTCGACCATGGCTTCCAATTCCTCGACCCTGTCAGGCGCGTTCGGATTCCACACCCGCAACTTGGCACTAAAACTGCCCATTACGACGCCTGCTTCTCCACCTGCTTAAACTCCAGCTCCACCGGCGTCGACCGCCCGAAGATCGTGACCATCACTTTCAAGGTCTCGCGGTCTTCGTTCACCTCGTCGACCACGCCCGTAAAGGTTGCAAACGGCCCTTCCGTAATCCGCACCGTCTCGTTCTTCTCGAACTTGACCTTGAGCTTGGGCTTGTCCTTGGTTTCGCCGGACTTGTAGACGATCTGCTGAACTTCTTCTTCCGAAAGCGGCGTAGGCTGCTGCCCGGTGCCGACGAATCCGGTCACGCGCGGCGTCGACTTCACCACGTGCCACACGTGGTCATCCATGTCCATCTCCACCAGCACGTAGCCGGGATAGAACATGCGCTCGACGGTGTATTTCTTGCCGCCGCGAACTTCGGTGACGGCCTCGGTCGGGATCAGCACGCGGCCAATCTTTTCTTCCAGGCCAAACGCGTGCACGCGCGACTCCAGCGATTCTTTGACCTTGCGCTCAAAACCCGAATAGGAGTGGATGATGTACCACTTCATGTTGGGATTGCGCGGCTTCTCGGCAATCGCGGTGGCGTTGTCCGATGGGGCCGGCGATTCCGCTTCGTTGGTGTTTTTTTGCTCGTCCTGCATAGTGGGAATCACAACCTTTATTTCGAGAACACGTGGAACAGGAAGTCGACGCCCCTGCCGATCACGTTGTCGATCACGAAAAAGTACAGTCCAAAAATGAATACCGCAACAATGACCACGATCGTGGTGGACTGCACTTCCTTCCACGATGGCGTCGTGACCTTGCGCATTTCGGTGCGCACGTCGTTGTAGAACGACTTGATCCGCTCCGGCCAGGACTTGATACCGCCCAAGCTGCTGTCGGGTGCCGCTGCTGCGTTTGCCATTTTCTTTGTTCCTACTGCCATTTACTTCACCTGGCCTTCTGCTTCCCTCAAACTGCTGGCAGGGGCGGAGGGATTCGAACCCCCAAGTCCGGTTTTGGAGACCGGCAGTTTAACCGTTGAGCTTACGCCCCTAAACCCATTTGGTAACTTTGTAATTGAGTAATGTGGAAATTTGAAAATCGGCGATTGCATGCGGGATTTTCAATTGCCAAATTACAAAATTTCCCAATTCCCAAATCTATTTCACTTCTTTATGCGGCGTATGCTTCCGGCAGCGGCGGCAGAATTTCTTGATCTCCAGCCGGTCCGGCGTCGTCTTCCGGTTCTTCGTCGTCGAATAGTTCCGCTCTTTGCAATCACCGCACTGCAACGTAATGATCTCTCGGGGCATTGAAACCAGCTCCTAGCTTCTAGCTCTTAGCTTCGGGCTTGAACCCAAAACCAAAAAGCTCAAAACAAAATTGGGACTCTGTCTTCTTTCGTTATACCCAGGGCTTACGCCCTCGCCTACTGAATAATCTCGCTGTTCGTGCCCGCGCCCACGGTGTGCCCGCCTTCGCGGATGGCGAAGCGCAAGCCTTTCTCCATTGCCACCGGCGTGATCAGCTCAATCACCAGCTGCACGTTGTCGCCCGGCATCACCATCTCCGTGCCGCTCGGCAACTCGG